>CAMAXY010000025.1 GCA_945862215.1 Singulisphaera sp. GP187 | reverse complement strand
CTGATGTGCAAATCGGATGCACCCTGCCGAACAACCGTATCGAGCAGCCGATCGATCTGCATCGAACTTTCGGTCGTTGTTGGCCCGCTTGTGATTTCACCAGATGACATTAAAAAGACTCCTTACATTGAACATTCTGCCGAACACACCATCAAATTGACTCGAACACTTACGAGGCAATATCCGCCTGTGCGAATTTTGCGACCTCATCCGCTGTCGTCATACCGTTGAGCACCTTAATTTTGCCGTCGCCCAAAAGCGTTCGCATTCCCGCCCGTACCGCTGCTTGTCGAATCTTCGTGACCGTGGCGCGCTGAAATGCAAGATCTCGGATTTCCGTATTCATAACCATCATTTCATAGACGCCTCGGCGACCGTGATATCCAGTGTGCGAACACTTTGGACATCCAACAGGCTTCATCAATGTGCTCCGACCCGCTTCTTCGGCGGTGATGCCGGCCATCCTTAACCAGCTTGTATCTGGATTTTCGTCTATGACTTTGCAATCAGAACACAAAATGCGCGCAAGTCGCTGAGCCAAGACTGCTTGAATCGAACTGGCAACAAGGAACGGCTTTACACCCATGTCGACAAGACGTGTGATTGCGCTTGCAGCGTCATTTGTGTGGAGCGTGGAAAAAACTAAATGCCCAGTGAGCGCAGCCTGAATGGCAATATCCGCAACTTCACGATCTCGAATTTCTCCGACGAGAATCACATTGGGCGCTTGGCGCAACATGGACTTCAGAATGATTGGGAATGTCAAGCCAATGCTCTCGCGCACTTGAACCTGATTGATCCCCTTGAAAGAAAATTCCACTGGATCTTCTGCTGTGATGATCTTCTTATCAGGACGATTGAGATCATTCAGCGCGGAATAGAGCGTCGTCGTTTTTCCAGAACCTGTCGGGCCAGTCACAAGAAAAATTCCGTTTGGACGACGAATGACTTTGTTGAAAGTATCCAGAGTGTCCTGTTGCAGTCCAAGATTGAGAAGCCCAATTCGCGCGGATTCTGGGCGCAAAATTCGCAAGACAATGCTCTCTCCCCAGATTGCCGGACATGAACTGACGCGGAAATCGATCGGTGAACCTTCGACTGAAAACTTGATGCGGCCGTCTTGCGGAATTCGCCGTTCCGAAATGTTGATTCCGGCCATCAACTTAATGCGTGCGATGACCGAACTTTGCAGTTTCTTCGGGATGGGAGGAGTGATATCAATGCAGGAACCGTCGATGCGAAAACGCAGACGGACAGATGTTTTCATCGGCTCGATGTGAATATCACTCGCTCGATTTGTCACTGCGTTGATGATCATTCGATCTACAACCTTCAGCGCACCTTCATCAATTTTCTGAAGCTTGTCTCGATCGACCGAAGCATCTTGCGATTTATCTTGACTCGAACGATCCTGACTGCTGTCTTTCGTTCGGTCATGCGTTTGCGTGATCGAAGCAGTCACGACTGACATCTTGTTTAACAAACTCGAAGCAGACTTTCCACCTTCGACAAAGTCGCGCAACTGAGTGCGGCTGGTAATGAATTTTTCGAATTGGCAATTCAAACGAAACTGCAAGGCAGTGAGAGCATCCAGATCCATCGGATCATGAATGAGAATCTTCATCGTATTCCCGACCTTTTCGTCGAGCGGCAGAATGAGGAACTTCTTGATCTGATCTTCACTGAGTAATTTTTTGTTGACTCGATTCAATCCCTCGGGCCGCTCGAGATTCACAAATTCCATCCCGAACTGACGCCCAAGCGCGCGTGCGACATCCTCGTCAGAACAAACGTTCATTTCGACAAGGACTTCTCCAGTTCGCTTGCGTGAACTCTTTGCAGTTGCAACAGCCTCTTCGATCTTTGCGACCGTCGCAACGCCAGCTTCAACCAGCAGTTCACCTATTTTTTTTCGTTCTTTTCGTGCCAATCATGACTCCATAAAAACTTTATGTCAGAAAATATTCTGTCGAGTAGTCGATCATAGCAAGGCTTGGAAAAACACCTCCCCAAAATATCGCTACTCTTCCCATTCTTTATATCAGCACTTCACCACGATCAACACTGGGAGATATCAAAATGCAATTAGGAATGATTGGACTCGGACGTATGGGCGCGAATATGACACTTCGCCTCTTGAAAGCTGGACATCAAGTGGTGGTCTTTGATCGCAGCGCTGAAGCGATTGCAGAACTAGTCAAAGCTGGTGCTGTTGGTGCAACCAGCCTTGCGGATTTGACAAAAAAACTCACTGGACCACGCCACGTTTGGCTGATGATTCCAGCGGCTTATGTTGATCAGTCCATCAACGAACTTCTCCCCCTGCTTTCAGCAGACGATGCCATCATTGACGGCGGAAATTCCTATTACAAGGATGACATTCGCCGCTCAAAGGTTCTTGCTGAAAAGAAAATGCACTATGTCGACTGCGGAACTTCCGGCGGCGTCTGGGGACTCGAACGCGGCTATTCACAGATGATTGGTGGCGACGTGAAAGTCGTCACTCGCATGGATCCAATTTTCAGCGCACTTGCTCCGGGCAAAGCAAGCGCACCTCCAACTCCTGGACGTAAGTCAAAGGGAACTGCTGAACAGGGCTATCTGCATTGCGGACCTTCTGGGGCAGGCCATTTTGTCAAGATGGTTCACAACGGAATTGAATATGGAATGATGGCTGCCTATGCCGAGGGCTTGAATATCCTGCGTCACGCAGATGCAGGAATGCACACGCGCGAAATCGACGCAGAAACAACTCCCCTGCGAGATCCAAGTGATTTCATGTACCAATTCGACCTTCCAGAAGTGACCGAAGTCTGGCGCCGAGGCAGCGTGATCGCATCATGGCTCTTGGATCTGACTGCGCAGGCATTTGCAAGCGATAAGGATCTCACCACATTCGCTGGGCGAGTCTCTGATTCTGGCGAAGGCCGCTGGACGATTCTTGCTGCGATTGAAGAAGGCGTTCCTGTTCATGTTCTCAGCGCAGCATTGATGGATCGATTCGAAAGCCGCGGGCAATCCGACTTCGCAAACAAGGTTTGCTCTGCAATGCGCATGGGCTTTGGCGGGCACTTGGAAAAACCTGCGGAAACGTCTGCGGACAAAAAAGGATCCTGATATGGCGAATCATATTCCTGCTGATGCAATGGTGTTTTTCGGCGCCACTGGTGATCTTGCCCACAAGAAAACCTTTGCTGCCCTGCAATCTCTTGTTCGTCGCGGCGTGTTGAATGTCCCGATCGTCGGCGTAGCAAAAAGCGGAATGACGCTCGAGCAATTGAAGGTGCGTGCGCGTGATGGCATCGAGAAATTCGGTGGCGGCGTGGACGAAGTTGCGTTCAAGAAAATGTGCGATCTCCTGCGTTATGTCGACGGGGATTACTCGGACCCCACGACATTTGCCAATGTTCGCAAGGAGATAGGCAATGCACAGTCTCCTCTGCATTATCTCGCAATTCCACCTTCGTTGTTTGGTCCTGTTTCTTCCCATCTTGGAACTTCGGGTTGTGCCAAAGGTGCGCGTGTCGTTGTCGAAAAGCCATTCGGGCATAATCGAAAAACTGCAACCGAACTCAATGCCCTTTTGCATGCAGTATTCGATGAAACTTCGATCTTTAGAATCGATCATTATCTCGGCAAAGAAGCCGTTCAGAACATCTTGTATTTCCGATTTGCGAATGCGTTTTTGGAACCAATTTGGAATCGACACCATGTTCGCCAAATCCAAATCACGATGGCTGAATCATTCGGCGTCGAAGGTCGTGGAAGTTTTTATGACGCGACTGGCGCACTGCGCGATGTCATCCAAAATCACTTGATGCAAGTCGTCGGTTTCCTCTGCATGGAAGCGCCAAACTGGGAAAACACCGAACGAACGCGCGACGAACAAGTCAAACTCTTCCGATCCGTTCGGACACTGACCCCAACTGACATTGTGCGTGGTCAATTCAGCGGATTTCTGAAAGAACCTGGCGTGTCTCCTAAGTCAACGACAGAAACATACGCAGCAGTTCGTTTGCAAATCGATAATTGGCGTTGGTCAGGCGTTCCAATTTATATTCGAGCTGGAAAGAATATGCCCGTGAGCGCCACTGAAGTTCGCGTCGAATTCCATCGGCCGCCGCAGGTTGTCTTCAGCGAACCCCTGCCTCCAAGCCGCAATTTCATGCGATTTCAGATCACTCCAAGAATTGAAATCGGACTGAACGCAGAAGTCAAAGTTGATGGCGAGCGCATGATCGGCGAGCAACTTGAACTTCTCGCAATCGATCAGCAATCCGACGAGATGACTCCATATGAGCGTCTCCTTGGCGATGCGTTGCGCGGCGATGGAACACTCTTTGCACGCGAAGACAGCGTTGACGAATGTTGGCGCGTTATGGATCCAGTTCTTGATGCGGTTGTTCCTGCACACGAATATGCATGCGGAACATGGGGACCAGAAATCGGCAACGATTGGCTGCTTCCTCCAGGTGGATGGCATTCGCCGCAAATCACAAAGACTTGATCAGAGCTGCCTGCGAAAATGAAACAGCGATCACATTAGTCGCGTCTTGCCACGACAGTCTTTGAGAGTGTTTCTGGCAATCCTTGTTGCAGTGGATGAACAAAGGCAAGAAATCCAAGCGCTGGCGCAAAGAGAACAACGGTTTTCAACAGAGCGCGCAAGAGTGATCGCCCCACTCCTGCACGCATATCTGTTCCGCCATCTGGTGCGCGCACAATTCTGCCGCCGAAAATGAATTTCCCTGGTGTTGCGCGAAGCACAACTTCGAAGATTCCGCACCAAATACCTGTAAATCCCAGCATAATTGACGCGGGTGCAGCAAGCGCTAAATCTGGAGTCCATGAAGGCATCGACATCAATTCTTCAACCCGCGCGCCAGTGATCCACAGTGCGAAGATTGCGCCTGGAATCAAGTCAATTGCAAGCGCTGCGATGCGTCGAAACATTGGAAGAGCGATCCATCCACCTGACATTTGATGCGGAGGCTCGAGAGGTGGACGAACGATAAATCCCGCAAGCAACATTCCAATCGTCAGTGCTCCGATGAATGGAAGATGAATCCAATCGCCGGTTGTTGTTGGTTGCGCAGAGAGCACTTCATCTGCGCTCGCCAATCCACTGATTGAATCAATCGATGTGAGATGAACTGCGCCCTCTTTGTCTGTGGAGACGATCTGAAAAGTATTCCCAAGTCCCACGATTGACCATGGCTGCGTCGGCACAGAGATCGAACCCAATGTCCGAAGGCCACTGCTCGTCGGATACACAATTGCGAATGTTCCGGCAGCTTCCATAGTCAATATTGCTGGGCGATTTGTGCCACCAATCACCATTTCAAAACCAACTCCTGCAGCAGGCCAGCGTGCTTGCGACCAACCTCCAACTGAATCAGTCGATGATGTCCAAGTGACAAGATCGTCACCATCAACACACAGAATCGCCCACTCCATCGATCCGCCAAGACCGGACCAAGGCGCAAGTGTTGAATGCATATTGGCACTTTGTGGAAGTGGAACATTCGACCACGACATCGATCCTGCGCGAATCAACTCCTGCTTTTCTCCAGGAATCAGCGCAAGAACTGCGTTCATGTCCAGCACGGCGTTGCTGATTTTCGAAGCAGAATCAATGCTCGGAAGAACATCGAATCGACCATAAGGCTGGTAATAGAAAGCCCCAGTTGCCGGATTGCGATTCGTCGTCAGCGAATAGACCGGACTCGTCAGCGGTATCCCCGACGGAGGCATAATGATTGCCAACTGATTCTCGCGTGCAGCGAGGGCAATGGGAAGTGTTGGAAGCGTTGCGACCTCGCGCAAATATGGCCCGTCCATTTCCAACGCATGATGAACAATACGACATCCAGAATCCGTTGGAACTGCGATCCAAAGATGCGAGCGAGAACTTGCGACCACTAATGTGGGCGCAGAATCTGCCGCAAAGGAAGTCGAGCAAAACAGAGTGCAAATGATGATGAAACAAAGACGTACATTCATGGTTTAGGTCCTTCGATTACTTCGGGTCGCAGCGCAGCCTTCACATCTTCCCAGTTGAAGAGCTGAGTTTTGATCTTATCCCCGCCGAAAGTTGGAACTTCGGCAGAAAGGGATAGTTCTCC
This sequence comes from Singulisphaera sp. GP187, assembly GCA_945862215.1. GTDB lineage: Bacteria > Planctomycetota > Phycisphaerae > Phycisphaerales > SM1A02 > F1-60-MAGs104. The sequence continues at coordinate 32,093 of CAMAXY010000025.1, read as the reverse complement.
ATCTGCCGAACCATCTTGTTTGTGGCGTCCTGCAGCCCAAACCGAAAACTGCAGTCGGGTTGACACCAATGCCTGCACAGAACTTGCAGGCGATCCACCTGGACGATCGCCACGCATCCAGTCAAATCCATCCAGCGTGCATGTTGCGATCACTTGTGAAGTGGCGTCCATCCAATCACATCCGACTGGAAGAAGGCTTTCTCCACGTGCATAGAGACGACGATTCGGCAGCGTGAAAGCCCATGCTCCACGCGCTTCACTCCACGTCACACTTGAGATTTCGCTCGCACTTGTGGACGCAAGTCCGAGTGCTTCAATCAATCGTGCAGGTTCCATCAGTTCGCCCAATCCGCCAAGCCCGCCAATTCCAACAACGGACACTCCCTTTCGAACACCGCCAACTGATGGCGCGCTTGGCCAATCGCGCAGAATTGCACGCGAAGGATTTTCGCGTGGCAAGACAATCCAAGATTGACCGCCGCCGCCGCCGACCCATAAAAACTTTTCACCCAATTTGCTGACACGCATGCTCAATTCTGTTGGAGGTCGAAGGATCAGATCAAAATCACCATCATCAAAGTGACCTCCCGTTGTATCGTTCCAACGCAATTCTGCATGGCCTCTCAGCGCGAGCGAAGGAACTGCAAGAAGTCGCTGCTGCTGAGCCGCAACAAAATCAGCCGCTGTGGGCGAAATGCCTTCTGGTCTGGGAACAAGAACTGCCTGAGGATGACACCCAATTGCGCAGAGCAGGCAACCGATTGCCAACAAGTTGGGCGAAAACACACGCGAACAAATCATGCGTCCGCGCGAATAATGTCGCCCAATTGATCGGCGAGTTCACGCATTTCTTCTTCGCGAATGCCAGGATTTGGGATGCGAATAGGCGTCGATGTCGGATCTGACCCCCGCGGTCGAAATGCCCAATATTCAGTTTCGCCCTCATGCACAATGCCATCCAACTTCAGCATCTTTCTTCGCAGCAGAACAAGCGCAAGAATCCATCGGAAGGCGCGACGCCGCGAATCCGTCTCTTCTTCCATGCGCTGCACCATCTCGAGCAATGTCTCGTCATCGACGAACATCTGGCGCTTCTCTCCAGGTTCAGGCGCGCTTGATCTCCAGAAACAAACTAATCCATCGGGCCGCGTGCCGTCGTCCCAAGCAGCCGCTGCGAAATCCAAACGCTTCAGAATTGGACGACCCTCTTCATCGAGTGCGTCGACAAGAGATGCGACAAATTCTTGGTGTGCAAGAATGGGAGCATGCGATTTTGCGCACTCACCAGAAAAACGTCCGAGTTCGTATGTTCCTGCGGTTGCAGCCATTCAGACGATGCTATCCACAAATCACTTTGCGAATTCAGCGACTGCCCAATTTCGCTTCCCACGCCGAATGAAGGCGAACGATCCATGCAGAAGCGAATCTGCGGCAACTCGACTTTCCAATGTCACCCGCTCTCCATTGACTTGGACCGCTCCAGTTTCAAGAAATTCTCTTGCTTCTCGCTTGCTCGAAGCGAGACCAGATTCCACAAGCAGGTCGACCACGAGTTTTCCACTTTCCACAAGTGCATCTCGGGTCAATCGAGGACCAGGAAGATCCGCCGCCACGTCGATTGCTGATTGCTCATCAAGCGTCCGAATATCCCCTCCAAACAAGGCCTTTGCGCAAAGGCCAGCTCTTTGCGTTTCGGTTTCTCCATGCACCATTGTCGTCAGTTCATCCGCCACAGTTTTCTGGGCAAGCCTTGCCGCAGGATCGCTCTTGTGCGTCAGAGAAATCGACTCGATTTTCTCATGCGACAAGAACGTGAACCACTTCAGAAATTTGAGCGCATCGTCATCGGCGGCGTTCATCCAGAACTGATGAAATCGATATGGACTCGTTCTGTCGGCATTCAAATAGATCGCTCCAGATTCTGACTTACCAATTTTTGTTCCGTCAGACTTGGTGACCAACTGATTCGTAATTCCATACGCGTCACCGCTCGAGATGCGCCGAATCAAATCAATACCAGAACAAATATTTCCCCACTGATCCGCACCACCAATTTGCACGGTACATCCTGCAGTTTGATACAAGTGTAAAAAGTCATACGCCTGCAAAATCATGTAACTGAATTCGGTGTATGAAATCCCTTGCTCGCGTTCTGTCAATCGAGTTGCGACTGAATCACGTGCGACCATTTGATTCACGGAGAAAAACTTTCCGACATCGCGCAACATTTCGATGTACCCAATTTTCATCAGCCATTCTGCGTTATCCACAACGCTTGCGGCATTCGACCCTGTGAAGTCCAGCACGCGCGCAAAGATTGGCCGCTGTCGGGCGATATGGTGGCGAACTTTTTCAGCGCTTATGACCTGACGCTCAGCAGACTTTCCACTTGGATCGCCAATGAGCCCAGTTGCGCCACCCATTAAAACGAGTGGACGATGCCCTGCCTGTTGCCACCTTGCCAACATCATGATTGGAAGCAGATTCCCCACGGTCAAACTGTCACTTGTGGGGTCAAATCCGCAATATGCCAATCGACCAGAGGTCAACAAGTGTCCACCAAGCAAGTCTGATGTGGTTTGATGCAATAAACCCCGCCACTTCAGATCCGCGATGAAATCAGTTGGCGCATGAGAACTCATCTCTGAATCATATATAGATAGGGTCGCACGGAGACCTCTCCTCTGACATTTGGATTTTTTGCGTCAAACCACTTGCAGAATTGCCCAGAGTTGCTAAACTTCTTGACTCTTAAATCTCAGACCGTACGAACTACTTGAATACGCCGAATCTTGGCTGAGTCGGCATCGCCCCTTGTCGGGGCAATTCAGGTGGGAGGTTCAAAAATATGGCCAAGAAAATTCAAAAGCAATTCAAGATCCTTGCCCCCGGTGGTAAGGCAACTCCCGCACCACCACTCGGACCAGTTCTGGGCGCAAATGGCGTCAATCCAGGACAGTTCATTACAAAATTCAACGAAGCAACTCGTGAACTGAACGGTCGTGTTGTCGGTTGCATCGTCACGGTGTATGCAGATCGAAGCTTTGATCTCGAGATCAAGAGCTCGCCATCATCTGTTCTGATTGCAACTGCGCTGAAGATCGAAAAGGGTTCTGGAAAACCCAACACCGACAAAGTCGGCAAGATCACTCAAGCACAGTTGAAGAAAATCGCTGAAGAAAAAATGAAGGACCTGAACGCTGGCAGTATCGAAGCAGCAATGCGAGTCATCGCAGGAACCGCACGCTCAATGGGCGTCACGGTGGAGGCATAATTCCATGGCAACCAAAGAAGCAAAAGTCATCGGTCATAGCAAGCGCGTGCGAACCAACCAAGGTTCTCTCGTCACCACAATTCAAACACCTGCTGACGCGATCAAGTCGCTGCGCAAGTACAAGGCGACGAAGTTTGATCAAACGATCAATATCGTCGTGCATTTAGGCATCGATCCAAAGGTTGCAGATCAAGCACTTCGAGGCGCGATTTCTTTCCCCAAGGGCGTGGGAAAGACTTCACGTGTCGTGTGCTTCTGCAATAGCGACAAGGCTGCTGCAGCGAAAGCCGCTGGAGCTGTTGAAGTCGGCGCAGAAGATCTTGTCGCCAAGATCGAAGGCGGCTGGATGGATTTTGATGTGGCCGTCGCCAGTCCCGACATGATGCGTATCGTCAGCCGTCTTGGAAAAGTGCTCGGTCCAAAGGGACTGATGCCATCTCCAAAGGCCGGAACGGTCACGCCTGATGTTGCGACCGCTGTGCGCGAATATGTTGCAGGAAAAGTTGAATACCGAAATGATGATGGCGGAAACGTCCACTGCATCATTGGAAAACTTTCTTTCAATGACGAAGATTTGGTCACAAATCTCGAACACTTCCTTGCGGTGATCGTGAAGGCGAAGCCAGCATCTTCCAAAGGCTTGTACATCCGCAAGTGCGTCGTCAGTGCCACGATGAGTCCCGGCGTCCAAGTTGCTGTCTAAATTCTGAATTGATCAACTGAGAAATATCCAATGAGCAAACCAATCAAGAACATGATCGTGTCGGAATACAAGAAGCGCTTCGAAGATATCGAAGGAGCGGTCTTAATCGAAATCCGAGGCATGCCAACAAAGACCACCACACTTCTGCGTGCACAAATGCGCACGAGTGATGTGCGAGTGACTGTCGTCAAGAACACCTTGGCGAAGCGTGCATTTATGGGAACTCCACTCGAAGCGCTTGCTCCTGGACTCAAAGGTCCTCGCGCAATTGTCTACGGAAAAACAAGTGTCGTGACCATCGCTCGTGAATTGGTCAAATCAGCGAAAACAAACGACAAACTTGCATTGATGGGCGCGTGCATCGACGGATCTTGGTTCGACGGTGTCGATGGCGTCACTCGCCTCAGCAAGTTCCCGACCCGCGAAGAAGCGCAATCTCAACTTATAACTTTGGTGCTCTCACCTGCCCGAAAACTCGTTGGCACGGTCATCGCACCAGGATCACGCCTCCTCGGCGTCGTCAAGGAAATCCAAACTCGCCTCGAGAAGGGCGAAACAATCGCCGCGAAGGCGAGTTGAACTGATCTGATTTAGAACCGCACTCCACTGGTCCCTTCGGGGATGAAATGACACCTCGTGGTGTCGCCTATGGAGAGCACAATTTGAAGGAGTATCGAAATGTCTGACGCGAAAACTTTTGAAGCAAAGATTTCCTCAATGGGAGATTCCATCGCCTTGCTGACCCTCAAGGAAGCAGTCGAATTGGCGGAATATATGAAGGAAAAGTACGGTATCGAACCAGCCGCTGGTGGAGCCGTCATGATGGCCGCAGGTGATGGTGGTGGCGCTGCCGCAGCTGTTGAACAATCCGAATTCACCGTTATGTTGGAAAATTCCGGCGCGACGAAGATCAATGTCATCAAGGTTGTCCGTGAGGCAACTGGACTCGGTCTCAAGGAAGCAAAGGATCTTGTTGATGCAGCCCCGAAGGCGATCAAAGAGAACCTCTCCAAGGAAGACGCTGAAAAGCTCAAGGCAGCTCTCGAAGCAGCTGGCGGCAAAGTCGTCCTGAAGTGATCTGACTGATCGCGATCATTCGTTTTCTATTGATTCTCAAGCCCCGCCTGTTTCTAGGCGGGGTTTTTTTACGCCATCGGAACCTGTCTCTGAGTGGTCATTCTGTCCCCTAGAAGGTCCCGCCAACCGCCAATACCCCGATAACAAATAAATCTGAAAAATATCAAGAAAATCATCTCGCCCCCCTTGCGCTTTTGGCATGGTGCTTGCTACCCTTCAGGACTTGGCACGCGCCCCAAAATTTGTTTGGAAAGTCACGATACATCGACAGAAAAAATACGCTCAGCGAATTCATTCTATCGATCGTGATGGTGCATTGGGTTGGAACGAGAACTTTCAGAGGCAACTATGACCACAAGAAACGTCCGTGACTATTCGAAGCGCGGCGACGCGATCCCCGTCCCGAATTTAACTCGAGTCCAACAAGATGCGTACACACGCTTCTTGCAAAAGGATCTCGTTCATGAAGAACGAAAAACGCATTTGGGACTTCAGTCTCTTTTGCGAGAAGTCTTTCCGATCGAGAGTTACGACGGGAACATGAAATTAGAATTCGTCTCATACTCATTTGGTGAGCCTCAGCACACCGAATCAGAATGTCGCGAACTTCGATTGACATATGGACATCCATGGCGCGTCAAGATGCGTCTGAAGCGCGAAGACTCCACGGATGTTCTCGAAGAAGATATTTATCTTGGTGATATTCCGATTCTTCTCGGCGGTGGCGAATTCGTTGTCAATGGTTCCGAGCGCGTGATTGTCAGTCAGTTGCATCGATCGCCTGGCGTCGATTTTTCGATTGCCTCAAGTTTCGGCGACCGACCACTGCACAGTGCACGCATTATTCCAGAGCGCGGATCATGGATCGAATTGGAAGTCACAAAGAAGGACGTCTTGGCGATGCGCATCGACCAATCGACGAAGTTGGCCGCAACAACCTTCCTCCGTGCGATGGATGAGAAGTTCTCGAGTTCTGAAAAGATTCTCGAATTGTTCTATGAAGTCGAAGATGTTCGAGTTGAGAAACTCAAGCCAGAGCACTATTCCGCTGAATTGATCATCGATCAAGACACAGGCGAAGAACTCTGCAAGATCGGTGTTGCATTCGGCGACAAGGTCGGCGTCATTCAAGCAAGTCCTCTCAAGACTGTTCGTGCGATCTGCAATCCTGGCGATCCGCTGATCTTGAACACACTTGCCGAAGAAAAGTTGGACTTCCTGGCTGAAGCAACGGAATACGAAGCAGCACTGCTTCGCCTCTATGCAAGACTGCGACCAGGAAATCCACCGCAGACTGAAAAGGCGAAAGATCTTTTCGCAGAAAAATTCCTTGACACGAATCGTTATCGCCTCGGACGAGTCGGACGATTCCGCGTGAATCGAAAATTTGCGGATGATCCTCAGTACAAGCAGGTCGGCGAAACTGCCCAACACTTGCGCGCCGAAGATTTCCTCGCTGTCATTCGATACATCATGGAGTTGCGACGACCAGCCGATCCAAATCGACGATCACGCGCTCACATCGACGACATCGATCACTTGGGAAATCGTCGTCTGCGAACTTTGGACGAACTTGCAACAGAAGAAATGCGCAAGGGATTCTTGAAGTTGAAGCGCACGGTTCAAGAGCGCATGAGCGTGAAGGATCCAACGGATACGTCGTACAAGATTGCTGACTTGGTCAACTCCAAGTCCATCTCAAGTGCGATCGAATTCTTCTTCGGCCGAAGCGAATTGTCACAGGTCGTTGATCAGACCAACCCGCTTTCCATGCTCGTTCACGAGCGACGCCTTTCGGCGCTGGGACCAGGCGGATTGAATCGCAAGCGCGCAGGATTCGAAGTCCGCGACGTGCACATTTCCCATTACGGCAGAATCTGCCCGATTGAAACGCCCGAAGGCGCGAACATCGGACTCATCGCCAGCTTGGGTATTTATGCTGAAGTCGACGACTACGGATTCTTGCTCACTCCTTATAGAGAGATCACGTCCCGCAAGGCGACCGGCAAGACCGTTCGTTTGCGCGCAGACGAAGAAATCAAGAGCATTTTGGCTCCAAGCGAAACGGTTAGCGAGTCGGGCAAGATCGATCAAGATCTTGTTCTCGTCCGCAAGGGTGGCGAACTCGTCACATCCGAATCCACGGAAGTTCAATTCGTTGACATCAGCCCGAAGCAAACAGTCGGCGTGTCCGCAGCCCTCATCCCCTTCCTCGAGCATGACGATGCGAATCGTGCGCTCATGGGATCCAACATGCAGCGACAGGCCGTGCCGTTGATCAAGGTCGATCCACCGCTCGTCGCAACAGGCATGGAAAGAGTTGTGGGTCGTTCGAGTGGAATGATTGTTCGAGCTGAACGCGCCGGCATCGTCACCTTTGTCGATGCGGAACGAATCATCATTGACAACGCAGACGAATATGCTCTTCGCAAATTCGTCGGACTGAACGAGAAAACCTGCCAGAATCAAAAGCCGATCGTTCAACTGAAGCAGAAAGTCAAGGCTGGAGAAATTCTTGCAGACGGTGCAAGCACTAGCCAAGGCGAACTCGCCATCGGAAAGAATGTTCTTGTGGCATTCAACACCTTCGACGGTTACAACTTCGAAGATGCAATCGTGATCAGCGAGCGGCTGGTCAAAGACGATACGTTCACTTCAATTCATATCGAATCATTCGATGTTGAAGTGCGCGAGACGAAACTGGGCCGTCAGGAGTTCACCGCGGATATCCCAAACGTTTCCGAAAGTGCCCTTCGCAATTTGGATGAGCACGGAGTGATTCGTGTTGGTGCTCGCGTCATGCCAGGCGACATTCTCGTCGGCAAGGTCAGCCCAAAGTCCAAGAGCGAATTGTCCCCGGAAGAAAAACTTCTCCATGCGATCTTCGGACGCGCAGGTGAAGATGTGAAGAATGACTCGCTTGATGTTCCAGCAGGAACAGAAGGCGTTGTCATCGGAACGAAAAGCTTCAGCCGACGTCAACATCAAACTGACGAACAGAAGAAATTGCTCAAGAAGCAAATTTCGACTTTCGAACAGTCCATGGATGCGAAAGCCATTCAACTTTTCCGCCAGATGGCAAGTGAAATCAATCGCATCATCGGAACTGAAATGGTCGATCCGTCGACACGACAGAAGATTGGTGCGAGCGATATTCCAGACGTCATCATCGAACAGATTGATGGCTTCAGCGAGAAGTGGATCAAAGGCTCCAAGGAATCTCGCGATCTCGCGATGGTCACCTATGGACAATTCTGGCCTCGTATCCAGAAACTTTTGCGCGAGAAGGAACGACGAGTCAATCACATGAAGCGCGGCGACGAACTTCCATCTGGAGTTCTCGAAATGGTCAAGGTCTATCTTGCAACCAAGCGACAATTGTCGGTTGGAGACAAGATGGCAGGACGCCACGGAAACAAGGGCGTCATCGCTCGAATCGTTCCAGAAGCGGACATGCCATTTATGGAAGACGGAACTCCAGTTGAAGTTCTTCTCAATCCCCTCGGCGTACCAAGTCGTATGAACGTTGGACAGATTCTGGAAACACATCTTGGATGGGCTGCACGCATCCTCGGCTTCCAAGCAATCACTCCAGTGTTCGACGGCGCGAAGGAGTCTGAAATCTTCGACGCCATTCGTGAAGCGAATACGCATGTCAATCAACGCGTTGCGTCGTTCGAGAAGACGGGCGAAAATCCTGGTCTTCCAAACGAATTGCTTGCGCTGATGCCAGAAGACGGCAAGGTTCAACTCTACGACGGTCGAACTGGCGAATCGTTCAACCAACGCACTTCAGTTGGATACATGTATCTCTTGAAACTCCATCACTTGGTGGACGACAAGATTCATGCACGATCGACTGGACCATACAGCCTCATCACTCAGCAACCTCTCGGCGGCAAGGCTCGCACAGGCGGCCAGCGATTCGGCGAAATGGAAGTCTGGGCGCTTGAAGCGTACGGCGCGGCATATGTGCTCCAAGAACTTCTGACAGTCAAGAGCGACGATACTGAAGGTCGCCAGAAGATCTATGAGTCGATGGTGAAGGGCGACAACACGCTGCAGGCAGGAATGCCGGTGGTCTTTGATGTGTTGTGCCAAGAAATCAAGGGATTGTGTCTCAACATTCAGCTTGAAAAGGTTGGCGGCGAAGCGGCCGCGCCGGTTCTCTGAACTGTGTGATTCGTTTGATTGGTACTGATTTGTTCTGATTCAGACTCTGACTCCTTATTCGAAAGATCCACTATGAACAGCATGGCAGAAAGCGTTTTCGATCGTGTCAATGACTACGGAGCGGTTCGCATTCAACTCGCGAGCCCGAATGACATCCGAAGCTGGAGCTTCGGCGAAGTCAAGAAACCCGAAACCATCAACTATCGAACCTACCGCCCCGAACGGGACGGTCTGTTCTGCGAACGGATCTTCGGACCAGAGCGTGATTATGAATGCGCCTGCGGCAAGTACAAGGGAACCAAGTACAAAGGAATCATCTGCGACCGTTGCGGCGTGAAGGTGACTCATTCGCGTGTGCGACGAAAGCGCATGGGACACATCAATCTCGCTGCACCTGCAGTTCATATCTGGTTCTTCAAGGCTCTGCCAAGTCGACTCGGAACGCTGCTTGGTATGCGAACTGGCGACATCGAAAAAGTCGTTTACTTCCAGGATTATGTTGTGACCGATCCAGGTTCCACAGATCTTGAATTCAAGCAAGTCTTGACAGACGATGAATATCGCGAAATGGTTGCCAAGCACGGCAGCAAATTCACCGCCATGATGGGCGCAGAAGCCATTCGCGAACTCCTCTCCCCTGACCTGCTCGACCTCCATGCAATCGCTGCAGAAATTCGCGTGGAATTGAATGAGACAAAGAGCAAGCAAAAAGCAAAGGATCTCTCGAAGCGACTGAAGTTGGTCGAGCAGATTCGTGGATCTTCCAACGAACCACAATGGATGGTTCTCGATGTGATTCCAGTGATCCCGCCGCAACTTCGCCCACTCGTTCTGCTTCAAAGCGGCAACTTTGCCACAAGCGATCTGAACGATCTCTATCGACGCATCATCAACCGAAATAATCGCTTGAAGAAGTTGATGGATCTCAATGCACCAGAAGTCATCATCCGCAATGAAAAACGAATGTTGCAACAAGCAGTCGATGCGTTGTTTGACAACGGTCGTTGCCGACGACCAGTGCTCGGTTCGAGTAATCGTCCGCTCAAGTCCATCACGGACATGATCAAAGGCAAGCAAGGTCGATTCCGCGAGAACTTGCTCGGCAAGCGCGTCGATTATTCGGCGCGGTCGGTCATCGTCGTCGGACCAGAATTGAAACTCTGGCAGTGCGGACTTCCAAAGAAGATCGCGCTTGAATTGTTCCAACCTTTCATTATTCGCAAGCTGAAGGAACATGGTCTTGCAGACACGATCAAGAGTGCCAAGCGAATGCTTGAGCGTCGAGCTCCCGAAGTCTGGGACATTCTCGAACAAGTCACGAAGAATCATCCAGTGCTTTTGAATCGTGCTCCAACACTTCATCGAATGGGTATCCAAGCTTTCGAGCCAGTGCTCGTCGAAGGAAATGCGATCAAGGTTCATCCTCTTGTTTGTGCGGCATACAACGCAGATTTCGACGGCGATCAGATGGCGGTGCATTTGCCGCTCTCTCTCGAAGCGCAAGTCGAAGCTTCAGTGCTCATGATGAGTACGCACAACATCTTCAGTCCAGCCAACGGAAATCCCATCGTCAGTCCTTCGCAGGACATCGTCATGGGCGTCTATTTCTTGACTGCTGCTCCGATTGAGCCACCAGTGGATCAACCAGGAAAGCGCTCGAAGGTTCCGACTTTCGCAAGCGTTAACGAACTCCTCTTAGCGCACGAACTTCGCAAGATTGGCGTGCACGAATGGGCGGATATTCGACTTGATCGATTCACCGAGGTCATCAACGGCGCAAACGATGCTCCTGTCCCGACTGCGGCTCATCGCCGTATCCGAACGACCGTTGGCCGCGTGATCTTCTCCGAAATTCTTGCACAAGGAATGCCGTTTTACAACTGCGCCCTTGGCAAGAAGGGCGCAGCTCGCGTCATCGACGACACATTTGCTCGTCGAGGAAAAGCGGCGACCATCGAGTTGCTCGATGCGCTCAAGGAAACTGGATTCAAGGCCAGTACAACAAGTGGACTTTCATTCGGCATCACCGATCTGCACATTCCTGAAAACAAGGAAAAACTGATCGCTGAAAGTCAGAAGAAGGTCGATCAAGCTCGTAAGGATTATGACGACGGCAACACCACCGATGACGAACGACGAAATCGCGTGATGGATGCTTGGTCCAAGTGTCGCGACGGACTTTCTGCGATGGTGTTGGAATCGCTCAAGACCGATCGACGAAATCAAGTTGCTGGAACGAAGCATGTCGCTGGAAATGTTCCAGGATCCCCTTCTCCCGCAAGTCCATCTGCTCGATACCTCAATCCCGTGTTCTTGTTCATGGACTCGGGCGCTCGAGGGAACAAGACTCAGATGCAGCAGCTGGCCGGCATGCGCGGACAGATGGCGAAGCCGAGTGGCGAGATTATGGAAACACCGATCAAGTCGAACTTCCGCGAAGGATTGTCCGTCATCGAGTATTTTTCCTCGACACACGGTGCGCGTAAGGGTCTTTCCGATACTGCCCTCAAGACTGCAGATTCGGGCTATCTCACGCGAAAACTGTGCGACGTTGCACAGTCCGTCGTTGTGATCGAGCACGATTGCAAGCAAACTCGTGGCATCGCTAAGGAAGCTGTTTATAAAGGCGAAGAAGTCGATGTTCCGTTGCGTGACGTGCTCAAGGGCCGTACAAGTTGCGAGAACATCGTCGATCCACGAACGGACCGAACGATTGTTGCGCGCAATGAGATCATCACTGTTGAGAAGGCTCGACTCATCGAAGATCTCGGCGTACGAACTGTCTATGTGCGAAGCCCACTCACCTGCCAAACTCCTCGCGGCGTTTGCGCAACCTGCTACGGAATGGACATGTCCACCGGCAAGTTGGTTGAAGAAGGTCTTGCAGTGGGAATCATTGCAGCGCAGTCCATCGGCGAGCCAGGAACTCAGTTGACGATGCGTACTTTCCACACAGGTGGAATCGCCGTCAGTGCCACAACGGAAAATCAGTGGAAGGTCACGCAAGCTGGAACGATCGAATATGTCGATTGCGGCGAAGCGAAAGTCACCGCTGCAGCAGTTCCATACCGAATCGCTTTGCGCAAGACTGGAGAAGTCCGCGTGCTTGATGCGAAGGGTCGTGAACTTGAGAAGTACAAAGTTCCATACGGCGCCATCTTGTTGTCGAATCCTGGCGATCAAGTGAAGAAGGGTCATGCTGTTCTTGAATGGGACGTGCACGTTTCACCGATTCTTGCTGAAAAGAGTGGAACAATTCACTTCCGAGATATTCAAGAAGGCGAAACAATTCGTATTGAGCGCAAGGCAAACAAGGATGAAATGGTTGTCATCGAGCACAAGGGTGAAAAGCATCCGCGCTTGACCATTGAAGACGAAACCGGCAAGGTTCTCGATCTTCACCATCTTCCAGCCAAGGCACACATCGAAGTGAAGGACGGACAGGTCATCGAAGCAGGTCAGCGAATCGCGTTCACTCCAAAGGGAACGGCTCGATCCGCAGACATCGTCGGTGGACTCCCCCGTGTGACTGAAATCTTCGAAGCTCGCATTCCGCGCGATCCTGCGGTGTTGGCACGAATTTCTGGTCGCATCGAATTGCTTCCAAATGAGCGTCGTGGAAAGATGACAATCCGAATCCATGCCGAAGGTGCGAAAGAAGAACTTGCTGAAGATCACTATGTGCTTCAAGGCAAGCGTCTCTTGGTCCACTCGGGCGACAATGTTGAAGCTGGAGATGCTCTGACTGAAGGTGCGCTCACGCCATCTGAAATCCTTGGCATCAAGGGCGAGGATGAACTCTATCGATACATGCTCACTGAAGTGCAGAATGTGTATCGCGCTCAGGGCGTTCCGATTTCTGACAAGCACATCGAAGTTGTTCTGCGTCAGATGCTCAGCAAGGTTCGCGTTGTTGAAATCGGGGATACAACCCTGCTTCCAAACGATGTGGTCGAGCGATATGTCTTCCGCGGAATCAATGATTCACTCACTTCAATGTTGAAAATCGAAGATGCTGGTGGAACAACATTGGTCAAGGGAAGCCTCGTCGCAAAGGACGAAGTCAAACAGGCCAATGCTGAAGCAGAACTTGCAGGCAAGGCAATCGCTAAGACTCGCAAGCCAAAGCCTGCACGCGCACGAACACTCCTACTGGGAATCACGAAGGCATCGTTGCAATCCGAGAGTTTCCTCTCGGGCGCAAGTTTCCAAGAAACCACCAAGGTGCTGACCGAAGCGGCTCTCAAGGGCGCTGTCGACACTCTCGTTGGCTTGAAGGAAAACGTACTCCTAGGACATCTCATTCCAGCTGGAACCGGCTTCGAGATCTATACCAATCTCGTGATCAAGCACCTCGTCGAAAGTACGGGTGAAGAATTCACAGAAGCTGCTGAGATGGAGGCCGCCGCAATGGCAGCTGAAGCTCTCGGAGCAGATCGAATCGGAAGTGCTGCAACAATCAGGGATCTTTCCGGCAATTCGACGAAAGATCAATTGATTCTGGAATCCAGCGAAGCAACGACATTTGAAGCGGCCGACGACGGGGAGTAATTTCCCCGCGTCGGACAAATTCAACGGAGCAAAATCCAAGTTATGACCAATTCGGATGCTGAATCCTTGGACCAAAACTCGAAGCAAGAGTGGTACAAAGATGGTCTGCGCTTCTCCTGCTCGCAGTGCGGTAATTGCTGCACTGGTGGTCCAGGCGCTGTCTGGTACACCGCAGATGAAGGTCGTGCGATGGCCGTTGCGCTTGGTCTGACTGACGAAGAATTCACGGCGAAGTATACTCGAAAGATTGCGGATCGACGCTCACTCAATGAATCTGAAACTCCTCACGGATTTGATTGCGTCTTTCTTGACCGAACCAGCCAACCTGGCCGAGCGCTCTGCGGGGTCTATACAGCGAGACCTGCACAGTGCAGAACATGGCCATTTTGGCCAGAAAATTTAACAACTCCAAAGGCATGGAAGGCTGCGAAAGCGAAGACTCCATGTCATGGAATGGACAATGGAACGCTCTATCCGATCGAGCAAATTCGAATCTTGCGCGAGCGAGATCATGCTGACAATCATTCTGCGCCGTGGTGATCCCACCCATCTGCGTTGAATCCATTTCTTCCAGAACATCCACCGCAAGATGAGACGATGCATATTTGGTGGAGACTCGCCGCCGATCCGCTGATCGACGAAGGACTCAGAGCACTCCATGAACATGCTGCAACAGTCGTGGAACTGCATCGGCCTGTTTGTCTAGCAAGTGGCCGCTGTTGTCAATTCAAGAATCATGATCACCTGCTCGCAGTGACTGGATTGGAAGCGGCGTGGACATGGAGAAATACTCGGCGCGTGATTTCGACAGCTGCTGCTACGAATGCGCAGAAACAAGGCGCTTGTGCATATCTCGACGGAAAGCTCTGCTCGATTCATGGCGAGCGCCCCACCGGTTGCAGAACATATTTCTGCGATCGCGGCGACGGTACTTGGCAATCAACACTTTCTGAGTCGCTGCATCAATCCATTCGCCGCATCCATGAAGAGCGCGAGATTCCATACCTTTGCGCCGAGTGGACATGGCTCATTCATGCGTTTTCTGCAGCGGATGAACGAGGGGTTTTTTTCAAGGGGTCCCTCCACTAACATTGGCATTATGCGCGAGTATGAATTACGCCATGATCTGAAGCGCTCCGAAGTTGAGGGATATCAATTCCCCCTTGGGATCGAACCGATTTCGCTGCCTGCACCTAAGCAGGGATACACGCTCGAATACACGCCAGGCGATGATGGCGACCCTGACACATATGCGTTTCACATTGTGCTCAGTCATGATCGGTTGAGTGCGGTCATCCGCGATGCATTTGATTTTCTTCCTGCAGAGGTCGTGCCCATTGTCGAGATTGGCTCGCGAGATGCATACCGCGCGCTGGATATTTATCTCGGATCAGAAATGATTCCAACTGATGACTTTCTGAAAGTCTGGAAACGCTTCGAACCTCTGCTTCTCGAAGACGGTTCCATCGGAGCTGGCGCAAATGCAGAGCAGCCATTTGTCGAAATTTTCTTAGACACGTGGAAGGGTCTCTTGATCAATGTGCCAATCAATATGCGTCGGGAAGTCGAACAGATGCTCGCTCGGCATGGACTTCGAGAAGTCTTGGAAACATGGCCACATGATCTTGATCATTCACCTGAACCTCCATCGCAATTGCGGGAAGTGTTGCGGACGGAAGATGATCAGAGTCCGGACTTAGATGAAATTCTCCTGCAACTTCGCGAAGCGTGGGGACTTGAATTGGATGTTGATCCCGATGCGAACGTTGATGAAAGTGGACGCCGACTTGGAATGGTGCTCTGGCATGCAATCATTCTTGCGGTACGCCAAGATCGCCGTGGAAAAGGCGCATACATCACAGTCTGGGCGACAGCGGGAAGCCTTGCAGAAATGGAACGGCTCGTAAATGATCATGTCGAAGAAAACATGCCGGAGTGGAGCTTTGAGGGTTTCTTCTCAGTTGACCGCGTTGCATTTGATGAACGACCAGACGAAATGACGGAGTTGGATATGCGGCGCAAAAAACCAGAAGTTCATCTGACTGCAATCGACGAGTGGTGATTTGATTTGGGCTGTGTCTTTTCTTAGTCGCCCAAATACGCACTTCGAATTCTTGGATCACTGAGAAGTTCGCTGGATGGACCTTCGAATCCAATCGACCCTGTTTCCAGAACATAGCCTCGAGCCGAGAGCCCCAATGCGGCTCTTGCGTTCTGCTCGACGAGTAGCACAGTCAGACCCTCACTGTTCAACTGCCGAATTGCCGCAAAAATTCTTGAGACAAGAATGGGCGCGATACCCATGGAGGGTTCATCCATCATCAAAAGTCGCGGCTTGCTGAGCAGAGCGCGGCCAATCGCAAGCATTTGTTGTTCGCCTCCCGAAAGCGTGCCTGCAATTTGACTCCCCCGTTCCTTAAGAACCGAGAAAAGCTCGTACACCTTGCCAAGATCTTGCGCGACACCCGCAGTGTCATTGCGCAAATATGCGCCCATCATCAGATTTTCCAGTACGGTCATTCTTGGAAAAACGCGACGACCTTCTGGAACTTGAACCAAGCCGCGGCGGATGACTTCGTCTGGACGAAGTCCAAGGATCGACTCGCCTGCGAAGCGAACATCACCACTGCGAGGTTCGATCACCTGACTGATCGACATAAGTGTTGTGCTCTTGCCTGCTCCGTTGGATCCGATGATCGAGACAATTTCTCCATCGGCCACGCGCAAGGAGACTCCACGCAAGACCTCGATCGGTCCATACCCAGTATGTAGATTTCGAACCTCAAGCAGTGACTCGCTCATCCGTGATCCTCCGAGCCGAGATAGGCCTCGATGATTTTTGGATTCACACGAATCTCCTCTGGAATGCCTTCAGCAATTTGCTTTCCATATTGGAGCACCAGAATTCGATCAGAGACTCCCATCACCAGTCGCATATGGTGTTCGATCAAGACCACAGTTGTTCCAGCATCACGAACTCTTCGAATGAGCGCCATCAATCCAACAACTTCAGATGGATTCATTCCTGCCGCGGGCTCGTCAAGCAAAATGATGGTTGGTTTTCCTCCGAGGGCACGAGCAATTTCCAACCTCCGGCGAAATCCATACGGCAAACTGCCAGCGGCTTGTTCCGCGCGATCGCCCAACCCAACAAAATCGAGCAATTTCTTTGCTGATTCGTGGAATTCTCTTCGTTCTCGATAGAACCTTGGAAGCCGAAAAAGCGCGCTCATGAATCCTGTTTTCATTCTGTAATCCATACCCACGAGAACATTCTGGATCAGGCTCAATTCATTAAAAAGGCGAATGTTCTGAAAGGTTCTGGCAACTCCCGATCGTGCGATATGGTCTGGCGCTCTGCGCCCACGCGACCAACTCACAGCAGCCGCACCAACTCCAATTCCTCCGCCAATCAAAAGTGGCAAGAGGTTTTTTACAAGCGGCAAACTCCAAATCGTCGAGTACCAACTCGTAGCGGCAACGGACCATGGAAATGGTTGATCATATTTATAGTTATCAATGATCACTGCCGTCCAGATTGTTTCAACATTGAGACCGACAAGCGTAAAAATACCCACTGCGAAAAACGCACATGCAAATTTAAAAATGACCCACCCAGTCAGCGGTTCCACAATCTCTCGCCCATTGAATTCAACATGACCTTCTGTGGGCGCATAGATCCCTGTCACGGCATTAAACAATGTTGTCTTCCCTGCTCCGTTGGGGCCGATGACGGCATAGATCTCGCCTTGCTTGACTGTGAAATGAACGTCTTGCACTGCAACTAACCCACCGAATTTGACAGTAACCCCGTCGGCTCGAAGGACGCTCATTGCTTCGCCCTCTCGATTCGCGGTGGGATCAATCCGTTTGGCTTCAATCGCACCGCCAAGATCAATGCGAGACCAAAGATCAAGAACTTCCAATTGTTCGGGGAAAGCAAGACATTTCCTTGACTGCCAATTCCATTTGCAGCCATCCATGCAGTCGCCTTCACGAGAACAATCGAATTCAAACCAACCATGACCAACGCTCCAACAAGCACTCCTGCAATGCTTCCGATGCCACCAACGATCACTATGCACAAAGCAAGAATGGAAATTTGAAAGTCATAATTACTTGGTTCCCCAGTGGAACTCAGGACGCTTGCGGAGAGTCCACCAGCGAATGCCGCAATCGCCGCAGCGGTCGCAAATGCAATCAATTTGGTTCGCTCGACTCGAATTCCCATCGAGCGTGAAGCAATTTCATCTTCGCGAATACTGAACCATGCACGCCCTAAACGCGAGCGTTCCAAATTACGCACCGCAATCACAGTCAAAACCAAGAGAGCGAAGAATAAGTAGTACCACTTGTACTCATCCTCTGCGGTCCATTCGCTGCCACCAAAGGTTGGTGCTGGCAGCGGATTGATCCCTTGCGTTCCTTTCGTCACCACATCAAGATTCTTCAAGACATCTTGGACAATCTCTCCAAAGCCCAGAGTCACGATGGCGAGATAGTCGCCACGCAATCCCAGTGTTGGTGCGCCCAAGATAAAGCCAGCGAATGCTCCGATGGGAATTGTCAGCGCGAGCGCGGGCCAGAATCCAAGTTGAAATGGATAAATCTCGCAGGTGAGAATGCCGAAGGAGTATGCGCCAATCGCCATAAATGCAGCGATTCCAAGATTCAGTAAGCCCGCATATCCAGTGACCACATTCAGTCCAAGCGCAAGAATTGCATAAAGAAACACTCCGCGAACTGCTTCACAAAGTTGCATTTTGGGCGGCAATACCACATCAAGAAGTGGAAGCAACGCTGCCAAAGCAAGAATGATGAAGATAGGACCGGGTCGCCAGCGCATCGTCAGACTTTCTCCCTGCGTGTCGATCCAAGAAGTCCGTTGGGACGAAAGATCAAGATCAACACAAGAATGCAAAAGACGATCGTGTTCGTCCATCGTGTCTCGAGATATTGATCACTCATCGATCGCACGCAACCGATTGTCAACCCACCGAGGACTGCGCCTGGCAAACTGCCGATACCGCCAAGCACTGCTGCAGTGAATGCGTCCAATCCGGCTCGCGTGCCCATTTGAAAACCGATCGTATTGTTATAGAGTGAATAAATCACACTGGCGAAACCGCCGAGCGCACCCCCAATAAAAAAAGTGGCGCCGATGACACGGTCAACGGGAATACCCATCAGAGATGCTGCGGTTGGATCCTGCGCAACGGCTCGCATCGCACGTCCCAAACGCGTTCGCTTGACCATAAATGTCAGTCCAACCATCAGCGGGATTGTGACTGTAAATACCAACAGATCCGCTGGTGTAATGCGAAGGAAACCATCACCCAATAAATTGATTTGCGGAATGATCGCCGGAAAATTCTTTGGCGCTGCAGCAGAATTCCCGTTTGCAAACACCGTCATCGGAGCGCCGCCCCAGAACAAACCAAGATTCATGCATACGAAAGAACATCCGATGGCAGAAACGAGCAGTGACAACTTGGATGATTTTCGAAGCGCGCGATAGGCCAAACGATCAAGGGACCAATTCAACCCACCGCAAAATACGGCGCTGCCAATAAGCATCAACGCAACTCCAAAGACCTGACCCGAAGGCCCCCACGCTTCCATTCCCAGTGCGCCCAATAATGTCAATGCGAGAAATGCACCGAGCATAAAAACATCGCCGTGGGCGAAATTGATCAACTCGATGATGCCATACACCATCGTGTATCCGATGGCGATCAAGGCGATGATCATGCCATTTGAAAGGCCTGTGATCAGCTGTTGCGAAAAGACTTCGAAGTCAAGCATGGGAATCGGCGATATCAATTTCCCAAAACTTTGACAAACACAAATTTGCCATCTTGCACTGTCTGTCCACTCATCACACGACTTGATGTATCACCGTTTGCGTCGAAACTCCACTTTCCCAGCACGCCGTTGAAACCTGTCGTGGCAGAAATCGCTTCGAGAATTCCAGCTCGATCCTTCGTATATGCTTGCGCAATCGCCTGCAAAACAACTCGAGCAGCTTCGTATCCATAAGACGCATACGCTTCGGGATCCGCGCCGAACTTCAGTTTGTATGCGTCACGAAACTCTGCGCCTTTCCCAGTCATTTTTTCCGCAGGCAATCCGCCAAAGGTGATGTATGTCTTGCCATTCAGATTTGCTGCGCCAGCAGCTTCAATGAACGCTTGTTCAAAGCATCCGTCTGGCACCATGAACATTCCTTCATACCCGCCAGACCTCAAGTCTTTCGCAACTTGTCCAGCATTACTCTGAGTCGTTCCTCCGAAATAAACCAAGTCTGGGCTGGTCGCTTTTACCTTTGTGGCGAGTGATCGATAATTTGCAGCCTTGGAATCGATTCCCTCAAACCCGACGACTTCGATCCCCAATTTTTCAGCTTGCTTTCGGAAGACATCCGCGATCCCTTTTCCGTACAACTCACGATCATGCAAGATAAAAACTTTTCCAGCCTTGAGTGTTTTCGCCCAGTTGGCAGCTTCAACTCCTTGTAAATCATCGGTGGGGACAACGCGAAAATAATTGATCTTGCCTGATGGGCGATAGACAAGAGGCTCGTTCGCTTCACCAAAACCTGGCTTAGTCAAACCTGGATATGTATTTGCTGGGCTCACCATCGCAAGGCCTGCACGATTGAGAATTGGTATCGCAACCTTCGCTGCGCCAGAATTGAAAGTCCCGATATATGCGATGCAATCACTATCCTTGACAGCTGCATTGGCATTCTGCGCTTCAACTGCAGGATCCCAGTTTCCGCGCTGCGGACTTGCATCATCCATATCCTCGTATGCAATCTTCCATCCATCAATCTGACCGCCGACTTCATCGATGGCGAGCTTGATGCCGTTGACCATCGTGTTGGTCTGGGCGTTTGCACTTCCTGTGCGCGGAAGACTGGAAATGATCTTGAGAGTTCCTCCATTCGCTGGCGCAACAACCTTTGAGTCTTGCGCAGCCGCAAACAGAACAGAGCAAGCACCAAAAATTGAAATGATGACTGCGGAATTTTTCATTTTACATTCTCCAAATGAGTGTTGACCTTCCATGATCTCTCAGATCCCACAAGGGATTTTTCGTCTTGGCAGTCTATCGTTATTCCATACTCAAGTTGAATGTTGTGTAGCGGAAAGACCAGCAACTCGCAGAATGACCTGCGCAGATTCCAATCCTGGATCGTGACCAGCAAAGGTCGAAGCGACTGCATCAAGTCCACTGGAAATTTCCGCACGCCACTGCGCATCCCCCGCCATCTTCAAAGCGGCAGCAATAATGGGCTCGGACGAGCCAGAATATGGGACGAATTCTGGCACTAACTCACGACCAGCGAGAATATTCGGCAGCAACCGATACGGCGCCTTCAGCATGATTCGTGCGCCCACACACGCGAGCGCTCCTGCGCGATAGAGACCAATCACTGGTTTGCGTGCGCGTGTCAAATCCAATGTGACTGTCCCCGATACTGCCACAGCAAAGTCGCACCATTGAGCAGCTTGATCGATCACATTGGTCATCAATGTCGTGCCGACTGGAAGCGTTCCTGCGATTTGTTCAAATCGTTGCGCGACTACGGGACTCGCTGCAGCAACCACCGCAGTCGCATGCGGAAAATCGCGCCGAATTGCAGCGAAAATTTCCAGTAAGAGAGCACCGTTTCGATCAACCTCGATTGATCTTGAACCTGGCAACAGAAGGACTTTGGGGGTTCCTTGCGCAGGTTCTTTCCACTCGTCCGAACTCGCAAAGCTTTCATGCGGATCATTGAGCACTGGATGACCAACGAATGTTGCATCAACTCCACGCGCACGAAACCACGCTTCTTCAAAGGGCAAGAGACAAATCACATGGTCCGTTAAACGGCGAAGTTTGTGAATCCGCCAACCACCCCACGCCCACATTTGCGGGGCAACCAAATGCACGACGCGCGCACCGCGCTTCTTCATTCGCTTGCACATAGGAAAATTCGCGGCGGGTGAATCGACTGGGACATGAACAAGAACTTGATTTATCGCAGCCCATCGGTCAATCTCGCCGGCAACTTTTCGAATCGCCAATATCTTGTCCAGAGCTGGAATTCCCATCGTTCCATCATCCGCAGTTCTGCCCATCATTTCGGCGCCCGCGGCTTCCATGCGACGGCCTCCCCATGCGACAATTCGCAACTCTGGATTCAATCGACGAAGTTCGCGAATGACGGGAGCTGCGTGCGCATCCCCAGAGGGTTCGAACGCAGTGAAGAGAATGATCGGCGCAGTTCCTGCCACCGACGAAGCCTAACAGCGCAATCATTTGCCGTCTCGCTACCATCCCCGACCCGAAGGAAATGGAAATCAACATGCTGAAACGAACACAATATTGCGGCGAACTTCGACCATCCCATGCAGGACAAACTGTCACGCTTTGCGGTTGGATCAATACATACCGAGAACAAGGGAAAGGACTTTTCTTTGTTGATCTTCGAGACAAAGAAGGTCTCGCCCAGGTGGTCTTTGGAATTGAATCAAGCGCTGCGGCTCTGATTGACAGCGCTCGGGGATTGCGACGCGAAGATGTGATCGGAGTTCGCGGAACAGTTCGCGTTCGCACAGGTGGTGCAAATCCCAAACTTGCCAGCGGCGAAGTGGAATTGGTTGCAGAGGAAATCGAGATCTTCAATAAAGCAGAAGCACCGCCCATTCTTCCAGACGAGCACGACGCAGACAAGATCAACGAAGAAACCAGACTGAAGTATCGATACATCGACTTGCGCCGTCCGCGCATGCAAAGCATTCTCAAGACGCGTTCGCGCATCACCAAATTTACGCGTGATTATTTTGCACAACACCGTTTTCTCGAAATCGAAACACCGCTGCTGATCAAGAGCACTCCCGAAGGTGCGCGTGATTTCGTTGTTCCAAGCAGACTTCATCCAGGTCAGTGGTACGCCCTTCCGCAAAGTCCACAGCTTTTCAAGCAGATTTTGATGGTTGCTGGTTGCGACCGTTACCTTCAAATTTGTCGCTGTCTTCGCGATGAAGATCCGCGCGCAGATCGCCAAGCAGAATTCAGCCAGATCGATTTAGAGATGAGTTTCGTCGAACGTTCCGACATCATGGACATGATGAGTGGTTTCGTCGCAGGTCTTTGGACAGAACTTTTTTCATACGATGTCGGAACTCTGCCTCGCATCACTTGGATCGATGCAATGGAAAAGTATGGCATCGATCGACCCGACACGCGATTCGATCTCTTCATCCAAGACGTTTCAGATCTTGCTGCAAAGTGCGATTTCGGTGTCTTTCAGCAAGCACTCGCCAAGCGCAGTCCAACAGGGAAGTCTGGTGTCGTGAAATGCCTGAAGATTCCTGGCGGAGCAGAAAAACTCACGCGCAAGATGACCGACGGTTATAGCGAGTGGGTCAAGACGTTCCGCGCTGGCGGCGTTCCAGTCGTGAAGTACACCGCTGCAGGCTTCGAATCTGGAATCGCGAAGTTCATCGGACCGATTGCAGAAGAATTGAAAGCACGACTTGGACTTGAAGTCGGAGACGCCGTTCTATTTGCCGCAGATTCGTGGGATATTGCAACAAAGACGATGGGCGAACTTCGCCTGCGAATTGCCAACGACTTGAAACTCATTCCAGAAGGAAAGTGGAATTTCCTCTGGGTCATCGATTTCCCAATGTTCGAATGGGACGATGAAGGCAAGCGATGGGTCGCACTTCACCATCCATTCACGAGTCCAAATCCAGATCAATTTGGAATCTTGGAAAGTGATCCCGGAGCATGTCTCTCCGCAGGCTATGACTTAGTGCTCAACGGAAGCGAAATCGCTGGAGGCTCGATCCGTATGCACCGTATGGATGTACAGCAACGCGTTTTCAATCTCATCGGCCTCACAAATGAAGAAGCGCAAGCGAAGTTTGGCTTCTTGCTTTCTGCACTTCGCCACGGCGCACCTCCGCACGGTGGAATTGCATTCGGACTTGATCGACTGGTGATGCATGTCGTCGGTACGGACAATATTCGAGATGTGATTGCATTCCCAAAGACTCAATCTGGCGGAGATCTGATGATCGAAGCGCCAAGTCCAATCAGCGATGATCAACTTCGCGAACTCAGCGTCAAAAGCACTGTCACTCCAACATAAGTTTTGCGATTAGTGCACGCCTTGAGCCGAAAGCCATCGCTCGGATTCGAGCGCTGCTTGACATCCCATTCCCGCTGCAGTGATCGCTTGTCGATAATGCGCATCTGCAACATCGCCTGCCGCAAAAACGCCATCGAAGTTCGTTGCGCAAGACCGAGTCGAAAGCGCGACATACCCCTTCTCGTCCAAAGCAATCCCAGACGAGCGCAGGAAATCCGTCGCTGGCGAATGGCCAATTGCAATAAAGAGTCCGCTGACTGGCAACAGCGATCGCGCGCCAGTCACAGTGTCTTCAAGTTCGACAGCTTCAATTCGCTCGGCACCTGTGACATTCACCAGTTTTTTATTCCAAACTGCAACCGCATTGGGCATCGATAGAAGTCTGTCTTGCATCACTTTCGATGCCCGAAACGAATCGCGCCGATGGATGACATACACCTTCGACGCGAATTTCGTCAGATAGGTCGCCTCTTCCATTGCAGTATCTCCGCCGCCGATGACCGCGAGTTCTTTGCCGCGATAGACGGGCAGCGCACCATCGCAAACTGCGCAGGCGCTAACTCCACCACCAATTTGTGCCAAGCGCAATTCGTTGGGCGCGCCAACCCAATTCGCCACGGCTCCTGTTGCAATGATGACACTATGCGCACGCAATGTTTTTCCACTTGCAAGTTTCACCTCAAATGGACGCACCTGAAAATTGCACTCAATGACATCATCTTCGCAAATGCGCGTGCCAAATTTTTCGGCCTGCTTGCGGAAATGCTCCATCAGTTCTGGGCCAGTCACACCCGAAGGAAAGCCAGGATAATTCTCGACCTCAGTCGTCAGCATCAATTGACCACCTGGCAAGACTGGCGCGGGATCGGATCGTGGAACTCCAATCACACAAAGCGGCGAGAGATTTGCGCGCGCTGCATAAATCGCTGCAGTCCATCCAGCTGGTCCTGATCCGATGATCAAGATTCGTTCAACTCCATCGGTCTTCATCATTTCAACAGTCCTTCTTGACGGGCAAGTGCCCGAACGGGCGGCCAAAGCACTAAGTCTCCAACCGAACCATCCATCGAATGCGTCGCACCGTTGTCATCTTCATGATTTGCGCCAATAGCCCACAACATACAGCCTGTCGCCCAAACGGGACCGTATGGCGTTGAGATCGCTTGACGAGCAGATAAGGCTCGATACTTCAAATGTGGAACCATCTTTGACTTTGCATCAGATTTCTCATATGGATCGAAGTCGAATCTCTTTGGAATGGAAACAGCGTATGCACGTTCGGGACTCTTCGGCCATGTATTCTTAAAATCTCTGTAATACCCGCATAATCCTGCGGCCACGACGGTGCCATTCACCTCGGAAATCACGGCATCTCGCCAAGCAAATGCACGAGCGAGGTCACGAACCATTGTCACCACAATCCCATATTTGATTGGATTTGTTCGGGAGATCTCTGTCGATGTTTTCTGCATAATGGAATCTGGGCGCAGTTTCCAACGGCGCCACCAATCGTCATACACATTCTTCAACTTTTCCTCACTGGCTTCCAATGAACCATGAACAGTTGAAATTCGCCGCCACATTTCTTGCGTTCCAAACGTTTGCAATGGCGCGGCAGCCAATTCATACTCGCCGATCACGTGTGCAAATTGCTCGGGATCAACATTTCCGCCCGTTGATTTCAACGCTCGATTGAGCACTGCCGCCGCAACGATTTGGTCCCCTTCTGGCATCTGCAATCGGCGCAGTTTTTCATTGTCCGCGGGCTTGAGAAATGAATATTCTTTGAGCGCAACTTTCTGCATCACATCGACAGGAAGTCGATCCAAATTTCCCCACATAAAATCGCGATGAATCGAAAGATTTTCTGACAGGTTTTCCAAGCCAAACAACTTTTCTTCTAACATACTTTGCTCACAAACCTGGCGCAGAATACGGGCATATGCAATACCAACTGCAAAGGCGGCGTCAAACTTGCCCGCCTCTCCAAGGCGATACATCTCAGCGGTGGCATAAGCGCCTATTGTTCGAATCGCGCGAAAGTAATTGCAGTTCATATGCCCATCGTTTGTCCCATCACCAAACGAAATCGTCACTCCAGCTTTCACCCATGCAGGATCGACTCCTTTGGTGCCATATTGCAAACCAAAGACAGTCGCAAACTGTGCTGCAATCAAGGCCTCGCCCATTGCCGAATTTGCCTGAGCCCACTTGGAAACTTCGCTCCAACGCTCCATCTTGTTCCAAATTGTTGATTGGTTGAAGTCTTCTCCAATTTCCATTGGCGGCGGTGTCATCTTTAGATATGCGGCGCAGATGAGTGTCGCGCTTCGATCCTTTTTGGCAATATCCTTCAGCGGCTTATTCAAATCCGCAGTCATTGTGGCATCCTCGCCATAGACAGTTTGGGAAGCAAGCAGAGCGAAACCAAGCACCAGGACACGACCGAAATAGAAAATAAAATTCTTGCTCATAAGAATATAAAGAGTAGCAGACTGCTCTTCGCTCGTTGCTCGTTACACTCGTCACTGCATCGATTTCCGCAGATACTCTACGCATTCCGTCTGAAAGAAAATTGCAAGTAACAAATATGTCATCACTCCCATTGCCAGAAAAAGTGAACGTCCTCCTCATCGGTGCTGGAGGACGCGAACATGCCATTGCGTGGCGACTCTCCCAATCGACACATCTTAAAAAACTCTGGGTCGATCCGAATGCCAATGCAGGATTGCTCGCACTGGGCACAGCATGCCCAGAAGAATTTTCTCTCAAGCGAAAGTATTACCTCGAAAGATGGCTCGTCCAAGAAAATATTGGATTCATCATCATTGGACCAGAAGGACCACTCGCGGATGGAATGGTTGATGCGCTGGCAACTCCAGAGCGACCGATCTTCGGCCCTACGAAAGCAGCGGCTCGGTTGGAATGGGATAAGGCGTACGCGAAAACCATCATGCGCCAAACATCAATTCCTACTCCAGAAGGTCGTGTTTGTACGACACTCGGAGCCGCACTTGCTTATGTCACTGAACGCGACGAACCATGCGTAGTGAAAGCAACAGGTCTGTGTGCGGGCAAAGGCGTGACAGTCTGTAAAGACAAACACGAAGCAATTGCAGCAGTTCGAAAATGTATGGAATCAAAGGAATTTGGTGACGCCGGAACTTCGGTCGTCATCGAAGAAAGACTTGAAGGCCAAGAAGTTTCTGTGCTCGCACTCGTTGACGGTCGCACAATCACAGTGCTCGATACGTGCCAAGATCACAAACAAGTTGGCGAAGGAGACACGGGACCAAACACTGGCGGAATGGGCGCGTTCTGCCCAACACCTCTCTTGAGCGATGCTGATCTTCAATCCGTTGCACGAGATGTTTTCGTTCCAGCGGTTGATGGACTTCGCCGACAGGGAATCGAGTTTCGAGGCGTGCTCTTCGCAGGCCTGATGCTGACACATGCTGGTCCTAAGGTCCTCGAATTCAACTGCCGATTTGGCGATCCCGAGACTCAAGTGCTTATGGCTCGCTTTCAAGGTGACTTGCTGAAGACCCTTTGGCTGACCGCGACTGGCCGACTCGCCGATGCGGAATTCAGCTTCGACCCCCGCACGGCTTGCTGCGTGGTGGTCTGCAGCGAGGGGTATCCCGGAGAGATCGAAAAAGGGCACCTTATAACTGGGCTCGTGCCAATCGACAAGTCAAATAATTCAGGAGATCGATGGATGTTTCAAGGGTCTACAAAACTGGAAAAACTTAAAAAAATAGTCACCAACGGTGGCCGAGTGGTGGGTGCGACATGCCTTGGATCTTCAGTCCAAGAAGCCAGCAAATCCGCGACTGAATTTGCGAAAACAGTTGGGTTTTCTGGCGCTTTTCACCGATCAGACATTGGCCAAAGAACCATTATTTGCCCCAAATTGACCATATAAAACTTTTGAATGTCGAATCATTCGAGATATGCGCTTCGTAACTTCAAGTGGTACACTTTCGATTCGAGACATTTGGGCTTCATTTAAGAAGCATTACTATTGCGAGAAAGTACATTCAAGACTCATTTTTTTCACACACATTTTAAGAACAAACAGGATTCCTTATGCGCTTATTTTTTATCGCTTTGCTCTCTTTTTTCCTTTACACATTCTCCACCACGGTTGGAGCTGCCGGAAGTTCAGTTGATAAAGCTATCAATTCATCTTTGAATGCAAAGAATCAAACTCCTGCCCTTTCGATCAATGGCGCAAATCCGGCCAATAAGGATCCCGATTCTCTGCAAATGCCTGTGAATCCGATTCGAGGAAGTGCAGAGCACACAGGACGACTTATTGTGATGTATCGGGACGAGGCTGGCATGCGTGCCCCTCGAATTGCAGGGACTGAAATAACGAATCTTTTCGGATCAGACACGAGTGAATCTTCTCTGCTTCTTGCCAAGTATGGCTGCACCATTCGTCAAGCAATTGATGTCGATCCAATCAAACTAGGCGAGTTAAGGGATCGTGCCAATTTGCGCAGCGGAAAATCGAATCCAGATCTTGCCGCGATGATGTTGCTCGAAGGAATTTCTCCAAGCCAACTTCTTTCTGCCGCTCGTGAATTCCTTGCTCTGCAAGATGTTGCTTGGGTGGAAATCGAAAAGAAAACCGAATTGACAGGGCCAAGACAGGATTGTGGACAATTTCCATTATTTGAACCCCCACAGTGTGGTCAACTTCTTGTTGTTGGTGACACTTGTGGATTAAATCCATTGCCTTGTCAATATCCTCATCCTGGACAACAGACGGACGATGTGCCTCCTGCCCCGATAGGGAATTGCAGCGATCCAAATGTCTGTGCAATAGTAAACGGAGTTCGACCAATTTGCGCTACGTGCTGGGACCAGGTCTGCGCAACACTCGCAAACATGCTTGGCCCATCAGCCTTTGGAGGTCAAGAGCCATACGACACATGCCTTCAAAGTTTTCTCGTACAGCCAACGAGGCCGAGTCCATACAATTGCCCCTATCTTCCCTTAGAAGAATCAATCCTGATTCAGACTTCACCATTCATTGTGCATCCTCTTCCGGGATCATCCAATCCTGACTGTTGTCGTGCAGTTTGTTTTCAAGACGTAACCTGCTGCACCATTTCTTGGGACTCTTCTTGCACCGCAATTGCAACTGGATTTTATGGAGATTGCTATTCAACTCCAGGATTACTATTTAATGGTGGTTCGCCTCTCAATCCGAACACCCAGATTCTATCTCCTCTGTACGACCCTCAGATGCTTGAAGAACCGGCACCAGTTGATACCGAAGGAAGTTTTGCACTTGCTTTGTATACAACGGCTGCGAAATATCCAGATCCTTACGACGGTCCTAATCCGCCTCCACCCCCACCAATTGGACCTTTTCAGCCATTTATCGACGTCTCTGGATTTCGTGGTGGTGGTTTAGACTTAGTCGCTTTCCAGAGTTTGCTCCAACAGTTTCCAGGAACTGACGGCCCTCAATTACCGAGCATTTCGGTTGCGGTAATCGAACCATCAGCTCTCGTGAATCACGAAGATTTGCTCGACGTAACTGGGATTTCAAAGGTTACGATTGAAGCAGGTCAAACCCCGCTTGTCATTCTTGATCAGCAAAATCCACCTCCGACATTCTCTGGCTCGTTTGATACAGCGCCATCCCACGGCACTGCAACTCTTGGTGTTCTGTTTGCAAACAATAATAAATTTGGCGTGACTGGAATTGTTCCAGATGCAAGAGCATTCTTCTTTCCAACAGAGTCATTCGAAGCTCAAGGAAGATTGCTGACGGCAATGACGAACGCCATCTACCAACTTTCTTCCATCTCAAAAACTGATCCTAATCCTGGAAATATCATCGTTCTCCCGATCTCTCAGAATGGGCAACCACTGAATTCCACCGCATCTCCTGCAAGCGCGGCACTGATTACCACTGGGCTAAACTCAGGCGTGACATTCGTTCTTGCTGCAGGAAATGATTCGCAAGAAATCCTTCCTCCCGTCGCTGGTTCTGAGGCTGCGATTATTGCTGGAGGGGTATGGCCAGGGTTTCAAAATATTGTGGAGCCTGAATCTGCAAAGGTATTCCTAGGCCTGAATTACTGCCGTGCGAATTTGAGCAATTACTCTGGTGACGCTCCTGCAACTGTCGCTGTTTCTGGATGGGCAAAGGGAGTTTGCACTCTGGGATATGGCGACTTATTTTCAGGACAAAACTCAGCTGTTTCTACAAATCCCGCAGTTGCTTCATACGAAGTCAATCGCCTTCGAACTTATACAGCAGTCTGGGGGGGGACAAGCGCAGCTGCAGCACAAATCGGTGGTGTCGCTGCTCTCGTTCAGGCATTGGCGAAACAAGTCTATGAAGGGCAGCCTTATAGCCCATCTAACATCAACGATGTTCTAAGTGATCCAAATAATCAGTTTGCTCAATGTGGATTAGCGGCTGGAGCTCAGCCAGAATTCACAAACGCACTTATTGGCAACACTGTGGGAGTTGGTGATGGAGAGCCTTCACCGATTGGAGGATTCCCAAACATGCGCGAAGTTGGCAGGAGTGTTATCACTGGCAATTTTTACGATAACAACCAAAGTACATTTCAAATTGTCTGCGGAACTTTGCTGTCGGGTTCGCAGTTCAGCATAAGAGAAATTGACCAAAAATATCTCAAGACTCGAACAGCTCGGCCTCGGAACAATCAATCGTCATCTGGACTTGGACCTCCGCTTTTCTATCCCACTGGAAATCGCATTCTTGACGTCCAAATGATTCGTATTACAAATCTACAATCACCTGGAGATTTGACCCGTGTATCGGTACGTGTGACAGGACAAACCGTCTCAGTCTCAAGTGCATTGGTACTGGCATATATTTATAACTATCAGACCAACCGTTGGAATGTAATGCCTCCATACATTGGGAATATGACCGGTATCCCCTTACCACTGCCTCAATTTATCCTCCCGGCATGTATTTTCCCAAGTTACGTTGGTATCCCATCCACCACTGGAACGAAACTTGCTGCTCGCGTTGTCGTGTTCCCGCTTGGGGGACTCGGACAGGCCCAAATCTGGCTCGACCAGATTGAGATCATGTACAACGACCCATTGAGTGATCAAGGGGCACCATGTGGTCAATGAAGTCAAAACTTAAAGCGCCCCAAATAAATGAATAACTATTGCTTGACAAATGAATTTTCCACACCATACTCAATATGTTCTCTGCGGGGCGTCGCAGGATCTATGTCGGTTATGTGGAAATCTTGTGTTCCACCCAATCGGTTGATCCTCCGCTCGTAATGAAAAGAACCATCAAATGAAATTGAAACATTATAAGTTTTCTGCGATTGCTTTTTCGTGTCTTACCTTTACCTTCTTGACTTTTGCGAGTGGTACATCTGAAGATCAGAAGATTGTGGCCACAAAAATTGGCAGTGTTGGAGCAGCCAAGCTAGGAGCAGCCAAGCTAGGAACAGCCAAGCTAGGAACAGCCAAGGCAAAAGCGCTTCCTTCACCAGGTGTTGGCCGAACCGACATCTCTGCACTTGGACTTTCTGGCGAAGGATTACCGAATCTCACCGTAGAAAGTATTCGCTCACTAAAAGTTGGAGATCCGATTTCGATTGCGACTCCAGACGGCGGATCTATGGACTTCATCGTTGAAAGACGAGCATGGACTGGGATTGATGAAAAGCAGATTTATCTCAAGCAAGGTGAAACTGGAAACTCACTCTATGGAATCATCAGCCAAATTGGCCCGCGACTGACTGGATATTTCCTGGCCCGCAACGGTTCTGCATATGCTCTTACGCTTGCCGATGCCGGTCGATACAAGCTCACTCTTCGTCCCAATTATGGCGCGCTCGAATGTGGAGTTGGTCGAGTATTGCCCGAGCATCCTGTACTGGGAAGTGGCCTGAAGGCAACTGAAAACCCTCAAAATGAAGGGGGAATTGCTGGGACTTTGTCTCCTTGTCCTCCCGAAGTGTCCCCCATATTCGTGCCCCCTGGATTGGTTAAGGAGAGCGGAATCATCATTGATGTTTTACTGGTTTTCTCTGTTGATGCAAATGAATTGCTGATCGCTGCGGGAACGACCCCATACGACCAAGCTGTTCTCACCGTTGCCCAAGCGAATCTTGCTATGAAAAATTCGTCAGAGCAAG
>CAMAXY010000024.1 GCA_945862215.1 Singulisphaera sp. GP187 | reverse complement strand
CGCAGTGGAAAAGTCTTGCCGGCGAAATCATCGGTCAGTTTCTCTGCGCAATTTCTGGCGCAGCAGAAAAAAGCATTCGGAGAGAATTTGGCTGATGAATACAACCGAATGTTGCGATATGAACTGGGCAAGATCGCGTACCACGAGCCAATCGCTTCGTTTGGAAGTGTCAGCGAAACTTTTTCATCCACGCCAGACCCATCGAAAATCGAATTTGGCCAATCTGCAGTGACAGATCTCTTTGGAGATAGCGGCAAGAGTGCGACAACAGTGGTGGTCGAAATCGGCGGTAAAGAAGTGAAGCGGGGGAAAACTCTTTCCCAAGATGTGGCCGATCTTCAAAGTGGGGCGATGCAACCCGACGATTTGCCGATTCATGTCTTTCAATATGTCGACCTTGATGGTGTGGCTCACTGGGTCACCGAGAACAACCGTCACTTGACTGTCTTACGGATGGCGAAGAAAAACCCAACGAAAATTCTTCTGCTGAAAAAAACAGACTTGGAAAAAAAGCAGGGGGATAATTCTCTGTTGAGCATCTTGAATCGATTGAAAGCTTTGCCGAACTGCAAGCCGTCGAGTGAAATATTCATCCGAATTGCTGGCGTCAATGACATCGGCGAACCTCGAAACTCTTGGGATTGGGATGCTCCCTTTGGTTCCGTTGTCAGGTGAATCACTCGCGCCGATTTCGCGCGATAATTTCAAGCACT
This sequence comes from Singulisphaera sp. GP187, assembly GCA_945862215.1. Taxonomy (GTDB): domain Bacteria; phylum Planctomycetota; class Phycisphaerae; order Phycisphaerales; family SM1A02; genus F1-60-MAGs104. The sequence goes on along the minus strand of CAMAXY010000024.1, from coordinate 37,749 downwards.
GTTGGAGTGAGCATGATGGACTGCGGATCTTGTTCCGCCAAGTTGAGTTCGTCAAGAACTTTCTTTCCCCATGCTTCACTCTCTTGGCCAGATTCCACCAATCGTGGCGTATATGTACGGATAAAACCTGCTGGCCACTGCCAAAGATCTTCGGCAGGCCGCGCTGATCGCACGATGGGTTTGACGGAAAGAATTTCAAATCCGTGCTGACGCAATTCTCTCAGCACACGTCCAGCGATGTTGGTCTCGCCTCCTCGATCACTGAAACTTCTCATGGCTGCTTGAGTAAATGATGTAATTCCTTCAGAGGGCGGCTGCAATCCATACGTTTCATATTGAACATATTCATGAAACACCGCTACGCCGCCATCTCGAAGCGAGTGGTGAATGCGATTCACCAATGTAGATACCTTAGGCACGAACATGCATACCCATCTGCACCACGCAGCATCGAAAGGTCCATCCAGAGTTGGAATCTCGTCATGCATCAAGTCAAGAATGTGCCCGCTGACATGATTCAAACCACGTGCTTTCGCCTGATCATTGACCTCCTGCACAAACTTGCTGGAAATTTCCACGGCGACAACACGGCCATTTTTCCCCACGATTTCAGCAAGATCCATGGTTGCAAATCCGGGGCCAGAGCCCACATCAACCACTCGATTGCCTGCAACAATTCCAGCACGCTTCCATCCGTCATGCACCAATTCGCGCCAGAGCGAATGTTGTTTTCCAAGCCGCGCATGCTCTGCGTCATGTGTGCCTAAAACATAATCAGGCTTGGTTGAAGCGGTGGGTCGTGACATTCCCCAAGCATACAAATGGCGATCGCACTCTCGCGGTGTCACTCTTCCAACTTCGTTATCATAAATTATGCGAATTTTATCACTGATTCTGGCAATTTCATTTATCGCACTGCCGATTCATGCCCAAGAAAAAACTCCCGAGGTTTCGGCCAAGACTGCCGAAGCATTTGTAAAACAGAAATGGACTGTGGAAGGCGTTGAGCGCACTGCGCTTGTACATGTGCCAGCAAACGCAACTGCAAATACGCCGCTGGTTTTTTGTTGGCACGGTCACGGCGGGACTGCGAGTCAAGCCAGTCGCGCATCGGGAATGCTGCAAGCGTGGCCCGAAGCAATTCTAGTTTTTCCGCAGGGATTGCCCACAGTCAGTCAACTTGTCGATCCCGAAGGTAAGAAATCTGGATGGCAAACAGCGGTTGGGAATAATGATGATCGCGACTTCAAATTTTTTGACGCCATGCTCGCATCGATGCACAAGGAGTACAAGGTTGACGATCAGCGCATCTATTCCACAGGCCATTCCAACGGCGGATTTTTCAGCTATTTGCTGTGGCAAGCGCGCGGCGCAACCTTCGCTGCTATTGCGCCAGTTGCTGGTGCGTACAGGAAGCCTGCGTCAGATTTGGTTCCCATGCCAGTGCTGCATGTTGCGGGCACAAATGATCCCCTCGTGAAATTTTCAAATCAAGAAGCAACGTTCGCCATTGTGCGCAAAGCCAACGACTGTTCTGATGAGGGAAAGCCGTGGGCGAAGGAAGGGGACCTGACTGCGACCATTTATGAATCGACCAAGGGTGCGCCACTGGTCACTGTGATTCATGATGGTGGGCATTCAAATCCCAAGGGTGCGGCCGTTTTGATTGTTCGTTTTTTCAAAGAGCACGCAAAGCCTGCGGCGAAAGCTGGACCTTCCACCGACGAAAAGCAAAAACTCCCAAAATCAGAGTAGAACATTTCGCCTTAAAAAATTTGCGCCCTTTCTTACAGAGGCGAAATCAATCGAACAGGTCACTCGCCTCGCCATCCACGCTGTCGCGCGACTTGTCGCCAAGTCGCCGCTTGAATTGGATCGCCTGCTTCGGTCCATCTGCGCACTGCATCAGCCGCAGCTTCTGGAGTCCCAGATATTTCAGCCCACTTCGCCCACACTTGCGCAGCAGCGGGGCGATCGCCAAGTGATTCGTGCGCGGAAGAAATCTCCCACGTGATTGCTTCAGTCATCCTGGCCTGTTGAGAAAGCGCCAGAAGCAGGGTGAGAACTTCTTGGTGTCGTCCCAACTTTCGAAGTGCCTTCGCCTCTGGAACACGTAATTCATCATTGCGCGGATCAAGCACGCGCGCCTCGCGAGCCAACGCAAGCGCCGTTTGCGCGTCGCCAGAAGTCAGTGCGATTCCTGAAAGCGCACTCACGGGCCACGGCGATTTGGGATCAAGTGTTCGAGCAATTTCCAGTGAAATTCGAGCTTCTTCGATGTTTCCCGTCTGCAACAGCGCAAGCCCCGCAAAGAGTGGATGCTGCGGATTGGAAGGATCAAGTTGCGCAGCACGCGCGAAAAATCCCACTGCAGCAGTCGGGTCGCCAGAACTTTGCGCTGCAACTCCAGCGGCATTGAGCAATCCAGCACTTGGCGGGCTCAGTTCGACCGCGCGCGAATACGCAGTCGCGGCTGCGACGCGCATCGCCTTCTGCCTCGTAGGATTTGTCGCTGCAAGTCCCGCAGCAATCTCCGCACGACCGAGCAATTCGAACACATCACCATTCTTTGGTGCGACTTCCGTCAGTCGCACAGCGATCCGCAGTGCTTCATCAAAGCGCGCAGAACCCAGCGAAGTTTCGACAGCATCCATCGCAGTTCGCATTGCGGCGGAGTCGTTGGGATCGATCGGGGCGGCGCTTTTTGAGTGGCCGCAACCACTGCTCATGCCGACGAGCATTGCCATCACAAGCGCATACACATCGATCTCCGCCCATTCACGGGTCGATCGGTAGACTTGGTTTGATATGACAGAAATCACGCTTGCGAAATCGTACTCGCCGATCGAGCACGAAAAATCCATTCTCGCCCGCTGGTCGCAAGCGGGTTGTTTTCATGCGCAGCCCACGGATTCTGGCGCGCCGTATTCAGTCTTTATTCCGCCGCCAAACGTGACTGCAGCGCTTCATCTTGGACACGCGCTCAACAACACGCTTCAGGATGTTCTTGTCCGTGTTGCTCGAATGCGCGGGATGAATGCAATGTGGATGCCAGGGACAGATCACGCTGGAATCGCAACGCAAACAGTCGTCGAGAAGCGGTTGCTGATGCAAGGAAAACGCCGCACGGATTTCACGCGCGAGGAATTCGTGGCGAAAGTTCAAGATTGGAAGGACGAATACGAATCCGTCATTCTTGCGCAACTGAGAGAAATGGGTGCTTCATGTGACGAGGCTCGAACGCGTTTCACGATGGATCCTGTGTGTACCGCAGCGGTGCGCGAGTCATTCTTCCGCCTCTTCGCCGACGGTCTGATTGAGCGCGGCAAACGATTGGTGAATTGGGATCCTGCTTCCCAAACTGCGCTCTCCGATGATGAAGTCGAAATGGAAGAAGTGGATGGATTCTTTTGGTATCTGCAATATCCACTCGAAGATGGCTCTGGTCACATCACTGTTGCAACGACTCGTCCTGAGACGATGCTGGGTGACAGTGGAATCGGAATCAATCCGCGTGATCCTCGCGCCGCTGCACTTCGCGGCAAGCGTGTGCGATTGCCGATCGTCGACCGAGTCATTCCAATCATCGAAGACGATTATGTTGTGATGCCCGTTTCTCTCGGAGGTGATCCGCAAGACGCAAAGGCGCAGTTTGCAAGCGGATTCTTGAAAATCACACCAGCGCATGATGCCAACGACTGGGAACTCGGTCGCCGTCACGAACTGCAAGTCATCAACATTATGGCGCCCGATGGTTCGATCAGTGACCGTCACGGATGGACCGATGTCAGTGCAACCGCAAAGCAGTTCGTAGGACTTTCACGTGAGGACGCGCGCAAAGCTGTGGTTGCATGGTTCAAAGCCAACGGACTTCTCGAGGCAGCCAAGCCTTATCGACACAGCGTCGGCCACGGATCACGCAGTCATGTTGCGGTCGAGCCATACCTTTCAGATCAGTGGTATGTCCGAGTCACCGATCCACGATTGAGCGCAAGCGCGCTTCGTGCAATGGATCTCCAGCAATACGAAGGATCGATCGATGCGGTGCCGGGCGCAGCACGTGACGGCGATGGAGGATTGAAATTCTTTCCAGCGCGATATGCAAAAACATTTCAGCATTGGCATGAGGGGATTCGAGATTGGTGCATCTCTCGTCAGTTATGGTGGGGGCACCGCATTCCAGTTTGGTCGTGTTCGTTCGATGCGGCGAAAGTTCCAAGCGCAACTGCGTGGACTGATCGTGGTGCGGCAGAGATTCGTCGCACGCTTCCCGATGGACGGATCGAAGTCTTCGTCTGTCCGCCAGAGTCGCTCGATGCGACGCTCATTCCTGCCTTGAATGCTGCGGGATTCACGCAAGATCCTGATGTTCTTGATACGTGGTTTTCCAGTGCGCTCTGGCCAATGAGCACGCTGGGTTGGCCAAACCCAAATCGATTCGGCATGGAAGGGATGTTGGACACATTCAATCCAAGTGCCGTGCTTTCGACTGCGCGCGAAATCATCACGCTGTGGGTCAGTCGTATGGTGATGTTCAATCGATATTTTATGAATGGTCGATTGCCGTTTCGCAACGTCTTCATTCACTGCATCGTTCAAGATGGTTTCGGGCAGAAGATGTCCAAGTCACTTGCCAACGGCGTCGATCCGCGCGACATCATTGCCACGCACGGCGCTGATGCAATGCGATTTGTATTGACGCAAATGTCCACTGCAACTCAAGATGTTCGATTGCCTGTCGATGTGCTCTGCCCATTCACCCAGCAAGCATTTCAGCCCAAGACAATCACCACCGAATCGGGGCACGTCGTTGCTGCGCCGACTCAGGTCTGTCCCACCGATCCGACAAAGCAGATGGTCACGGCGTATGGAGTTTCCGCTGGCCTCGTCACTGCGACGGATTCAATTCCTTTGGCGCGAAATACATCCAGTCGATTCGATCTGGGTCGCAACTTTGCAACAAAGTTATGGAACGCCTCGCGATTTGCGCTTTCGCAATTGGGAACCGCTACGACTTCGGCGGAGCCAGTCGTCCCCATTTCCTTGCCAGATCGCTGGATTATTGCTCGTTTTTGCCGAATGGTCACAACGATCGAAAGCGCGTTGGCTGAATATCAATTCAATCCAATCGCCGACGCGCTCTATGACTTTGTGTGGCGAGATTTCTGTGATTGGTATCTCGAAGCGATCAAGCCGACCGTAAAAAATGATCCAGTTCAGCAGGCGGTACTGCGAGCAATGATGGACGGCATCTTGCGCGTGATGCATCCTGTTATGCCATTCGTGACAGAGGTTCTGTGGACTGCCGTGCGAACTGTTTCGACTGCGCCAATTCGCGGGCTTGATTTGCCTGCGTCTGATTTGCTCGCAGTCGCTCGTTGGCCTGCGCCTGACCGCGCGCTGAATGATTCGCAGGCGATCGAATCTTTTCAGCGAGTGCAGACTCTGGTGATGGCGATTCGCAATGTGCGTGGTGAAAGACAAGTGCATGATCGAAGGCGCATTGTGCTGCACGCGCCGAAAGAGATCATGGACATTGTTGCGCAGGGAAGTGGTACTGTCGAAACTCTCGCAGGTCTGGATCGAGCGGAATGTTCGGATGGCGCGGCTCGTCCCGTCGATGCTGTGCCGTTTCCATTTCAAGGTTGCGAACTTTTGCTTTCCGCCCTTGTCGATGCCGTCGATGTTGGCGCAGAGCGCAAGCGCCTGGAAGAAATCATTGTTGACCGCGAGCGTAAAGCAGCTGGATTTGAAGGCAAATTGTCCAATGCTGGCTATCTCGCCAAAGCGAAGCCAGAAGTCATCGAGGAAACCAGGCGCATGCTTTCGCAAGCTCAAGCGGATCTCGTTGCGGCGCGGCGCGCGCTGGAAGTGCTTTCTGCGATGGTGTGAAGCTTTTTGATATTTTGGATTTAACGGCACGTTCACTCGCCTCCACCTCTGAAATGGGCGTCTAGTGTCGTTTTTCGACACTGTGCGCCCATTTCAAGCAGTTGGATTTGGATGCGAAGCAAAGCCACTTTCTTGGGCCGAAGTTCTCGAGCAGAATCCCGATCCCAAGGTTGTCACCGATGCCGAGCAGGCGTCGACAAAGCGACCTACGGCGAACTTGATCAGATCGGGTGGAACTTCGACAATGCGAATCTGACGACACATTCGGTCGGTCAGAAAGAACCCAATGCACTTGGCTTCTACGACATGATCGGCAATGTCAATGAGTGGTGCCAAGATTGGTATGAAGGCGACTATTACAAATCCTGCGAAGGTGGTGTGGTTGATCCCTCGGGTCCAGCGCAGAGTGAGCTTGGCGCGCGCGTCCGGCGCGGTGGTGGGTGGGTCGGCTACGCCAACCTCTGCCGTGCCTCGTCCCGCAACGCCCACGCCCCAGGCAATCCGAGCAACAATATCGGTTGCCGTTTCGCGAGGACTCCGTAAAACGAGCCAGCAACGATTCCTTCCGAATGTCGTCGTCTATCCAATCCACGGACATTGGAAAGTTTTTTAGTTAGTCACTTCAAACGTTTCCCGCGCGACGTTCCCCGGAAGTTCTCGCCCCACCCTAGACCAAAAAAACTGCCCCCCCAAAAAAACGGACAGAGAGGGATTCGAACCCACGGAAAGTGCAAGCACCTTCGGCGGTTTAGTAAACCGCTGCCTTAAACCGCTCGGCCATCTGTCCAAGAATTTCGCCGCAAACTTTGTTGGAAACTCCAACTGAAATTGAACCAACAAGTCAACACGCTAGGTCTTCTGTCGCCATCTGTCCACACTGGAAAAGTCTGCATTCCACGAAGGTGAAGTTGGCAAATCGCAAACTTTCAGAATTGAAATCTCTATTCATGACAAGTGCGGCAGATATGGCTTCTATACTCTGTCTTTGACTTTGGGCGTTGAGTCTCAAAGTTGATGGATTTTTGCCGATGAACCTGACAAACTCCTGTAATCAAGAAAGACTTTCTCGCCAAATCAAATGCGCGTGGCGGCTTTCAGTTCTCACGATGTCATTCATCGCATTTGGAGCGGTGTTTGGTTGCTCTGGATCGCCAGCGATTCCATCGAGTTCTTCATCGCCCTCGGCGACAGCAACTCTTGTCAGCGCGCCAATCGGATCCGCCATCGGTGATGGTGGTGGAAAAGTGATCACGCGGCGAGAGAGTGTTGCATTACCCGTCGCTCAGGTGGAACCTTGGAAGAGCGCGACACGAGATGGTCACGAGATCATCACCGACCACTTCAGATTGCGTACCACAATTCGAAATGGCGACCTTCGCCGATTTCTGCCGATCTTCACCGAGCGCGCGCTGACGCAATACACAAGCGCACTCGGCGCACTGCCGGATCCATCGCGCAGATTGGAAACCTTCATCTTTGGAACACGCGAGGAATGGACGGCGTTCACTATGGATCGCCTCGGCGATGACGCGGGGACATATCTGGGACTCGGGCGCGGGGGATATACATCGAAATCCGTCGCGATTTTGTATGACATTGGTTCCACCGACACGCTGACAATTCTTGCGCACGAAGGATGGCATCAATATTCGCAGTCTGTTTTTCGCGAGGAGTTGCCCGTGTGGCTCGAAGAAGGAATCGCCACATATATGGAGGGATATCGAATTGATTCGACTGGTTCGCCGATTTTCGCAGCGTGGCGAAACTTCGAACGCTTCGGTGAATTGCGCGATGCAGTTCGGCGCGACAATCTTATTCCTCTGGACAAATTGCTCGATCAAACGCCGCAGCAGTTTCTCAACGAAGGGCGAGATCAATTGCTTATCTATTACGCACAGGTATGGGCGTTGACTCATTTCTTGGCAGAAGGCGGTTACGGCAAATATCGAGACGCACTTGGCGAGATTCTGGGCGATGCGGTGACTGGTCGTGTTGGAAAGTCTTTGGCTGCAAAGATGTCAACCGATGAAGATCGTCGATCAGTTCAAAGAGGTATCTCGCGCGGAGGCATTCGAACGCTCCCTGGAACTCTCATTGCGCGAGGATACTTTTCACAGGACATGTCTGAAATGAATGCCGAGTATCAAGCATTCCTAAAGCAAATCTGCTCGCGCGGATCAGGCGATTCAATTTGGAAGGGAATCAGCCCAATTCCAGCGCCAGTGCCTGATTCTCGGCCAATTTCAGTTCCTTAAGAATTGCTTGCGGTCATCCCCACGCACTTTGCGACGAAATCTGTCCCGCGCTGTTTGGCATCTCCTGCCATTCGACCGAATCCCATGTGTTCGTGCGGCGCACCAGTTAAGGGATATGCGTGCAGTTCTATCTTTTCAGGTTGCGACGACTTCGCACGCACGGCATCGACAAACTTTCGTTGTCCTGCAATTGCAACCCACTCATCAAGTTCGCTATGCAGAGCGAGCAGTGGAATATCGCGCCACTGCGAAAGATGTGCAATTGGATTCAATCGCTCAACAATGGATTGCTTATACATCGGTCGACTGCGCTGACTTTCCCAGTCGCCAATCGTTGCCTCCAACAACATTCCACAAAACGGGTGTGGTGAACATCCACGCAGAATGGCAGTCATCCCTCCAGCACTCATGCCACCAATAACCGCGCGGCTTATATCGAGATCAAACTGTGCAAGGTCGCGCAGGATCGCGTCCACTTCCGCAGCGGCTTGTTGAACGACATCCAATGTCCGCGCGCCATCGTGCATCGCAAGATCGAGTCGCTCGCCGTGTCCAGGAAGATCGACAGCGACGCAGCCAATTCCCGCACGAATCAGGCGCAAATAGCGGCCTGAATCGATTTCCTTGGTGACCGTTCTCCCATGAAACCACAACAGAAATGGCAAAGGATCCGCAGCTCGATTCTCTGGGCGCATCACTACGACAGGAACTGTTCCATCAACGAGACGACACCAATGACTTGCTCTTCGCAGAGTTGATGGAAAAATGAGCGAGAGTGGGGACGCTCCTTGCTGCGATGACATCAATCAAACTCCCGCAGCATCTCGGTGCGGCATGTACAGCAAGACATTCTGTTGCAGTCCATAGTCATGCGCTTCAGGTCCGTCGAAGCCCGGAATCTCATAGTTGAGTTCGGTCGAATATGACGGAACGCGCAGCACGACGAACGCCTTCTCGGCAAGCATCGGCTTGAGATTGAAAATATGTGTCAAGACTCGCTGACGCGATTCGTCTTCGTTCATCATCTCAAATGGAGGATCAACAAAAACGATATTGACAGGTTGCGGAGCAGCAGCGATCGAACCAGGTCCAAGCGCATCAGTCTGAACCCACTGAACGCGATCCGCGCATCCAAGCGTGTGAATGTTTGCGCGCAAGAATTCTCCGACGAGTCGATTCTGTTCGACGCAGACCACGCGGGCCGCACCACGGCTCGCAGCTTCCAAGCCCATCGTGCCGACTCCAGCGAAAATGTCGAGCACATTCGCTCCTTCAAACCATCCTCGAAGAATGTTGAAAATGGCTTCTTTGGTGCGGGATCCCATCGGTCGAGTCTGGGTACCTTCGGGAATCTGAAGTTTGCGGGAGCGAAATTCGCCGCCAAGAATCTGGAGCATGCAACCAATCCTAGGGATTCTCGCCCCGCTTTGTGCACGCGTGGATGTACCGTGTTCAAGATGTCGATCACTCTCCTCTTGACGCTGTTCTTGATCATTCGTCCGATGCCTGATGCCGCAATGCTCGACAACGCTGTCGACATGGCCGTGGACAAGATGGTTGCAATGCAAGACGGGCCAAACAAGGGCGAATGGCCATACGAAGGGGTCTATCGAGTCGGCGGAAAGATTCCATTTGGATATCGAATTGGTGGAACATCCATCGTCGGCGAGTCCATCTTGCGATCGCCGGGATATGAATCTCATCCTGATCGCCAAGCAGCCATTCGTCGTGCGACGGAGTTTGTCTGTGCTGGAATCACCGAACCGCTCTTGCAATATTCGACATACGAAGGTGGATATGACGTGCGAGCATGGGCTTCCTGTTATGGCGCACGATTCTTGCTGGCGCTCGAGCGATACAAAGCAGTTCCCAAAGGACTCGAATCGACAGTCACGACTGCATTGAAGTGGTATTTGGAAACACTTCAGAAATTTGAGATTCCACAAGTTGGAGGATGGAATTATGCGCGCGATCCTGGCGCGGAAACTCCAAGCGCAACCAGCGGATTCATGACTCCAGCGTGCTTGCAGACTCTGTATGAAGCGAAAGCACTGGGTTATGCCGTCGATCCGCAGGTTGTCACGCGTGCGCTGAATGCGCTCGAACTTTGCAGGACCAGTGACGGAAATTTTGCGTACGCAACGCTGAAGCAGGCTCGAATGCAAACAAAGCAAATTCCTGGCGCAGTGGGGCGCATGGTTGCCAGCGAAGCAGCGCTCTTTCTCGCGGGCCGCAGTGACAATGCGAAGCTGAAGGTTGCAGTCGAAGATTTCATTCGCTTTTGGGCAGATTTGGAAAAACGCCGCGCGAAGACTGGCACGCATCTTCCGCCGTACAACATCGCTCCGTATTACTTCTGGTACGCCCATTATCACGCAGCGCAAGCGGTGGAATTGCTCAACGCGAGCGATCGCGACACTTTGCGCTCTCAACTCAACTGGTTGCTCTGGCAAACGCGCACCGCTGAAGGCACATGGAACGATCGAGTTTTCCCTCGGTCAGCGGCGTACGGATCTGCGATGGCTGTGATGTCGATCAGGATGCCAGAAAGTTTTCTACCAAATAAATGGAATTGAAAGACGAACGGTGTAGTATTGCTTTCAACTATGCCTCCGACCAAGACTCCAGACGCTCCCATTTCAACGCCTCCAATTATCAGCGGTAACGCTGCGGTTTCTCTCGAACCAGTCCGTGCGAAGCCAGGTCAAGCATCGCTTGAAGGTGGATGGACCATCGATGATTCTGCGGAGATGTATCAGACTCGTCTATGGGGCAAAGGTTTTTTCGACATCAATGCAAAGGGACACGTTGTTGTTCGTCCCACGCGAACGCTTGGCCACGAAGTTGATTTGTTCGATGTTGTCAACGGGATGCGCGAGCGTGGACTGAATACTCCAGTCTTGTTGCACTTCAGTGATCTTCTCGAACGCCGCATGCGCGATATGCGCGAGGCATTCACCAATGCGATCACAGAAAATAATTACAAGGGTTCATATCTCGGTGTCTATCCGATCAAAGTAAATCAACAGCGACGAGTTGTCGAAGAAATTCGGCGTTATGGCGTCGAACTTGGATTTGGTCTCGAGGTCGGATCGAAGCCGGAATTGTTGGCAGTCATGGGACTCACCACAGATTCACCAGATCGTCTGATTATTTGCAACGGATTCAAAGAAGAGAAGTACATCGAATTCGTCACACTCGCCGCGAAGTTGGGCCGCAACATTGTTCCCGTCATCGAGAATATGGGCGAGTTGAAGTTGATCGTCGAATACGCAGATCGACTCGGCGTGCGTCCCAAGATTGGTGTTCGTATGAATCTCGCCACGCCTGGAGCGGGTCGATGGCGTCATTCATCTGGAGTGAAAGCAAAGTTCGGGCTCTCTCTGACCGAAGCTTTGGAAACTTTGGACTATTTGAAGGAGCGGGGCATGGAGGATTGCCTGCAATTGCTCCACTGCCACATGGGTTCACAGATTCACGACATTCGTCAGGTCAATTCTGGTGTGAATGAACTTGCACGCATCTATGTCGAACTTGTGAAGTTGGGCGCGGGCCTGAAATATCTTGATGTAGGCGGCGGCATGGGAATCGATTATGACGGCAGTCAGACTGCATTCGAATTCTCGATGAACTACTCGCTTGCGGAGTACGCAAGTTCGATCATCTATAAAGCAATGACCGTTTGCGATGAAGAAGGTATCGCTCATCCGATCATCGTCACCGAATCTGGGCGCGCGATGGTTGCGCAGCAATCTGTGTTGATCTTCGATGTCTTGGGATCCAATCGACCTGATCGATCTTCGCCACCGAAAACGTTGACAGGCATTCCAATGGTTGATGGAGAAATGCCGCGACCGCTGACCGATCTCTGGGAGTTGAATCAGAACATCAGCGAACGGCGATTGCTCGAGCAATATCACGATGCCCTCGAAGCACGCGAAGAAGCGATGCGACTTTTCTCGGTTGGATATTTGCCGCTGCAGCACCGAGCAATCATCGATCAACTTTTCTGGTCGATCTGCGCGAAGATTCGAGATAAATCCAAAGACATGGGCGCTCATATGCCCGAGGAATTGTCTGATCTCGACTCGACACTCAGTGACACTTATTTCTGCAACTTGTCCATCTTCCAGAGTCTGCCAGACATCTGGGCGATCAATCAACTTTTCCCAATTATGCCAATTCATCGGCTCGATGAAAAGCCCACGCGCAAAGCGACGCTTGCAGATATCACCTGCGATTCTGACGGCAAGATCGATCGATTTGTCGACGATCACGACATCAAGAAGTTTGTTGAGTTGCACGAGTATCAGGATGGTTCGACCTATCTGCTTGGCGCATTCCTTGTTGGTGCATATCAAGAAACGCTTGGCGATTTGCACAACCTCTTTGGCGATACGCACGTCGCACACATCAAACTGGACGAGAGTGGCCAGTGGTGGGTGGATGAAATCATCGAAGGCGATTCCGTGGCGGAAGTTTTGAAATATGTTCAGTTCGACGCGACGCAATTGGGCGCAGAGATTCGCCGTGAATGCGAACGCGCGGTGCGCAAGAAGCAACTCAGCCCGAAAGAGAGCAAGTTGTTCATGAAGATCTACGAAGGTGGACTTGCTGGATATACATATCTCGAACCAAACCGAACGAATCCCAACGAATCCTGAAGAGTGTTTTCACTCATCGATTGAGTTGAGCTTCGACAGAAAAGGGTAAAGAGCCACGCTTCATTGCAATTATGAATTCTTCAGTACACATTCTTGGCGCAGGCGGAATTGGAATTGCGGCAGGTGTGTGCCTCGTGCGTGCCGGATGGACTGTGACCATGGTCGATTCGAACCCGCACAAGGTGGGCATAGGTCAGAGCGATGGGATGTCGGTTGATGGCGCAATCACCACGCGTGCAAGCTTTGTTCAATTCCAAGACTGGACGCAGCCAGCGGACACCACCATTTTGTTGTGCGTGAAAACCTTTGATAACGCCGAGGTTTTTACTCGCATTACGAATTTCGAGCCTGTGATTCCAATTCAAAATGGATATGAGCCTGAACTTGAAGCGAAGAATCACCCGGTGGAAGCCATCGCTTCGTTTGTCTCGGAGTGCGCGCCGGACCGGCCAGTCACGCGCATCACTCGTGCAGGTGCACTGCATATTGGTCCCAGGAAAAATGTTTCTGCGGCTCAACAAGAAAAAGTCCAAATGCTTGCTGGTGCGTTGAAGCAGGGGAATGTGTTCTCCATAGAAAGTGTTGCAAACATTCAGCCCTTCAAAGCAACGAAGCTGATGTACAACGCCGCAATCTCACCTCTTGCCGCAAGTGCAGGCGTTGACAACGCACAATTGCTCATTGATCCGCTGGCGCAAAGATTGTTCTTTGCATTGCTGCGCGAAAATTATTCCATCTTGCGACATGCTGGTGTCTCGCTGGAAACCATTGGTCCGTTTCATCCAAACACCGTGATGCGAATTCTTCGCACGCCGCTTCTTCCAAAGTTGATGGGCGTTTTTTTCCGTCCATCGCTTCGGGGGACATACTGTTCGATGAGTCCAGATATGGGCAGCGGCCGCACGGAAATTGACGCGTATAACGGACATCTCGTCAGACTTGCTGGCGATTTTTCTTGCCCAATAAATCGTGCAGTCATTGCGCTTGTCGAAAAAATATCGCGCGATCGAATCACTCCAGCGCATGCGCATCTACATCAACTCGCTACAAATCTTCCACAAGGGATTCTCTAAATGATCCTTGTCACCGGTGGCGGCGGATTTATTGGATCGCATCTTGTGCATCAATTAGTGCGGGACAATCAACCTGTTCGTGTCTTGGAGCATCCAAGTGCGCAAGTCGATCATCTGCCGCTACAAAAAATCGAACTTGTGCGCGCTGATATTCGCGATACAGCAGCAGTGCGCCAAGCCGTTCGAGGTTGCGATTCTGTCTATCACCTCGCAGCCGACCCTAATTTGTGGCGGCGAAATCGTAAGGAGTACGACGCGATCAATCATGTAGGTGCTGTGCAAGTGATGAGAGAATCGCTGGACGCTGGTGCAACACGTATCGTGTATGTCAGCACCGAGAGCATCTTGACATCTGCGAATTCCAAGGGTGGCGCCGTGGAAAGCGTGCGCTTTTGCGAACAAGACATGATTGGTCCTTATTGCCTCAGCAAGTTTCGCGCAGAGCGTGCTGCGTTCGAACTTGCGCAGCAGGGTGCGCCTGTAATCGTGTGTAGCCCAACACTTCCGATTGGTCCTGGAGACAGGAAGCAAACTCCTCCCACACGCTTGGCGGTGGCGTTCTGTCGCGGAAAAGTTCCCGCATATTTGGATTGTCATTTCAACTTGATCGATGTGCGCGATGCCGCAGATGGATTGGTTCGCGCGATGCATCGTGGTCGCCCGGGTATTCGATATTTGATTGGCGGGCATAACACCCGTCTGGTTCATTGGCTGAAATTGCTTGCAACAATGACGAATCGCCCGATGCCGCGACGAAGAGTTCCGTATGCACTGGCGCTCACGGCTGGTTGGTTCAGCGAATTATGGGCTGACACCGTTTCGCATCGAATACCCATGGCGACGGTCACTGGTGTTCGCCTGACCAAACGCACGATGTCATTTGATCCATCTGCAAGTTTGAAAGAACTTGGATTGCAAACTCGATCAGTCGAAGAATCCACCCGCGATGCAGTGAATTGGTATCGACAAGAGGGTTGGATTTGAAACTGGCCCTTTGACACTCACTTTGATACTCACTTTGACTCTGGTCTAGTCCGCGCTTTCTTGCGCAGCAATTTGAGTGTCAAGAACCGGCGCCACACTTTCGGTTCCGGGCTCTGGGCTCAATTGTAAAAGCTCGATTTCAATGTCGGCATCTCCATCATCTTGTCGCACTGCAACCTGTTGTTGTCGCGCCAATTCCAGCAGTGCAAGAAAGAGTCCGATCATTTCGCCGCGCGATCTTCCAGTAAAAATCTGCTGCATCGTCATGCGTCGACGCTCACTGTGCGCAAGGCGATCAACCAAATCCGCCTGATGCAAACTGATCGGCGTGTCGTCATATTCAATGCGATGATCCCCCAAGCGAGAGATGTCCACCGATTGCATGATCCGCTCGAAAGATTCGACCAAATCGAGCACATGTGCATCTTCGATTTCGACGGAAAATTCGTTTTCCTCGGTGTCGGGAATCATCCCGCCGCCATGTGAACCCGCAACATATCTACGCGCACTTTCAAGTCGCAGTCGATCGAGCGCACCGGCTGCGGTACGGAACTGTTGATATGCCAAAAGTTGCTGCACGAGTTCGAAGCGTGGATCAGCAGCCTCACGTTGGTTTTCTCCAGTCGTATCAATCTGCGAAGGTGCCCGCGGCGCAAGTGTTCTGCTCTTGATTTCGACAAGCGTTGCCGCCATCACCAAAAATTCTCCTGCAAGTTCAACATCGACTCGGTGAATGTTTTTCAAGAATCCGAAATATTGCTCGGTGATCATCGAAATCGGAATGTCGGAGATATCGACTTCTGATCGACGAACAAGAAAGAGCAGAAGGTCCAGCGGTCCCTGAAAACTAGAGAGGCGAACTTCATAATCATCTTGCAGTGCCATCGGCGCAGAGTATCCGCTAACCTAGCCAGAATGAAAGCCCCAGTCGGCACATCCGAACTCGCCTTCTTGGCGGAAGTCATCGAGGCAGAATCGACTGCACTTGGATCGATGGCTCGTGGACTGCGCGGCGGATCCTCGGATTGCACTGGATGGACTCGTGCGCTGGACCTTCTTGAATCATGTACCGGTCACGTGGTTGTCGCTGGACTGGGAAAATCTGGCTTGATCGGCGCGAAAATCTCTGCAACTCTTGCAAGTTTAGGACAACCTTCGCACGTCATTCATCCTTCCGAAGCCGTTCACGGCGACCTCGGTCGAATGCGAGAAGGCGATATCGCGCTCCTGCTTTCGTACAGCGGAGAGACGGCGGAAGTGATCGATCTCGCCCTCCATCTGAAGGCGGACGGTATTGCGCGCATCGGTGTTTCCTGCCGAGCGACCACAAATCTCGCTCGACTCTGCGATGCACATGTTTCTGTTGGCGACATCGTTGAGGCATGTCCGTTGAATCTCGCGCCAACTGCAAGCACGACGGCGATGTTGGCAGCGGGGGATGCGCTCGCGTTGGCTCTCGCTCGCAGACGCAACTTTCAAGCAGACGATTTTCATCGTCATCATCCAGGTGGAATGCTTGGAGCGGGACTTCGTCAAATCACGGAAGCACTTCGCTTTCGCGTTGGGAATAACTTGACCGTCGTCTCAGATTCGGTGACGGTTCGCAAAGCGCTCGCGGCTGCTGGCGAAGGTCGCCGCGCAGGTGCGATCATGCTCGTCGACGCCGATGGTCGTCTCTCTGGAATCTTTACCGATGGTGATCTGCGACGACTCGTCAATGGCGGCGGATTGGAAGCGCTCGATTCTCTGGTCTCGACCGTGATGACCGCTCGGCCAACATGCCTGACTGTTGATGCACTGGTGCGCGATGCAGTTCGGCTGGTTCAGGAAAAACGACTCGACGAAATTCCAGTTGTCGATTTGGCTGGAAAACCCGTGGGTTTAGTCGATGTTCAGGACTTGATCGCAATGCGAGTTGTAGAAGGATAAACAGATGGAGATGTATGCAATCGAAGTTGTTGGCGACTTGATGATCCTGCGTGCGGACGGAGGATTGAATGCGTCAACTGCTGGCCAACTCTCCGAACAAGTCACCGCACTTGTCAAAGGTGGAGTTCGCAACATCATCGTGGACTGCTCGAAGTTAGAAATCATCTCAAGTATCGGGCTTGGATCGTTGCTGCTGCTTCACACTCGCAGCAAGAGCGTTGGTGGCGAGGTGAAATTATGCGGACTGAAAGGTTCGATTGTGCAGATCGTGCGTATGACCAAGCTGGACAGCTTGTTCGAGATGTACGCAGATGTTGAAGAAGCGCAATTGGCGTTTCGTCCGCCATCTGCGACTTGATTGACAAATCAACCGCCCAGGGCGGGCTTTGGTCGTGCGCTGAGCGAATCTGCGATCACTTTCGCGACGCGTTCTTGTAGTTTTTTCGCCTTGCCGACCGAATTCACTTCGCAGAGATTGTTCGCAAGCACGCTGAATGCATATCGTGTTCCATCGCGTGCAGTGACGAACCCAGAAAGACAACTCACCTTATCGATGTATCCCGTTTTGCACTGCACTGTGGCGACAGCGGGATCGATGTCTTTCATTCGCTTGCGAACGGTTCCTGACTTTCCGCCGACTGCAAGGCTGTCTATGAAAATCGAGCCAATTGCCGCATTATTCGCAAGCGCAGTGATCCACGCCGTCATGCCATCGGCCGTCACACGATTGCCGCGAGAAAGTCCAGAGCCATCGGAGATCACGAACTCTTTCGCGCTCTCGCCTATGTTCGCCTCGAGCGCGCTCTTCATGACAATCGATCCATTCGCCCAAGATCCTGGTGCGCCGGCGATCTTTGCCGCGAGTCGCTTCATCAAACTTTCGGCATAGAGATTCTGACTCTCAACATTGCAGTGCGTGAGGACTGTTGCCAACGGTGTTTGCAGGACGGGTCCAACGGCGGTTCCTTTTGGCGCGGGATCGTTCGCCGCAGCAAGTCGTGTGCTCTGAACGGGAATGCCCGCAGCGATCAGTCGGTGCGCGACGCACTGCGCAAGAAATGCTGCAGGATCTCCGATGCCGACAGTGATTGGTACGACATACGGAATCTTCACATTGCCAAAAATTGTCAGTTCGCCAGTCTCTGGTTGCCGCGCAATCCACATCGTGTTGCGATCGTTCTTGCCAGTACGACTTGTTCCTTTATTGACGATCTTCAGCCACGGTGCCGAAGGACTCATTGATGTGATTGTGGGCGCATGACCAGGATTGGGCGAAGCTTTCACACAAAGACCATTGCCGTGAAAATTCATCCCAGACGGAGGCGAACAATATCCTTCGTCGAGTTGATCCTTCGGCCAGAGCGGATGAGGTCCCTCGCGCAAGAATATGCGGTCGTCGACGATAATTTCGCTGACGCGCGTCATGCCACTCGCCTTGATTGCTTTCGTCCATTTCGCAAGCAGGTCATCGATGGTCATTCCAGTATGTGCGACGCCCCATGCGTCAACATATGTGGATTCCGCAAGTAACTCAGGGTCGCCCAGCGCAGGATCGCCATCACCGACGATGAGTAAGCGGTCACCATCTCGCAGGACTCGAGTGCGAAAGACAAAGTCTGGCCCAAGTCCCAGCAGTGCCGCGCCAGTGGTGAGCAATTTCATGTTGCTCGCAGGTGTCATAGGTTCGTTGCCGTTGAGCGAAATCACCGAATATCCCGTCGCACAATCGCGGACGCTGACAGCGATCACCGCCTTCTTCAGTCCAAGCGAATTAACTTCGGATCGAATGGCGGCAGCGATGTCGCGTGGGGCAGAGGTTGCGGGTTGATGTGCGGGTTGATTGCACGAGGGAATCGCCATTGCGAGCGTCGATGCCGTCATCGCAGCAAACACAGCGCAAGTCAGGGTGAAAGTTGATTTTTGTGAATGGAGAACGCGGGAAACTTCGGCTTGCATTGGAGTGTTCTTATCGGCGCAACGACCTGAAGTATTAGAAAAATGTGAGTGAGTCTGGATCTGCCGACTTACTCCCCCTTGCGACGGACCTTGCGACGGGCATTCTTACGGGCAAATCGTAAGGTTGCAGCACTCCGATCTGCCCGTAAACAGGGGGTTGATGCCATAAAAAACCCCACGCACATTTGCGTGGGGCTTGGATTTAATGGGGATTGGATTTAATGGCGCTTGGATTTAATGGCGCTTGGATTTCAAACTCGTTCACTTCAAATCGTTGGCTTCAATCAGGCTCCGACGCGCATTCGAACAAATGCCTTGATCGTCACGCCCTTTGGAAGCAACTCGCGGATGCTCTTCTTGTCATCCTTCACATACTTCTGTCCCATCAAAGTGGTCTCTTCGAAATACTTACGAAGCTTTCCTTCAGCCATTTTCTCTGCAATTTGCGGTGGCTTGCCCGATGCTTCCGCTTCCTTCTTGGCTTCTTCGCGCTTTTCGGAAACGAGTTCGGCTGGCAATCCAGTTTCGTCGACCGAGAGGGGAGTTGGAACGACCGCAGCGATGTGCTGGCAGATTCCAGTGGCCAAATCCTCTGGCATATCGCCTTCGAATTGCAACAGGACGCCAAGCTTGCCGTCGTGATGGAGATACATCCCGAACGCTCCGCCATCGAGGCGTGTACCGCGAGCAAACGAAATATTCTCGCCCGTCTTGATTCGAGTCGTATCCAGTCGTGCCGTCATCGCAGCCGTCATTGCGACGGCTCCGGCAGCCGTACCAACCGCCATCGTCGCCAATTCCTTGGCAAGTTCGCGGAACTCTTCGTTCTTCGCTGTGAAATCGGTTTCAGCACGGACTTCGATGATCGCAGCCTTGGCAGGTTGGATCACGATTGCAATGCAACCTTCGCCAGCGGCTCGATCGGTTCGAGTGTCCATCTTTCCCTTGAGGCGTTCACGCAAAAGCGCTTCAGCTTTTGCAAGATCTCCTCCGGATTCGACCAGCGCGCTTCGGCAATCGCCGAAACCAAGCCCTGTTGAATTTCGAAGTGCCATGACAACCTTCGCGTCAATGTTTACAGTTTCCATAATGTTCTCCTTTACAGATGTTTGATAGAGATCAGGCCGGGTCGGTTGTCACAGGTGCTGATGGTGCCGCTGCTGCAGATTCCATCGATGCGCCGTCGGTCAGACCGCCACCATTTTCGTCAACGCGGAATCGACTTCGAACGCTGCGTCGTCGAGGTGATGGAGCATCGGAATCCTCGCCAGCTTCAGGTGCGCTTGTTGCTGCCGATGTTTGTCGTTGCGTCTTGCCATCTTGAACAGATGCGGTGAGTTCGCGAATGATCAAGTCGATCGATCGCATCGAGTCATCATTTCCTGGAATTGGGATGTCCGAAAAGTCTGGATCGCCATCGGTGTCGATCAAGCAAATCGTCGGGATTCCAAGGTTTTTTGCTTCGCGCACTGCATTCATCTCGCGATTGACGTCGACGACGACGAGGGCAGATGGAAGTTTCGTCATGGCACGAACGCCATTGAGATTGCGATAAATTTTCTTCAACTCTCGGCTCAGTTGCGATTCCATCTTCTTGGAATAGCTCTTCATGCCGCCAGTCGCGACGAGTGCTTCAAGTTCCTCAAGGCGCTTCAAACGATCGCGCACAGTTCGGAAATTGGTCAGCAGTCCACCGAGCCAACGCTCCGTGATGTATGGCATTTGGCAAGATGCGCAATGTGTTTCGATCGCGCTGCGTGCTTGGCGCTTGGTGCCGACGAAGAGCACATCTTTGCCTTCGCTGACAGTCTTGGAAATGAATTTCTTCGCCAACAGGAGACCCTTGATTGTCTCGCGGATGTCGATGATGTGAATTTGATTCTTGACACCCTGAATGTAGGGAGCCATCTTTGGATTCCAACTCGATCTGCGTTGACCGAAGTGAATTCCTGCTTCAATGAGTTCGTTGACAAGTGACATGTGAGATTCCTTTTTCGAAAACACTTCCAAGGCTGGCTCGATATGAGCATGACTGGAAGCAGCGACACCCGAACGTTCAGCCGGTGGAGCCTTGCGGCGCAGCACGCTCGATAGGGCGCTTTTGCGGGGGGAGAAACGAATGAGGTCCCAAACTCACCGAAGCCTAGGACCTTTGCCATCTCCTGCGAACACAAATTCGAGAGAAATAGCGGAGCGTCAATGTATCACGACCGACTTCTCTCTGCAACCTATTATCCGCCCCCATGCTTGACAAGGTTTTTAAAGCGTATGACGTGCGGGCGACATATCCATCTCCTCTCAATGAGGCGCTTGCGTGGAAGATTGGTTATGGATGTGCGCGGTGGTTGACCGAGCGTGCAACAAAAGATGGTGTTGATCATCCAAAGATTCGTCACATCGTTGTTGGTCGTGACATGCGCAAGAGTTCGCCGTCATTGGCGAACGCACTCAAGCGTGGCATTCAAGATTTCGGCGCGCATGTAATCGATGTTGGAATGGTCGACACGCCGATGACATATTTCGCAATCAATCATTTCAATTGTGCTGGTGGGGTTGAAGTGACGGCGAGTCACAATCCAGCGCAATACAACGGATTCAAGGTCAGTCGAATTCATGCGAAACCTGTTGGTACTGGCAGCGGATTGGAAGTGATTCGCAAATATGCCAAGGAATGCGAAGAAGGAAATGTTGAGCGTCGCGCTGGTCGAGAAGAACAAGTCGATCTGTGGAAAGCATATCGGGATCATCTTTTGCGTTTGTTGCATCCATCTGTACTGGATGGTTCGTGTCGATTGCGCGTTGCGATTGATGCAAGCAACGGAATGGCTGGAACGATGGCGCCCAAAGTGCTTGATGGAGTTGCGGGCTTCGAGATTCAAGCGATCAATTTCGACAATAGTTCTGGCGAATTCGTGCACGAACCCAATCCACTCGTCGAGGCAAATCTTGCCTCGGTTCGCGCTGCGGTCATCGCAGGAAAGATGGACTTTGGTGTGTGCTTCGACGGCGACGCAGATCGTTGCGTGATCGTCGATGAACGCGGCACGCCGATCGGTTGTGATCTTTTGCTTGCTGCTCTTGCTGGAGAAGCGCTCAAATCTGCGCCAGGCGCTGCGGTGGTTTATGACCTTCGTTCGTCGCGCAGTGTTCGAGAAGCAATCACCGAAGCTGGTGGAGTGCCGATCGAAAGTCGAGTCGGCCACGTCTTTATGAAGGCGCGATTGGCGGAGACTCGTGCGCCGATTGGGGGAGAACTCTCTGGACACTTTTATTTCGCAGATATGTTTAACGCCGACAGTGGCATTCGCGCATTCCTCGCCGTCGCAAGTTTGCTTGCTGCGAAGAAGATGCCGCTCTCAAAGATCATCGCGCCATTTCAGCGGTATCAGCAATCGGGCGAAATTAATTTTCAGAACGAGGACAAGTTGGGTGCGCTTGCCGCATTGCGCGCCGCATATCCGACTGGAAAATTTACAGAGTTGGATGGATTGAGCCTTGATGCAGGGGAGTGGTGGTGCAATGTGCGGCTCAGCAACACGGAACCATTGTTGCGGTTGAATCTCGAATCGCGAGATCGCGTAACCGTGGACAAGCAAGTTGCAGCATTGACGCCGATCTTGGGCAAACGAGTCGATCACTAGTTCGCGCTTGTTGCATGCGTGACCGAGAGACGAACCGAGACGGAATTTGGTCGAGACGGATGGTTTACACGGTTTGTCCGACCCCAAGATTTGCGCGTGTCACCACTCTTCTGGCTTGCTATTCTTGAGACGCAATGCAACACACTGAAACCGATACCGCACGCGTCGTTCTTGAATCACTCACCGAAGGCCGGATGACCATCACGATTCCTAGAACAAACTATTCGCTCGACCTTGTCGATACGAATCCTGCTGCAAGATCAATGTTGTCCAGTCGGATCGGTCGCCATATCAATGGTGTTGTGCACGCTCGTGCACTGAAGATGAACAGGGCAACTGGCGGCGGCGTCTATATCGAACCAGTGAACGGTCATCCGCGCAGCGTTCAAGGTCGCGTGCTAGCGACTGATACTGTGAACAATAAAATTCTTGCGCATGTCGTGATTCCAATGTGGATCACGGTTCCTGCAGGTCAAGCCGCCGCAGATTTTTCAACTGGCGAACTTCTCAATTTCTATGTCGAAAGCGGAACCTCATTCGTTTCGGCATCCGCTTCGGCGTCAACTTGATTACGGTGCAGAAGCGATCGCGCTCAAGACGCGCTTGCGTGTTCCTGGTCCGTCATAGACGGCCACTTCGCCCGCACCGATTCGGTCTACTCCAACTCGAACAAGTTGTGATCCCGATCCGCTTCGAACGCTGATTGCGCCACCATCTGCATCGCTCGCTGCACCTGCAACGATCACGGCTTTTCCATCTGTCTTGGCAAGATTCAACAATCCGCCATTGGTCGACGCTCCCAATCCTGCAACTCGCGTTGTTCCTTGCAGAAATGAAATCATTCCCATCCCATTCATTCCTGCTTCGAGAACGGTCACTGCTTGTTGCTGTGGTCCGAACAACGAAAATCGTGCGCCAGATTCGGATTGCGCCACTGCGGACAGTGCTTCATTCCCTTCTTGCCCGAAAAGTTTCATCACTCCACCCGTATCGTTTTGTGCGGATTCGAGAACTGCGGAGCGTGATCCATTGCGATTTGCACAACCGACGGAACCTCCGCTTTGGAAGGCAACCATTTGCGCAGCAAGTGTTCCATTATTTTGTGCGACTCGCAGAATTCCGCCTTCACCATCGACTGCGCCCATCGCGGCAAGTTCTTCACCTGCTGCACTACGAATGTTGATGCCAGTCGATGTGCCCGCCATCGCGGCAACGATTCGGGGATGACCTTGGCCATCAATGATCGCAAGTCCGGGGCCACTCGTTTCTGCATGCAATACAGCAGAACCACTTCCATCGGGCATGAGTGCTTCGATGCGTCCACCTTGCGATGATGCGTACAGGCTCGCAACGCCGCTGCCAGCGTTATTCCAAATCGCAAGATCGCCGCCATCATTGTTTGCGCCGAATCGCAAGACATTTGTTCCGCCGTTGCTCCAGACATCAATCTGCCCGCCATTCTGTCCAATGCCAGCAAGAAGAACAATCTTGTCATTCTGATCGACGACTTCAAAGCGTCGTGCGCGAATGACATCTGCTGTTTGTGATGACTGAGTCGCAGCAACTCCAGCAAGCGCGATCAATGCAACACTCGCAGAGAGGCCAAGAGTTTTCCATCGGCGAGCATTGACAGAGGCATGTTGCAATTCTGCGATGCGTGCCTCGAGTGATTCCATGCGCTGCGAAAGAGTTTGATCGATTATTTGGTTTGTTTTCATAATTGTGAAAGTCCTTGTGATTGTTAGGATACGAAGATGGCAAAAGTTCGCACGCGCAAGCCAACATCAAAGCAACAACCACGAGCATCGACGGCAGACTTGTCTGGATCACTTGGATTGGCACTCCTTGGAACGAAATTCATGGGGCGCGCCCATTCGATTGCGTGGGCGAATGCACCGAAGTTCTTCGATTTGCCTCTGCAAGTTCATCGGAATTGGGCAGCAGGGCGTGATGCCGCTGAAACCCATGAATTCGCTCGGAAATGGGGATGGAAGGCGTCGACCATTGATTGGCATGAGACACTGACGAATCCAACCGTCCAGTTGGTTGATATCGCAACGCCAAATGATGTCCATAAAGAGATGGCGATCGCAGCGCTTGAAGCTGGTCGTCATGTCGCTTGCGAGAAACCGTTGGCGGGAACACTGGCGGACGCGCGCGAAATGCGCAACGCTGCGCGCAAGGCTGCCAAGCGCGGAGTCAAGACATTTGTATGGTTCAACTATCGACGCGCACCTGCTGTTGGTTTGGCGTATCGACTTGTGAAGGAAGGTTGCATTGGTCGCATCTTTCACATTCGTGCTGCCTATTTGCAAGATTGGGGCGGACCAGCAACACCATTGGTCTGGCGTTTCCAAGCATCGCAGGCGGGCTCTGGCGCACACGGAGATTTGAATGCGCACATTATTGATATGGCGCGTTTCATCACTGGCGAAGAAGTCACGCAAGTCGTTGGTGCAATCGAAGAGACTTTCATCAAAGAGCGATTGCTCGTTGTCGATTCGGAAGCTGCGCTGAGTGGTCACGATGACACTGCAAGTCGAAGCAGTCGAAAGCAATCGAAAAAGATGGGCAAATCCACAGTCGATGACTGCGTGCTCTTTCTGGCTCGCATGAGTGGTGGAGCAACTGCATCCTTCGAGGCGACGCGCCTCGCGACGGGGAATAAGAATCAAAATTGCATTGAAATCAACGGTGAAAAAGGCTCGATTCGATTCAACTTCGAACGGATGAACGAGTTGGAATTCTGGGACGACACGCGCTCAGATGCCGTGAAGGGCTGGACGAAAATTCTTTGCACTGAAAGTGTGCATCCGTATATCAAACACTATTGGCCGGCGGGGCATCTCGTGGGATATGAGCACGGATTTGTCAGTCAAGCGGCAGACATCGTGCGTGTGCTAGGAGGTCAGCCTGCGGAAATTCCACTTCCAGATTTCGAAGATGCATGGAAGACACAGTGCGTGCTCGAAGCTGTGATCCGAAGCGCACGCCGTCGTCGACCAATCGCAGTGTCGGAGGTTGATTGAGTGATGGGCATTCGTTTGCGGGATCATTCAGTTTCACTTGAGTCGAAACTTCGCACAACCGAGCGCGAAGCGTTGGCCGCTCTTGTCTCGCTTCAGAAAAATGACGGACACTTCTGTGGCGAGTTGGAGGGCGATTCCATTTTGCAATCCGAGTATCTGCTGATGAAGTGGGCGCTTGGACAAGAAGCAGCGCCGATGTCTGATGGTCGCTCGGGCATAGAAATCCTTGGCAAGATCACGGCGTATCTTCGATCTCAGCAAAGACCCGATGGAGGTTGGGGGCAATATCCTGGGTCTTCCGCGGATCTTTCGGGAACCGTCAAGGCATACTTTGCGCTCAAATTGGCGGGAGACGATGTGGCAGCACCTCACATGATTCGTGCTGCAAAATGCGTGCATTCCATGGGTGGAGCAGAGCACTGCAATTCGTTTTCCAATTTCTATCTCGCTGCGCTTGGGCAGATTCCCTGGTCCGCAGTGCCGACGATTCCTCCAGAAGTTATTTGGCTCCCAAAGTGGTGTTTCTTTCACTTGAGCAAAGTCAGCGCATGGAGTCGAACGATGATTCTTCCGCTGGCAATCGTCAGCGTGCTGCGCCCGACGCGGGAGATTCCAGCATCACAAGGTATTGATGAACTCTTCT
Organism: Singulisphaera sp. GP187; assembly: GCA_945862215.1. Lineage (GTDB taxonomy): Bacteria > Planctomycetota > Phycisphaerae > Phycisphaerales > SM1A02 > F1-60-MAGs104. The sequence goes on along the minus strand of CAMAXY010000024.1, from coordinate 11,683 downwards.
TGGATCAGCATGAGCGCGCTCGACTGTATAGACGCAGTGATGGATCTGTGATTTGGCGAGCGATCTTTGGGGTGATTGACCACACTCTGAAAGTTGCGGAACGATTTGGTGGTTCACCCTGGCGCAAAGCTGCAATTGCTGATGCGTTCAAGTGGATCATGCGCCGCGCAAGTCAAGATCGTCCAGCACCGACAAGTGGACTTGGCGCAATTTTTCCTCCAATGGTTTATATCCAGATCGTGATGAAGGCGATTGGAATCCAACGAGACGATCCGCGTGTTGTGCGAGCAGAAAAAGATCTCGATGCATTCTTCATCGAAGATGGATCGATGATTCGAATTCAACCTTGTTTCTCACCAGTATGGGACACTGGCATTGCGCTCTATGCGATGAACGATTGCGGACTCGATGCGCATGATGCTTGTGCTGCGCGCGCGGCTTCATGGCTTGTCCGAAAAGAGTGCGTTTTTCACGGAGATTGGGCGGACAATTGTCCTGGGAACACTCCTGCAGGAGGTTGGTACTTCGAATATGAAAATGGTTGGTATCCCGACTGCGATGACACTGCAATGGTGGCGATGGCTTTACTGCGCACAGGTGGACCTGCAGCGAAAGCGGCTGCAGTACGAGGGATCAAATGGATTCTCGCGATGCAGAACGACGATGGTGGATGGGCGGCATTTGATCGAACCCGTGATCGACCAATTCTTGAATGCGTTCCATTTGCGGATCACAACGCGATGCAAGATCCCTCGTGTCCAGACATCACTGGGCGTGTCCTTGAATGTCTTTCATGGCATGGGATGCGTGTGGGCGATCCCGCAATAGACAGAGCGATTCAGTACATCAAATCGAAACAGGAAGTTGAAGGATGTTTCTTTGGCCGATGGGGTGTCAATTATATTTATGGCACATGGCAATCCGTCATTGGTCCTATTCGCTGCGGAGTCTCGCCAGTCGAACCTTGGATTCTGCAAGCTGGTGAATGGATTCACTCGATTCAACAAGAGAGCGGTGCATTTGGCGAGAGTGCGAATTCGTACATCGATGCAAATCTCAAAGGCAAGGGACCGCCAACAGCATCACAAACTGCGTGGGCCGCGATGATTCTGCAAGAAGTCTTCGGACCGCACGACGCAGGTCTTGAACGCGCGCTTGGATGGTTGGCTGAGACGCAACTCAGCGCAGTTGATGCGGCAGACAAAGCACGCAATCCCGACGGTGATCCTGCGGGATCTTGGTGTGAAACTGAATTCACGGGAACTGGATTCCCAAAAGTTTTTTATCTTCGATACCACCTCTATCGATTGTATTTTCCGCTGATGGCAATCGGTCGATTCTTACAAGCGCGGACCATTCAGAGCGGTGCGATTCAGAGTGGTGCGATTCAGAATGGCGCGGCTGATTCGAAAGCCAAGAACTCATCCGTTGCAGGATTCGTGAACGCAAGTTGATCTGCATGCAGGCAGAGCCGCGGCGAGAGCGCGCGAATTTCGTCGCTTGCATACAGATCATCTCCCAAAATTGCATGGCCGATCATCAAGAGATGAAGTCGAAGTTGGTGTGATCGCCCAGTCTGTGGATGCAAATGCACTCGTGCAGAGATCGGTGTTTCGATTCGCTCGACCACTTCATACAGAGTGACACTCGGTCGTCCGTGAATAGGATCGATTTTCTGCCGAGGTGATCGATCGAAATCTTTGGCAATCGGCAAATCAATTTTTCCGTTGTCGTGAATTGGATGGCCGCCAACCAAGGCGGTGTATCTCTTTCGCACGGTCCGAGCCTCGAATTGCATCGAAACTTTTCTATGAGTCTCTGCGTCGCGCGCCATCACCATCAAGCCACTCGTGTCTCGATCAAGTCGATGCACGATGCGCGCGCCAGCGAATTCAGCGGCGACACGAACCGCGATGCAATCCGCTTTTTCTGGGCCGATGCCGGGAACAGACAAGATGCCGCACGACTTATTGATCACGATCAACTGCGAATCGAGATGTACGATCTCATACCCCCGTCCTAGAATGTTCGGTCCTTCGTCCATCTCACCCATTGTCCCCAATGATCCAACTCTCTGCCGCCGTTTTTACATCTTTCTTTCTCGCTCAAACGCCTGCGGCTGTTCCGCCAGCGACCGAGGATCCTTCGCTCTGGATCGCTGCGGAGCGTGAGCAGTTGACGGGTCAGACGCAACTGACATTTCCTGAGCGCTTCATGAAAGCTGGCGAAGCATATTTTTCACCAGATGGTCAGAGAATCGTTTTTCAAGCGGTGGAGCAACCCGCGGCAGGAGAGACGCCCGATGATTTCTATGCGATGTATGTCGCAGATCTTGGCCACGATGCAGCAGGTAAATCGAATCTGACAAATGTTCGCCGAATCAGTCCGCCGCATTCTGCAAATACGTGTGGATGGTTTGATGCATCACGAAACAATGTTGTCATTTGTGGATCAACTTTGGTCGCTCCGCAATCGCATGATGCTCCCGGATATCAACGAGCGACGGGTCGATACAAATGGCAATTTCCACCAGAGATGCGGGTAATCGAAATCGATCTTGATGATGCCGTCGATATTGCCTCGGGAAAGATGCAGCCCAAGGTCATCGCTGGAGATGGCACCGCATACACCGCAGAATGCACAACGACTCGCGATGGAAAGAATCTTCTGTATTGCACTCTCGCAACTGGTCAAGGCGACATCGTTGTCAAGAATCTCTCTACTGGCGTGGTGTCGCCACTGGTTCAAGTTGCGGGATATGACGGTGGCCCATTCTTCTCAGCTGACGAAAAACATATCTGCTATCGCTCGGACCGAAAGGGCGACAGTCTGCTGCAGGTCTATGTCAGCGATGTTGTTCGCGGTCCAGACGGCTCCATCGCTGGAAGCACAAATGAACGGCAAATGACGGCAAATGAGCATGTCAATTGGGCGCCATATTGGCATCCAGATGGAACTCGACTGGTGTATGCATCCAGCGAAGTTGGACATTCGAATTATGAAATTTTTTCGGTGGAGATGGCAACTGGTTCTGCAACTGAATCGCCTCGTCGAGTGCGCATCACGCAAGCGCAAGGTGCGGATGTCTTGCCTGTGTTTGATTCGAATGGTCAACGAATGATGTGGACGAGCCAGCGTGGCGCTGGTCGAACGAGTCAGTTGTGGATTGCAGATTTGGTTTCGCCTGCTGCTTCATCCACAACGCCAGCAACAAAGAAGTCTCCATGAGCATCTTTGACGAGCGTCGATATCTCATTCCGTTTCGCAGTCAACTGCTCCCGCAACTGTTCACCGACACGCTGATCATTGGAGGTGGCGTCGCAGGAATGCGTGCAGCACTCGAAGCCGCAGTTCACGGCAATGTCTTTGTGCTTGCGAAGGGACCGATGGATCTTTCGAACTCGCAGTGGGCGCAAGGTGGAATCGCGGCAGCACTCGATGAAGATGATTCGACGGAGTCACACTTTCGCGACACGATGATTGCTGGTGTCGGACTTTGCGAACCTTCTGCAGTGCGTACTTTGGTCGAAGAAGGACCGGGCGAAATTGAGTGGCTCATTCAATCTGGAATGCGATTCGATCGTGGACAGCAAGGACAGGTCTCGCTGGGACTCGAAGGTGGTCACGGTCATCCGCGCATCGTGCATGCCGATGGCGATATGACGGGCCGAGAATTGATGCGAGCGCTTTGCGCTACAGTTGAAAAAACGGCTGGAATCCGCATGTTTGATAGATGCTTTGCGATCGATCTATGCACGGATACAAACGGTCGCGTTGCTGGGGCAATCACATGGCATCCTCGATTTGGGCTGCAAGTGATTTGGGCGCGAGCCACGATCTTGGCTGCAGGTGGAGCGGGTCAGGTTTTCCGCGAGACATCGAATCCACGACTTGCAACTGGCGACGCAATCGCAATGGCGTGGAGAGCAGGTGCGATGATTCGAGATATCGAATTCATGCAGTTTCATCCGACAACTCTTTATATCGCAGGAGCGCCGCGCCACTTGATCAGCGAAGCAGTCCGCGGCGAGGGTGCGATTCTTGTTGATCGACTTGGTGAGCGCATTATGGCAGGGCGTCATCCTCAAGAAGATCTTGCGCCACGAGATGTGGTGACGCGCGGTATCGTCGAGCATCTTGCACGAACCGGAGATTCGCATGCGTTCTTAGATGCTCGTGGCCTTGGGACTGCGGGATTTGCAAAACGATTTCCTGGACTTGCTGAGATGCTCGCGGGATATGGAATTGATGGAGGAGCAGATCTGATTCCCGTCCATCCTGCCGCGCATTACACCGTGGGTGGAATTGAAGTTGATGTTGACGGTCGAACAAATCTTCCAGGTTTGTATGCATGCGGTGAAGTGGCATCGAATGGTGTGCATGGTGCAAATCGTCTTGCAAGTAATAGTTTGTTGGAAGGTCTGGTCTTTGGGCGCCGCACAGTTCTTGCTGCGATCAGGGATTCACTTCCAGATCCTGTCCCGCAGCAGTGGGAGAGCCGAGTTCGTACTTCGGTCGCCGGTGAACTTGATCTTTCCGATGTGCGATCAAGTTTGCGCAGTGCGATGTGGAGAAATGTTGGAATTGTTCGAGACGGCGCAAAAATGCGCGATTGTCTGGATATGTTTTCATTCTGGGGTCGATACGCGCTTGGATCTGTCTTTGAAACTCCAGAGGGTTGGGAGACTCAAAATTTGCTGACGGTCGGTCACTTGATGACTCGTGCAGCGGCAGAGCGCAGAGAGTCTCGCGGTACGCACACGCGAATTGATTGGCCAGAAGAAGATCCGGCGGGAGCTTTTCACTTGAGCTGGAAGTTGGGAGAAAATTCTGCGCGTCGAACGCTTGTCGGGAGCGAAGTTGGAAACAAGCCGTGAACTTCCCCGCCCGCACGGCTGAATTGTTCTTGCGCTCGATCATCATCGCATTGACAAGTGCGATCACTCTTTGTGGATTCGGATGCGAGCAAACAAAGACAGTTCATGTCAAACGCGGCGCTGGAATGCTTGGACTCGAAGGCGAGGTCGGTCAAGAGACTGTTCTTGAAGATGGATCGTATGTTGTTGTCGTCGACGAATTGCCAAAGAAGAAAACTGCAACAGAAAAAGCTGCCGCAGCGAAAAAAAGCAACAAGATCGTCGATCCGGTGTACACCGCTCCTCCTTACAGTTTGGCTGGTCTGCCACCTGTGTCTGCGCCGAAGAAAGAACCTCCCAAAGAATTGATGTTGCGTGAAGAAGAGCGTGATGGTTCGATCACTCTGCGTGCTGCAATGCCTGAGCATGTCATGGCCCACTTCCTTGAAGCAGTCAAGACTCAGGAGTATGGTCCGTTTTATTCGCAGATGCTCTCAGCCGAGGCGCATCAGGCATACGAGCGCGCAGGGGGCGAAGCGGTCTTCGTCGAATGGGCAGAGAAAAATCGTAAGGATCTGCTTGTTTTCTTGAATCGAATGGGATCGAATTGGAGTGGATCCGAAGTGGTCACCGAACGGGTGAGCGCACTTCGGATGCGCTATCGATTAGATCGACGAAATCTGCCCGATATTCGGTTTGAAGTGGTCGAAATCGTCAATGAACAAGGCGGCGTGCGCTTGGCTTTGGTTCGCTGACCATCTGATTCGATTTATTCGAAAGATCCTCGGTCAAGCAGATCGAAGTTGTAAAGCGAACGGATTTGTTTCGGCGAAAGTGTGGCGAGTTGCTCCAAGACTTTGACTGCTTTTTTCGGCTTCTTTATTCCTAATCGTCCGAGCAATTGGAACTTTTTTTCCAAAATCTCTGACAACTTCGCCGTCGTGTTTCGAGCGTGCCCAGAGGGGTACATCACAAGTCCGCTCTCCAATTTTTTGCCGTCCTTCATCACGATTGCGATTGAAGTGGGGATGCCATCTGGATATCGACTGTCATAATCTGGTCCACCATGTTCGAATTGAATCTTTGTCATCAACTCGCGCGTGCGACTGTCGTTGATGGCTTCAGCGGAATAATCATGCGGACCAAGCATAATTTCCTTCCACCAATCATCGCTGGTCGCGGGCATTGATTCGCCAGCAGTGATCTCGTGTGTATCGATCGCTTTGCGAAGCAGAGTGGAGACGATATAGAGCATTGAATGATCTGCCGATTGACGGGTTTTTGGATCGCGCTTTGCAGGGTCTCCAATGATTGAAAATGCAGGTTCGTATGCGCTGATATGAATTGAAGCGATATCTGCGCTGTGATTGAGCAGCATTGGATTTGCAACAATGAGATCGATCAAACCTTGCAGCGCCCCAGCGGACTGGTGCTCATACAGACCAAGTTTGAAATGCATTCCCATAACAGCGAAATCTTCGCCTGCAAATCCCAAAACCAAATCGAAGGGACTATCACCTTTGGTCTTTTCGAATTGACGAAACATACTTTCTGGATTACGAAAAATATCGCGCGGCCCCATAAAGCCGCGCATCGAGCGCTGCATTGAAAGTACCGCGACTTCTGCGCTGATTGCTGCCGACGCGCCTTTTGAATCTGACAATTGCTTGCCCGCGCGAATCGCCCGCCAAGGAATGTAATGAGCGACCACCATGCCGATGGCGCTTTCAATCTCTTCCGCCGTCGCACCGAGCATCGCACCATAGACCGCCGCACTGGCGATTGCTCCATGCACAACATGATCGATCTTGTATGTCTTGAGGCTGAAAACTTCTGCAAGGCGTCCGCGAATCTCATCGATTGCAATCATTCCGCGCAGAGTTGCTGCTCCGTCAAGTCCTGCAATATTTGCGGCTGCGACAGCGACGGGATAAAAATCATTATGTCCGAACTCGCCTGCTGTGTGCCCGAGCGAAGGGTTGAAGCCAAAGTTGGTTCCGTTGGAATCCCATTCACGAACTGCCGAACAGTTTGCAACAACCGCCTTTTCGGGGGCGACTGTTTGCGCAGAACCGAAAACGCGCGCGCCAGATTTCTTTCTTGGATATCCCAGCGCTTCTTCACGCAGCAAACGTGGCGCGTTGGTTCCAAGTGCCAGCGCAGATGCGCCGCAAAGAACGCTGTCGGTGTGAAACAGAATCGTTCGTGATTGGACAACTGCTGCGGGATCGCCGCTTTGCATGAAGTCGATTGCGTATTGTCCGATGCCGAGTGCTTGGTTGGTGTTCCGTGGAAGTTTTGTTGCGCTCATGGTGTTCTCGCTCTGTAAGGTTGTAGATGTTGAGCGCAGAAGTCTACGCAGAAGTCATCGAAGTGGGCGGTCGTCAAGCCTGCTCGAGAAGCGCTTCATACAGTTCGATGATGCCTTTACCTTGGGTCGCAACTGTTTCATAAATCTTGCGACCGGCAGCAACATCCAAGAGTTCTCGCACCAATTGAGCTTCGCCTGCATGATCTGCCTTGTTTGCCACAAACAGATCTGCGATTTCCAAGATGCCCGCCTTGTCCATCTGCACGCTGTCACCCATTCCCGGAACTGTGACAACTGCAGTGCAATCGACATGATGACGAATCGCGACATCATTCTGTCCAGCGCCCACTGTTTCGATGATCAGCATTTCATATCCCGCTGCACCGACGAGTCCAACAAGTTGATCGAGCGATCGATAATCCTCTCCAACAATTGCGAGACTGCGATAAAAAACATTTTCGTCGACTGCGTTGAAGTCAACACGCAGTCGATCACCCAAGAGTGCGCCGCCGGTGATTGGACTCATCGGATCAAAAGCGATCACTGCAATTCTGTGCTTTCGGCGAACCGCTTCGGCCGCCATTGCCGCGACAAGTGTGCTCTTTCCTGCGCCAGGTGCGCCAGTGATTCCCACAACTCGCTTGGGACGTTTCAGCGGCGTGTTGGGAGGAAGCTTGCCCGCATTTGCCATCGACATCAGTCGCGCAAGTTTCGCCGTCGAATTCGCATCGCTTGGCAGAGGCGCATATTCCTTGACGCACTCTCGCACACTATCGACGATTTGATCCATGCTCGTACCTGTGTGATAAATGCGAGCGACACCTTTGCCGAGCAGCGTTGGAACATCTTCTTGAGGGATGATTCCTCCGACATTCACTGCGATATCCCCGCGCCCCATGATTCGCAGTTCATCCAGCAATTTCGGGACGAGCACAAGATGAGAATTGCTCATCATCGATGCAGCAACGCAGTCCACATCTTCATCACGCGCTCCAATTGCCAGACCGCGCGGCGTTTGCCAGAGTCCAGAATAGATGACGTGTATTCCGCTATCGCGCATAATTCGCGCAATCAATTTGACACCACGGTCATGTCCATCAAGGCCCATCTTTCCAAGCAAAACGCGTGGACGGTGCGCAAGATCGGAGCATCGATCACGCTTCTCAATTGCGGTTGTTGGGTCGGTCAATCCACGCGGCATCAGGTCTCTCGTGGTGCAGAATCGGCAGTTTCGCCAGAGTTTTTCCCAGTCTCTCCGCCAGCCAATTCTTCTGCGGGCTTCCACTTGGTGCCATCTTCGTTCCAAGCTCCTGGGTCGAAACGATGGGCAATTCGTCCAATGATGAGATGGGCGTTTTTCATCATGTAATCATCCAACTTGATTTGTTCGCCACCGATTCCGTGAATGGTTGCGACTGACTTGCTCATCCACTTTGACATGTCGATGGATTTGATCTGGTCTGTTGAAAGCCGAATCTCATTCGCGATCAGTGTTCCATCTCCATCCAATTCGAAGCGTTGCCGGCGGAGTTGAAAAAGTCCCCAGAAACACCACGGCGCACCGAGAACTCCGCAACCGATGACATAAACCCAAAGTTGCAACGGTCTGTCATACGCGGGAACTGGTTCAGGAGCGCCGTCCTTATAGATAGCGATCTCAGTCTTCGCCGCCTCATATTCGGAGATCTCGCTTGCACTGAGAGACTTCGTTGCAGATTGTTTTTCAAGACGGTCGAAGACTTCTTTTGTTCTAGAAAATGCAGCGTAATCACTCTCATGCTTGGGGATACGAACCCAATAGTCGTACGCTCCCCAGAAACCAAGAACCACACAAAGAATCCCATATGCCACAAGCCAAATGACTCTGCTTTTTCGAGCTGTTGCAATAACCGTCATAGTAGGATTCTAGCGAATTTTATTTGCTTCGAGCGTGCTCTGGAGTACCTTGTTGAAAATGAGATATCGACCACTTCGTTCTGCTCTTGTCATCGCATGTGCGGGCTGTGTGATGCTTCAAGACGCGGCTCAAGGTGCTTGTCCTGGCGACATCAACGGAGACTTGCGTGTCGATGCGATAGACCTTTCCATTCTCTTGGCTAATTGGAACGGTACGAGCACAGGTGATTTGGACGCAGATGGTTTTGTTGATGGTGCGGATTTGACGGTACTCATTTCACTTTGGGGTCAGACTTGCCCGCCTCCGCAACCGACAACGGAAATTCGTCTTGCATGTTTTCCATTGGCCGCTGCGCCATACGCATCTTTTGTCCAGACATTTATCGCAGGAACTACGGTCACGATCGCAGTCGATCCTGGATTGACATCGATTCAAGTTGATACAACCGCTGATTTCTTTGTTGTCGCTGCACGCACAACTGCTCAATGGGGTGCGAATGATTTACTCACAGATGTTCGGGGTACCGCCCAACCGATCACCTTTGCAAGTGGGGGAATCTCAGCAAATCGATTTACAGTAACGGGAGGGCAAACGCTGTCTGGTGATGGCGGGCTTTCAGTCGGTCGTGGATATGACCTTGTCATCGACATGGATCGAAATGGTCGGTTTTCGCTCGGTGATTTGATCGATGGCGGCGACGATCGTGCTGGTCTTTGGATCTCGCGCGATCCAACTGCAACTGGACCTCTCGCAGTAACCACTCTGAGCAGTTACACCGCTGTCGGCGCGACTGCGGGATTCACTCTTGCACGACTGTGGTATCCAACAAATATCGCTTCAATGGCTTCATGTCCGCTGGTTGTGATTTCACATGGAAATGGTCATCAATACACGTGGTATGACTATCTCGGAACCCATCTAGCAAGTTGGGGATACATCGTCATCAGTCATCAGAACAATACAGTTCCTGGCATCGAGACATCTTCGACGACGACATTGCAACACACCAATGCGATTATTGCGCAACAAGCCACGGTTGCAAGTGGTGCAATCAATGGAAAGATTGACGCATCGCGCATCTCCTGGATTGGCCACAGTCGTGGCGGTGAAGGGATCGTCCGTGGATATGACCGGATTTTCGATGGGACTTTCACACCAACTGGATATGGATTAAGCAATATCAAGTTTCTTTGCCCAATTTCTCCCACTGATTTCTTGGGTGTCAATTCTGCAAATCCGCATGCCGCAAATTTTATGCTTCTCTGGGGAGCCGCCGACGGCGATGTCAGTGGAACACCGACGAGTAGCGTTGCGTGGTCATTCGATCTTGCCGAGAGAAGTGTTGGATTCCGCAATACGGTCTATGTGCACGGCGCAGATCACAATGACTTCAATTGTTGCGGAACGAACGACTTTGTGGGGCCGACTGGAACTGCGATTTTGAACGCTGGCGCACAAGCGGTTGCCAAGGCATTCATCTTGGCTGGGATCAAATATCACATCGAAGGCGAAACTGCGATGAAGGAATTTATGTGGCGGCCGAGTTCCACCCTTCGACCAACTGGAGTCGTTGCGACCACAACCATCGTGAAAGAACTGGTTCCTCCAGCATCTGCAAGTGTGAAGTCGATCGATAATTTTCAGACTCAAACATCCACGACCCTCTCGAGTTGCGGAGGTATTGTCACTTCGACTGTCGCAAATCTTTCGGAAGCGCTCTCGCGTGACACCGATGCAACTTACACATGGAGCACTGCGAATCCACACAACGGATCCAGTCGAGCGACCGCGAGCGATACTGGGCGGATGATCGCATGGAATTGGAACTCTGCTCAGAACATGCAATGGGCGGTTCCTGTTTCATTGGGTGATGTGAGCGCAATGGATTTCATCGAAGTTCGTGTTGGCCAAGGAACGCGTCACCCTAATACTGTGACACTCAACGGAGGTGCAACATTCAGTATTGTCTTGCGCGATGCTGCTGGGATCGAAGTTCGCGTTTCGTCTTCGGCACAAGGCGAGGCGGTCAACCGCCCCTATCAGCGCACAGGCGACGGAACGGGCACAGGATGGCAGAATGAATTGCGCACAATTCGGCTTCGTTTGAGGGATTTTCAGAGTGGCGGAACTGGAATCAATCTTGGGCAGATCGTTGCGGTTCGGATCGAAGTTGGAGGAACTGCGGGATCTGCGACAGGTCGTTTCATATTGGACGATCTTCAATTCACGAAGGAATGAGTAGCGAGATAACTCAAATGAAAAATGAAACTATGGCACCCAAAAAATTGAACAACTTTCTGACAGCAAATGTGATTGCATGCTGCATCGCTTGCACAAGCTCGATCGCTTTCGCACAGGTAGCCAATCCAGCCCAGAATAATCCAGCCCAGAACAATCCAACCCAGAATAATCCAGGCCCAGCGTTGCCCGCGCTGCCTGCGACGCCATCGATCGATACCGTGCCGATGATTGTTTCTCTTCAGCCTGTCACAATCAAAGAGTCTTACGCAACTGACTTTCGCAGCGAACATCAACAAGTTTCATCAGGATGGTTGATGGTGATTCGTGGTGATTCCCGCATTCTCGCGCCACGCGCGCTCGCAGAGCCACTCTTGCTCG
>CAMAXY010000023.1 GCA_945862215.1 Singulisphaera sp. GP187 | reverse complement strand
GACCATTGTATGCGCACAAGTCTTCAATTTCGCATGGTGAAAGTGAATCAGTCATTCAAAAATCACACGCGATTTTTAGAATTTGATTCTTGACTTTTGGTGCGAGACTTCAAGTTTGCGAAGTCGTGCGGCTGGATCGCTCGCATGTTGGCATATTCAGACCGCCGGTTGCAAGACGGGCACTTGCAACCCAACTGTCAATGGCGTGAATGAACGCGGAGTAATGAATGATAAATCCAAGCGACACGCTTCTTCATGGGAGATCAAAATCGACGATTGTGAATGATCAGAAATTCTGGGGAGGTTCACAGCGCGGAACTCTCAAGGCCGCGGAGGCGGAGGGCCGTGGTTGGTGATCAACGGGAAGCGGTACGTGGCCTTCATTTCATCGGAGTCTTCCTTGGGATTCGCACCGCCGACCGTCTCCGAAAGGGGGCATTGCAGGCAGGGAAGAATCGATGGCTTATCCTCGCCAGCTGCGGATGCGTAAATTCGAAAAATAGGCCAGATCTCGGAGTTCACCACCTCACCGGGGTAGAGCAACGCAAGGGCGTCGTGCGACGGCGTCGGAATCCAGTTCGATGCGCGCACGCCAAGCGGCAGCGAAGGTGCCAACCAAATGGTGTAGGTTCCATCGGGTTCTCCGTTGGCATCTTGGTTTTGTTGGAGTTGCCCATTTGCAACCTCAGATGAGCCGAGCTGAGAGACGGGCTGCACGCTTCCATACAAAAGTTGCGATGTGCCGCTGGTCAACGTCACGAGTGGCCCCGCACTTCCCGTGTACTGAATCGGCGTTCCAGGGTCGCCGCCGGAATTGGTTGGGTCCGTGGAGAGATCCTGTAGCCACGTGGCCGATATCTGGAACCGAACCGTTCCATTTACACTGTCAACGACTTCCGGAGTGGCGACGATGAAGTATGCGCGTTCGGACAGCAGGCCGTATTCGGCGGCTGCGGTGCTTCCTCCAAAGAGCACTGGGCTACTCGCTAGCAGGGTGACGCCATAGGGAACCTTGGCAGTGATATAACCCGAGACTGCGTCGACTGAAATCACTTCGGTATCCGCCCGCGAGTAGTACGTATTGAGCACGCTTGCCTGGCTGAGGCAAGGGCAAACCGATGCGCCCTGCCCTGGTTGATAGAGAGTGAGCGACCAAAACCCGACCGGCAATTGAGTGACGTCATTAACCATGAGCGGCGGCGCGGTACCGTCTGCTGGAAGTGTTGATCCCTTCGATGTGCCAATCGTGAGCGAGTGGACGTCTCCGCCATCGAGCGCGGCGCCGTTCGCGTCGGTGATCTGTGCAGCGTAAGTACCGTCCGCTGGCATACTTGCAAATCCACCAGCGACCACAGCAACACCGCGACCAATGTATCCATTAATGGTGTTTGGCCAGGTTCCCCAGTTGGCGTTCTTGTAGGTCCAATAGTTGGTAGCAGCCGGAGCTTGAGCACCCAGTTGGTCGTTGAGGAAACTGACGCCATCTTCAAATCCTGCCTGCAGTGCGTTGGTTTGTGCCGTCCCCCAATTGCACGGGAGTCTGAAACCGGACTCGCTTAGTCCCAGTGGAGCGAAGAGTGCCAGTGCGCCCTGTTGACCAGCAGACGGTGGGAAGTACAACGCTCCTGCGCCGGACTGCGGCACAACCCACTTTGGCAACAAATGAGTCAAGGTGCCACCAAGACCTGAGTTGTATGCGGGAATGTCGTTCAATTCCAGCGTGACGCCCACCTGCTCGAAGTACTCGATGGCGGTGGTTGGGGCGTTCTGCAATTGTTTGGCCTCGGCGCGCTCCGCATCGGTTGGGTTCTTCATGGAATAGTCGCCGTCCTTGATAAAAGCCACTCCACCATTGCCCAGGAATTCCTCGAGAGTGTTCAGATAGATTTCGTGTGCGACCTCATTGAGTAATTTGAAAGTGGATCCGTCTTCTATAGGCCGTACTAGTGTCCGCGCAAGAACTCGCGAGAGCATCTCCGCGCGGTTCGTGTCAGAGGCGATCACAGGGAATGTGTAACCATCGATCGTAACGGTCCTGCTGTGCGCATACGGCGAATCGGGGCCGACGAGCAAGTACGAAGTCGGGTTATTCGCATTCGGCGTAGTGCGCGAACCTGGGTTTGCGAAGGTATTGCCGAACGCATCCAAGAACTGCGAGACGTTGTACGAGCTCGGATTCGGCAAGGTGTACACCAGTGCCGTATCGCCAGTCAGATCGAGAATGGCGTTGATGTAGAGGACCGATGAGTTGCCCGCGTTGGTCAAGGCATTGTTCCAAGCGGCGGGTTCAGGTGGATATGCCAGCGAGTTGACTTCGGCCGTCATCAGCGCGTTGTAGTTGCCGAATCGGTAGTTGAATTCAAGCGGAAGACCCCAGACATATGCACTCTTCGCCAGTGCCTTGATGGCATCTGGGTTGGTCAAGATCGACTCCGGCCCTGGGCAATTGCCCCAAGCGGCGAGCAGCAGGCCAAGGTCATGCGAGTCAACGGTGCCGTCGGCGTTGATGTCCGCCCCTGGCATCCCTGAAGATGCGGGACCCCAAGAACCGATGACGATCGCGAGGTCGGGTCCGCTGACTGTCGCATCGCCATTGACATCGGCGGTGCAGCCGCAATCGGCGAGGGATGAAGAGGTCAACGAAGTGATAGCAATAACGAAAATAGAGAGTGTTGAAATTCTGTTTGTCATGTGTGTTCCGATTGTTAACTTCGATTCGGTCACGGTGTGTTGGGGCTCCACGCGCCGATCATGATGGCCAGATCGGCGGAGTTCGTCTCAGCGTCATTGTTGAAGTCTGCGACGCTGGGTCCGTTCCAGAAACCGAGCAGTGCAACCAGATCTTCGCCGTTTACATTTCCGTCCATCGTGACGTCGCCGGTGATCGGGACAAGAGATGGACGCAGCGTCAGAAGTTGCTCATTGAGTGCCTCGTAGGCGGCCCTGGCAACGGGGTGGTGCGCAAGGTCTTTCGCGGGATCGCCGGTGTCCTTCAGCATGTTGCACCCGTCGTTGTCAATACCGCGGCCGAAGAGCTGGTTTGCGAACGGGCAATCGGCTAGGTCGTAGAATTCAAGCGCGTGTACAGGGTTATCGGGGTCGATCGCAGTCGGGCAGGTCACTTCGGTTTCGCCATAGGCAAACTTCTGGACCAGTTTCCAGCGCCCGTTGGTGATGGTGCATTGGGTGGGCCAGAGGATCAGATTGATGCTGTCGCCATCCGGCACTGCCGCAGCAAGCTCGCAGCAACTGGCGTACCCGCCTTCTACTCCGTCGACTTTTCCCATCCACGTGCCGCCTTGACCTTCGCAGAAATCTTTGGTCGCCAAGATCGTGTCGGTGCAGATGGAGCCATTGGCAAGCAAGCACGGACCGGCGACAGTACCAGGACCACCTGTCGCCTCCACCATTAAATGTGGTTGGGTGAACTCAGCGAAGTTGTAGGTGCGAATCGGCGCAGGCTCTGCCGTCGTCAGATATGGCAGCATCGAGAAGCAGTCGAGCTGCCGCCCTGCGGGCTTTGCGGTTTGGACATCGATGCCCGCAACTTCTCCCCAGAGTTGGAAGAGGTCTACGCAGTTGACCATGCTGTCGACCGCTCGGCCAGGCGCCACTGTTGGGCCACCAGCCATGACCAGCGGCACGCAGACGCCAGTCTGGTAGATGGTGCCCTTCGATCGCTTTGGACTGAATGGGAATTTCACAGTGTTGAGGAACGATCCGTTGTCGCCGATCACGACAATGAGCGTGTCCGGGGCGTCGATCACCAGTGATCCATCGGTTGAGAGATGCGCCAGTCCAGATTGGAAAAGCACCCTGTTTATCTGCGAATCAAGCGATTCGATCATTCGGTCGCAGACTTGGCGTTCAACGGCGAGAGCAGTCGCGCCGTCAATGCCAACTTGATCGCCGCAGCCGTATGGAAGCAAAGCCGGCCAAGGGGAGTTGACTCCAGCTTCAGGTGGTTGCTGCCACGGGTCATGGCCACTCGAGAACGAGACCGTGCACATCCAATTGCGGCCCATCTTTTTATTATTCTGCTCGTTGATGAATTCGATGGCAAGATCAGCCTGGTCGACGTCAGCATGAACTCGGGTGTAATTCAATTCATCGTCCGTCGCTGGAATCGCCACACCGTTGAGATTGATGGTGCGTGGCCATACGTAGTAGCCGTTCCAAACATCCCAATTCTTTGCGACGAGCTGAGCAGCAGCAACAGCATCGGGCGAGTTGCAGTCCAGGATCGGATCACCGCTGGGAGTGACAAGCGGCACGCCGCCGGCGGCGAGACACTCCAGCGCATCGACTCCCGGAGTGCATTCATTACCGCCATCGGCACCGCCTTTGAACAAGCATGCGCAGATCGCAGGCCCATTCCCTTCCACGGGAAAGCCACACGAGTAGCGTATTTTTTCGGCACTGAGCTGTCCTGCGAGCGTCACATCGATCGGCGGCGGCGCGCCAAAGAGCGTCCCGTTGAAGTTGGTGAATCCAAGAGAGTTCGGTACGAGGTTGGCGGGGCCTTGCGGGTTGAAATCGTTATGCGCAAGGTGGAACTTGCCGAACAAGACCGACTCGTAGTTCGCCGCTTTGAGCACGGTGGGTGTGGTCCACTCAAACGGCGAGCACTGCGACTGCGGCAGCGTCTCCTCAGGAACGAGCGGCGCACCAACGCCTGTACGAGTGGGGTAGCGGCCGGTGAAGAAGGCCACACGACTCGGCGAGCACTCTGACATCGCCCAGCAGTTGGTGAAGTTCACGCCCTGCGCAGCGATCGCATCGATCGTGGGAGTGACTGGTAGCGTCCCCAAAGCCTTACCAACCGGGTTCGACACGTTTAGTTGGTCCGCGCCGATGTCGTCCAGAATGAAGAAGAGAATGTTGTACTTGTTGCTGCCCTGTTCAGTTGCGCGGGCCGCCGTCGTCGATAAGAGCGGCAATGCACAAGCAAGCATGATGCCCGTGAGCGTTAGACGGATAAAAGGCGACCTCGTTCGAGGCTGAATGTCGTTTTCTATAATCATTTAATGAGCATCGTTCCAAATGGTTGAATGTCCATTTACGAAGTTCAGAATGCCTCGAATGGCCCACTTTTCCGTATTGGTGTCCCCTGAATGAACTATGTTTCGTGAAGTAAATTTAAGAATTCGAATCTGCGAGGCTTCAGGCTTTCGTGTGGGTTTGTCGCCACCATTTGCTGAAAGTATTCTCCCCCACAGCAATTCGAGTGCGAAGCCAGCCGTTGGAACAGTCCCGCCAACCCAGTAAAGTTTTGTGCGCATCTGTGCTTCAGCGCTTTCTAGAAAATGCAGATTGAAAAACCCCTGCCTTTTTAAAGACAGGGGTTTGAATTGCTTTCTAACAAACTCGTCCAACCGAAATCATCCGTTCATCATGGCGTGCCTGTTGGCAATGGCTTTGCTTCGATTGCACACTCGGATGCTGTGTTGAAATATCCGGCGGTATACGTTGTCAACGGAATGCAATTCGCATATGTCGAACCATCGGTACTGAGTTCGAACAGAATGTTCGATGCAACGAATGGTTGATAGGTGCTTGCGTATGTTGTTGAAAGACTCATGCCATTGCTTTGCCCAGCGATGTAACCATTATTCACGCCCAAGACAGCACTGAAATACTTGTACTTTGTCCAGTCCTTCACGCCACCGTTTGGTGCGTATGTGAGGACTGAGGTGACTGAACCTTGCGTCGCAGTCATCTGGATTTGAGTACTCGAAATCACATACGTCAGAGTAAATGGCAATGCAATGTTCATACCCAAATAGGTGTTGCCACTTGGATATGAAACAGAAGATGTCTGGCTCGATGTGATATTTTGACTTGCCAATGAATAGTTCGAACCACCAATTCCAACAAATGCGCCAGCTGCTTCTCCGTCACCTGATCCTGCATGGGTTGTGATTTGGATCACAGTCGGCAAACCTCCAGCGATCGTGGAAGAAGATCCTGTTTCGAAAAGGTCGAGCTCTGGAATAGTTTGGTTTGTGGTGCAGAGACTGCCCGGTCCGCCATTCGAATCGCCGTAATACCAGTGCATGTAAGAAGTGTTGATCAAAACAGGCGTATCAGTGCCGTTGCTAAATCCGTTGAGATAACAATTGGCGTTGATCCCATAGTCCTTTCCCTGAATCTTGGAAAAGTCCAGTGTCATGGTGATTCGAAGCTTGTCTGTGGTCGCTGATGGCCCCTTCAGCAGATACAAATTCTCGGCTCTGAAATTGCTCCATAGACCGGAGTTGCCATTCTTGTCGTAAATTTTCGCAGAAGTTCCACTGCTATTTTGGATGGAACTTCCTTGGGACGGGGTTGCAGATGCGTTGGAATCAATTGACCAAATCATGGAGAATGCGGTACCGCCCGGCCCTCCGCCAGTGTCGCAACTGCCCCACTTGGCTATTAACATTGAAAGGTCGAGCCCGTTGACATCTCCGTCACCGTTAATGTCCTCTGGGCATCCGACTGTTCCTGCTTGCGCTTGCAGAGCCAATGGCCCAAAAGAACAAGTTGCCACGGACAGGGACATACACACGATATTAAATAGTTTCATGCACGGACCATGGTCCCAATCTGGATTGATGTCAAATTAAGAAGTCCCGAATGCCTCGAATGACCCATTTTTCTTTAGGGTTGTCGCTTCAATGAACTATGTTTAGTGAAGTTGCGAGCGACAATCAACCGCACTTAAATCCCAACTCACTTTATCTCACTCATTTTTGCTGCGAGTTGCGCGATGCGATTCACTCCTAGTTTTCGATAGATGCGACGTGTAAACTCTGCGACAGTATGTACTGATATTCCAAGCGACTTTGCGATTTCTGCCCTCGTCTCGCCGTGCGCGAGCCTCGTTGCAACGGTTCCTTCGCGGCGTGACAAGATGTTTCCTGCGCCCGCGCTCGCCTTCTTGGAGACATTCGTCGCAACTTGCTTGCCAATCATCTGCAGTGCCGGAAGCGCCATGACACCTTGGCTCAGCGGATCCATCTGAACACTGACGTGATAGTTGCAGTACTGGGGAGTTGGTTGGGCCCCTGTTCGAATGAGTGCACTCTGCAGCGCACCAGCTTTCTCGTTGCATCGCTCATAGAACCGTTCCAACTGCTGAAGCAGACCCCACAACTCGCGAAGGTCAACCGCGTCGAAGAATCCCGCGTGAAGACTTATGTATCTGGTATCTGTCGGCACTCGCTCCTGCACAGGCTTGGTCAGGCGACGGATTTCGTTTAGACGGATCTCACCAAAGAGTTCTGTGAATGATGCCATGAGCGACTCATCAATTGGGTCGTAGGGTGTGAAAGCGACGACGATCGAATTGCGTGTCACCTTCCACGTTGGAACTCGCTTGGCACGTGACGCAGGAATCAGAGAAACGAGATCAACGATTCGGAGTGCCGAAAGCGATTCTTCGACTTGCTGCAGAGTCTTCCCGACTTGCAGCGCAATCGCCTGCGCTGTCGACGCGCGGCCGCATCGACGAAGGGCCTCCCACACGGTGAGATTTGTGATGGAGCCGATCGCCTTGAGAAGGCCATGCGTACGGATGTCCATCGTTGGCGGACAAGATTCTTTGGATGCCATGGATCGAGGAAGTTAGCACAAATCGCGCGAAAATTATGCGCTCGCAAATGGGCGGCTTGCCCATGTCCTGTGCGTCTCCTCAATCGCTTCGCATCACTCCGACCGCCACCGACCCAAGAGCATTACAAGGTCCGCTCCGTCGCGAAAACCGTCGTGATTGAAATCACCGCGAGAGAAGCGCGATCCACCAGTGTCGAGTCTCCAGAGCGCTAAGAAGATGACCATGTCCTCGCCGCGAACGAAGCCGTCGCCATTCATGTCGCTGCCGAGCGCAGTCTCATAGGACGGAAGCATCGTCGGTGAGAGGTAATACTTGAGGTATTTCATCTTTTCCACATCAGTGGATGAGTAGTCGCAGTCGAGGACGCCGCCAGTGTCAGCACTGTTTGGAGTAAATCCGAACCAACAGAAACTGATGCCCTTCTTTGCTGCGTCACCGCCAACAGTGACTGATATCGCCTGCGAATCTGCGCCTTCGTTAATCGGCTGTGACAAATTCCAATCGCCCTGCATGTAGTGAAGGAGCGCGTTCACCCACAGCTTGTCGGAGGTCACCTGAGTTGGTGATAACGCGGAGTAGCCGCACACATTCCCCTCGGCGTCTGCGACCGTTGGATTCCGCAACCACGAGCCAAACTCTCCAACGAACATCGGCGCGGTGTTGTTCTCCACGAGGTAGCCCCAGAATGGGCGCCACGCTTGACCAGCAAGATTGTAGGGATAGTTCGACACACTAGAACTGAACCACGGCAGTACGTTCTGTCCACTCAGGGTCTGCGCAGTGCCTGGATAGTCGTGGATTGAATAGACCAACTTGTTCTGATACGACACCCCAAGGGCCGACGATCCAAGAACAATCGGTGCGGCTGCCGCGCCAGTCAGATTGGCGCCCCAGTTAGTGTATGTGTTCGCTTGAGTGCCGTTGGTGCCCGAACCGGTCGGGAACACCGCTGTGGCATTCGCCCACTGCGTTCCTTCCACCATGATCAGAAGCCGCGGATTCGCAGCGAGAATTGCCTTGCCGCATGCCTCTGCTGCGTGATTCCAAGCCTGCGCGCCGGTTGCAGTCGTCCACGCCGAACCACCCGCGGTCCGCGGATCCATCTTCGGCTCATTGAACAGATCGCAGGCGATCACTGCGTGATGCGGGTCGTAGGTATCGTCCGCGTAGCGAGAAGCGATAACAACCCATTCATCGATCCACTGCTGCTGAGTGACGGAACTCGTGTACCAGAGCGGCTGGCTTGCGAACGCACCAGAGACGATGCAATGGTTGTCGAGGATCACCTTGAGGCCGATAGAACCTGCGTACTTAATGACTTCGTCCATGCACTCCAGCGGGGTCTTTGCTTTGTACGAGCCGGAAACCAGACGAAACAACGGCGCATTGAGTTGTAAGTTGTAAAATTGGCTAGAAGTCAGTAAGTTTTTTTGGTCATCCACTCCCTGGATGTAGCTCTTGTCCGCGCACTCTGGGCAGACCGAGTAGTTGTAGCAATCGGTGGAGGTGCAGGTGCCGTTGGAATTACATCCCTCGTCTTGCGCGGCAGGCTCCGTGCAGATCATGTTGGCGTACGACCATGGAAGACGAACGCAATTGAAGCCGAGGATCTGCAACTTATCCAAGTAGTCGCGGAAGTCAGGGCTGAAGGTCGCGGAGGGAGCAAGGTACAGGCCACTCACGATCCCGATCGGCGTTTCGAAACCCGACCAGTTGACGCCAGTCAGGCGAACGTTGTTTCCGTTCTGGTCAACGATCTGGTTGCCGCTGGCAGTTAAGCCCGGGTCCGTTTCCGTTCCTGAGTAGGAGTACTGCGCGTGGGCGGAAAGGGAAAGGCTGATTGTGGCGACAAACGCGCCAATTCTGAGTGTTTGAATCATAGTAATTTGCTCCGAGGTTGATAGGAATTCGCTTTTTTATAAAGCGATAATCCGAACATGGTTCGAATCTGATCGATGTCAAATCTGAGAAGGAAAAGAGGCCCGGTTCGACAAATTTTCCCATTGCGTGTCCCTTGAACAGACTACGTTTCATAGTCAATCAAGCCTGGAAGCGGCGCGACGTGACAACGCGAGGACCACAGTAAGCGCACAAGTCTTCAATTTCGCATGCCGAAAGTGAATCAGTCATTCAAAAATCACACGAGATTTTGAGAATTTGATTCTTGACTTTTGGCGCGGGGCTTCAAGTTTGCGAAGTCGTGTGAATGGATCGCTGGCATGTTGGCGCAGTCAGACCGCCGGTTGCACGACGGGCACTTGCAACCCAACTATGAATGGGGTGAATGAACACCGAGTAATCAAGAATGATTCCCAGCGACTCGCTTCTTCATGCGAGATCAAACTCGCCGATTATGAATGTTCAGGAAATCTTGGGAGGTTCACAGAATGGGCAAATTGCCCATTCTGTGCGTGTCCTCAATCGCTTCGCATCACTCCGACCGCCATCGACTCAAGAGCATTACAAGGTCCGCTCCGTCGCGAAAACCGTCGTGATTGAAATCGCCGCGAGAGAAGCGCGATCCACCAGTGTCGAGTCTCCAGAGCGCTAAGAAGATGACCATGTCCTCGCCGCGAACGAAGCCGTCTCCATTCATGTCGCTGGCGAGCGCGGTCTGATAGGACGGAAGCATCGGTGCGAGGTACGGCTTGATGTAATTCCACTTTGTGTCGTCGGTCGTGCTGAAGTCGCAGTCGAGGATGCCGCCGGTGTCGTTACTGTTGGGCGTGAATCCGAACCAGCAGAAACTGATGCCCTTCTTTGCTTTGTCACCACCAACATCGACTGATATCGCCTGTGAATCTGGCGTCTCGTTAATCGTCTCTGCCAAATTCCAATCGCCCTGCATGTAGTGAAGAAGTGCGTTCACCCACTGCTTGTCGGATCTCACCTGGTCGTCTGACAGCGTGACGTCGCTGCACGACAGTGGATTAGGATTTTGCAACCACGAGCCAAACTCGCCAACGAATATCGGCGCGGTGTTGTTCTCCACGAGGTAGCCCCAGAATGGCTGCCATGCCACATCAGCAAGGTTGTATGGATAATTGGGATAGAGCGTCGTCTTGAACCACGGCAGAGGGTCCCCTCCGCTCAGGGTCTGCGCAGTGCCCGGATAGTCATGGATTGAATAGACCAACTTGTTCTGATACGAGACCCCAAGGTCAATTGGTGCGACTGCCGCGCCCATCAGGTTGGCACCCCAGTTGGTGTAATCGTTTCCGTTCGCACTGCCCGAACCGGTCGGGAACACCGCACTGGGATTCGCCCACTGCGTTCCTTCCACCATGATCAAAAGCCGCGAATTCTTAGCGAGAATTGCCTTGCCGCATGCCTCTGCTGCGAGATTCCAAGCCTGCTTGACCTGTGCAGTCGTCAGGCCCTCTGCAGTCGCCCAAGCTGAACCAGGCTGGGTGGTGCTGCGGGGATCCATTTTCGGCTCGTTGAACAGATCGCAGGCGATCACTGCGTGGTAAGGGTCGTTGGCTTCTTCCGCGTAGTGTTCGGCGAGGATAACCCATCTATCGATCCACTGCTGCTGAGTTACTTCGCTTGTGTACCAGAGCGGCTGGCTTGCGAAACCACCGGAGACGATGCAGTGGTTGTCGAGGATCACCTTAAGGCCGATGTAACCGGCGTACTTAATGACTTCGTCCATGCACTTGAGCGGAGACTTGGCTTGCCACGCGTAAGCCACCCGCGGGAGCGATGTATCAAACAACGGTTCATTGAGCGGCTTGCCGTAGAACTGGCTCGTCGTCAGCTGATTGACGGAACTGGCGTTTTGCTCATCTGTGTTCTCAGAATTGTAATAAGAACCGGCGATGTAACTCTTATCAGCACATTCCGGGCAGCTGTAGCAAGTACTATCTTTGCAAACGCCGTTGGGATTGCACTTCTCATCGGCCGCCGCCGGGAGCTCGCAGATCATGTTGTCATACGACCATGGAATCCGGACGCAATTGAATCCAAGGCTCTTAATCTTTTCGAGGTAGTCGCGGAAGTCAGGGCTGGACGTCGCGGAGGGAGCTCGATACAGGCCAGTCACAATCCCGATCGGCGTTTCGAAACCCGACCAGTTGACGCCAGTCAGACGAACGTTGTTTCCGTTCTGGTCAACGATCTGGTTTCCGAAGGCAGTTAAGCCCGGGTCCGTTTCCGTTCCTGAGTAGGAGTCCTGTGCGTGGGCGGAAAGGGAAAGGCTGATTGTGGCGACAAGCGCGCTAATTGTGAGTGTTTGAGTCATAGTGATCTGCTCCAGAATTGATAAAAAAACTTTTTGTTTTAAAACAGTGGATTGACGTAAGTTTGAATTTGATCGAAGTCAAATCTGAGAAGCAAAAATAAAAAATAAAAATCAAATCCACACTTTTCGGACCTTTGTGCATGTGTCTCCACTCGCTTTAATCATTGGATACGCTCCACACATTCTGCTGCTGCAAAAACATTTGATCCAACAATCACAATTGCCCGAAATCGAGAATCAATTTGTCCTGATTTAATCCAGAGCAAAGAACCCTATGCAACTCTTTCTTGTCAGCTTGGCCTTGACGTACATCATTGTTCTGTATTTTTTGACCAATCCACTGCATCACACGCGGAAATTTATGCTGCGTCGGTTTGTGAATTGGTTTCCGCTTGGAATGACATATGCGTTTTTGTATATGGGCCGTTACAACTTGGTGGTTGCAAAGGGCGCATTAGGCGACCTGATGACCAAGGAGGATTTTGGAATCATTGGTGGCGTTGGTTTCACTGTGTACGCCGTTTCGCTTTTCTTTATTGGTCCGCTCGTGGATCGCGTGGGAGGCAAGCGCGGAATTCTTGTGGGTGCCATTGGCTCGAGCATTATGAACGCAGCGATGGCGGGCGTGCTGTATCTCTTTCTCAACGGGGCGCTCAAAGTCAATCTGGTGGTGGCGTTCTCCGTGCTCTATGGATTGAACATGCTTTTCCAAAGTTTCGGCGCTGTTTCCACGATCAAAGTGAAATCATTTTGGTTTCATGTTCGGGAGCGCGGAACATTTGGAGCAATCTTTGGAACGCTGATTTCCCTCGGCGTTTACTTTGCATTTGATTGGGGCGGTGCAATTGCCGATGCGGTGAAAATTGCTCAACCAAGTACTCCGTCTGCAGTGCGCGAAATACTGAATTATATGTTTGCACTTGATGGCCGAACGATTCCAGCGTTCTGGTTGATCTTCCTCATCCCATCAATGATCATGATTGTGTGGGCTTTGATCGATGTCATGCTTCTCAAGGACACGCCCGATGAAGCTGGCTTCAGTGATTTTCAGACGCATGATGCGTCACATGATGATGCGCATGGGAAAAAATATGGCTATTGGGAATTGATGCGCAAGATCTTCACCAACAAGATCATCTTGATCATTGGTGTGATCGAGTTCACCTCTGGCATTTTGCGCAACGGCATTATGCAGTGGTATCAAACCTTTGCCAAGGAAACTGGGCTTGGTGTGACACAAATCACTACCAACTGGGGATTCTGGGGTTGCATTACTGGTATTGCCGGTGGATTTGCAGCTGGTTTTATGAGCGACAAGTTTTTCAATTCACGCCGTGCGCCAAGCGCTGGCTTTATGCAAGTCATCATGTTGATCTCCACCGCATTGATGATTGTGTGCCTGACGGTTCAACCACTGAATGCAATCGCAACACCAGAAGATAGTTCTCTCTTGAGATTCTTCTTGGAATACCGAATGCTTGTCATGGGTATTTCCGCCGTCACGATCATGATGGCGGTGATTGGAGTGCATTCCATCATGTCGGGCACAGCGACAGCGGACTTTGGCGGCAGAAAAGCTGCGGCGACTGCGACGGGAATTGCAGATTCGTTTGCGTATGCAGGCAGCGCGATCCAATCATTTGTGATCGGTTTTCTCGCCACGGAAAGTTGGTCCTATTGGCCAATGTTCCTGCTGCCGTTCACGGTTCTTGGATTAGTGTTCGCCATAAAAATGTGGAATGTTCTTCCGGCTGCAACCAAACGGTATTTGGAAGAAGTCGAGAAAAAGAAGTTGGGCGGCAAGCACGCCAAACACGTGTCATAAATCGCCACAAAGAAACTTGGAACGTGCGGAAACTTGGAACGGTGGGGGAAAATTAACGCCAATAGAGGACGGTCAGATTTCCGTCGCTCTCGCGCATATCAACGACTGGCACGCCAGCAGTTTGCAGAATGCGATCAGCTTTACTCGTCGGGCAGACCACCGCGACCGATTGCGATGTTGAAGTCGTTCTTGCCTGAATGATTTGAGCGCCGACCTCATCCCATTTGATTCGGCGCGCTTGTTCTGATTCGATATCAAGTTCGTTGTCAAATTCACTTGGGTCGCCAGCGATCACGATGTCGTAGCGTCCCGTCGCCCATGAGAGTGCGTGCGCTGGTTCGTGCGATGTCACGAGCAGAGTGGATGTACGCAATTGTTCTGTCAGGCGCTCAAAGAGTGGCCAAGGATTCTTTGACGCTTGGAACAGCGCAGATGGAAAGAAGAATGGAATTGTCAGCAGAATCGGGACAGGCGCAAACGTTGTTCTTACAAGCCATGTTCGCACTTCAAGCGCTTTCCAACTCCATGCATCGAGTTGCGCCCAAAGAAGAAACGCAACGCCGATCACAACAAATCGCAGCGATTCGTTGGAATCCCAGAGGGTTGGGATGCCAAACTTACGGCCGCCTATGAGTGCGATCACAAACGATGCCGCCGCACAAAGACGAAGCATCCAACGAGCAGCGATTGCGGCTCGATTCTTTGTGATTTGGCCTGATGAATGTGCGCGTCGAAGTCCAAGCGCGACGAGCACTGCAACAGGCGCGAATAGCGGAAGCAGATATGTGGGCAATTTTCCACTGCTGAATGAGAGAAACATAAGTGGAGCCACAATCCACGAGACCATAAAACGAAATCCAATGCGCCAATCGACGGCATCTCGCAAACCTTTCCAAGCGTTCGGCCATGCGATCGTCCAAATCATTGCGCCGATTGGAAACAATGCGAAGAAAAACCACCACGGTTCTGGATGTTGGTTGGAATCAGGTTGCGCAATGCGCCGAAAATGTTCAACGACAATGAAGTAATTCCAGAAGCCAGGTTCGGTGCGATGAATCATCCACGCGAATGGCGCGACAGTGATGACAGCTGCGCCAAGTTGAATCCATGGCATCGTGATTATGTCTTTCCAGCGACGTTCCCACGCGAGAAATACAATCGCTGAAATGCCGGGGATTGCAAACGCCAAGAGCCCCTTCGTGAGAAATGCGAATCCTGCTGCAATGCCTGCCAGCGCAAGCCAACCTGCGCGCGATCGTCCGAGAGTTGTGCAACCACAATAGAGCGCGCCCATCGACAGCGATACAAGTGCAGCGAATGGTGGATCGAGAAGTGCGACTGATCCAAAGATGAGCGGCGCAAGTGTGGTTGTCTGCACCATGAATGCGAGCGGCCCATCATCACGTCGACCTGTGATGCGAACTGCCATCCAAGCTGCAACGAGTGCGGCGATCAATGTTGCGATTGCGCTTGGCAGTCGAAGTGCGAAAGCGTTATGACCGAAGGCAGAAAGACTTGCTGCTGTGAACCAATATCCAAGCGGCGGCTTTTCGTAATAGACGAAACCAGCCATGCGAAGCGCCAGCCAATTTCCGTTCTCCACCATTTCTGCCGGGATAATTCCATAGCGAGGCTCATCGGGAACTATGAGCGGACGAAGTCCAAGCCCGACAATACTGAGCGCCACAAACAAGAGGATGGCGATGATCCAAGTGCGACGCACGGTCATACGCTGACGATGTTATCGCTGACGATACTCTCGGGCAGTTGGCGTGGACTGGATTTGGCGGATCATTGGCGATCAGTGGATCGATGCACACTCCGCAAATTGTCGGGAACTTGATTGGTGCTAGAGATTTCTTGCATGCGAGGCGTTTGAAATCATCTTTGGATTCAATCTCAATACACCCCGATGGTTTCGACTTCGAGGCGAAATGGTCCGTCTTTCCCGTCGTAGATCATAATTCCCATCGAAGAGAGATTTGCAGGATCGAATGTTGCGACGCGCCCTTCAAGATCAGTTCCTCGCCACGACGGTTTGAATGCTGAAAATGGAACCTTCACTTCGGTCCATTCGTTTGCGACGGTTTTGAAATCCGCGCGGTATGAAATGTCTCGGCGACTATTAGGAGATTGGATTCGAGTGTCGAGTTGATACGTTCGGCCATCACCGCGAACACGCATGACGAAACCAGAGAATCCGTCGATACCCCACTGCTTCGAATCACCACGAATCGATGAGAAACCGCCACCATCAGTATTGGTTGAACCTGCAAAGACAAGTTTTTCATCGACAAACGATGGCCCACCTTTGGACTTGCCCCCCATCACTCCATCGTTGACAGTCATCCACTGCTTCGCGACATCGAGCCCTTTGAAGTCGATGATTGTGCGAGATGATTCGGGATTGCTCTTGGTGCGCGTTGAAACCATTTCGATAGTTGCACGACCGAGTGCATCACCGATCAAAAGATAGCTCTCGCCATTTCCAAACCAATGGTGACTGTGTGTTTGATTTGGTGAATCTTCAGCTTTGCGCAAGAACTGTGCCGTCGGCACGAAACGCGCACCGATCACATCTTTGCTTTCGCAGGCTTTGCGCTGAGCGTTTCGGAGAATCTTTCCATCCGTGCCATCCATGTTGCCGGTTTCGCCAACGATGAAAGGAAGCGTTGGATCTCCCAGTTCTTTGCGCACATCAGCGATGAGATGCACGAGATTCGCTTCATACTCTGCTGCAGCTGCGCTGTCGCAACCGTCGTTCCATCCCTGAAACCAAATGAAGCCATCAACTTGCGGCGTGCACTTTGCAAACTGTGGAAATGCAGTTGGAATCGCAGCGAGTGCGGCTCGGAACTCGCTGATCATCTGGGTGTAATAAGGACCAGTCACTCCACCAGAACTTGGTGGACGAAAATCTTTTGCAAGACTTTTTCCGCCCCATGCAGTCTTGATCAGCAGAACAGGTGAGTCGAAGTGGTTTCCAAGTACGCGGCCTATGCCAAGTTCTGGTCCAAAGTGATGCGCATCGTCATAGCACGAATAGCCAACGGAGAGCGCTCCCGCTTTCTTATTTTTGTTCTCGGTGAGATATGAAACGAAAACATCATCACGCTTCGCCCATGATCCATCTGCTGCCCGAAGATCGCCCCAGAGCTTTTGATTCGCTGGATCATCGACAAACTTTGCAAGATTTCCACGACCGCCGTTGTATCCATCTGCGCCATCGAGATCGACAACGCCGTGTCCTTCCATATTCGATTGGCCGGCAAGCCAATAGATATGGAGAACTTGTGGAGGAGCGACTGAACTTTGCGCGTACGCGACATTGTCCAGATCAACCTGACACAGCACGATCAGAGATGAAGTGGCGAAGAACAAGGATAAAAATGAGTGGTTGATCATTGGCATTACTGTAGTAGAGAGAGATTTCGCCTGAGACAAAATTGCGGGCGGTTCTTTTCTCTATTCTTGACAGCGTGATTGTGACTCCAATCCTTGCCACGCCATACGACCGCAACTGGATGCGCATCGCATGGATGATTGTTGCGCTTTTGTGGCCTGTGGCGCTGTTGAATTATTTAGATCGACAGATGTTGGCGTCGATGAAGTTTTCGGTGATGAAGGATATTGCTGATGTCGCAACCGATGCGAACTGGGGATTGATGCTCGGTCAATTCAAATGGGTCTATGCGTTCTTGAGCCCACTCGGCGGATTCATCGCTGACCGATTTGGAAGACGAACGACAATCGTGTGCAGTCTTTTTGCGTGGTCAGTCGTGACATGGTTGACAGGCAATGTGACGACATATCAAGAACTTCTTTGGACGCGCACTCTGATGGGGGTGAGTGAAGCGTTTTATATTCCCGCCGCGCTTGCATTGATCACTGACTATCACTCGCAGCGAACACGTTCGCGCGCAATCGGCTTTCATCAGACGGCGATTTATGTTGGCATGATGGCTGGAGGATTCGGTGGATATGTCGCAGATGCGCAGGATTTCGGCTGGCGCTTTGCATTTCATGCTGCGGGAATTGCTGGGATTCTGTATGCAGTACCGCTTTGGTTTTTCTTGCGGGAAGCTCCAGTGCGTGCTGCTGAAGTTGCTCAAGAAAAACGTGCCTCAATTCGTGCCGTGGCGAGCGAATTGCTGACAAGTTTTCCGTTTCTGTTGCTTGTCGCATGCTTCACACTTCCCGCACTTGCTGGATGGGTGGTCCGCGATTGGATGCCTGCGATACTGAAAAAAGAATTTGGAATCGGACAAGGTATGGCTGGTGTTTCGGCGACTCTCTATACAACAATCGCGATGCTCATTGGTGTGATGATCGGCGGCTGGCTTGCAGATCGCTGGTCGCAACGAACTCCACGCGGTCGTGCATATACGAGTGCTGTTGGAATTGCACTGCTTGTCCCTGCACTCTTTGGCGTTGGCAATGCTGGGACATTAACAATTGCCGTGACATTTCTTGCGCTCTTCGGACTTGGATGGGGATTCTTTGATTGCAATAACATGCCAATTCTCAGTCAAATCACGCGGCCGCATTTGCGCGCGACTGGATATGGCATCATGAACTTTGTCAGCATCAGTTGTGGCGGCGCCGCTGATTGGGGATTCGGCATTCTGCGCGATGCGGGGCAACCACTGAATCTGATCTTTAGCGCATTTGCAGCACTTGCACTTGTTGCAGTTGGTTTAATGATTTGGATAGCGAAGACCATGCCCGCGCGAGGGGTCACGGATTCGCAGGCACAGCAGATGTAATTGGGACGATCCATGCTCGGCAGAAGAGATGCTCTTGAACTTTTCCCGTTGCCATCTCCCAGATTTGCCGCGCAGTGTGTCGACTGGTCATTTCGATGCGACTTCCAATCGCGCCAATTGGCTCTGGCGATGAGAGCGGGAGAATGACGACCGCAAGATCGCTTGATTGCACTTGATCTTTCGGCGGTGAACTCTCTTGCGACGAGAAGCCTTTTATTGTTGCGCGTGGCAATAAAAATCTTTGATTCTCTGCGACAGATCTGAAGTTTTCTGGAATCCATACAACGTGATCTGCTGTTGCATCGATGGTTTGCTGAGAAAACGTTCCAAGCGGCGCATTGAAGACGCTGAGAAAACTGGAGAGCGACAAGAACACAGCCAGGGATGCCGGTGCAGCGCACATCGCAGTCCAGCGAGGTCGCACGATTGAAATGACGGCGAATGCGATCGATGCTGCGACAAGTGGCCAGTGCCACCATGAAAATGCGTCGAAACCAACTTCACGACCGAGCAAGAATGAGAGCCACCCGATTGGCAAGAGTACTGCGATGATCGCAATGTGCGATATGACAAATGCATTTCGACCAACATGATGCCAACGCGTTGCCATAAGTATTGCGATTGCTGGCATTGCTTCGAGCAGATATCGCCCCGACCTCTGCGCAGGAATGCAGAAGACAATAAAAATCGCAAAGACCCAAATCCAAAGAAGTCGCTCTTCGGTGATGAGTTTGCTTCGATGCTTCCAACATTCGACGCAGACACCAAAGAGCGGGAATGCAAGCAGACCAGCATTGACAAACCAACTTCCTGCAAGTGTCCACACACTGTTTCCGCCCCAGAAAAATCCTTGAAACCAAGCAGTGACACCACCAGCCATCTTGCCAACATTTTCGCCCATCACAAAGTTGCGCCAGATCAATTGAGGTTCTGGATCGAAAACAAACCAAAGCGAAAACATTCCAAGAGCAACAATCGTTGTCCAGAGAAGTCCAGGCAGGGATCGTCGCAAAAAGATCCCCCACTTCCACTCATGCAAGTGCAGATGCCACCATGCAAGTCCAAATCCAATTGGGAGCAACTGTGCGAAACTTTTTGTCAGCAGAGCCATTCCCGCAAGTACGCCGATGATCGTCGGAAAAAGAAAGCGCGAGTCGAATGACTTTGGTTTCCACCAAAGCATCGTAAAGAAGCATGAAAAAACCCAAAATGTTTCTGGCGGATTTGTCAGATATGGCCGGCCATATCGATAGGTGCTGAAGAATGCGAGATAGAACATCGCAGCAAGAATTCCGCTGAAAACATTGCGCTGTGTCAGTCGCCAACCTAAGAGACCGCACATGATTGCTGTGGAGAATGTCCAGACGATGCTCGGCCATCTCAGCGCGACGAGATTCCAATCTTGACCCCAATCGGTTGAGATGATTCCCTGCCAAAACAAAAGTGGTGGCTTTGTATTGGTCATCGCAGCCATATCACTTTGCAGCGGCAACCAATGATTACCGGCGATGACCGAACGAGTGATCTGTATATAGACCATCTCATCGCCATTGCGCAAGATGCTCACCGCACCCAAGCCGTGCAAGAATGTGCAGAGACCAAGCACCAGGCCGCTGATAAGCAAAGGTAGAGCGACGCGCGCTTGTTCGAGTCGCTCCGCTTCTGGATCGATCCCTTCGGTGCGAACATGGCGGAATGTCCAGAGATCCGTCAAAATGAAATTGATTACGCATGCGACTGCGATACCTGCGAGATTGGCTGGCAGATATGGAATCCACCGCACCAACACATTGGTGATCGCAACCTGCACGAGTATTCCAGCCCAATTCGCAGTGGCATACTGCAAATATTGATGGATGATTGGAAGGTTGCGAGTGCGATCGCGATCCTTCCAAGTCCACTTGCGATTCCAATAAAAATTGTTGGTCATCCCAAAAATGATGCCAGTGAACATTGCCAAATTCAGTCGGAGAGAAAGATTTTCGACGCCAACATAAAGTTTCTCTTGGCAAATCCAAATGACCAATTGATTGATTGCAACTCCACTCACTCCAACAAGACCAAATTGGAAAAATCTGTGTCGCTGTCGCCAACTCCATGCAATCACCGATGAGGCGGCTTGAAAAATTTTATTCATGCGTGGCACGCCTTACGCATTCGCATGCACCCCGCTGGGATGCGAAACAGCAATCATTTCGCGCGCCTTTGCAAGAACTTCTGCAGGGAGAATGCGCTTGAGACATTGATTGTCGCCGTCGCAAGGCGAATTGCGGTGGTTGTATGCAGTCAGACACGGCGAACATGGCAGGTGTAAATAGAACGCGTGCGAATTCGGGCTCCAACTTGCGTACAGCGTCGGGGTTTCAGGGCCAAAGAACACAATGCTTGGCATGGATGTCATTGCTGCGAATTGGCCAGGACCGCCGTCATTGGTGATCAGCAAACTTGCGCGGTGAAACAGACACATCAAGTGTCGTACTGACCGTGTGTATCCCGCAAGATTGACGCAGTTTGCATTGTCCGAACATGCGAAGCGCAATTGTTCCGCAAGTGGACGATCTTCGGGCATGCCGATCACGCCGACTGCGCAACCATCTTGAAGCAACTGCTCCGCTACTTCAACATAGTGTTGCAGGGGCCACGCGCGAATCGAAAGAAGACCCCCACTTGGATAGAGCAGCACAAGTTTTTTCCCTGCGAACGCTGGATGATCGTGATGCAACTTTGCGATTTCACTTTCGATTTCACCAGGCGCGGGGTGGAAACTTGGCGGAGAAAATTTTGCAGCGAGACTGCCATCTTTACCGCGTGGCACAGTGTGGCTTTGGAGAGAATCTGCCAATGTCACAAGTTGATGCGACAAGTGGCGATATGGGTTGTATGCAACAGGCGAGTTGATGAATGAACCGCGATAGAGCCCTTCTTGCGTGTGACGGTGAAATCCTGCGCGCCAACGTGCGCCAGAAATTCCACTGAGAATTGCGCTGATTCGAGAGAAAAGTTCGCAGTCCAAGACCGCGTCAAACTGATTCGTGCGCATCCACCAAATGGCCTTCGCAAGATCGAGAAGCAGGTGCGCGAGTGAATCATCACGAATGGTCATCACATTTTCCTTCTTGACCACGCCAAGCAAGTCGAGCAACTGTCGGTTGCGTGCGAAAAGCATCATGTGAATCTCTGCGTTTGGGAATCGATCTTGCAATCGTCGGAACATTGGCTCTGCAAGAACCAGACTTCCCATTTCGCTTAACAGGATCACGAGAATGCGCTTGGGAGCGATCGTTTCGATCGGGCGAAAAATGAAACCAACGCCATAATGCCAGATTGACAACGCAGCACATGCGGGAATGCCAACCCAACGATCAACCATTCTTTGAAATCGAATATCCATACGTGCATATGCGGGTTTGATCCGCAAGCCGATGTTATAGTTTGACAGCATTTCGAGTCTGATTGCCACATGACCAAATCCCCTTCATCGACGCGTTGGTCACTCACACTGTTGATCATTGGGCTTGTCGCAGCGGGATTGCACACGCGAGGATCAATCGAACCTCGATTCGCCGCTTCGAGTGTGATCGATGCGCAGAAGCAAGAGAGTGCCAGCGCGCTCTTTTTGCCTATCGAATTGCCACGACCAACGCCATCAGCTCATGCTTCGTCGGTTGCATTTATGCAAGATGGTTCACTGCTGATCGCATGGTTTGGTGGAACGCGTGAAGGTGCTGATGATGTTGCGATTCAGATGGCGCGAGTGAAAGATGGCCGCGTGCAAGATTCGTGGACCTCATTGACTTGCGAACAACTTGAAGGACTCACCCACCGCGTGATCCGTACGCTTGGAAATCCTGTGGTTTGGATCGATGCTGACGGGCGTGTGAAATTGAATGTTGTGAGTGTGAGTTATGGCGGATGGTCGGGAAGTTCTGTGAATCAACTGCATTCGCAAGATGGCGGCAAGAGTTGGAGTGCAGCGCAACGATTGATTCTTTCACCATTCTTCAATCTCAGCACGCTCGTGCGCAATCCAGTTGTTGCGATGCAAGATGGAACGATCGGACTTCCCGCGTATCACGAGCTTTTGCACAAATGGGGAATGTGGGTGCGAGTGACAACCGAAGGACGCGTGTTGCAATGCGAACGGATGCCGTCGAATGTCGGCGAATTGCTTCAGCCTGCGGTTGCGGCGATCAGCGCGACTGATGCGGTCGCAGTGCTTCGGAATACGAACAGTGCTCAGCCAGTCGTCGGGCGCAGCGCGACTGAAGATGGTGGTCAAACTTGGTCGCTGAAGGCGCCGCTTGATATTCCAAATCCAAATGCAAGTATCAGCATGATTCGACTTATCGATGGCTCGCTGCTGATCGCTGCAAATCCGCTTGTGAACGGGCGCAACGTGTTGCAATTATTTCGCTCGCGAGATAGTGGATCGAGTTGGACCGCTTCCCGCACGATCGAACGTAGCGCGCCAGGCGGAGAATTTTCCTATCCATCATTTGCGCAAAGTGCAGATGGATTGATTTATCTTTCATACACCTGGCAGCGCAAAGGGATTCGACTTTGTGCTTTTAATTCCACGTGGCTTGATGCAAGCGATACAGAAAAACCCGCGATGGAGACCACGCCTTGACCGCCCAGGCAATCTATGGACTCTTTGCCCAAGGAGTGATCGTGGCGATGATCATTCGCTTTGTGCGCGAAATCTTTGGCCGAAAAAATCTTTCGCCATTTGGAATGGAACTTTGGATTCCTGCTGCCATTGTGCTCATCGTGCCAGCTGCAGGAGTTTCAATCGCAGGACATCTTCGTGGACTCTGGGGCGATCCAAGCATCGTGACATTCTTGCTGCTCTTTTTATATACGGTTCGTCCATCTTCGCTTCCAAACAGACCTCGATTGTCGACATGTGTGCTTGTCAGCCTCTTTGTGATGCTGCCGCTGTATCTGCCATTATTCTTGCTGAATCCAAACGTGCCAGTCGATCTTTATTCTTATGGATGGAAACCCAAATGGATTCTTATTGCAATCGCTGTGATTGCATTGGGCTCCGTGATGATGCGGAGAATGGCTCCTCGATGGACAAACATCATCGCCATTGCGTTGATTGCATCGAGTGTCGGTTTAATGGAGTCAGACAATCTGTGGGACTATCTTGTTGATCCCGGATTGCTCTTCACGATTGCTTTTCTCGCAATCGCAGGATCGATCACTTCATTTCTTGGCAGTAGAATGCCTGAATCAATCAAAAACTTATCCTCAGGAAAACAGATATGAATAATCCAATTGCGATTCGAATTACGCTTGCTTGCTCCGTTGCAACTCTTTGTGGATTGATGACATTTGCGAGCAGTGCTCTGGCACAAGCGGTTACGGGCGCTGATGCAGCGCCGCGTTTGCCCATCACTTCAATCACGCTCTATCGATCGGGAGTGGGATATTTTGAACGGCACGGGATGATCAAGAGCGGAGATTCTGTTCAATTGCGCTTTGCACAAGATGAAATCAATGACATGTTGAAGTCGATGGTGATCTTCGATCCGCAGCAGGCGCTCCAATCGATTTCCTATGAATCGAACGAACCACTCGCGCGTCAACTTGCGAGTTTTAGCATCGATCTTTCAGACAATCCGACTCTCGCAACAATATTGGGAAGACTTCGAGGGACGAAAGTTCGCTTTGTCACGTCAGATGGGCCGGTTTCTGGAGTTGTACTTGGCAGCGAGATGCGCGATCAAGCCCAAGGAAGCGCACAGGAGGCGATCTCAATTCCATTTGTGAATGTAATCACAGAGAGCGGAGTTCGATCTGTCAATTTGACCACCATCGTTTCAGTACAACTGGAAGACCCAGCTCTCAACGGAGAATTGATGAAGGCGCTTGCAGCGTTGGCGGCTCATAGCACTGATCGATTTAAGAATGTTGGGCTTTCATTCGGTGGAACTGCCGCTCGCGATGTGAAGATCGCATATGTGAATGAGATGCCCATTTGGAAGACCAGTTATCGATTGGTGCTTCCTGACGAAGCGAAGTCGAAGGAGCAACCGATGATTCAGGGATGGGCAATCATCGAAAACACGACCGACGATGATTGGAGCAACATTCAGCTTGCGCTCGTCGCAAGTCAGCCAGTCAGTTTCGAAATGAATCTTTCGCAGTCGTTGCATATCACACGTCCAAGCCTTGATGTGCCGACGGTTGCAGGGGCTGCGCCAAGAATTTATCAAGATGGAGATGCGTTTGCGGAGAAGAATCGACTGCGCCAAGCAATGGCGGCTCCATCTGTTTCTGCACCTCCACCTCGTGCGAAGATAAGTATGTTGAAGATTGATAGAGCGGACGGTGGCGGTGGAAGCGGCGGAGCATTTGGATCCGTAGCGATGGCCGACGGTGCCAACAACGATATGGAAACTGGAATGTCATCCGAAGAACTCTGGAAGCAGTCAGCGAT
Organism: Singulisphaera sp. GP187; assembly: GCA_945862215.1. Lineage (GTDB taxonomy): Bacteria > Planctomycetota > Phycisphaerae > Phycisphaerales > SM1A02 > F1-60-MAGs104. Next base: position 14,952 of record CAMAXY010000023.1, on the reverse strand, counting down.
TGCGCAGGCACAATCAAGTTCCGTAGGCGAAGCGTTTCAATACACCATGAAGAATCCAATTTCGATTGGTCGACAGCAATCAGCGATGCTGCCAATTCTGACTTCTGCGATTGATGGGCGGCGCGTCAGCATTTTCAATCGCGCAGATGGGATCGACCATCCAATGCGTGGAGTCGAACTGACAAATTCCACAGGCTTACAACTGATCCCTGGTCCAGTCGCTGTCTTTGATGCGTTCACATATGCAGGTGATGCTCAAGTTGGATACATGACTCTCAACGACAAACGATTACTTGCGTATGCGGTCGATCTTTCTGTCAGTGCTGCCGTGCAAGATGACAGCACGAACACGATGCGCTCGATTCGTATCGTGGATGGCTTCATCGAGGAAACGCGCAAACAGGTTCAGCGCACTTCATTTGCATTCAACAATAAGGATGCTGCTCGCGGACGAACGATGTTGGTGGAAACAGCGAAGATCCAAGGTTGGGAGTTGGCAGAACCGAAGAAAGCTGCTGAAGAAACGCAAAGTTTGTACCGATTCGAATTGACCTTAAAACCAAGCGAAAAAGCGACGTTTGTCGTTGCCCAAGAAAATACTTTTCTTTCGCGCATTTCCGTCGCTCAGTACGACATGCCAACACTACTTGCATATGCATCGGACAAGAAAGCTTCACAGGCGGTCATTGATGCAGCGAAAAAAGCTGCTGCGATGCAGGCCACGATGAATGCCACCTCTGGGCGCATTGCTTTGCTTGGTCAAGAACGCCAGTCGATCGATGCTGATCAGAATCGAATCCGCCAGAACATGGCATCGATCGATCACGACACAGAAGTCTATCGGCGATACTTGACAAAGTTCAATGAACAAGAATCTCGGCTTGAGGCGATTCTGCTTCAAACTACGAATGAACAGACGACCCTCCAATCGCAGCAAGATGCGCTGAACGATTATCTCCGATCGCTGAACGTTTCTTGAATGTCCTTGTAGTTCGCCTGAAAAGTTATTGTTGCTATCGCCCGCGCCGACAGATCGCAGCGCATGCGACAAGTCCCAGTGCGGCAATGCAATACATCCATAGTTCCCGAGAATAAAATCGGGAAAACTTAATCGTTCCAACACCTGCATCGGCTGAAAAAGTTGGTGGCAGAGCAAGATTTATTGCAATCGGTTGCTTGCAGTTCAATTTTCAACCATTGCTGTTCGTTCGCTGTGCGAGAGAGAAGACGAAATGCGCTGTCTCCGCAAAGCCATAAGAGAAAAACAAGCCAGCAATTTTCCACGGCACACGATGGCATTACATATTCAAAATGTTTTATGCGCACTTCGCGGGACGCATGCATGGACTCAAAAGTGGTTCGTGCAGATTTTGGCAGCTGACTGATTTGCCCCGGGCTCAAACATGCTGCGCCGAGCTGCGCAGACTTGCTCGGCTTGCAAACTCGCCGGGGTTCAAATCATTCCGCTGCCCACGTTGGCGAATCAAATTCTCGCTCGAACGTTTTTCAGATCAGTCGCGCTTGCGTGCCCAGCCGTTGAAAAATTCTGCCGGGCGAGTTCCGCAGGCGGCCGACGGCACTTGTAAAAAATTTCGCAAACCGGATCGTGTCGGTCGCCGAGGACTGTCTGAGCCCGGCGGGATCTTTTCACGGCTGATCACTTATGCCGTTCCGTGGCTGTATCCGTGGCTGTATCCGTGGCTGTATCCGTGGCTGTATCCGTCGTGCGCACCACAAACCAATGCACATCAATGAGACTCGCCATAGGCTTCCTCAACTGATGCAGATTCTCACTCCCGAATCTTCGCGCTCGATGCCGTGGGCGAACGGACTTGGCAGCACTCTGGAAATTGCAACGGACGCAGATTCGCATCACGATCAAAGTGATTCATGGACTTGGCGACTTTCAGTTGCTGATGTCCCGACTCGTGCTGACTTTTCCAAATTCCCAGGCGTCGATCGATGGATTGCGTGTCTCCACGGCGATGGAATGCGCATCGAACGCAGCAGTGTTTGGACGAGACTTCCAAAATCTGGCGACGCGCTCTCATTCGCTGGCGAAGAAATAGTGATAGGAGATCCCATCGGCTCAAGCGTGCGAGATGTGAATTGGTTTTTACGCCGCAACCGCTGGCAAGGCGGAATGCGAGTGCGCAGAGAAACTGGATCCACGATTGTCGAAGGCGAAATCATTGTAATTCATGGAGTTTCCGCATCGGCGGGCTCGACAATTCACTGCGAAGGACAATCCATCAAGATTGCGACTGGCCACACATTGGTCACAAGCGCACGAGTGATAATCGAATCCGATCGTGAAAGCGTGCTGGTCATTGCTTGGGCTTCTGCGCGTTGATTTGCGATTGCGAAAGCATCATCGCATCTGCAAAGACTTCTATTCCATCTTCATATCCAACCCGAATGCGGGGCATCCGATATTGCAGTGGCTTGCCCACCACCAGATCTGCATCCGCTCGCAAACCAAATTCATAGCCCGCAGCAGATGCAGCGCGCATCACTCGCTCGTCATAAATTCCAAATGGATACGCAATCACTTTGACTGGGTGACGCATTTCTTTTTCGATCGTCGCACGACTCTCGCGCATTTCACGATCAAGTTGTGAAGGCGGCATCTCCGTCAGTCGTCCATGAGAAATGGTGTGCGACTGAACTTCGTGTCCAGCAGATTCAAGAATTCGCAACTGCTGCCACGAGATGTAACCAGAATTATTCGGCGTGGCGCCTACTGCAGCGGTATAGACGAAGAAGACAGCATGCATCCCTCGTGGTTCCAGCTCGGCACGCACGACGCCTTCTTGCTCCGACCATCCATCATCGAATGAAATGATGACCGACTTCGCTGGTACTGATTCTCCCGCTTTTTGTCCTGCAAGCAATTCTCGAAAGGTGATCGTGTGAAATCCATTGGCGACCAGCCAATCCATCTGCGCACGAAATTCTTTCGGTCGTACAACCCACGGCGCCCAGTCCGCGCGAGATTCTCCCCAATCACCAACATGGTGATACATCAAGATAGGAATTGAAAGAGAGATCGGCGAATTCGAAAAGACTCGCTCTCGCAGTGACAAGAGTGACAGAACTGTTGCAGCGAACAATGCAATCGCAAGAATCCTGCTGATCCGCTCGCTCATGCCAAGCAACGTATGCATCTGTGTGATGATAATGAGAAGGTATTATTGATTCATGCGAAATATTCTCCTCTCAACGACTGCCATCCTTATCTTGGCTTCCACCAGTTGCAATAAAGACAATGCAGCGAATCCACCCGCCGAAACACTCACTGGGAGAACTCCAATCGCTCCTCAACGCAGAATCATCTGCCAACTGCGCGATACCGTCACCGGTGGCGAATCGAAAATCACATCATCAAATGGAGTTGACACTGTGCAACTTGGTTCAACGACGACAACGAAGGCGAATGTCGGCGACCTATTGCGAGTGGAGCTTCAAATGAGTTCTGGTACTGGATTCGAGTGGAAAGTTGCGAGCGATGCTTCGAATTCCAGCCCTGCGCCAATCTTGTTGCCGCAATTCAATTGGTCAAATGGAACGGGAACAATCACTCCCGTGAATGCACAAAAACCTGGCGGATCCGTTCTGTGCATCTTCGAATTCGATGTTTCGCAAGCAGGGTCTTCTGTGCTGACCTTCACTCTTGCGCGCTCATGGGAAAAAGGTGTACCACCTGCAGACAAGCGCGTTTTGACTGTGAACGTGGCCAAACCAAGTGGATCCTGACCGTAACCAAAGAGTGAAAAACGTCCCGGGGTGGGCTCGAACCACCGACCTGCAGATTAGAAATCTGCTGCTCTATCCAACTGAGCTACCGGGACACATGGATGTGCGATTCAACGCACTGATGTTGTTAAATGTAAATGAAAACAGAAGAAATTTCCGCATCACAGGCACGAATTTTTTTGGTTGAAAAGCGCATTTCGGCGATAACATATTGACAGTGGGTGACGGTGGGTTGCCCTAGATCCGCGCTTCGCCATTCGCGCTCTGCGCGGAAGGAGGTTCTCGTGGGTGTGAAATACAGATTTAAAAATGGGGATGAAGTATCAGGTTGGCTGCTTGCAGACGCTCTGAGGGAAGCTGCGCGATCAAAGATCATCACCGCAGAAACTTTTATTCAACAAGCAGGCCGAGATGATTGGATCTCTGCAAGTAGCGTTCCTGGACTTCTGAATGTTGCGCAAAATCCAGTCGAACCCGAGTTGAAGGAGTCGCCGCGCGAAACGCCGCGACAGGAACAAAAATCTCCGGCACGACCGCCTGAATCGATACATCACCTCTTGCACCGCGCGCTTCATACAACGATCCAAGTTTGTGCTCACGGTGGCGAACACCAAAGTGATCAATTCGTTGTCGGACTCCTTGCAGGGCTGACCACGGACGGAATGATGGTCGAGTTTTCGGATTTTTCTGCGATTGTTTACATCCCGTTGCTACGAATTCGATCCGCAGCAATCATGACGAATTTCCCCGCGCTCGGACCTCCGCGCAAAGGAGAGATCTTGCGCGTCGATGTTGACTCTCTGCCTGATCTGCAGACTCTGATCAACCACTCTGCGAAAGCTTCAATTCCCGCCTCTGTCTAGCCCTGCACATTTTGCCGATTGGTTACATTAGACATATGGAGACCGCCAAACTTTCTGTTCGATTCATGACGATCACTGGGAAAATCACAAGTGCGTTGATTGTTCTATCTCTCACTGCGATGATTGGATGCTCGACTCCGAGTGCAATCCCAGACTCATACGACCTGCCCACTATTCTCGATCTGCAAATCCCACTCGTGCAGAAAGCCATACTGGAATATGCAGGCGATCATCAAGATCGACTGCCCGCAACTTCTGTAGGCGAGCAACTTGCGATACGAGCAGTCAAAGAACGAAGTCGGTCGATTGATGAAATGGATGCAGCTGGAAACAAAATCACTCTCACAGAATTCATTGACGGCGGCTCGTATATTTCTCGTCCAGCAAAGGACGAATTCATTCTGTCGGCAGCTGGCCGAGTTGTCAGGGTGTTGCAAGAAGAAGTCCAGTCAAATACGTGGTTTGCTTATCAAGGGAGATATACCCGTGACGGCAAGATTGTCGACGAAAAAACCACATATCTTGAAAACGCAGATCTTTTTATCAATGCCATGAGATCTGCAGGTGGTCAAAGTAATAATGATTGGAATTATTCTGCGTGGGCAATTGGCCGGATCTATCTGGCGGTTACCAACGCGGAGGGGAAAGCTGCCGCAGATAAATTAGTGGATGACTTCATCAAAGAAGCGATTGCCACGGGACTCGCTCGCGTTCCAAGTGGCATGACGCCGAGGCAAGCCGCATTCGGTGGTGTGGAAGGGAGTCCCAGTACTAAATCTGCACTCTCTCCACCTGCCTCGAAATGATTATTACTCATCCATGGTCTCTCCAAATGACGAGTTGATTTCATGATCGCGCGCACAGACCCAGAATTTTTGCGTGTTGCTCGAGGCGATGCTCCGGGAGATCTCGTCATCGAGAACGGAATGATTGTCGATGTCTTCACACGACAAATCCGCCCCGCTTCTGTGTTGATCTTTGGTGGTCGAATTGCAGCGGTCCTTCCAACTGGGATTGATACTGGGATTGATACTGGGATTGATATCGCGGCACGCGAACGCGTCGATGCTTCTGGAAGAATCATCTTGCCTGGGTTCATCGATGCGCACATTCATATTGAAAGCACGATGTTGCCGCCATCGGCATGTGCCGAGCTTGTCGTACCGCATGGAACGACAGGATTGGTTGCGGATCCGCACGAAATTGCCAATGTCTGTGGCATTCCAGGAATTCGTTGGATGATGGCTGATGCGGCAAATACACCGATGCGAATTTGGTTTACGGCATCGAGTTGTGTCCCTGCAAGTTCGATGGAAACGGCCAACGCAGTTTTAGAGCGTGCAGACCTTGAGCCACTCTTCGATGATCCGCGAGTGATCGCACTTGCTGAAATGATGAACTTCCCAGGGACGATCGCTGGTGATACTGCGCTTCTTGCAAAGATTGGACTTGGTCTTGAGCGACGCGGTCGTGTCGATGGACATGCGCCAGGGCTGCGCGGTCGATCATTACAGGCATATGTTGCTGCTGGTCCTTCAAGCGATCACGAGTGCTTTACGGCCGATGAAGCAATTGAAAAAATCTCTGCGGGGCAACGGGTTTTTATTCGCGAAGGAAGTGCGGCGCGCAATCTTGCCGCGTTGTTGCCCGCTGTCACGCAAGCAAACGCGCATCGATTTTGTTTGTGTACTGATGATGTGCACGCTTGCGAAGTTGCAGACGACGGTCATCTCGATCGCGTCATTCGAAGAGCAGCAGCAATGGGATTCGATGGGCCAACAGCTGTGGCGATGTCGTCACTGCATGTCGCGGAACATTTTGGATTGCATGAATATGGTGCGATTGCGCCTGGGATGGCGGCAGATTTATCGATCGCCCAGACCAAGTCTGGAAACTGGAGCGACTTGAAAATCGATGCGACTTTCGTCGGCGGTCGATTGATTGCGGAGTCAGGGCAGTGCGTTCAGCGCGTTGCGACAATTGACATTCCTTCTTTTCTTCGAAAGACGGTTCATCTACCAAGTGGATTCAGCGAAAAATCATTTGCGCTCGCTGCGAAAGAAAATTTACCAGCACGAGTTGTTGGAATCATTCCAGGACAAATCGTGACCGCTTCCAAGCGTGAGGTTCCCCGCGTTGTTGACGGAGTCTTGCATGCAGATGTGACTCGAGACCTGCTGATTCTTGCATCGATCGAAAGACATGGACGTGGAGGAAAAATCGGCGTTGGTCTTGTCCAAGGATTTGGACTTCGCAGTGGTGCGATCGCGAGCACTGTTGGTCATGATGCTCACAACTTGAGCGTTGCGGGAGTCGATCCATTGGATATGTTTGTTGCAGCACAGAGACTTGCAGAAATCGGCGGAGGCCAATGTATTGTGCAAGGTGGAAAAATTCTGGCGGAATTGCCGTTGGCAATTGCTGGATTACTTTCTGACCAAACACCAGATTCTGTTGCGAAAAGTCAGCATGCGATGCAGAAGGCATATGAATTGCTTGGAGGATCACTCTCGGACCCATTCATGCAATTGGCATTCTTGCCGCTTTCTGTGATCCCACACTTGAAGGTTTCTGATTGCGGGATCATTGATGTCGATGCATTTCGCATCGTTTCGCTGCAAGATTGATTACGGTAATGCCTATAAATAAGTGCGCGGATCCAACAAGAGTGCGATCCATACTGCAAAGAGCATCGCATGAACGATTCCCTGCATCATGTTGGTCTTACCTGCTCCAAAGTGAAGCATTGAAAGAACCATCGTTGCCGCCAAGAGGCAAATTTCGGGCGCTTGAAGTCCCAATTCAACTCGCTTACCAAAGAGCATTGCCACAAAGAGCACAGCCGGAATTGTCAAGCCAATGGTGCTCAGTGCAGAACCATGCAGAATGTTTATGGTGCGTTGAACATTGGAACTCAATGCCGATCGAACTGCAGCGATCCCTTCTGGAAGAAGCACAAGGAACGCAATAACAACTCCCTGCAATGCTGGAGGAAGAGAGTTTTTTACCAAGAAACCAACAAGAAGATCGCCCAATGATTCTGAGAGCAGCACGACAGAAAGCAATGCAATCACCAATAAGCATATGGACTTCCAGAGTGGCGCATCCGCTAAATGGCTATGGCTGACATGACTCTGCGCCTCTTCACGAGCGGCGACAAAGAAATCTCGATGCGATGAACTTTGCAGAAAGAGGAACGCGCCATAGACGGCGAATGATGCGCCTGCGACAAAGAAGTCCATCTGATCGGACATGTATCCGCCAGGTTCTGAGGTTGTAAAACGTGGCAGCACAAGACCAATCGTGCAAATCGCTCCGATCACACCAAGGTATGACGAACTTGATTGGGCATTGAAAGGTTGCTCTCGTTTACGTAAAGCCCCTGCGATGAGAGCCAATCCAACCAATCCATTCAAGATCATCATCAATGTTGCAAACATCGTGTCGCGTGCAACAGTGTCCGCCGCAGTTCCAGTCATCATCACGCCAATGACGAGGGCAACTTCAATAAACACAGCGGAGATAGTCAATACCAAACTCCCAAACGGATCGGGCAATTTGATTGCAACAGCTTCAGCATGTTCGGAGGCACGAAGTGCACACCACAAAATTGCAATTAAAACAAGTGGAAAGATATAGAACGGTGGATTGACAACATGCGCTATTGGCAAAGCGCCGTGCGCAGCCAAGCCAAACCACTCAGGGCGAGCCACCAAGAGTGCCCCAAAGACCATCCCACCAAAAACTGGCAGATCAGGGAGTACTTTCAGCCATGCTGATCTCTTGCGCATGGGACTAATCTAACGGATATTGCATGCTGCGGTCTGTACCCTTTTGACATGATTCCAAGTTTACTTTTTTTCGTTGCGCAGATTTTTTTGATTGCCTCATCGCAAGCGCACGCGGGGCAAGCGAGTGCCGTACGGCCCCCACTCACATTCGGCTCGCCAATGCCCATTCCAGATATCGAACAGTGGGCTCGCGGGGCCGCACCTGATTTCAAAGACCAGTCGAAAACTTTTTTGATTTCGTTTTGGTCAACGGCGATTACTCCCGCGCGTGAGTCTTTAACACAACTTTCGAAATTTGCTGATGAATATCGGGATCAAGGCCTCATTATCATCGGAGTCACAGAAGAACCCGCTGGTGGGATCCTGCCTCTCTTAGATTCGCCAAAGTACAAAGAAGGAATCCGATTTGCGATTGGATGCGATCCAGACCGAAGCACATACCGACAGTTTATGTCTGAGTCGTGGCAGAATACTTTGCCGACTGCATTTCTTGCACGAGATGGCAAGATTGTTTGGATTGGAAGTCCGCGTGATCTGAAGGATGTTCTCGCTGCTGTGTTTGCAGGAAAGTGGACACCAGAAGGACGCAAGGAAATGTATGAACAAGGCGCAGCCGCAACCAAGCGTTTTATGAATTTTGAAAAGAACTTGAATATTTTGATAGACCGTCGTCAATGGGATGCTGCTCTTGAAGTCGTAACTGAAATGGAAAAAGATTCGAATAAATCTCTCGCGCGCGAAGGCCGACTCTTGCGAGTCAGCATCTTGCAACAATCTGGCAAGACTGCTGAAGCTCTGGAACTCTGCGATTCTCTCATTGCAAATTCGAACGATTGGGAGGTTGCGTCAGAAGTCGCCAAGATGTTGGCATCGCCACTCTTTCCTAAACCAGATCTTGCACGTGCAACCATGGCAGCCCTACGTGCGATTTCGCTGTCCAAGAAACAAGAGGCACTTGCGTATGTCGCGCTCGCAGAAGTCCAGATGCGTGGCGGACAAAGAGACCTCGCAATACTTTCCTTGGATAAATCCCTGTTATTGGCTGATCCAGACGAGATCGACCTGATTCAAAATCGACTTGCCGAAGTTCGCACCCCACCATCAGTCCAGCCTCCAACTTCCAAGCCTGCGACTCCTTGAGATAAATTTCTTGACTTTCGCTTGGTGCGGGCTATATTTCATCTGTGCGTGAATCGATTCTCACCCGAATCGCTCTGATTCTGACCCTCGTGCTTGGCACCGCAGGGCTGAGATCTATTCATATTGTCACTGCTCATTGCCACGAAAATCATTCGATTTCCGAAGTGTGTGATCACCATCAAGGCCACGAACACGAATCCGGTGATAATCAAGAATCTTCCGACACAAGACATTCCCACACTGACACAGATGGACAAGACGAGCAAAATTGTGACACCTGTGCCACGATTCTTGCGCTTGCATGTCAGACAACAGATGCTCCTGCTCTCGTTCTGAAAGAACGCATTTGCCAAAGAGTGATCGCCACGACAATTGTGGCCCCTGCTGATTGCGCGCTCAGCGCAAATCGGGCTCGCCCTCCACCGATCTCCTCGATCGGCGTCTGAGGTTCCCCAAGCAGATTTCGCTCTGTTACAGGGGTCTTTTCATTTTTTTAGACTTTCTAAACTTTATGCTTCGAGGATCTATGCCATCATCTTCATTTGATGCACGCGCGTTCACATTGATTGAACTGCTCGTGGTCATTGGCATCATCTCAATCCTCGTCGGATTGAGTTTCCCTGCGATTGGGATGGTGCAGAGATATTCGCATATCGCTGGCGATCTTTCCAATCTTCGCGGTCTATCGGTTGCGCACGCTGCTTACATGAATGTGTTCAAAGATCACTTCGTAGATGCTGGATTGCCACATGGCGGAATCGGCAATGTGAAGAATTCGTTTGTCCAAACACTGCGCCCTTATTACGGAGGAGTCATGTCGGTGAAAAGTCCTTTGGACAATTCTCCACACTGGTCACAAGATGTTGGAGAATCTGGGACTCCTGTTGGAAGTGGCGCATCGGCTGCGTATCGCCAAACGAGTTACGGACTAAACAACTATTTATCACGAAACTATTCACCGATGGTCGCGCTTGGTGGTGCGGGGTCTGGCGTTGATTCGATGAACGGCATTCGAGATCCAAGCAAGATTGTTTGCTTTCTACTTATGGCTGAAGAAGGCGCATTCGCCGCCTCGGATCATCCCCATATCGAAGAGTGGTGTCCACTTGCAGCCACTGATGCACCAAAATTTGCTTCGAGCCAAGTTGCAATAAACGCTGCAGATCGGCAAGCGCCAACGCGTCCATCGAAATCGAACTGGAGTTTTCTCGATGGACATGTCGCAACAATGGAATTTGACGATGTCTATGAGGACTGCGAACACAATCGATTTGATCCAACCTTGCAATGAAAGATGAACAATAATGAATAAGTCGACCACAAATTTTCTCCGTTGCATCCTGCTCCTTGGAGCGTTCACATCAAATATCTTTGGTCAGCATGTTGGCGATATCGGTGTTGACGCGAACGCTGCCGGACGATTGACAACCCACATCGTCGCGGATGGTGGACTGGGAGAACCTCGGCGCGTTTTTTCGGCACGTTTTGGAGACACTGGCGTTACAAACTTCACGGCAAATCCAGGATTCGATGCCTTCCCGAGTGCATTTCATCCATCATTTCGAATCGGCTTCAACATGCGCTCGCCACTTCTTGTTTGGAATGGAAATGGATTTTCGCAAACTGATTCTGGCGGACCTACTTTGGGCGAGAAGGTCAAAATGTCTTTTCTCACTGCGAATATCACGACTGCTGCAGTTCCTGTAGCTGGTTTTTCGCTTGCAGTCCAACCCGATGGTGGATGGCATAGGCACTTTTCATTCAGCATTCTTCCCGCGTCAGGATTTGCGACCCCAGATGCAGGAATCTACTTGCTCGAACTTGAGTTGTGGCCAACCGATCCATCCCTTTCTACGAGCGAATCATTCTGGATCGTGATGAATTATGCATCGAACACAATCGATCACGAATTGGCGCAAATCTGGGTCGAAGACAATCTGGCTGCGAATCCATGCCTAGCAGACATTGATCACGACAGGATTGTTGGCGGAACAGATCTTGCGACCATCTTGAGCAATTGGGGTGGATCAGGAACAGGCGACATCGATAGCAGTGGACTTGTTGACGGTGTCGATCTGGCGACTCTTCTGAGTGCCTGGGGAGCATGCCAATGAAATCCACCAAACAATTTAATGAATCACGAATTTCTTCATTCCCTTCATCCCTTTTACAGGAGTTTTTATGAATCGCATTTCTCAATTTTCACGGCACATCATGACAACTATCATTGCGAGTTTTCTTGGCTATGCATCGTTCGCAAGTCCACAACATGTTGATGGATACATTTGGGCGCAAGGTGGCCAACTGCAAAGCGCAAGTTGGGATGACACCACTGACACAATTGTGGATTCAACCGCGCGAGTCTTCGAAGCGGACTTTGGCGAAGATCCATTCTTTCCATTTGCGAGCGAGGACCCTGGATTTGGATCGAACCTCATAGGCTCCGTCATCAATTTGAATGTGCTCGCTGGACTTTCAAACTGGAACGGAAGTGAATTTGTTTCGTTCGCAAATGCATCGGTCATGGCTGAATTTGGCGGAGCTTCTGGAAACACAACAAGCGGCGGTGGATTTTCATTTCTCGTGAGCGAAGGATTTGACCTTCATCCCTCGTACTTCATCGAAGGAATGAGCGGCATTGATCCAGCCAATGGCATCTATCTCGTATCGCTCAACGCAAGTTCATCTTCGTATTCAACAAGCGACACATTCTGGCTTGTCTTCAATTTGGGGGAATCTGAAGCAGATCATGATGCTGCGATTGATTGGGCAAACGCAAATCTTGTCCCAACTCCTGCAGGATTGATTGCGATTCTTGGTGGATTTCCAATGGCATCACGACGACGACGACGACGAAGCAACTGAGTGGTCAATGACGGCATTTCAACTCCCACGAATTTGGTGAGCGGGTACATACGCCTTGCGTGTGTATTCCGCCACCATTCGGTGGGAATTGAAAACCGGGGGCACGGTTGCGGCGCTGTGCAGAGCACGCGCAATCCAACCATGCGGAATCCCAGCGGCATCTTGTTCGTAAAACTGAGGGACAACTGATTCTTCCAATAGTCGGTAAAGATTTGCTGCGTCGGATGCGTCCTGAAGTTTCGTGTCTGCGAATGTTTCAGTTCCGCCGATATTCCATCCATTGATTCCGTCTGAAGCTTCTGGCCACCAACCGTCGAGAATTGAAAGATTCAGCCCGCCGTGCAATGTTGGTTTCATTCCGCTCGTGCCACTGGCTTCATATGGACGTATTGGCGTGTTCAACCAAACATCGCAACCTGCGACAAGCATCCGACCAACATGCATGTCATATTCCTCGATCAATGCAACGCGTCCGCCAAAGCGTGCATCACGAGTCAGTTCGAAAATTTGCCGAACAAATACTTGGCCGTCTTCATCACGCGGATGCGCCTTGCCTGCGAAAATAATTTGCACAGGCCGATCCGTGTTGGTCAAGATGCGAGCCAAACGATCCGCGTCATGAAAGACCAGTGGCGCGCGTTTATATGTTGCAAACCTGCGCGCGAAACCAATTGTCAGCACATCTTCGTCAAGGAGCGAATATGTTTCCGCGACTGCCCCCTGCCCTTCGCCGCGACGCTTGCACTGAATCGCCAAACGATCTCTTACAAAGTGAACCATTCGATGACGCAACCTGCTGCGTAAAGCCCAAAACTTTGTGGGGGAAACATCTTCTGCATGTCGCCATCCAGTGGCCGTAGGCGCTTGCTTGGTCAAACGAAGCGCAATCTCATCTTTCCAAAATCGTTCTGCATCTGGATCGATCCACGTCTTGACATGAACGCCATTTGTGATCGAGCCAATGGGAACCTTTGCCGCTGGCACGCCATAAAACTCTTTCCACATTTCGCGGCTCACCTCGCCGTGAAGTTTCGAGACTCCGTTGACGCGCTCCGCCAATCGAAGGGCCAAGACAGTCATACAGAATGTCTCTTTGATATCGCCCGCTTTGATGCGGCCGAGATCTGCAATTTGCATCGGCGTCAAACCACTGCGAGCCATAACGCCGGAGAGTTCTTGTACGACCATTTCTGAGTTGTAACGATCATGACCTGCGGAGACTGGCGTATGCGTTGTGAAGACGGTCGCTCGGCGCACCGCATCAAATGAATCCTGAATCGGTTGGCCAGGCGAGTGAACATCAAGTGCGCGCTGCACGGCAGCGAATGCAGCGTGACCTTCATTGAGATGCAAGACGCTGACGCGCTCGCCAAGTGCTTTCAATGCGAGAACTCCGCCGACACCAAGCAAAATCTGCTGCCGTAATCGAAGTAGCGGTTCGCCTTTGTACAAACCCTCAGTCAATCGACGATCTTCAGGAGCGTTCGCTTTCAGATCGGTGTCGAGCAAATAGAGCGGAACTCGCCCAACCCACATACGCCAAATGCGCGCCGTCACAAGTCGCGAGCCGATTGGACATGCGATTGTGCGGTGTGTGTCTTCGAGCCCCCATCGATTGAAGTCGTACTCTGGATAGAGCACCTGCGTCGAACCATCGCGAGACAATTGCTGAATGTAATAACCGTGTCGATATGCCAAACCAATGGCGACGAGCGGAATACCTAAATCAGATGCGCTCTTCAGATGATCGCCTGCAAGAATGCCAAGTCCGCCCGCATATTGTTGGATTGATTCATGAAGACCATACTCGCTGCAGAAATATGCGACTCGAAAACCTTCTTGCTTTGCTGTTGCGCCCCGCTGAAACCATGCCCGTTCTCCCAAATATGCAGCTCGTGCAGCAAGACCGTCATAGACGCGCTTCACAAAGATAGGATCGCATGCAAGTACTTCAAGGCGCGCATGCGAAGTGCGTTCAAGAGTTCCAAGCGGTGAGTAATTGGTTGCGCGCCATTCGTTGGGATCCAAACTCTGAAAGACGGACCAACCCTCTTCGTTCCATGCCCACCAAAGATTGGACGCCAAGTCACGCAAGTGTCCGACGAGATCGTCGACGCCAATAGATGGAGATTGCTTTGAACGAGACATGAGTCGAGTATTTGTACCAAATCCACAGCGAATTGCTGTTAAACAATTCGACCAGTGAGCGCTGCAAGCGCATGCAGATTCTTTGCGCTTGGAACACGACGCGCATGCCAATCTGTACCCAAACGCCAGCACCAATTTCCTTTGGGGGTGCCAGGAAGATTCATGCGTGCTGAACGATCCAAACCAAGAATGTCCTGCAGAGGAATGATGGCAAGTTGTGCAGGCGACTCGAAGGCGATGCGAATCATCGCTTCATTTGGTTTCTGCGCAGCATTCGATCCCGCGAAACGAACGAATCTTTCGCGCGAAGTTGCGGGAAGAGATTTCCACCATCCAAGCGTCGTGTCATTGTCATGCGTCGCGGGATAGACCACGCAATCACGATCATG
>CAMAXY010000022.1 GCA_945862215.1 Singulisphaera sp. GP187 | reverse complement strand
TGCTTGCTTGCAAGGGGGCATGTTCTTATAGAGGATGTTCCTGGCGTTGGAAAGACCGTCCTTGCTCAATCACTCGCTCGCAGCGTGAACTGCTCGTTTGGTCGCATTCAATGCACGCCAGATCTTTTGCCTTCGGACATTACAGGCGTCGGGATGTATGACCGCGAATCTGGACAGGTGACATTTCGGCAAGGACCAGTTTTCGCCAACATCGTGCTCGCTGACGAAATCAATCGAGCAACGCCTCGCACGCAATCTGCATTGCTCGAAGCGATGGGAGAAGGCACTGTTACTGCGGAAGGAGAAATGCATCCACTGCCGAATCCATTTATGGTCATTGCGACTCAGAATCCAAATGAGTTTGAAGGAACATATTTGCTGCCAGAAAATCAACTCGATCGATTTCTTATGCGCATTGCATTGGGATATCCCACGGCGATCGATGAGTCGCGAATCATTCATCGACAGCCGGCGAGAAACGCTTTGCAAACAATGCAGCATGTGATGGACAGCAATGATGTTCTTCAGTTTCAGCGTGAAGTGGACGCGGTGCGACTTGACCAGTCGTTGGTGGATTACATCATTGCCATCGCCCACGGAACACGACAGCATCCACAATTGCAATTAGGTATAAGCCCGCGCGGTGCATTGGCGCTTGCGCAATCCGCACGAGCAACAGCACGCTGCGCAGATCGAAATTTCGTGGTGCCTGAAGATATTGTGGGAAATGTGCTCGCAGTTTGTGCGCACAGAATCGTGCTTCGTGCGTCAGGTGTGAACGATGTTTCGGCAATTGCGAATCGCATTCTGACCGAATTGATTGAACGGGTTCCAATCCCTGTGTGATCTTTACAACAAGGACAGCGACGGTTTTTGGTTGCCGACCGTGCGCCAAACGATTCGCACGATTCGCCAAGTTCCATCTTTTTGCAGCGCAACTTCGAAAGACCAGCGCGTCGGGACGGTGCCATAACTTGAAGCAGTCTGAGTGCGACAACTCAGATCGACGATCGCGGAATCTTCGGATGTCGTTGTTGCTTGCAATGCAGTGATGTCGTTCGATTCGATGCGATGTCGATCTGCAAATGAATCGAATGCAATATCGATGCGCGCACGATCTTCGCCTGGTTGTTCGGGCGCACTCATGTGGATCGTCGCATCACGAGCAAAGCACGCTTTGGCAGCTGCAGGATTTCCTGCGACGGCAGCTGCGACAAGATTTTGGATGACGATGACCGCATGTTCTGCAGGAGTGACCGCGAACCATGCGATTGCGATCGTCAAGGCGATTCCGATAAGCGGTGCAAGAGAGGAGAGAAGCCATTTTATGGATCCAAGACGCAGACCGACCAAAAGGAGGAGTGTCGCAACTCCAGCCAGCGAGAGTCCGATGGTCCAAGGATGTTCTGCAAAATAATTCACGCAAGCGACAGCATAGGAATAAGATCAAAGTCAGATGGCTGAAATGATTTCGATCAACTTCTCCGAACCCGTGGCGCTCTTTCCACTTCCAGGAGTTGTGCTTTTGCCACATACGGCATTGCCGCTGCATATTTTCGAGCCTCGTTATCGCCAAATGATTCGGCATGCGCTTGATGGATCCGCTTCGTCAGGGGTTCGGCCAATCGCAATCGCGTCAATCAGTCCTTCTGCCAAGTTGGCTCAGCGCAACCCACCACTTCGAAGCGTTGTGTGCGTTGCGCACATCGTTCAGCATCGTCCAATTTCTGATGGCCGTTTCGATATTGTGGTACAGGGACTTTGCCGCGCATCGATCGATCGACTTGATGAGCCAGAGGGTCAGCGTTTGTATCGTGAGGCGATTTTGCGACCGATCGAAGATCCAACTTTGGCGGTTCCTGGATTGAAGAAAATGCGAAGCGAAATGCGTTCGCTGCTTTCGGGATTGAGATTTCAAAGGATGGAAAGTGCTCGCGCGGTTCTTTCGTGGATTGATCGCAAGGAACTTTCGCACCAAGGTGCGTTGGAACTTGTTGCCTTTGCTCTGGTGAAGAACGAGGAATTGCGATACCAGATTCTTTCGGAGAGCGATGCGTTCGAGCGCGCGAAAATCATCTGGGCGGACTTGCATAAGACCGATCGTTTCATCGCCAAGGCAGAACTTCAACTCGCAAAGAAAGCTCCGCGCGGCGTGAGTTGGAATTGATTGGCAGGGACTGACGCTTTGTGACATCCGCTAAGATCAGATGATGGCTTCACCTGCGGACACAAAGGAGTCGACATCACTTCCGCGGATGATCATGATCGTGCCGTGCTTTAACGAGGCGGCGCGGCTCCAGCAAAAGAAATTCCTCGATTTTCGAATGGTGAATTGTGATTCGCGATTTCTATTCGTGAATGATGGCAGTTCCGATGAAACACAAAGTGTGCTTGATGCAATGAGTGCACAAGGACTCGATCGAATTGAATCGCTGCGTTTGAGGCACAATGTCGGCAAGGCGGAAGCCGTTCGCCAAGGGATGTTGCATGGACTGAAACACAATCCAGATTTCATCGGCTTCTTGGACGCAGATTTAGCGACATCACTGGAGGAGTTGCCAAGATTCTTCGAAGTGATGGAAGTCAATCCCACAGTAAAATTGGTGATGGGCTCGCGTATCCGATTACTTGGCCGAACCATCGAGCGCAATGCGGCGAGGCACTACATCGGCAGACTCTTCGCGACATTCGCATCAATGGCATTGGGCATGTCCGTGTATGACACACAGTGTGGAGCGAAGTTGTTCAGACGAACTCCAGAAACCACTTCGCTGTTCGCACAGAAATTTATTTCCCGGTGGGTCTTTGATGTTGAAATTCTTGCCCGACTTGCTGCGTCGAATTGTGAACTTGGTTTCGCTGCAGAGTTTGGGATTACAGAATTGCCGTTGATGGAGTGGCGTGACGTGCATGGTTCGAAAGTGAAAATAACGGACGGGATTCGTGCATATGCGGATATTTTGCGAATTGGCTTGAGATATCGGCGCAACCGAATTTCAGCGCGAACCCAATCTGCAGTCAATACGATAAAAATTTTCTCAGCGAGGTGAAGACGAAAACTGCACAAGCGCCCAGCCTCGGAAGTCCGTTCGCTGTGATGGAGCAGAGATTCCACGTGTTCCCATCAAACTATTGACTGCCGAGGTTTCGGCTGCGATCACTACATTGCCACGAACTCGAGCATCAGCGAGAACTTTTGCGAAATCAGCGCTTGCAATAATGCGTGCATCGTCTTGCGGAATTGAAAGTCCGTTGACAAATTCACGCGGGCTACCCACGATCAAGAAGTCGCTGCGCTGTAAGAACCAAGCACAAGCGTGCGCCAATCTCTGATCGCACATAAGGGTTGATGCGCTTCGAATGGTGTCGCGTTGTGACATCAACGTCGGACCTGAGTTGGTGAGATCGCTGACCATGGCGTCAGGAAAGAGCAGGCCGAATGATGCAAGAGCTGCGACGGGGGAGATCCCCATACACATCACTTGGTGAGGTCCGGGTGTGCTGCGTTGTGAGATCCAATCTCCAATTCCCCAAAGAACAAGCGCTGCGCCAAGAATAACTGCATGAATTTGAGGTGATTCGAGCCACACACGCCCGAGAAGTTCTGCGGACCGATCGCCGGCAATCGCAAGAGACATCGAACCAGCGCCGAGCATGATCAATACTGCTGCGGGAATGAATGCTCTACGACTGCGAGTGCAAGGAATTTGTGATTTGAATCCTGCCAGAAGTCCGCTGACAATCAACCATGCGATCGGCGGAAAAATTGGAAGTGAATATGTCGGAAGCTTCCCACTGCTCGCAGATAGAAAAAGAAGCGGCCCGATTACTGCGCAGATTGCAAATCGAATTCCGCTTTGTGTTCGCGCAAGCGATGGCCACCAACGAGCAGACATTGGTGCAACCACAATCCATGGGATGCAGCCCAATGGAACCACGAGTAAGTAAAGAGCCCACGATTCGCGTTGCTGATTCGTTCCAGTTCCTGCGAAGCGCTGAAAGTGTTCGTGAATGATGAATCGATACCAGAATCCAGGTTCAGTTTGAGTGACTGCAATTGCCCAAGGCAGCACCACCAATGCGCCTACAAATAGGGGAGTCCAAGGCAATACGAATAATTCTCGCCAGCGACGTTCCCACAAGAGCCACGGTGCGATCATCATCGCTGGAAAAACCAAGGCAAGAAGCCCTTTTGTCATGAATGCGAAACCCATCATGATGCCTGCAATCACCAGCCATCCCATTCGGATTTTCCCTGGCTGGTGTGTCGCGGCGACAAAGAGTGCGGCGCCTGTTGCGATCACAAAGCCCGCGATTGGCGCGTCCAAGATCGCAATGCTCGCACCGACAGTAGGCATCAACATTGTGAGTGATGCAAGTGACACCAGCGCACCAAGCGTGTTGGAATCATCGCGAGAAGTTCCAGAGATGATCGCGCCTCGACGAGCAGCAATACCCATCGCAAGTGCGGCAAGTCCGCCACAGAGGGCACCAGGCAGACGAATCGCAAATGCATTGTGCCCGAAAATTTCAATCGCAAGAGCCATCATCCAATAGACGAGCGGCGGTTTTTCATAAAAGTGAAAGCCACTCATTCTCAGCGACATCCAGTTGCCGCTCTCGACCATTTGCGCGGCAATACTGCCATAGCGCGTTTCGTCTGCTGTCAAAACTGGCCGAGATCCGAGAAAGAGCAGGTTGACGCAAATGAATGCAATCAGTGCAGCAAAAAATGCTTTACGAAAACTCATGTGCGCAGAGCATAGGGGTTGTAAAGATGCGTCGGCAGACGAACGCATCGGAGAGATAGATTTTTTCTGTCGCGTTTCCGTATCCTTTACAGATGGCGAAGAATTCGATCGTGCAGAAAATTGAAACTCCGCATCATTGGTTGATGAAATCCGAGCCATCGGTCTATGGGATCGCCGACCTTGCGCGCGATCGGCACACGCTGTGGGAAGGAGTTCGTAATTATCAAGCGCGCAACTTCATGCGAGAGATGTCCGTTGGAGATCGCGTGCTCTTTTATCACTCAAATGCTGATGTTGTTGGAATTGTGGGAGTCGCACGCGTGCGGAGCGCCGCAAAAGAAGATCCAACGCAATTTGATTCGCAGAGTGAATATTTCGATGCGGGAGCAAAGAAGGATGATCCGCGTTGGTCGGCAGTTGAAGTGGAATTCGAATCGAAGTTTGCAGCTGTTGTAACGCTCGATGATTTGCGCAGTGATCGCGCGCTCGTCTCAATGATGATTCTTCGCAAGGGAAATCGCCTTTCGGTCACGCCAGTGACTGCCGGCGAATTTGCGGTGGTGATCGCACTCGCACGAAGCGTGGCGAAAAAATGACAACACGTGGCGTTGTCATCTTTGACATTGATGGAACGCTGACTCGAACAAATGGAGTTGACGAAGAGTGCTATGCGCAAGCAGTGCATGATGTGCTTGGAGTCTCCGGCATTTCAACTGACTGGGGCTCGTATCGATACTCGACTGATAATGGAATACTGCATGAGATCATTGAGACGCAATGCAAGCGTGCGCCGACGGGTCGAGATTTTCGCACAGTGCGCTCTCGATTTATTGAACTGGTTTCGATTCGTAGTCGCAACGACAACGTGGGCTGGGAAGAAGTTGCTGGCGCGCGCGAGGTTCTGCTCGAACTGCCTTCATTGGGTTGGACCATTGCGGTGGCGACTGGCGGATGGGGACCATCTGCTCTTCGCAAACTGGAATGCGCAAATATTTCGATTCCGATTGGCGCATTCGCCTGCGCAGACCACGCTTTCGCTCGTTTGGACATCATCCGCTGGGCGCTCCGTGGTGCAGTCGGCGGGACAAAATCCTCTACTATTCCAGTTGTGTATGTCGGTGACGGTGTTTGGGATCTTCATGCGGCACGAGAAGGTGGTTATGGTTTCGTAGGAATTGGTCACGGCGAACGCGCGTCGCTTCTTGTTGCAGCAGGATCGCAACTTGTCATGTCGGATTATCTTGATCGGTCACGGTTCGAGCATGCGCTGATTTCAGCGTGCTCGCAGTCTCAAAGGCGCTGAGCGCCGAAGGAGTTTAAGAATGGGTGGAGCAATCTTTGCTGGAGTCGGACTTGTTGTGATCATCGTTGTTGTGATCGCAATCATCTTGGCGTTTTATGTCATAGGTGTCTATAACGGATTGCAGCGACTGCGGGTTTCAACTGAGAGTGCGCTCAGCGGAATTGATGTGCAATTGAAGCGTCGTCATGATCTTGTTCCAAATCTTGTCAGCACGGTGCAGGGATATGCATCGCACGAGAAGGGGACGCTCGAAGCTGTTATCAAAGCGCGTGCATCGGCTATGCAAGCTGGAACAGTCAACGAAAAATCTGCTGCGGAAGGTCAGCTTTCAGGAGCACTCGGACGATTGATGGCGATTGCTGAGGCATATCCTGATCTCAAAGCAAATCAAAACTTCCTTCAATTACAGGGAGAATTGTCTGGTCTTGAGAATGGCATTTCGCAATCGCGTGGCAATTACAACGGGTCGGCGCAAGGATTTAATGCGACGCTTGCACAGTTTCCCACAAACATTATCGGTGGCATTTTCAGTTTCAAAGCATTTGATTTCTTCAAAGCCGATGAAGCAGATCGCTCTGTTCCCGTGGTCAAGTTCTGAGTACTTGACGAAGTTCGCAAGAAGCAAGCAAAGGCACGGATGGCCAAAGAACGAATCGTATCTGCGACAGAACAAACCTCCGACGAGGAGATTGTCTCGCCATCGATTCGTCCACGTACGCTTGATGAATATGTTGGTCAGAGTGCTCTGAAGGAGCGACTTGATATTGCACTGCGCGCTGCTCGCCAGCGCAATAAACCTATGGAGCATGTGCTGCTGCATGGACCTCCGGGACTTGGCAAGACCACGCTTGCATTTGTGATTGCCGCCGAACTTGGTTCGCATGCATCTGTGACCAGCGGTCCAGCGCTGACCAAAGCTGGCGATCTTGTTGGAACGCTGACACGCATGCAGGATCGCGACGTCCTTTTCATCGACGAGATTCATCGACTGCCTGCTGCGGTTGAGGAATACATCTATCCAGCGATGGAGGATTATAGAATCGATTTCACTGTTGATTCTGGCATGCACGCGAAAGTAGTCACCATCAATCTGAAGGCTTTCACTTTGATTGGCGCAACCACGCGGCCGGGATTGTTGACGCAGGCGCTGCGGACTCGATTTGGAATTACGCATCATCTGGGTTTCTATCCACAGTCTGATTTGTTGGCGATTTTGTCTCGTGCGTGCGGCATTATGGATGTTGGCCGAGTTGGGCAGGGGGCGCTGAACATGATTGCTTCTCGCAGTCGAGGGACGCCGCGTGTTGCATTGCGACTCTTGCGACGCGTGCATGACTTTGCAATTGTGCGCGGCGATGGCAAGGTTGTTGAAGCGACTGTTGAAGCGGCGTTGCAATTGGAATCTGTTGATTCGTTGGGGCTCGATGCACTTGATCGAAGTTATTTGCGAACGCTTGCGACGGTCTATGAAGGTGGTCCAGTTGGTGTTGAAGCGCTTGCTGCAACGATTGGTGAAGATGGTGGCACGCTCGAAGATGTTGTTGAACCTTTCTTGTTGCAATCAGGATTCGTTGCGCGCACGCGCCAAGGCAGACGCATCACGCGTGCGGGTGCTGAGCACATCGGCGCTGCGTTTCGAGGCGAGCAGATTGATGAGAAGGATGATGGGCCTCCGCCGCTGTTTGGTGGATGAATGCGCGGCGGAGCAGCAACGGATACAGCCACGGAATTGCATCAGTGAGCAGCCGTGAAAAGATCCCGCCGGGCTCAGACAGTCCTCGGCGACCGACACGATCCGATTTGTGATTTTTCTCGCAAGAGCCGTCGGCCGCCTGCGGAACTCGCCCAGCAGAATTTTTCAACGGCTGTGCACGCAAGCTGGAGCGCGACGGATCTGAAAAACGTTTGAGCGAGAATTTGATTCGCCAAAGTGGGCGCCATCCGATGACAACTCGGCACACACGCGTGGACTTCCGTAGATCTTGCGGCTTCGGACAAAACTGCATCGTTGAGTCTCTGAAATGGGCAACCGGTGTCGTTTTTCGACACTGGTTGCCCATTTCAAGCCGTAGAGCGTGCGAAATTCACGCGGCCGCCTGCGGAATTCGCCCAGCAGAATTTTTCAACGGCTGGGCACGCAAGCTGGAGCGCGACGGATCGAAAAAACAATCGTGAGCATCACCAAAAAATCAAACCGCCCAGTTTTATTGCCCGAGTCCACCAATACCACTGCCCAAACCACCAGGACCCGTTGATGTTCCTGCGCCGCCCGCTCCTGGAATTTGAATCGACATAGAAAAAGTTGTTTGATCAACGATCTGGTTATATGCGGCGCCGATCGAGAGATAAAAATCTGGAAAAGTCCGCGTGAGATTGACCGAAGCCGAGCGAAAGTTGGACTCAACCAAGTCGTATTGTGGACTGAGCGTGAAAGAATATTTCTTCGAGATTTGATACGACACGCCACCTTGAACAAATTCATCCGCAGGATAAAGACCCGTTGGATCGAACGTATTTACATATCGATATTCCAAATAGAAGCGCACATCGGGGGATTGCTGAATGCTGCCGCCGATCGTGCCACGTCCTAAATCATTCAGCCCAAAACTATTGACCGAATTGCCGCGGTCCTGCAAGAGATAGACCCCTTGGCCATACAGCGCGAGCGCATCACTCACTTGCAACTTACTGCTTGCATACAGGTGATCGCCCCACTGAGAATATTCAGGTCGCCATGAATAAAAACTTGGCATCGGCGACTGGGCATATTTCAATCCAAATGGATCTGTTGCAGTTTCAGTTGGTTGTAGTGAATCGTTTTGATTGTCGACCACCGCTCCCATGGTGAGTACAGCCCAATCCACCGAGCGCCAATTTCCAGGTCCTCCGCGCATCGTCTGCAATTTATTTGTGACACCAATTTGTGCGACGGCTGCACCTGAGACCGCCTCGACATCTTGGTCATAGACCGGAGTGTCAAGCACACTGTTGGAATTCCATCCATACCAAAGCATCGCAGTCGGTTGGATCACATGATGCAGTCGATTGAGATCCAAGAAAGAACTGCGCACAGAGTTGTATTTCGATGTGAACTCCGTCGAAAATCGACTTCCTGCTCCCAGCAGCGTGCGAATGTCTTCGCTCTCTTCTGAATAGTCTTGAAAATCATTCAGGACATATGCAGCAACTTGCCCGTGCGCAAATGGAACAATTTTTACTGGGCCAACTGCAAGAGGCATCGCAATTTCTTGGCGCGAGTACAAACGCGCACGCATGAGATCGTCGTATCCGGCTGCGTCGTACGTATCTCGAATATTCTGATTGGCACCGAATGCTTGGTTCTGCGAAAACGCAAGCGTGTTGATGCCTAATTCTGAGGGTGTTCCAGACTGCACTTGCAAGCGCATCATGTTTGCAGAATAATTCTGCGTCCAAGTCAGGCGATCGCCAAACAAAGATTCTCCATAACGCTGATATGCCAATTCTGGAAACTTATCCACGGAATATGGGCGCGATGCGATCATGTATGCGTTGCTGAGAAATTCATTGGGGTTGTATTTGAGAAGAAGAGAAAGCGAATTATTTCCGCTTTGCCAATTCAGATATCCGCTTGATTCGTATTCTCGCCGATTCAGATAGTCGTTCCATTTGAAGACCGAGGCATAGGTCTGATCGCTGAAGACGGACAGTTGTGCATCGAGTGTCACATCGCTTGCAAGGTCGCGCTTCCAATCCGCAAGAAATTCACCCCGATATTCTTCGGTGCTGGTGATAATTCCACCAGAAGCTGTTTGCTCCTCGTTGAGAAAGTCGTAATAGCCCATCGTCTTGAAATTGCCTGTTCCGCCGAGAATATTTGCCTGCGCATTCACTCCCAAGCCGATTGCGTTTTTGGTCAGAGTCTCCTGAACCAAATTTACTTCGCCCAGCGCATCTGGCTTCTCAACGCCAATCAGATCGAAGAGATCCCATTCCGACTTGATGATCGTTCCTTGATATTCCTGAAACCCAACATTCAAGTACTTCAACGGAATCTGATTCGGCGATCCTGCGATGTATGGCCAGTAGAGAAATGGCGTTCCATTTGCACGCAATGTTGCATCAGAGCCCGTCATGTACGAACCGCCTCCCGCAGAAGCGGGTTGCTGCGTGATCGTCAACCGTTGAACTCCAACCGACAAATGTGGTGTGAAGAATTCACTGGTCGAAACACGCGCACTTTGAGCAGTGAACTCATCGGCGGCGAGCTGTCGCATCTCTTCTGCTCGGGCATAAGCCAATAGTCCTTCGCGCATGCTCGTGCGCATGACGGCGTCCATCACAATCGCTTGATTGAGAGCAAGGTCGTAATACACGCGCTTGCCGCGCAATGTGTATTGATAGTCCGTCGCAACTACATCACCTTCGAGATAAATCCCAACGACATCCTTCGCATCGAGCATCCCTGTGTTGTTCGATGCGCTCGCACCGTTCTTTGGCGCAAGAAAAATCACCGCGTGATCTGCTGAGAGTTGAAGTTCTCTGACTGGCCCAATTCCTGGTGGACTTGCATAATCCACCCGAACCGAATTGGAGAGCATCACACAATCGTCTTTGGTTTCAATGGTGGTGTTTCCCGCGGAAAACGAGATGGTTCCTCGTGGGGAGAAAATCTGATTCTCATCGACTTCCACCCGAACCGTTGATGGTACGAGCGCAGGTTCTTGCGATGGCAGAAGAACTGGTGCGCCGACCACAAGAGGTGGATTAACTGGTGCGAGTGGCGCATCGAGTTGCGGTCGTGATCGCAGAAGCGCGCCGCGTGCAACCGATTCCAAATACGCCTTCACGCGTGTCGTGCCTTGAAGCAAAGTTGGATTACTCGGAGGCGCTTTATCTTCAAGCAATGTGATCGTCAGATTGATGTCACCGCGTGTGCTGCCAGTCACTAAGAGATCGCTTCCGCTTGCTCCAACTCCTGCGCGACGCGTTGGCTCTTCTGCTTCAGGGAAATAGACGACGATCTGGTTGATCAATCCATCGCCGCTTGGGATGCGATTGATCCAGATGACTGCGTTTGTGCTCGAGAAGTAATAACCACCGAACTTTACTCGAACATCGCCTTCAATTTGAAGCCGCTTCGTATCGTCAACATCCCAAGCCCATCCGCGAACACTCTCGATGATGATGTCGCTTGCAACAGGTTCTGTCGGCAGAACAAATCCGCCCAATGACTGGCCGGTGATCGGTACATCTCGAAGTTCTTGTGCGCGAGTCTGCAGCGAAAGGGTCGAGATCGCAAGGATGCAGATGATTATTCGATGAAGGCTCGCAGCGCTTGCGTTTGTTATTCGAGTGTGGCGAAGTTCTCTCCGGTGCGCAGAAGACATCTGCGCAGGATGGTACGAAGAGTCGCTTGACCCGTCTTCATCCCCGATATGCGATCGGTTGGTCAGTCGAACCGCCGAGTTCTTTCAAGAGGGTCATCGCTCCAAACCCAATTCCAGCGAGGGCGAGTGCGACGAGTCCCCATAAGAATTCTCCCCAAGAAAAGAGCCATGACGCGGCAAAGATCGATTGCCAAAGTGCGCCATACCGCGCAACTTTTTCCGCTGCGATCGCAGGAGATTGAGCGCGTTTGATTTTGCGAATGACGACTGGGATGAATGCAATGATCGCAACAGCAGGAAAGATCGGGCCATACCACGGTGTCGACTCTGGCCAAAATGAACCGCTTGATTTCAATATGCCGAAGCCAAGAATGCAGACGCTGCAGATGATCCAGCCAATCATCAACATCCAGAGAGCCCTGCGTGAAAGTCCGGGACGCTTCGAAAGTACAAAGTGCATGATGGTTGCAACTGCAGTGGCATGCGTCATCGCTAACCATGCGGGCAATGTGAATGTGAATTGATCATTTGGGATCAACATGTGACCAGCGTGAAGCAGTCCGATGGTCAACAGCCCAACACCAGGGATGTATTTCGCAGTTCCGTTATAGAAGAGTGTTCCGCCAGCGATGAGGAGCGCAATCAAGAGAGCGCCAAATCCGAATGACAGAACACCAACGAGCGCTAAGAGAAGTGACGCAATCGCAACGGAGAAGGCTTGAACTGCACCGATCTCGCCTGATGCGATGGGACGATGAGGGCTGAAAATACGGTCATGTTTTGCATCGAGAAGATCATTGAGTGCCGCAGCAAATGAAAAAAGCCCAACCGCGGTCACTGCTGCACAGATGAGTGCTTGCGCAAGCGGCATCGTCGCAACCGGCATGTAGTGATATTGATCGTTGCTTCGGGACAAAATGACAATCAGCCATAAATCGGTGATCGCTCCGAATGCCATGGAAAGTCGGGTCAATTCGACTGCTGAAACGACTTTCTTTGATACGCCAAGCACGGGTGGAGGCTACCATTACGATCCGACATGCAATCCATAAACACCAAACAGATGAATCCAGCCAATGCGATGAGTGCAAGAGGTCTGCGTATCGCCATCGTCGAAAGTCAGTATCACCACGAAATCTGCACGGGACTTTCCACAGGCGCAGTTGATGCGTTCATGAATGCGGGTGGTGACTCGCAGAACATCGTTCATGTTCATGCACCTGGATCGTACGAATTAGTTGCAATCGCCTTGGCACTCGCAGAACGATCGGACATCGATGCTGTTGTTGCACTTGGATGCGTGCTGACTGGAGAGACTAGCCACGATCGATACATCTGCGATGCAGTCGCACACGGTTTGATTGATGTGACGATTCGCACTGCAAAGCCTGTTGCATTCGGTGTTTTGACATGTATCACAATCGAACAAGCTCGTGCGCGTGCAGGTGGTAGTAAAGGCAATAAAGGAATCGAAGCAATGCACGCAGTAATCGCTGCGACACGAACGATTCAGGAAATTCGTACGGGAAGCGTTGACGCAAGAAATCCTGTGGCAATCGGAGCCGGCCGATGACCGTTGCACACGAACAAAGATGTTGTGCTCTTCAAGCGATGTTTCAGTTTGATCTCAGCGGAACGGTCGATCTTCCAATGTTGCGAGAGTCGTTTGAATCTCGCGCTCGTGAAGCTCGCAGCGCTGATCCCATTGAGAGTGAATGCGATTTCACTTTGCCTGCAGTTGCCTTGGGGTTGACGCTTGCGGAAAAAGCATGGTCGACTCGTGAGGAAGCGGATCAGGTCATTCGCGATCTCGCACCAGAATGGCCGACGCATCGACAGCCCAATATTGATCGAAATATTTTGCGCTTGGGCTATTGGGAAATCAAGCACGGTTCGATTCCGCCAGCGATTGCAATCAATGAAGCGGTCGAATTGGCCAAGGAATACAGCACCGAAAAAAGTTCTGCGTTTATCAATGGGGTCTTGGATCGAATCGCCAATCCAGTCGCGGAAGCGGTGGTTGAACCTTCCGTTATCGCGATCGAGGAATAAAAAGGAGTCCGCTCGACATGTTCTTCAAGTCAGCGATCGAAGCTGTTCGACGGGGACTTCTTCGCACGGCA
This sequence comes from Singulisphaera sp. GP187, assembly GCA_945862215.1. Lineage (GTDB taxonomy): Bacteria > Planctomycetota > Phycisphaerae > Phycisphaerales > SM1A02 > F1-60-MAGs104. Next base: position 26,499 of record CAMAXY010000022.1, on the reverse strand, counting down.
TCCGCCGTCGGAGCTGGCCTTCGAAGTGTCTTGCATGGTCGGCGACTTGATGATGCGCTGATTGACGAAGTCCAGTCCCAGTTGATTTCAGCGGATGTTGGAGTTCGAGCCGCACGCGAAATTGTCGATTCGTTACGAACGGAATTTCGCGCGGGCAGAATCGATCGTGGAGAAGATGCGCTTGAACATCTGAAGAAGCGAATGAAGGAACGCCTTGCTCCGCCTGCGGGAAAGACATTGGAAATCGCTGCGACCACTTCGAAGCCTGCAGTGGTCTTGGTTGTTGGTGTGAATGGTGTTGGAAAGACGACCAGCGTTGCGAAAATTGCACATTCAATTCGCGCATCTGGACGAACGGTTTTGCTCGCTGCTGCTGACACATATCGCGCGGGAGCTGTCGCGCAATTGGGAGTGTGGGCTCAGAGACTCGGCGTTGACATCATTCGCGGCGCAACTGGAGGAGATCCTGCTGCGGTTGCTTTCGATGCTGCTGAAGCAGCAGTCACACGAGGTATAGATGTTCTGCTTGTTGATACTGCTGGGCGACTTCACAACGAAGAAAATTTGATGCGCCAACTGATCAAGATTCGCGACGTCATTCGTCGTCGAATTCCTGATGCGCCACATGAAACTCTTCTCGTACTCGATGCAACAAGTGGACAAAATGCTCTGGTGCAAGCGGCGGCGTTTCAGAAAGCCGTAGATATTTCGGGCATCTTTTTAGCGAAGATGGATGGCACTGCCCGCGGCGGTGTTGTCATCGCAATTCATGATGCGCTTGGAATTCCAGTGAAATTGATCGGAGTTGGAGAGTCTCCCGAGGATGTTCAACCCTTCGATGCGGATCGATTCGTCGATGCAGTCTTTTCAGTTGATGGGGCTACCATCCCATTATGAAAGCTCGCGCACGAGGATTCACGCTGATTGAGACACTTGTGGTGATTGGAATCATCGCATTGTTGACTGGCTTGATTATGCCTGCTTTCAAAATGGTGAAACGTGAGTCTTACAACACAAATTGTCTCAGCAATCTGCGCCAAAATTTTACTGTTTGGCAGTCATATCAAACTATAAACAAAGGCATCTTGCCGATGTGCGAATTTCTGCCAGTGGTGACTCCTCAGGGAATTGAAGGGGGACTGCCAAATCTCCTCTCGAAGTTTCAGCCTGCGGACAGTCGAACGTGGTTGTGCCCAGCGGATGATGACATCGAGTCCACTGAGACTGGGACGAGCTATACATATCTTCCAGGATTGATTCGTTTTTCGCCACAAATACAATTGGAAGTTCTTCAAGTCTTACTCAAACTTCCTTTGACCGCAAGTGAGCGCCAACGCGAAACTGCTCGCCTGCAAACAGAATCAAAGTTGGTGGTAAAACTTTTTGAGAATGACAGCAAAGGACTCTTTCCGATATTGTTGGATAGCGCTGATCGGCATCCTGGAACGCGCGTGCCTCGAAACGGTGTCTATTTGGATGGATCGGCAAAAGCAACGAAAGTGGAATACGAAACCTCGGTTGATTGAAAACTGAAGTCCCAAAGGAAACATGGCATTCATCGACTTTCACGAACTGAAATACACACTGCGAAATCGCGGGAAAGAATTGTTCCGAGCAGCGGTGATTCTTGCGATGTTGCTGATTGTTTCGTGTGGAGTGTGGTGGTGGGTTTCTGTTCGTTGGCGGCCCCCACCGTCGATTTTCGATACGCCTGTGGATGATGTTCTGGGTTATCTGGCATTGGATGATTTCAACGAATTATCTCTTGAAAAACGCATGAATTTCCTTTTGGAACTCAGCAATCGATTTCGAGGAATGGAATCATCGGACAGTGCTGCGATGGCTGGATTCTTTGCAGGTGTGACAGGCCCAGCGCGCAAACAGATGACTCAAAATGTGCGCATATTGGCTCGAGATATTCTTGTCCAAGGCGCCTCTGGATATTTCGATGTTGCGCCAAGTGATCAAGGAAAGTACATCGATGATTGGATTGTCAATTGGACAAAGATGGGCGAGAAGATCACAACTGGTAAGGAAAGCGAGCAGACTGATAAGGAGCGGATTGACAAGATCAAATCTCAGTCCGATCGTGGAGAAGAGCGTATGAAAGAGAGAGAGGTCCCATCTCTCACCGAGGACGGAGCGCTGGGATTCATGAGTCTTTGGCAGAAAGAAGTCGAAGTGACCGCAAGTCCAAAGCAGCAAGGTCAGATTTCTCGTTTTCTCCAAGACGTTCGCAAGCGTTACTCCAATGCATTCTGAGCCACGGCTCGCACGAACAGATTCGTTGCCGATCAACGCATTCGCGCAAGAGATCGTTGGGAGAATAACGAGCGATCGAAAACTCGTACTCGTTGCCGAGACGGGTTCCGGAAAAACCACACAAGTCCCGCAAATTTTGCTGAAATCTGGCGTCGCCGGCGAAGGCCGAATTGTCGTGTTGCAGCCTCGTCGCTTGGCGGCACGCGCCGTCGCACGACGAGTTGCATTCGAAATGGGAGTTCGAGAAGGTGGTCTTGTGGGATACCGCACTCGATACGAACGAGTCGAAAGTGCAGAGACAAAAATACTTTTTATGACCGACGGTCTCTTCGTTCGCTTGGCGCAAGGGACACAAGATCTCAAAGGCATCTCCGTGGTCGTGCTTGACGAATTTCATGAGCGTGGAATTTCTACGGACCTTGCTGCTGGCATGGTGCGTCGATTGCAATCACAGCGCAGACCTGATTTGCGCGTTGCGATCATGAGTGCAACGCTCGATGCAGCTCGGCTTGGAGAGGTCTTCGGCGTTGATCCGCTCTTGGTACCAGGGCGAATGCATCCAGTTGATATTCGATTCCTCGGTGATGTTCGAGCTAACGAAGATGTGATTGATCGCGCAGTCACAGCGGTCGTTGATGCGGCTGGAAATCTGCAGGGCGATGGATTGGTGTTCATGCCTGGCAGAAATGAAATTCAGCGCATGATCGAAGCGCTGAGATCAAGATTGCCCTCGGGAGCGTTCGATGTCATGGCACTTCATGGAGGTCAATCGCCGGAAGAACAAGATCGTGCGCTCAATCCATCTGATCGTCGCAAGATCGTGGTTGCCACAAATGTCGCTGAAACAAGCCTGACAATCCCCGGAGTTCGCTTTGTCGTAGACAGTGGATTGGCACGCGTTCATCGATTCGACCCACTGCGCGACCTGAACGCATTGAAACTCGAACCCATCAGTCAAGCAAGCGCTCGTCAGCGCGCAGGACGCGCGGGTCGGACTGCACCTGGAGTTTGCTTGCGACTCTGGAGCGAAGCCACGCACAATCGTCGAGCCGAATTTGATGCGCCCGAAGTTCATCGCATCGATCTTTCAGAAGCACTGCTGGGACTTTCGGTTGTTGGTGAAAGTGATCCACTGAAATTTCCGTGGATCGATTTGCCAGATTCGGCGGCTCTCGATCGCGCACTGCGGGTTCTTGTGGGATGCGGCGCAATGGATTCACAGGGACGACTGACTCCCGACGGCCGAGCGATGGCGCAGATCCCCGCGCATCCACGATTGGCGCGCGCACTCTTGGAAGGAGCGCGCAGAGGATGTGCCCAGCGCGCAGGACTTTGGGCGGCGTTCTTATCCGAGCGCGATCCATTCGATCGAGAGAATTCGGAGTCGATGCGTCGACACCTCGAGACCGATGATCGACCAAGTGACGTGATCGCACGCGAACGATTGTTTCTTGCGTGGCGTGGTGGCAAAGCAAATCGAATGTCGATTGATTCAGATGCCGCACGCGAAGTCGGTCGTGCCGCGGACCATCTTTCTTCTGCCGCGCTTCGTGCTGCAGGAGATTTGGCGCAAGGATCGCGTGGCGCGCAGGCTGGAGCGCAGGCTGGAAATTCTTCCGACGAAGCGATTGCCGAATCATTTATGCTTGGTTTTCCAGATCGAATTGCATGGCGCCTTGATCGACATCGACCGCATGCCGCGATGGCTCAGCGACGCAAGGTCTCCATCGACAAGCGAAGTTTGCACGAGGGTGCGGGTCCGCTGTTGGCTTTCGAAGTTCGCCAAAGTGGCGGCGGCGATACCGCAGAGACCACGCTCTCGATGACGGTTGCACTCGAAAGAGCCTGGCTTGAATCAACGCTCCCGCATCGTTTTTCCAATCGTGTCGAAGAGCGTTGGGAGGCGTCATCGCAATCTGTCGAAGAAATCGAAGAGCAACTCTTTGATGACACGGTCATCGAGCGAACAGTTCGCCCCTCTCGAAACTTGGCGGTTGCATCCGAGATCATTGCAGTGCGAATGATGGGAGATGGACTGCGACCAGATGAGTGGGAAGAGCAAATTGCTCCGTGGATTGCACGAACGAGATGGGTCGCAGAAACATTTCCGCAGCGTGAATTGTTGACCTATGCGGATGACGACCTGCGTATCTTGTTCGCAGAGATCGCAGCAGGCGCATCACGTTGGAGTCAAGTTCGTGGTCGCAGTTGTCTTGCGACAGTGCTCAGTGCATTGTCGTATGAAGATCAAACATTTGTTCAACAAATGGCTCCGGCGGATATTCGTCTGCCGAGTGGTTCCAAGATGAAATTGATTTACGAAAACGGACAACCTCCGCGAGGCAGCGCAAAGATTCAAGATTTTTATGGTCTCGATCAAACACCAAGCGTTGCTGGTGGTCGCGTTGCAGTTCGTCTGGAAATTCTTGGGCCGAATCGCCGTCCACTACAAACAACCGCCGATCTTGCAGGATTTTGGCGTGTTTTGTATCCGGAGATTCGAAATGAACTTCGCCGTCGCTATCCAAGGCACGAATGGCGATAAAGCAAAGCCCGCGTATCGCTCAAATTATTTCGCGCAAAAATTTCTACTCGATGTTGTCGATGCCCATTGCTGCATCGCCTTGCAGATGTCGTCTGGGATGAACACCCGAACGAATACCTTCTTCTTGAGAGACTGGCGGATCCGAAGCGAAGCGCGGAAGCTTTGGAGCCCACGCTCTTCGTCCTGCATGGACATCGTGCACGATATCGACCGCTTCGCACACATCATCTGTCACACGGAAAAGTTCGAAATCTTCCGCTGAAATCGTGCCATGTTCTTCAGCGAGAGTCGTGCGCATCCAGTCAAGTAGCGGCTGCCAAAATTTCTTCCCGATCAGCACAACAGGGAAGGGCACGATCTTCAGCGTCTGAATCAGCGTGAGCGATTCAAAGAGTTCATCCATCGTTCCAAAGCCACCAGGGAAAATGATGAAGCCGCGCGCATGCTTCACGAACATCACTTTACGAACGAAGAAGTATCGAAAAGTTAATTCAATACTTTGGTATGGATTCGGTTTCTGTTCGAAGGGCAAAGAAATATTCAAACCGACCGAAACACCATTCGCTTCGAGCGCACCTTTGTTCGCAGCTTCCATAATTCCAGGTCCGCCACCAGTGATGACCGCAAATCCTCTTTCGACCAACATGCGTCCGCATTCGACTGCTTGAATGAACTCATGTTTCTCGGGTCGAGTGCGAGCAGAGCCAAAAACAGCGACTGCAGGGCCAACTCGGACCATTGTGTCGGTGGCATCAACGAATTCGCTCATGATGCGAAGGGTCCGCCAAGCCTCGTGTTGCAACGCATCTTTGATGTGTTTGGATTCCATGGCGTAGAGGACTACACTCAAAGTCCTATGAATAGCAAGCCACTCGGTCGGACAGGGTCTCGTTCTCTATCTCCAACGAAGGTCGTTTCGACCACTTCAAAGGTTGCCGCGAAGGCAATCAAGAACCAAGGAGGCAAGTCGGGAGCGAGTTCTGGAAAAATTGGAGCAAAGACTGGAGTAAACGTGGCTGCGAAAGTCGCGGCAAAATCCCCATCGAAGGTTGTCGCCAAAGCTCCGGCCAAAATTGTGGCTAAGGCGCCAACGATTGCGCCAACCAAGACTCCGACGAAGCCGCAGACTATTGCGGTCGAGACTCCTGCGGTTCGTCCTGCAAAGATCGACATCAACGGATATCAGGCTGCGCTGAAGTGGCTTTCAGAACGTCCCGACATCGAACGCATGCGCGTCGTGAAGTACGACGATGGAACATTCCGATTGGATCGCATGCGCGCGTTACTTGCGGCGATGGGAAATCCTCATGAGCAGATCAAGACGGTGCATGTTGCAGGAACTGTTGGAAAAGGTTCGACTTGCGCAATGATCGCTCACATGCTTGAAGAGTGCGACTATACGGTTGGGCTTTATACAAGTCCACATTTCGTCGATATGCGCGAGCGTATTGCCATCAATAACCGAATGATCACCAAGCCTGCGATGGTCGAGATGGCGAAGAAAGTGCAAGCAGCAGCGGCGAAGGCAAAGGTCGAACCAACATTCTTCGAAGCGATGACTGCGATGGCATTCAAGCACTTCGCAGATGAAGCCGTCGATATTGCCGTAGTTGAAGTTGGACTCGGCGGCCGATTGGATTCGACGAATGTGCTGACTCCACTTGTCACAGTCGTGACCACAATTGATTTCGATCACACGCGCATTCTTGGTGACACACTTCCCAAGATTGCTCGTGAAAAGGCTGGTATTTTCAAGCGCGGCGTTCCCGCAATCGTCTTTGATGCGCAACCCGAAGTTAATAAAACATTTATCGAAGTTGCGGAAAAAGTTGGCGCGGAACTGAAGATCGTCAATAAAGATATTGAATTTTCCAGCCGATTCTGCACGTCGCCAGAACTTGGCCCACATACGCGAGTCTGCTATTACACCAAGCAATCTCGCATCGAACATTTGCCAGTGCCTCTTCCTGGCGAACATCAAGCGACAAATTGTGGGCTCGCTCTCGCCGCAGTCGAATGCGTTCGCGCTGCGGGCTTTGATTGCCCAGAGCATCTTGTCACTGGCGGTTTGGCAAAGACAAAGGTCATGGGTCGCATGGATCTCATCAGCGATCGGCCGCGAGTCTTGGTCGATGGCGCGCACAATCCTTCCAGTCTCAATGCGCTCATGCGATGCGTCGGCGCTCATGTGCCGTATGACAGCATGGTGTGCGTCTTTGGTTGCTGCCAAGACAAAGATGTTGGCGAGATGCTTGATCGACTGAATCTTGGAGCTGACAAAGTGATCTTCACGAAGGCATCAAGCAATCCTCGCGCAGCGGATCCATATGAGTTGCAAAAACTCTTTCAAGAACGAAGCGGCAAGATGAGTCAAGTTGCTCGGACTGTTGGCGAAGCCATTCAGTTGGCGCTTCGAGCAACAAGTCAAGATGACTTGGTCTGTGTCACCGGCAGTTTCTATGTTGTTGGCGATGCGATGAAGTATGTCAGCGAGCAGTCGCAATTTCAAAGTCGTCGTCCGCAGTCCGCATAAACGCGCCCGAAGAAACTTGCCAAAGAGATTTCGCGAAGCGTGATCCCGACAACGTCAAAGAACCGTGGCTATCCTTCGGAGTTTCCAATGCTTGATTCCGAAACACCTCATCGATACGACGCGCAGTGCGCAGGCAAAATCGAAACGCACTGGCAAACGCAGTGGTCCGCCGATGATGCATTTCGTGCGCCAAATCCTGGCGATGCTGGATTTGATGCGACGCGTCCGAAGTATTACATCTTGGATATGTTTCCATATCCATCAGGGGCGGGTCTGCATGTCGGACATCCCGAGGGATACACCGCAACGGACATTCTGACGCGATACAAATTGATGCGTGGGTTTAATGTGTTGCATCCAATGGGATGGGATGCGTTTGGTTTGCCTGCGGAACAATATGCAGTTCAGACTGGAGTGCATCCAGCGATCACAACGCGTACAGCGATCGATAATTTTCGGCGACAACTTCAGCGGTTGGGATTTCGATATGACTGGTCGCGCGAATTTGGCACGATCGATCCGGATTATTATCGGTGGACGCAATCAATTTGGCTGCGGGCATATCGATCCTATTACGACACTTCGAGCGCAAAGGCTCGGCCAATTGCGGAACTCGAGTTGAAGTTTGAAAAAGAAGATCGCGTCATTTCGGTGATGGGCGATGGTGGCGATGGCACTGCTTTGGTGGCGCAACAGATCGAGAAAAAGTGGTCGGCATGCACGCCATTACAACGGCAAGCGCATTTGGATACGCATCGCTTGGCATATCTCGGTGTGCAAACAGTCAATTGGTGTCCCGCGCTTGGCACCGTGCTTGCCAACGAAGAAATCATTGATGGTCGCAGTGATCGTGGAGGTCATCCAGTCTTTCGTATGCCGCTTCGACAATGGATGTTTCGAATTACGGCGTACGCGCAGAGACTTCTGGACGATCTTGATCTTGTCGAATGGCCCGAGTCCACGCGCATGATGCAGGCTGCATGGATTGGTCGCAGCGAAGGCGCGGAAGTTCGATTCGCCGTCGAAGGATTTGGCGATCTCACAGTTTTTACAACTCGACCAGACACACTCTTTGGTGCGACATATATGGTTGTTGCGCCAGAGCATCCGTTGGTTGAATGGGTGCGCGGACTTTCGCCAAAGAATCAACAAGCGATTGTCGAATATGTGCAGTGGTCTCGCAATCGTTCAGACATCGATCGCCAAGCCGAAAGTCGTGAGAAAACAGGGATTTCTCTAGGAGTTTCCGCAAGGAATCCTGCAACAGGAGAACTCATACCAATTTGGACAGCGGACTATGTGCTGATGGCTTATGGCACGGGCGCAATCATGGCAGTTCCGGCGCATGATGAGCGCGACTTCGCATTTGCCAAACGTTTCGATCTTCCCATTCGCTGTGTTGTCGCCGCGGTCGATGGAAGTCCATGGACCGGCGAACTGGCAACGTCAGAAGCTGGCATCGCATGCAATTCTCACAATGACGACGTGTCGATTGACGGACTCTCGACAAGTGATGCGACGTCCAAGATGATTGATTGGTTGGCGTCATGCGGGAGGGGATCTCGCCGAATCAATTTCCGTCTGCGAGATTGGCTCTTCAGCCGGCAGAGATATTGGGGCGAACCATTTCCGATTGTGTTTGATGATCGAGGGATGCACTTTCCAATTTCGGAATCTGCTCTGCCCGTGCAGCTTCCATCGTTGACGGATTATGAACCAGTGCAGAGTGATCATCCAGTGCCGCCACTTGGAAAAGCGAAGGAGTGGGTTCACACAACTGCTGGTGAAGCAGGGGTCGACCCAACGCTGCTCGCGCCGTCAACGCCTGTTCGCCGAGAAACCAACACAATGCCAGGATGGGCGGGGTCATGTTGGTATTACCTGCGCTACTGCGACCCGAAGAATTCCACGCGATTTGTAGGCAAAGATGCAGAACGATATTGGATGGGCGACCGCGGCGTTGATTTGTATATCGGCGGTGCCGAGCATGCGGTTTTGCATCTGCTTTATTCACGCTTCTGGCACAAGATGCTTTTTGATCTTGGAGAAGTTGGTACTCCAGAACCCTTTGCAAAACTTTTCCATCAGGGAATGATCACCAGCTTTGCATTTGAACGCTCCGATGGATCATTGATCGCAACGGATGGAGTACGGGAAGATTCTGGTTCGTGGCGTGAGATCGCTACGAACGAACCTGTCACGCGTGTGATCGCAAAGATGTCCAAGAGTCTGAAGAATGTTGTCACGCCGGATGAGGTTGTCGAAGAATATGGCGCAGACACACTTCGACTGTACGAGATGTACATGGGTCCTCTCGCCGATTCGAAGCCGTGGAATACTCGTGATATTGCTGGAGTCTTTCGATTTCTTCAGCGTGTATGGAGACTCGCAATCGATGAACGCACAGGCACTGTGATGTTTGCACGAGAAGCGAATCCAGATATTGAGCGGCAATTACACCGAACGATTCAAAAGGTTGCTCACGACATCGAGCGATTGGCGATGAACACTGCGATTGCAGCGTTGATTGAATTGGTCAATCTTGCGACGCGTCCGACGCAGATGAAAGATCCATCTGATGGCGGGCTTACTGCGGATCAAATGCGAAGATTCCTCTGCGCGCTTTCTCCATTTGCACCCCATATTGCAGAAGAACTTTGGCATCGACTCGGAGAATCGACCAGTGTGAGCAACGCTTCGTGGCCGATCGTGGACGAGAAGCAATTGGTTGATGACATGATTGAATTGCCAGTGCAAATTCAGGGAAAAGTCCGAGCGAGAGTTGGGGTTCCAAGCGGCGCGGATGCCGCGGAAATTGAATCTTTAGTTCTCGCAGACGCCAAAGTGCGCGAACTGTTGGAAGGGCGTACGCCAAAGAAGGTCATCGTCGTGCCGAAGCGAATGGTGAATTTACTGTTCTAGTTTTACTGCTTTGGTTTTATCTGCTGTCGTTTCAGCTGATGAACGCCGCGCCTGCAAAGTAGATCATCACAAGCAAAGCAGCGCCAACAAGAAATTGCACAAGCGCGGCGACCCATGAACTGTGGATAATCGCACCTTGATCAGTCAACGATGCCATTGGGTCAAAGTGGGGAATCATCAAGGATGCTGGGCCAAGTAGCACGATCACGCCAATCAGTCCTCTGCCAAAGATGCGCGCAAGAGTCAGCATCGAAGCGGGTGCAATCATTGCAGCAAGAAAGAGAAGCGTTGCGATTGCGATCCACCAAAGCACTTGTGCTGCCATAATTTGCCCACACAACAAATTTGCCGCAGCACGCCGAAGGTTGTTCACCCGCAGATCTGCTTTGCGATCCCATGTCATTGGCAAGATCAAGAAGCGCATCAAGAAGATCGATCCTGCAACCGTAAGAACGGAAGCGATGCACCTTGCAACGGTCAGTGGTTCACTTGTATAAGGTCCGATGCTGAATTCCTTTTCGCTGAAAGTCGCAATGACATGCTCACCGACAGCGCCGATGCGCGTGGAAGAAATCTCGGACCAAGAAAGGCGAACGCCCTCTGCATCGAGATGGACAAGTCCTCCAAACCAGATGAAGAGCGTCAGCAGCAAAGTCCATCCGATCAATCTGCCTATAAATGAGCCATTTGTTGCCCCCGCAGAAGCCGGATTGATTCCACGCCAGTAATGCGGAGCAGGGGAGAAGAGGGCAGTCGAAAAGATGGTTGGTCTATTTGTTTGGCTCATTGGATTTGCGTACTCTTGACACTAGCGTAGTGCCGATGGCTGAAGAAGATTCCGATACAGATTCGGTTGGTGGCTGGGATGTCGAACCGCAAGAGAGCGGTTTTGTCGCATTCTGGCCGCATGCAGAAGCATTGACCGCTGCGGAATTCTCGACGGCTGTTACTGCGTGGGTCGGTTCGAAGGCTCCGATTGAACCTATCGAGACCGACGACGATGCAGTTTGGGCTTTCGGTGTGCATATTCCTGGAATTGAATCTGGTTTCGTGATTTGGTGCGAACCCGCACGAGAATTATCTGATCGCGACCGAAGTCAAATTGGCGAAGAGGCATCTCGGTGTCCATGGGTGATTCGAATGCAGACGATTCTCTCTGTTGAGGAACCCGCCGAAGAATATTTTATGAGTGTCGGAATGCTCGGCGGCGCACTGCCCGATATCGTCGCAATTCTGGATGTCATTACTGGAGAGGTCTATCCACGCCAAAGAATCGACCGAGATTTTCTGGCAGAGGATTCAGGTCCAATCGAACGGTTGCTGTGGCGACTTGGGCGATACGAGGCGCTTCCCGATGGCGATTCCAATTTAGTTTTGCTTGGAACTCACGGACTTGCTCGTTGCGGCATTCCGGAACTTGAAATTGCTGAAGTCCCCAGCGAACTTGCAGAATCTGCCGCAGTTCTGCTGCATACATTGGCTGGATTATTGTTGGAAAACGATATGCCAGATCCTGGTGAGTCAATCGAAGTTGGCGATGAGTTGTCGGTCGTGCTGCAACCTGTTGAGCAGGTTTCGGAATTTATCGGCGAAGCATCAGCGGGATCAGAGCCTTGGCGAGTGCAAGCTCGTGCGCATGGCTTGAGCGAATTCGCGCTTGTTCGTGCTGTGATTTGCGCTCTTCAACCGGTCGGACGCTTTCGTCCACTTTGGGTTTGGCCTCGAGAAGTTGTCCAGAGCATTGCAGCTGGCAGCGCAGTTCTCTATATGACACAGCACAGCGTTCGATCCACGGAACGGCGCGCACGATCAACTTGGGGATTATTCGCAACCGCATTCGCAAGCTTGACTCGAACCGGTAACCCAGAGTGGCAGAAAATTGCACGCTCTGGATTTACAGTGCAGACACCTGTCCCTAGTTCAGGCGAGCCACGCATTGAGCAGTCGTGGTTTGCGGTGGAGCGAATCGATCACGAGTCGTTGACGCTCACAGTGATTGATCGTCCGATCACGCGTCCAGATCTTGGTCCCGGGACTCACTTGACGATCGAGACATCAGCAGTGACTGATTGGCGTGTGGAAATCGGCGGCCAGATTTATGACCCTGATGATGTTGATGCGTTGCTTATTGCCGTCGATCGTGTGCGAGAAGTGGATGGAGATTCATCGCAACCAAAGGTCCAGCCTTGAATTCCTCACAAGAAAACACAAGATTGGTCACGGTCCATCTGGCGACAAGCGACTTTGAAGCGCAAACCATCGCAGCAATTCTGCGCGACCGAGAAATTGATGTTGCTGTTTTTAGCGCTGCAATTCAAGCCTTTGGTCTCGATGGAACGGGCAATCGAATGCTCGGCGGCATTCCTGTGCAAGTTCGAGCAGAAGACTTGGAGCGTGCGAAGGCCGCTCTGCGTTCGAACAAATTTCTTGCCGACAGTGTCGACTGGGATTCAGTGGATGTTGGCGAAGAGGATGAAGGCGCCAAGCAACTTGGAAAGTCGGGGGCTTTGAATATCTTCGGTCGATTCATGGTCGGCGGCGGACGAATCGCCGCAGTGATTATTCTCGTGCTGAGCGTGGTGACGTTGATCGCACGGTGCAGTTGATGCACATTCGACGGCGCTATCACCTGCACTGGCCCGGCTTGATCTTTGTTGTCTTGACTGTTTTGATTGGTATCGCAGCATCGCAAAGACAGGCAAATCTTTTGGTCTGGGTTTTCTCATCGATGCTTGCATGGATCATCGTTTCTGGAATTATTTCTGGCGGGATGATGATGGCGGTGCGTGCAGTAAGAATTGCTCCCAGGCATGGCCGTGTTGGAGAGCAGTTGAGCATCCGATATGAAGTCTCTTGTCACTCAATTTTCTGGCCACTCTTCGATATACAAATCAAAGAAATGATCGATGGAAAATGGCGACCCGCTCATCTGACGTATTGCCCTCGCGGGGAAATGATCAGCGTTGAAGCGGAGTTTTTGCCTGAAAATCGCGGACTCTTGATATTGAAAAACTATCGTTGTTACAGTGGTTTTCCTTTCGGCTTGATCTTGAAATCAGTCCAGTTTTCAGATGATGTCGAAATTTTGATTCATCCCAAGATCTCCCAATTGCATTCAAGTGCTCTGAGTCGTCTTCTTTCAATTCGGAGCGGCGAGGGTCGCCGCGCTCATTCTGCACGTGGCGCAGGTGAGGAATTTCATGGACTACGTGAATATCGAGTTGGCGATTCCCTGCGAAGTGTCGCGTGGCGGAGGAGTGCTTCGCTTCCCGATTTGGTTGTTGTCGACCGATCTGCACTTCTGCCACTACGACTGGCGGTTGCTTTAGATTTGCGAGTTGCAGAAATGCCACACACAATCGAACAAGAGGAAGAAGCAATTGCCATGACGGCGAGCTTGCTTCTTCATGCAGAGCAAGCTGGATGGGAGATCTCGCTCGAGGTAGTCGGTTGCGCGGCGCCTCATTTGCCAATGCGTCGTGGTGGCCGACATCAATTGCAGATTCTCGATGCACTTGCCGCAATTGACCTCAGCATCCCGCGGTCGTGTGAAAGTGTGCAGCATGATCTTCGTCAAAGTGTGGTTCTCATTATTCATCCTGGGATTGCAAGTAATCGCAGTATGCGAGGAGACTCAATTTCAATATCTGCGTCGAAAATTGCTTCATTTTGTGGAGTAACCACCAATGATTGATTGGCAAAGTGTACGGAGGCATCATTGTGCTTTCGCAATTTTGTCGATCTCAGCATTCGCCATCAGTGAACGAAGTATCGCGCTCCTCATCGCAGGAACTTCGCTTTCGCTTGCAAGTTGGCTTTTTACTGACCGATGGCGGAAACGAATGCTGCCGAGTTGGGCGGTCTTCTTGCTGCTCTTGATCTCCTTCGTAACGGCCTTCTTTCGTGTCTATCCCAACCCCCAACAGTTTCAAATTCCATCGACCATCGGCATTCTTCTTTTGTTTGGACTTGTGGTGCGAATGTACTCCCGACGATCGGTGAGTGATGAGCGCCAGATTCTGATGATGTCGTCAATACTTCTTGTCATCGCCGCATTGCAATGCAGCGATTTGATTGTTGGAATATTGGTCTTGTGCGCAACACTGATGGCAGTGAATTGCGTGATACGTTTTCGATTGGCTGCGAGCGTTTCAGATCAATTCCCTTTGGGTGTTGCTGGGGGTGGGATTCTTCGAAGAGAATCTGCAGTTCAACGCAAGATGATGAAGCGAGGTTTACTTGAAATTGTTGGCGTTGCACTCTTTCTTGTGACAGGACTGACTCTCGTTATATTTATTTGTCTCCCTCGAAATTCACAGCCAAAAAATGGACTTTTTGGCATTACCGGAAGGAATCAATTCGAATTCTCAGATCAAATTTCTCTCATGTCACCGCAGCGCTTGTCGCCATCCGAAATAGAACTTTTCACCGTTGAGTGGCTTGGTCCCGATGGGAAGCATCCACCAATTCAAGAAATGCTTTGGCTACGGGGATCAATCCTTGAGAAATATAATCCTGCAGTATCAGCGTGGTTTGTTCGCACGACCTCCATGAAGCGTTTCGTGATCTCTGAAGGCGGACAATATAAATCTTTCGCAAATGAGCCGAACGATGAACGCATGAATACATTCACTTTGCGTGTCGAACCTCACGGATTGTCTTCAGACGTGCTCTTGAGTCCTTGGGTGCCGATCAGTATCAGTGGTTCGGAAACGCAGGTGTATGTACTTGTTCCCAGCACTATGGAAATTCGCAGCCCTGATCATGAATCTCTCGGAAGTCTTTCTGGATACGAAATTCGCGTTCAACCATTTGCGTCGGAATCAACACTGGCTTCATTACAAGGAGAATCGATGCGAGATTCTCCTCTTGCGACTTTTCCAGTTCCCGCCATCGAAGACGCAGCACTTAAAATATTGTCTGGAATGGATATGGATTCCACGCGTGCTCAGGTTGATCCTGCCACAAGATGGAAACGGAATATTCGTATTGCAAAGATTTTTGAGAGTGAACTGAAAAGTGACCGTTTTCGATACACCTTGGACCTTCGATCATTTGTGCGTATTGGTGACCGCGACCCAATTGATTTGTTCCTCAACGAATATCGCTTTGGACATTGCGAATACTTTGCCAGTGCACTCTGCGCACTGTGCCAATCTGTGGGTGTTGATGCCAGAATCGTTGTTGGATATCTCGCAAGTGAATTTGATAAGTCTTCTCAGCGTTACATCGTCCGTGAATCCGATGGTCATGCATGGGTGGAGATTCGGACTGGGGAATATCAGTGGACGAAGATGGATCCGACACCAGCCAGTGAAATGAACACGCCGCCGCAAGAAGATGAATCTTGGGCAGTTGTCATGCGGTTTATTTTCGCACCAATCAACTCTCTCTGGCGAGATGAAATTGCACAATTCGATGCTCGTTCACAAAATGCTCTTGTCCAACAGACCAATGACTGGTTTCACAAAACCATCCAATCATTTTGGGCGATGATCCAAAGGACTGCTCGGAGTGCGGGAGAGTCTTCTCGTTGGATTTCAACATCGTCTATCTGGTTTGGCTCAGTTGCACTGACACTCACCCTCTCTTGTGCAGCGATGTGGATCGCGTATCGAAAGTGGCAACGGACTCAGCGTGCGCTTGGGTTGACGCGTCGAGGTCGAATTCGAACGAAGGTGGCTCTACGAGATTGTGCGTTTTATGTTGATGCGCTTGACATCTTGGAACGAAGAGGCATTCGACGCCCACTCAATTTGTTGCCAAGTTCCTTCGCAGAATTGGTGCGCGTTCAGCATCCCATTGGAGGAGATATTTTTATAGAAATCGTCAAAAGATTTTACGCCATTCGTTTTGGCGGCGAACGACCCGATCCACGACGACGGGCGGAAGACCATGCACTGGTTGGTCGGATGCGGCAGGCATTGATTGTTGCGCGTTAAATTTCAGCACGTCAATCGGCTTGCGGATTGGTCCAAAGCGTTGGAAAGTTCGCTCGAGCCAATTCCTCAGACCCCCGACTTCCCTCGCATTCAATTGTTCTTCATTTTGCCTCATGGAGTACAATCTCATGAATGCCAGCATCAAGATCACGAACATCAGAATGGAAGCGAAGCATGCAGCAGGTCTTTGAGCGAGGGGGGACGCTGGAAATTTCTGTTGCACGAATGGGAACTGCCGACGCCTCTTCGATTGATTCACATCCACTTATTGATCCGCAGGAAGTTGCGGGATCGTCCGATCTGGTTTGGCGTTTAAAGATTGTTTCTCTCGAAGAAGAATCCGTGTTGGTTGAAGCGCCGGTTGCACTTGGCGAAACATTTCGAATCGAAGATGGAATCGCTCTCGTAGGTGCAATCACGATTGGGCAGAATCGCTGGAAGTTCCGATCTCAAAAGATTTCGGATGAACGGCCCGCGGGCTCTCGTGGTGTATGCATGCGACTTCAATTGCCAGACAATGTCGAACGATGCTTGCGACGATTTGTGCGATTCGAAGCTGCCGAATTACACTTACCAAGCGTGAGTATGTGGCCGCTTCTTGATCCCAGAACGATCGTGGGTGCTGAGACGGCGAATGAAGAAGCCTTCCGAGCCTTCCTCGAATCGAAGTCGCCATCAAACGTTGCCGCACCGATGCCATCAGTGGGACCGAAGTTCACTGCAACATTGATGAATGTTGGTGGCGGAGGCGTGGGCCTGAGAGTCGATCCACAAGATGCAGCTGTTCTGGGCCGGCACAGGATTTTCTGGATTGAAATTCCTCTTGGTCGAGATCATCCAGTGCCGATCGCCGTCACAGGCAAGGTCGTTCACACCCATCTTGATAGTTCTCAGCGAACATATATCGGCGTATCATTCGACTTCACATTTCGATTGGCTCACCAACGGACCGTGATCGAGCAAATTCAGCGATCAATGCAGAAAGCCCAGACTCAGCACAAGTAAAAGCTAGCACCCACCCAAAGGATTCAAAAATATGTCACTCGTCTCTACAAACCCAATTCTCGCAGACAGCATTCTTTCAGGCGCGATCAGTCAATCCGCAAAGTCCGCAGGGACATGCACTGTTTCTGGGATCATCAACAAAACCGCAGGATGCGTGCTCCTCGCCGCACTTTCTGGCGCGATCGCCGTGCCTGTCACCAAGAATTTTCCGGCGGCGATGTGGATCGCATTCATCGTGTCCATGATTGTCTCGATCGCCGCAATTTTTCTTGTTCGCCGCTCGCCTCGAATGGCAGCATCGATCACTGTGCTCTATTCAGTTTCGCAAGGCTTCATGCTCGGCGCACTTGGAATGCTGCTCGAAGGAATCCTGACTGCGAATAAAATTTCGGTTCCAGGTGGAATCGCACTTCAAGCATTCGTCATCGTGGTTGGATTGATGCTGGCTATGTTGACGCTTTTCCGATTCGGCATTCTCAAGGGCGGAGCAATGTTTCAGTCTGTGCTTTCTGTTGTCACCATGGGAATCTTTTTTATGTTCCTGATTTCAATGGTCATGAGCCTCTTTGGCGCAAATCTTTCGTGGCTCTCGCTGGGATCTGCAACTGGAAGCGGCAATGGAGCATTGATCGGTCTTGGAATCAATGTTGTGGTGCTTATCGTCGCCGCACTTTGGTTGATTATCGATTTTCGCCAAGTTCAAGACGCAGTTTCTGCAGGTGCGCCTTCATCGGCGGAGTGGTATCTGACCTTCGGATTGGTTGTCACGCTTGCTTGGGTTTATCTTGAAGCGTTGAAGTTGGTCTTCCGCATTGCGATGATGTTTGGTGGCAATCGCAAATAATCGAATTTGACTAGAGATTTGCAGGCGTCTGCGGGCGCATCAATACTCTTTTGAATCAAACATTCCAAAGTCATCGCCCTCAACATCCGCTTCAGCTGGATCGCCCAATTGATCACCCAGTTCATCGCCCAGTTCATCACCCAGTTCAGTGGCGAAATCAATTCCAGCTTCGAGCTTGAAGATCAAATGCGCGGTGTACGACATCTCGACGGGATGATCGTGTCCGAAGCGGCGCGCAACACTTCGAAAAATATCTGTGACTCTCGGCGCAACACATTCGATGATTCTCCGATCACCGTTGTCTCGAAAAAGTGCGTAGTAACCGTCGCCGAGATAGTCCACTGATAGGTCGCCGTCCATGGTCGATCCTCCTTTATTAGGGGTGAATGTACAAAATCTTCGGGCGAATGACCGTCGGAACTAAAAAATTTCGTTGGTCAATCGTTCGCGTGCGTCGCGGAAGGTCAACTCTTGTTCATCAAGCCGGCGCTTGACTGCGTTCAGTTGCAGCTCTGCTTCTCGGCGCGCGTTGCGACTGACTTGCCCGAAAGCCGGATGCTCGAGCAACTGTTCAAGTTCGAGGGCCATGATCAACGCCATCGTCTCGGCATCGATAGACAATTCGCCAGCTGTCGCAGCGACGGCGTCGAGCCCATCCAATTCGTCTCGGTATCGTTGTGTCATGACTGCTCGTTCTTCAGCGTTGGCAAACAATAAAAGCGCTTCGCGAGTCCGTCGTCGGCGTTGCTCTATTTGATCCTCAAGTGTCTCTGCAGCAGCGACTTGCGAGTCAACACCAAACTCGGCAAAAGGGCGCTTTGGCACCTGAAAATCAGGTCGCTCCTGGCCTTGAGAATGCGTCATGAATTGGCAATACCAAAAGCTCAACGAGTGTGCATCTTTCAATCTCCTCATGGCTGTCGATGTCGGAGCGATGCCTCCGTGAACTGCCGAGTTTCCATCGCGGCGTATGGCGTGCATGTTGTCCGCCTCGTGCCGAGGAAGAACTCCACGACGCTCGAGTTCGCCCAAAGTCACACCAAGTTCTTGCGGCGGCGCGTTACCGAGGGTGACTCGGGCAAGAGTCGACGCCATTATCTCGACCATCAGCCGAAGTTTGAACAAACACGCATCGGGATCGGAGTGGACATAATTCTCTGCTTGCTTTCCAAGTTTGGAAAGTCGGCGATCAAGCGCTTCAAGAAATCCGAAGTTTGCAGAGAGCTCTTCCATCTTTACGAAGTTCTCGTGACTGGGTGAAGCATGTCCGTCAGAATGCGCGCGCCGAGGCAGCATTCTTCAACGCGCTGAGTGGAGAGTCGCATTGCACTTGCAAGAACTGATGCCCAGCGAACTTCGGCGGCATCCATTCGACGATCGAGCAGTGCGATCATGAGCGCGCCCGTCAGAAATTTTTCTTGTGTTTCGGGTGGCAGAGCGGCAACTCCAGAGAGACAATCGATCAGTGAAAGTCGATTAATTCTTGCTGCAGATTTGCCCTCAGTGCATGCATCTTCTGAGAGTCCAAGAACTGCTTGCGCAAAGAGTCCCGCCGCAGAGGGTTGAAAGTCGACTGCAATATCGCGCGATGCGGCAGCCATGCCGCGTGCAGTCAGGAACCAAAGCGTCGCTCGTTCAATATCCTGCTCCATGGCAAAATTTTACAACTTCTTCTTGGTTTTTCGATCTGCAATTTCGCCGAGAAGTCCATGGCGATTTTGATCAAGATCAGGAGCAGGACCGCGAGAAGTTCTGGGAGTGACCGAACTCATCTTGATCGGATTGCCTGGGACATGGGTTGTGCCAAGTGCGGGATCATCGACAGGTACGATCATTGCGCGCGCGATGACTTGTGGCATTGCAACCATCTCGGCGATTGAGTGAATCACCGCGCATGGAACTCCAACTTCCGTCAATCGATCAATCCATTCTTGCGCGTTGCGAGCCGCCAACAAGAGTGTCAGTTCTCGATCGAGTTCATCGATCATCTCAATGCGTTTCGCATTTGTTGAAAAATTTGGATCCATTGCCAAATCGGGACGACCAATCACGCTGCAGAGCAACGTGAAAAGAGAATCATTTCCAGCGGCAATCACAATCCAACGATCTGCGCATAAAAATGCCTGAAATGGAGCGATCGACGGATGGCGCGTGCCGCGTGCCGCAGGGACGACATTGGTCGCCGTGAATGTTGTGACGGCTGCTTCCAAGAATGCAATCTGACAATCAAGCATGGCGACATCGATCAAACACCCTTCGCCAGTGCGAGTTCTTTTATGGATCGCACTCGTCACGCCAAGCGCCATATACAGCCCAGCAACAAGATCGCCGATCGATGCGCCAACTCGTACCGGCGGGCCATGTGGATGCCCAGTCAAACTCATCATGCCGCTGAGTGCTTGCGCAATAATGTCGTATGAAGGCAGCGGCGAAAGTGGTCCAGTCTTTCCAAATCCAGAAAGCGCACCATAAATCAGTCGAGGCCAGCGCGCATGCAATGTTTCCCATCCATATCCAAGGTATTCCATCACATGCGGCGAAAAGTTTTCCACCAACACATCAGCGCCATCAAGTAGTGCCTCAAATGTTTTTCGATCATCGACATTTTTCAAATCGAGCGCAATTGATTCTTTATCACAGTTCACACTTGTGAAGTACAAACTCTTTCCATTGACATGCGGTCCAAATGCGCGAGAGTCGTCGCCGATTCCTGGCCTTTCCACTTTGATCACTCGTGCGCCGAGCGATGCGAGCACCGATGTTGCAAATGGGGCCGACAAGACTCGCCCAAGATCGATGACCGTGCACTCTGCAAGCGGTGGCGATTGATCAGTGGTGGACATTTGCAAAGGATAGATGCGCTGCATTCGCGTGACGGTTTGGCGATACTCTATTGAGTCATCGGATTCGACCACGCAGGCCCGTGGCGGAATTGGCAGACGCAGCGGACTTAAAATCCGCAGAGCTAAACCTCATCCGGGTTCAAGTCCCGGCGGGCCTATTTGGAATCAATGCTCTCGTTGCAATTTGGATTTGACTCAAGAAATTATTGGTCATCAGAAATTAATATAATTTCTGTGTTGAAATAGAGGTTTGCTGTATTCTTTATAAACAAATGATCGCTTTTATTGATCGGCTTCCACGCCGGGGTAAACAAATCTGTGCTCTCTTCGCCGACGCCTTCGTTCTTGGATTGTCCATGTGGGCGGCACTTGCAATTCGCCTCGAATCTTTGTGGCCAGAATTGAACGGTCGTTCGCTCGTGAATCTCTGTCTCTTGACGATCGCCGTCGGACTTCCGTGTTGTTACGGATTCGGCCTCTATCGAGAGGTCACCCGATATGTCGGACTTCGCTTTGCTATGCGAGTCGGCTATGCCGTCACGGCCATCGCGCTGGTCGTGGCATTTGTCGAATTCATGAATGATCGTGCAAATGGACTTCCGCGTTCTGCAATTCTGATCTTCTGGATGTTGTCAGTCTTGGGGATCGGCGGTGCACGCGCAGTTGCTCGATACATGATTCGTAGAACTTCGCAGCGAATGTGTTCGAGGACCTTGGTCTATGGAGCTGGCGATGTTGGCGCAGGATTGGTCTCCATGCTGACCCAAGATCAGCGCACGAAAATCGTTGGTTTCATTGACGACGATCCGAAGCGTGTGGGCACACAAATTCGCAGTTTGTCAATCTATTCTGCAGAAAACTTGCGCAAGGTTGTCAGTGATTTACGGGCAGATACTGTGCTACTCGCTCTTCCGGAATCATCAAGGCGCCGCCGTCGAGAAATTTTTCAAGAACTGACAGCCATCGGTATCCGAGTGATGTTGGTTCCAACGCTCAAAGAAATCGCAGAGGGTACTGCGCAGACCGATGCTGTTCGCGTGATGAAGATCGAAGATCTGCTTGGAAGACCTCCAGTCGAGCCCATCACAGAACTTCTCTCACGCAATATCAGCGGTGCAAACGTGCTGGTGACTGGCGCTGGTGGATCGATCGGTTCCGAAATCGCGCGTCAAGTTTTGCTTCAGGGACCAAGACGACTCGTGCTGCTGGATATTTGTGAATTCAATTTGTACACGATCGAAAATGAATTGCGCCGGATCATTTCGCCAGCAAGTGGAGTGCAGATTCTTTCAGTACTCGCATCTGTCTTGGACAGTGTTCGAATGGAGCGAGTGATGACGGAGAATTCAATCGACACGATCTATCACGCTGCTGCGTACAAACATGTCCCGATCGTCGAAGCAAATGAAATCGAAGGAGTGAGCGTGAATGTCCTTGGAACATTGCGTTGCGCGCAGGCAGCTCGCAGGACTGGTGTCGCATCATTTGTGCTCATTTCGACTGACAAAGCCGTTCGGCCAACGAGTGTGATGGGCGCAAGCAAGCGTTTGGCAGAAAAATGTTTGCAGGCGCTTGCTGATTCGGACGTACGTTTCCATTCTGTTCTTTCGAAGAATCGCCCAACCCCAAAGCGCCGAACGCGTTTCACGATGGTTCGATTTGGCAATGTGCTTGGATCGAGCGGATCGGTCGTTCCTTATTTTACGGATCAGATTCGCCGCGGTGGTCCAGTGACCTTGACGCATATGGACATCACTCGATACTTCATGACGATTCCCGAGGCGTCATCGCTGGTGATTCAAGCGGGCGCTATGGGACATGGCGGCGATGTGTTCGTACTCGATATGGGAGAGCCGATCAGAATCGTGGATCTTGCAAGAACTATGATTCGTCTTGCGGGGTACTCAGAGAAAAGCGAAGATCATCCCAATGGAGACATTGAAATTCAGGTCACAGGATTGCGGCCAGGAGAAAAACTCTACGAAGAACTGCTGATCGGCGACAATTGTGGTCCGACTGAACATATTGCCATCATGCAGGCACGCGAGAACTTCATCCCTTGGGAGGAACTTGAACTGAGCCTTGAAAGGCTCGAGGCAGCCATTGATCAGCATGATGTTGCTCGAGTCCGATCGATGCTGAAGGGACTCATCTCGGGCTATTCAACTCAAGTTCGTCAGGAATAATCCACGATTCCAACTTGTGCGCGAGGGGTTGTTTGGACACGCTACAAATTCTTTTTTTAAACACGATAAAATATGGACTTTTGTTCATATTGAGTTAAGATTTCAAGTATGGCCGTTCGTGCTCGACTTGCTTTTACATTGATCGAAGTACTTGTTGTATTAGGAATTATCGTCCTTTTGGCTGGGCTAATTTTTCCTGCAATGGGAATGGCTCGTAAGTCTAGCAATGCAGCTGCAAGCCGATCGAATCTGAAGCAGTGGGGGGCGGCGACGATCAACTACGCCACAATCAACAAGGATCGATTGCCGTGGGAGGGGAAGTCGACCACAACAGGATCTGCCAGCACAAACATGAAAGAGAACTTGCTCGAAAAAACTTTCTGGGCAAATGCACTTGCTGTGCTTGTCAACGAAAAGCCATACAGCAAACTTGTCGATCAACAAGTCGCAGGACTTGACCCGATTCCGTTGCCAGGCTCCCGATCGATTTTTGTTGATCCAGGAGCGGAGTTAGATTCGCTTGCGCCATGGGAAATCGAACCTGGAGAGACGTTCTATTTCAATTACGTACCCAACAGCCGCCTGAATGATTCTGTTGCGACATCTCTTGGTGATCGCAAAGAAGTGATTTCGTTGATCCAAATTACAGATTCTGCGGCAACAGTTCTCATGATGGAATCGCGAAGTAATGAAAAGGAAGTGTCCGGAGCAGACTTTTATTCTTCATCGCCTCTTGATCTGTGCAAGTCAGATTGGCACGCCTTTCCCAATCGCTACTTTGAAGGAGGCCATGTGGTTTTTGCAGATGGTCATGTCGCGCATATCTTGAATGATGTCGGAACAAGATCCTTTCAAGGAAATCGAGATCCTGCGCAAGCGGGCGGTGATTGGAACAAACCAGGCAAATTGGTTTGGAATCCAAAGGGGGCAGCCGGAAATATTGCCCCATAATTGCAGATCGGCATGATCCCGCTCTTCATGCCATAATCACCAGTATGCCCTGGAGATTAATCGGCACTTCGAATGACAGCGAGTTGAATGTAGCGCTTTTGTCGCCCAAAGTGGTCACAATCGGACGCGACGAAGGCTGCACTCATGTTCTCGTGCAGAAGCAAGTTTCTCGGCGCCACGTCGAAATCCATTGGGCTCCTGGAATTGGGCACCAAGAAGGGCATTGGCGCATTCGTGATTGCGGTTCGACGGCAGGAACATTTGTGAATGGTATGAAATTGACTGCGCATCAAGAAGTGCGACTCAATCATCGCGATGTGTTCGAGATTCGACCTTGGAAGTTTCAGGTTGTTGGTCCCTCTTCGGATAACACAATTGGTTTGGTTCCTCAGACACTCGCCGCCGAATCAGAGATCGAAGGAGAGTATGAGGCGCTTTCGGATGCACAATCGACCGCAAATCTTGCTCAAGGATTGCTCGTGAAATTGGTGGAGGCGAGCCAAACTCTTCACAAGGCCACGGATGAAGAAAGCGTTGGGGTTGCAGCCGTCGAGTCACTTTCGGTAGCCACTGGATTTGCGAATCTGGCGTTTCTCAAGGGAGCTGATTGGCGTTCCCCAGAAGTTGTCGCGCACCGCGGTGCAATTTTAGGATCGCAAGGAGAACTTGAAATCAGCCGCAGTCTGCTGAAACGCTCTATGAATGGGATTTATATTCTCAAAGGAGGCGTGTCTTCAGGGACGTTGGGCGCAAGTTTGGAGTCACTTGATATTCGCCAAGCGATTTGCGTTCCAGTCGATGCTGGGACCATGTTTTATGGATGGTTGTATCTCGATAATCGAACTGGTAGTGCAACAGAATCTCCTGCAAAAGAAGTGGCAGGATTTGCAAAAGCGGTGGCGAGTATGTTGGGCCTTGCGCTCTCGAACATTCAACGCAGTCAAATGCAGCAAAGAGTTGACTTGGAAAATAAGTTGAAGTTTGACGGATTGATGCGTGCTCTCATCGAAGCGATTGATGCGAAGGATCCGTATACCCGAGGCCATTCTGATCGAGTGAGTAAATTTGCGATGCTGCTTGCGCAGGCTGCAAAGCTCTCCGATGAGGAAATCAAGCAAGCAGAAGTTGGCGGTTTGCTGCACGACATTGGCAAGATCGGCATCCCCGAAAAGATTTTGTGCAAGCCAACGCATCTTGATCCGGAGGAGTTTGCTCAGATTCAGCAGCATCCAAGAATTGGGCATAAAATTCTAAAAGATAATATCCCTCAGGTGCGCGACCTCTTGCCTGGAATGTTTGAGCATCATGAGCGGTGGGATGGAAGCGGCTATCCAGACAATTTAAAGGGCGAGCAAATTTCTCAATTGGGTCGGATATTGTGTATCGCAGATTGTTTCGATGCGATGACCAGCGCACGCTTTTATCGTCCTGCGCGGTCGATCAGTGAAGCCCGTGCAGAAATAAAACGCTGCCTTGGAACGCAATTCGATCCAAAGCTTGGAGAGATTTTCTTGTCGATTCCAGAATCGGAACTTTTACCGCTGATAGGCACCGCGCCTCAACCTGTGGCGCAATAGATTGCGCGCTTGTTTCCACGCTTGTTTCCGCGCTTGTTTCTGCACTTATTTCCGCCCGAAATCCGCGGGATTCTCGCCGCGCGCGGATGTGTCCCATCGTGTCATCATCGCAAACCACTTTGGACGATTCGCCGATTCCAACCATTTCCGAGCATCGTTCACCGCAGCTGCAAACGCCGAATCGCACTGTCCATCCACGTCAATCGTCGTTCGTATCTTGCCGGTGCGAAACCAACTGAGCGCGGTCTTGGAGTCGCTCCAGAGGGTTACACATTTCAACTCGCCGCGCTCAAGACGTTGGCATGCATCGATGATCGCCAGAAATTCGCCAAGATTATTGTGCCCACGTTCATAGAGTGGACTATGAAAAACATCTTGCCATTCACCTGTGCTGGAAAATAAAACTCCGCGCCACTCTGTTGGCCCGATGAGTGATCCTCCAAACTTAGAACAATCGACGACCAACTCGCCAGGATTTCCGCGCACGCTTGTTCTTCGCGTCGCAGGTTTTGGTTTCGATAATCCATCCACAGTTCGCGTCAAGGCAGGGGGCTTCGTGTTCGTTTGCGTGCGAATGGTTTGCGTGTTGCTAGTTTGCAGAGGGGTGGGTCGCGAAGGATTCGGTGCCGTGACGTCTCCACCCGTTCCTTCAAGCACCACGGCGATTGCTCTCGCAGCATTTCCCTGCGGCACAATACTGATTCGGCCCTTCTTTCCAAGGTGAATTTGAATCTTTCCTTCGATATTGCATCCTTCGACAATCGCATCCAAGCGACCCCACGATCCTTCATCGACGACTCGAACTTCGCCAATCAGAAAGCCTGCATGAGCCAAAGGCCTTTCAATTCTGGCAAGTTCATTGCGAAGTTGTTCATCGACACCTGTGCTC
>CAMAXY010000021.1 GCA_945862215.1 Singulisphaera sp. GP187 | reverse complement strand
CCAACGTGGGCAGCGGAATGATTTGAACCCCGGCGAGTTTGCAAGCCGAGCCGGAGTCCGCGTAGGCGAGGCGCAGCATGTTTGAGCCCGGGGGCGAATCAGTCCGCTGCCAAAATCTGCACGAACCACTTTTGAGTCCATGCATGTTTGAGCCCGTTGTCGAATCAGTCAGCCACAAAAATCTGCACGAACCACTTTTGGGCGCTCAAAACTCACAAGATTTCGGCGTTCGCGCAAACGGAATGACATCGCGGATATTCGCCATGCCAGTCGCATACACAATCGCTCGCTCGAATCCAAGTCCGAAGCCTGCGTGCGGGACGGTTCCATATCGCCGCAGATCTCGATACCACCAATATGCGTTGCGATCGAGCTTCATCTCATCGATCCGTTTGTCGAGCATGTCGAGTCGTTCTTCGCGTTGACTGCCGCCAACGATTTCACCAATGCCTGGCGCAAGAATGTCCATCGCAGCGACCGTCTTGCCATCGTCATTCATACGCATGTAAAACGCTTTGATGTCTTTGGGATAGTTCATCAAGATCACTGGCCGTCCAACAAGTTGCTCGGTCAGATATCGCTCGTGTTCGCTTTGCAAATCAGTCCCCCACGAAACGGGATATTCAAATTTGTGTCCTTTGGCAATCGCTGCCTCGAGATGCGCAATGCCATCGGTGTAATTCATCCGCTCGAAAGGTGCTTCGACCAATTTCTCCAGTCGAGTGATGCACTCTTTATCAATGCGCTCTGCGAAAAACTTGAGATCGTCGCCGCGTTCGTTCAGCAATGCCTTGAACATAAATTTCAGGAGATCTTCAGCCAATTGCGCATCTTCCACCAAACTCGCGAATGCAATTTCTGGCTCGATCATCCAGAACTCTGACAAGTGGCGACTCGTGTTGGAATTTTCGGCGCGAAAAGTTGGACCAAATGTGTAAACCTTGCTCAGCGCTGCGCACCATGTTTCGACATTCAATTGCCCGGAAACAGTCAGATGCGCTTCGCGCCCAAAAAAGTCTTGCGAGAAATCAACTTTGCCTTCTGGAGTTTTCGGGATATTCGCAAGGTCAAGAGTCGACACGCGAAACATTTGGCCCGCGCCTTCGCAGTCGTTGCCTGTGATAATCGGCGTATGAATCCAACAGAATCCGCGGTCATTAAAAAATTGATGCACTGCCATCGCAAGGCAATGACGCACGCGTCCAATCGCGCCGAATGTGTTCGTGCGAGGCCGCAAGTGCGCGACCTCGCGCAAGTATTCAAACGAATGCGGCTTGGGTTGAATCGGATACGAGTCTGGGTCTTCAACCCAACCAACGACTTCAACTTTGCTCGCTTGCAATTCGACTGATTGACCTTTGCCTTGACTCGCAACAACTTCGCCTTCAGCAATCACCGCGCAACTTGCAGTCAATCGCTGAATCTCGCTCGCATAATTCGCGACCGTATTCGCAACGACAACTTGCGCCGAGTCGAAACACGATCCATCACTCAATTGAATGAAAGAGATGCCGGCTTTGGAGTCTCGTCGAGTGCGTACCCAACCTTTCAGTCGGACGCTCTTGCCGAGGTACGTGGCGGAATCACGGAAAAGTTGGGCTACTGTGACATCGATCATTCCTCAAAGGTAGTGGGGGATCGCCTCCCGTGGATTCCCGCCAAATTGGCAGATTCAGCCCGAATCTGCTCGGGTGGGACTTTGCAGGGTGAAGGGTGGCAATCCACCATCGACCGCGCATGGCACGCAGTTTGCTCTACGTCGCCCGATGATTCTTGGACTTCGACGACACGCAGATTCAGAACTTGGAGCTCACGCATCCAGCGGTGGCCGCTCGCAGCGACTGAATTTGCTGTTGGCATACGGCGGTTGGCGCGAAGATTCGTTCGCGGATCAGTTGCCGCCGCTTCTTCAACCGCTGGGAGTTCATTGCATTCGAAGCAGAACTGCCCGCGAGGCTCGCGACATCATCGGCCAATTTCCAGTCCATATAGCAGTTATCGACCTCTCGACACCCGCAGACGATTCCGCAATTGCACAAGAACAGGGCGAATCTCTCGGTTCGCGGGTACTGCACCTTCTGCGGGCAATGAATCCCGTTCCGCCGATGGTGGTCGTTCGTCCTCCTCAGGTCTCTGCACGCGAATCTGCTCGCGGCTTGAACGAAGCTTTGCGCGAAGGAGCATTCTCAGTTCTCGAGCGTCCGGTTCCACTCGAATCCATGTTGGAGACTCTTCGTCGAGTCATCCAGCGGCACTACGCGGGCCACTGGCCAACAACGAATCAATCTCATTTTCAATCTTAAGTTCAGTTTTACAAAGTTCAGTTTTATCCAGTCCAGTTCATCAGGTTTTTCGACCACAGTTTTCAAAAGAAAGGTAATGCAAACATGAAAGTTCGACCACTCGGAGACAAAGTAATCGTCAAGCGCGACGAGGCTCAGTCCAAAACAGATTCGGGAATCTTCATTCCAGAAGCTGCGAAAGACAAGCCAAAGCAAGGCAAGATCGTGGCACTCGGTTCGGGAATCCTCAACAAGGACACCGGCAAGTACATGCCATTCACAGTCAAGAAGGGCGACACCGTCCTCTTCACGACCTATTCGGGAACCGAAATCAAGATCGATGGCGAGACATTCATCATCATGACCGAGGAAGACATTCTCGGCATTATCGACTGATCGCGCTTCCTTCAATCTCATTCCATTTCATTCATTCACATTCATTTACATACGGAGTAACAAATGACAGCAAAACAAATTAGTTATGACAATGATGCGCGCGAGCGCATTCTTCGCGGCGTTCAGAAACTCGCCAAAGCAGTCAAGGTCACCCTCGGCCCATCGGGTCGCGTTGTGATTCTTGAAAAATCTTTCGGCGCACCGACCGTCACCAAAGACGGCGTGACTGTTGCCAAAGAAGTTGAGTTGGAAGATCCATACGAAAATATGGGTGCTCAAATGGTGAAAGAAGTTGCAAGCAAGTCCAGCAAGGATGCAGGCGACGGAACCACAACTGCAACGATTTATGCCGAAGCGATTTTCGCAGAAGGCTTGAAGAACATCACCGCGGGTGCGAACCCGAATATGGTTCGACGCGGTATTGATGCTGCAGTGCGCGAAGTTGTCGAAGAGCTGAAGCGTCTCTCAAAGCCAGTGAAGAACTCGAAAGAGATTTCGCAGGTCGGAACATGCTCGGCAAATCACGACACGCAAATCGGCGCGATCATCGCAGAGGCGATGGACAAGGTCGGCAAAGATGGCGTCATCACTGTTGAAGAAGGCAAGAGTTTGGAAACCGAAGTGGAATTGCTCGAAGGAATGCAGTTCGATAAAGGCTATTTGAGCCCACATTTCGTTACAAATCCAGCCGCAATGGAATGCATCCTCGAAGATGCGGTCGTTCTCATTCACGAGAAGAAGATTTCGTCTGCGAAGGACCTCCTGCCGATTCTCGGCAAGGTCGCTGAAGCGGGTCGATCACTTCTGATCGTCGCCGAAGATATCGACGGCGAAGCGCTTGCAATGCTTGTCGTGAACAAGTTGCGTGGCGTGTTGAAGGTTTGCGCTGTGAAGGCTCCAGGATTCGGCGATCGTCGCAAGGCGATGCTCGAAGATATTTCGGTGCTCACCGGCGGCCAGCCGATCATGGAAGAACTCGGCATCCAACTCGAGAACGTGACCATCGCAGAACTTGGTCGCGCGAAGAAGATCACCATTGATAAGGACAACTGCACGATCGTCGAAGGCGGCGGAAAGACCAAGGACATCCAAGGTCGTATCGAGCAACTCAAGAGTCAAATCGATGCAGTCAGCAGCGATTACGACCGTGAGAAACTGCAAGAGCGTCTGGCGAAGCTCGCTGGTGGCGTTGCGCAGATCAATGTTGGCGCAGCAACCGAAGTCGAAATGAAAGAGAAGAAGGCTCGCGTCGAAGATGCACTTCATGCATGTCGCGCTGCTGTTGAGGAAGGCATTCTTCCTGGCGGCGGAGTCGCAGTTCTTCGAACCCGCAAGGCCCTCGATAAGATCAAGAAGACATTGGTTGGCGACGAGCAAGTCGGCGTTGAAATTGTTCAACGTGCACTCTCGGCACCGATCAAGCAGATTGCGACAAATTGCGGACTCGATGGATCGATCGTTGCACAGAAGGTTGAAGAGTCTTCGGACACTTCATACGGATTCAATGCATCGACTGGTGTCTATCAGGATCTTGTGAAGGCAGGTGTCATCGTGCCGACGAAAGTCGAGCGCGTTGCACTGCAGAATGCGGCGAGTATCGCTGGACTCTTGCTGACCACCGATTGCGCGATCACTGACATTAAAGAAAAGAAGTCGAAGGCTCCATCAGCCGGCGATGAAGAAATGGATTATTGATTCAAAGATAAAAACACGCATCGTCGTTGCTGGTCGGGAGCGTCTTCCCAAAGCCAGCACGAAATTGCTTGCAAGGCCCCGAGCCCTAGAAATAGGATTCGGGGCCTTTTCTGTTTCTACTCTGGCCATCATTGACTATTGCTCAGCACACTTATAAAAAAACATCGCCGCAACAAGTGCGGCGATGTGAGAGATACAAGAATTTGCTTGATCAGTTTCCAGATTTCAAGATGTCACGACCCAAGATTCCATCAGTCGTGAGCATGTGGAAACTCGTAGGTGCCATATCAATCATTGGATCGTAACCCGCAGTAGCGGTGTACCAACCAGCTGCCCCCATCGCTGTTCCGCGGTGCCAGAGTCCTCTTCCAGCTGAGCACATGCCTGAGTTGCTCGTATTCTGAACACTCACGCGCTTGTCATCATTCACTGCAGTGTTCATTCCGCAGAGTTGAGAATGTCCGTCCATGAAAAGACAAGCAGGAGAGGAGTTGAATGCTTCGTTGTAGAGCCACGATCGCGGGGACGCGCAGTTGTTGTTCTTTTCTGGGGCTTTACCTTTGTTTTGTAACCACAATTTTTCAATCACAAGTGTTTTCTGATCAGGAAACGTTGACATTCCCATTAGAGGAGAGCGGTATCCACCAGGACCTGCCAAATTTTGCTTGCCAGCATTTGGACAGTCTCGTGTACTCGAGGCATGCACCATTGGTGGGATCATATTGGCTGGACTCCACATATAAGAAGGAAAAGTTATTGATTGAGCATTCGTTGGATTTGGGGTGTATTCACCTTCATTTTGTAGTCCATAATCACAAGCCATCAGTCCTACACGATCCTTTGGCGGAAAAAATACTTTGTCGTAATATCGTTGGTTGATGTACGTATTGAACGCTTTCGTATTCATCATCTCATGCGCTCCAAACGAATTCAAGTAGGGATTTGCATCACTTCCCGGTCCACCGCAACCAGGCTTGGCCCAAACCAGTGGCAGCAAGACTTGCCAATTGCCACATTGTCCTACACCTTGTGGGCAAAGCGCGCCCGCGACCCAGTAGCCCCAAAGTCCGCCTCCGGTATCGAAACCTAAGAGTTGTTGAGATGGGCAGGCAACCTGAGCAACATAGTTAGCGCAACTTCCTTGAACTAGGCCAGCATCGTCTGGGATTGCTGTGAAGTGCCGATCTGACCAATCCGCTGCATAAGCAAAGTTAGCCTTACAAAGATTATTGAGGTTTCCGAGCGATTGAGTAATTAATGCTCCATCTTTCGCCTTTCCAATGGCGGGTAGGAGAATGGCGATCAGCAACGAAATAATAGATACCACCACGAGCAGTTCGATGATGGTAAAGGCTCTGCGAGAAAAGTCTGTTACGGTTTTCATAGCTATTTTCCTTGACTGTGTTTTATTTTTAAAGCGTTCACAATTCACTACAGTTCAAAGAGCATTCAAATACACGTCGCATCTTCATGCCTTAGAACTGGACTAATTAATATTACGCAAAATTCCTTGTCGAGTATCCTCGCATTTTGAGAAAATAGCCAAAATATTGCCCCTGATAATCGCTCGACTTCTGAAACTTCCAAATCAATGCCAAAGAATTCTCCCAATCCCCTCATGCTTGCAACTTGGAGTTTTTCAACTCGCGGGTGCAATTTGGCATGGCCAAATCTGTCGTCTGGCGGTGGCGCGCTCGATGCAGTTTGTGCTGTGGCGAGAGAAGCAGAATCCGATCCTGAGGTTGATTCGGTGGGTTTTGGCGGGCTTCCAGACGTTATCGGACGAATAAGCCTCGATGCTTGCGTGATGATGTCGCCTGAACGTTGCGGTTCGGTTTGTGCAGTCACGCGGCACCTGCATGTTGCGGATCTTGCCAGATTGGTCATGGAACGCACCAGCCACGTGATGTTGGTGGGAGAAGGTGCGGATTCATTCGCCGATGCCTTGGGGATGCCGCAGATGGAGTTGTTGTCGGCGGACGCGCGTCAGGCGTGGGAACGTTGGCGATCTGGAGCAACGACGACGCGACAGACCGATCAGGGTGTGGACTCTGGGAAAATTTTTTCGCAGTCGTCATCCGCACCATCACCAATCGGTGAGAAGCACATTCCTCATGACACGATCGGCGTGCTTGCGATCGATACTCACGGCGTTATGGCAGGCGCATGTTCCACAAGTGGAATGCCATTCAAGTTGGCAGGTCGCGTTGGAGATTCGCCAATCCCAGGTCACGGAATCTATGTCGATCCAGAAGGCGGTGGCGCAGTCGCAACTGGCATGGGCGAATTCGTCATGGGAGTCAGCGGATCTTTTCTCGCCGTCGAATGCATGCGCCGCGGATCAACGCCTCTTGAAGCAGTGCAAGAAGTTCTTCAGCGAATCGAACGACGACACAAACCACTCGCGCATCAACAAGTCGGCATCATCGCACTTGCAACAGATGGAAAGTGGAGTGCAGGCGCGCTCTGTCCAGGATTCGCAGTCACAATTGCAGATGAAAGTGGAATACGATGTGTTGCGCCAGAGTTTGTGTTGCGTCAAGAATCGTAAAATGTATTTGTGCTAAAATCTACTATAAACAAAGGAAAAATGAAGTTATATACGAAGACTGGTGATGATGGATCGACGGGACTGTATGGCGGCGGCCGCGTGCAGAAAGACCATCCGCGCATCGAAGCATATGGAACCGTGGATGAATTGAACTCATGGCTTGGAATGTGCGCATCTGAATGTGTCGTCACTCAACCAGTCGAAGCGCGCATGTATGCGATGTTGATTCATCTGCAGTCGCGACTCTTTGATCTCGGAGCCGATCTCGCAACGCCGACTGGCTCAACAACGCAAGCGCGAGTTCCGCGCATCGGCGATCGGCACATTGCAGAGTCCGAAGCATTCATCGATGAAATCGATGGAGGCAATGAAGAGATTCGCGTTTTTATTCTTCCTGGCGGAACAATGCTTGCGACACATTTACATGTCGCACGCACGGTCTGTCGTCGTGCCGAGCGTTTGCTCGTTTCGCTGAATGAAAAAGAACCAATTGGAAATGCCCCGATCCAATATCTCAATCGCCTTGGAGATTTATTTTTCGCGATGGCTCGCAGAGCAAATCTTGCGCGCGGTGTTGCAGATATTCCTTGGAAGAAAGATGCTTGATTCTGCAGTGTAATTCGGCTTATTTTATCATTTGAAAGCGTGTTCAACCTGTTCCATAGCAGCGATCACCAGCATCGCCGAGTCCTGGCCGAATGTATTTGTTTTCATCCAGTTCGCGGTCGAGCGCTGCGGCATAAATCCGCACGGTTGGATGATCCTTCGCAAGTCGCTGTACACCTTCGGGAGCAGCAACGAGACAAATCACGCGAAGGTCTCCACATCCCGCTTCACGTAGCAGTTTCAGTGCGTGGGCGCATGATCCTCCAGTCGCGAGCATCGGATCAACAAGGATGACTGGGCCAGCCGAAACATTTTGCGGAAGCTTGGTGTAATAGCCAATCGGCAGTGCGGTTGATTCGTCGCGGCGAATGCCAATGTGCCCGACGCGCGCGTCAGGCAGCAGATCAAGAACACCGCGAGTCATTCCAAGTCCAGCACGAAGCACAGGCACAAGGGTGATCGGTGCGGCGAGTCTTCGAACGGCAGTGCGTTCGAGCGGTGTTTCGACATGATCCAAAACTGTCTCAAATTCACGGCAAACTTCATATGTCATCAAAGCTGCAATCTCCGATAGCAGCCGGCGAAAATCACGCGTCGGCGTGGTGCGATCTCGGATGTACGACAGTTTGTGTTGGATGAGGGGGTGATCAACAAGCCTGAGATTGGGATGTGTATGAGTCATCCTTTTTACATTCGAGCAGGTGCGGAAATCGCCATGATGGAAAGTGCGTCAGCCAACACGCGGCGCGTCAGATCGCACAATCGAAGTCGTGAGCATCGCGTTGCGTCATCAACACCGCGAAGGACTGGGCAGGATTGATAGAACGCGTTGAAAGTATTTGCGAGTTCATAAATGAACGCCGCAATTCGATTGGGAGCAAGTTGCACGGCAGCATCTTCGATCGCGCTTGGATATCGCAAGAGATTGAATGCGAGCGCGCGTTCTTCTGGCGCGCCGATGATGATCGGACTCGTCGCTCCATTCGCACCTGCTTTGGCAAGAATCCCAGAGATTCTTGCGTGGGCATATTGCGCATATGGTCCAGTATCTCCCTCGAAAGAGACCATTCTGTCAAGATCGAAGACATAGTCTCGGCCTACATCGCAGGACAAATCGGCATATTTGATCGCAGCGATTCCAACAGCTTCGCCGATTGCATCCAGTTCTGCGCCCGACATTCCAGAGGTCGGCGCATCAGGAACCGCCGCTCGAGATCGCACTTCTCGTCGTCCGCGTGCGACAGCTTCATCAAGCAACGCTTTGAGCGTGAAGTTTTCGCCACTGCGTGTTTTCAATGGTCGTTTGTCAGCGCCGAGAACTGCGCCGAAAGGAACGTGGACCAGTGAAGCTTGAGAATCATCTGATCGCTTTGTCCAACCGATCAATCGAACCGCATCAAAGACATCTCGGAAGTGGTCGCGTTGACGTGCATCGACGCAGTACACGACAAGCTCCGCACCAAGATCTTGAATGCGATATCTCGCCGCTGCGAGATCGGTTGTTGCATAGAGCGAAGTGCCATCAGACTTTTGGATCAAGAGGGGCCGTTCACGATCAGCAAAGCGAACAACCAATGCACCGTCGTCGCGCACCGCAAGATTCGCACTTACGAAAGCATCGACAGTAGATACAAGCCGATCACGAAAGAAACTCTCTCCACGATTATGCTCGGGCTTCAGGTCTACTCTCAGAATTTGCGCTGTTTCATAGACCTCTCGCATCGTGACATCGATCAATTTCTGCCAATCCGCCACGATAGCCGTGTCGCCAGATTGCAATCGTCGAAGCGTGTCGTGCGCATCACTCAGCGCGGCGGATGCTCCATCGTGTTGCGCTTCCAACTCTGCGATGCGATGAGGTCCAACGTGCGTTGCGCGCGCGGCGGCAAGTCCTGCTTCATCATCACGTCCCTGCATCTGTGCATTTCGGTATGCAGTATTCAGATCATCAAGCGTTACGCGATTGATATCAGTCTTCGCTCTTCGCAGTGCAGCAAGAGTCATTGCAATTGGCAATCCCCAATCACCTAAATGATTCTGTCGGAAAACTTTCCATCCAAGTCGTTCATAGAGACGTGAAATCGTGTCGCCGATGATTGTCGCTCGCAAATGTCCAACATGCATTTGCTTGGCGACATTCACTCCGCAGAGATCGACTGCAACTGAATGCGTGCCTTGTGCATCGGAAACTCCAAGCGACGGAATGTCCATCTCGGTCAACGCCACAGCGATGAACTCTGGTTTCAGTCGAATGTTGACAAACCCAGGCCCTGCGATTTCCATTGGTTCGCACAGATCACGCAGTGATTGCGGAAGGTGATCCACAACCAACTGCGCAACTTCGCGAGGATTCTTGCCAAGAGTTGTGGCCAGAGACTTGGCAAGCCCCATTGCAAAATTTGCTTGAAAATCGCCAAATTTAGGATTCGCCGCGACTTTGATCGATGGGTCAGTCGTCGCTGCACTTTCACCCATCGCGGCCAACAGCGCTTCGCGAAAACCAACATCTATGCGGTTTGCAAGATCGTTGATTCTGGGAGTTCGTGCGGAGTTCTGTGACATAAAGAATAGGGATCGTAGAGATTTATCCGCCGAGCACGGAAGAGGATCTGCGATAAAGCATTTCCATCACTGGCAAGTGAACAGAGATCGACGGCGTCCGTCGCTTTGCATTCGCCGCTTCGATCGCTGCCAAGCCGGTCGTTCCGACGATGAGCATTTCAATCAATCCGTGATAATCATCGATCGAGACAAACTCACATTCGATCTTTGCTGGTCGCTTGCCAGCGACAACGCCATCGATATCGCTCATGTTGTGATAATTCCCGAGCGCAAGACAGAGGCATGTGGATTCAAAGCCATACGCTGCGAATGCCGTCGCTTCGCATCCTCCGCCCGCCATCAATTTGCGCTGCCACTGAAATCCAACGCGCTTCTTTCTGTGTGCGGTGAAGAGGGAAGAAAGTTCATTCGTCAGGGTTGGACTGAAGACGCTCATTCGATCGCCGACACGCAAGATTGGGCCTGCGCCGATTGGAGAATCGTGCGGGAAACTGCGCGAATTTTCCAAGCAAATCAAGCGTGAATCACGCGGAATGAACTTCGTCTTTGCTGCGTGAATAGCCCCGATGAATCCAACTTCCTCCGCGACTGTAAAGAGAAGTCCCACATTCGCCGCGGCTTTGTTCTTCATCAGTCGATCAAATGCAGCGCATGCAGCTGCGACCGCCGCAAGATCGTCGCATGCGTTTGTTTCGATGACGCGGACTTCAGTTTGCTCTCCGTTTGGCATTGGTGCACCGACGGTACGCGTCACGATGCGCGGCGCAGGCAGAAGCCAGCGCGCGATATCTCCCACGGCGATTGAATTGCTCGTTGGAGTTTGATCCAGTCGAGCAACAACACGCTTGTATGGTTGCTGCTTCGCATCAAGAGTGATGATCGTCGCAGGAAATCGCGATCCGGAATAATCGATGACTTCGATTCGTGCTCCAACAAAATATGGATCGTTCACGCCCCCTCGGAATTCCATTGTCAGATTTCTCCGCGACGCGGCAGAACCTTTGATTGATGGAGGGACGAGAATTACAAATGCAGGATGATCAAGATGCGCGGTGATCAGAATTGGACGCGCAGAACGCGAACGATCTTTTCGGCGAATGAGAAAGTTGCCAGCATCATCCCGCTGAACGTCCAGTTTCGATCGGCGCGGCGCAAGCCAGCCATCAATCCACGCCATCACGCGTTCTTCATGCCCAGCGGCAGTGGGAGTGCTCGTCAATTCGAGCAGCCACAATTCATCGCGGCGGGCGGCAAGATCGCCCTTGCTTTTTGCGGTGGGAGATTTTTTCGTGGTGGAATTTGAACGAAGGCGCACGCTTGTCATACGGGAAGGATAAAGTGAACCGCCCATGAACACCTTCTCTCCCATTCCTGAAATCCTTGAAGAACTCCGCGCGGGGCGGATCATCGTTCTTGTGGATGACGAACAGCGAGAAAACGAGGGTGATTTGGTTTGCGCCGCGCAAGCGATCACTCCAGAGACGGTTAATTTTCTCAATCGTGTGGCCGGTGGATATCTCTGTGTCTCGCTTGATGGCGAAACGTGCGACCGGCTCGCTCTGCATCCGCAGGCTGGATCGAATTCTAGTTTGCGTGGCACTGCGTTCACGGTTTCGGTGGATGGTCATCCGCGACATGGAGTGGGAACTGGCATCAGCGCGCGCGATCGCGCGACAACGATTCGAATGATCGCAGATCCAAAGAGTCGCCCCGACGATTTCGTGCGGCCTGGTCATATCAATCCTTTGCGCGCTCGCGAAGGTGGCGTCTTAGTGCGAACAGGACAGACCGAAGGATCGGTCGATCTTTGCCGCTTGGCTGGATTGCTACCTGCGGCGTGCATCATCGAAGTCGTTCGCGAAGATGGCGAGATGGCACGCATGGACGATCTGAAAACTTTGTGCGAAAAACATGCGCTGAAGATTTGTTCGGTGGAGCAAATCATCGAACATCGTTTGCGCGGCGAAACTCTTGTCAAACGAATCGCACCTGTCAGCGGAGTTCTTGTGGAAACTCCCGAAGGTCCATTCACTCTTTATGCTTGGCATAGTTCGCTCGACCCTCAGCCTCATTTGGCGCTCTGTCTTGGCGGAGTTGGAGTTCTCGAAAGTGATGGTCGGCCAAGTGCGCACGAAGATCCAGTCTTGGTTCGCATGCATCGCAGAGATATTCTTGGAGATATTTTCGCGGCGACGCGTGCGTCTGGTGAACGTTGCGGTCAAGAGACTGTGCGCGCATCGCTGCGAGCTATTCGCAAAGCAAAGAAGGGTGCGCTTGTTTATCTGCGATCGGAAAGCGAAGGCGATGAATTGACCGATCTCATTCATCAAGTGCGACGGAGTGGTGGAGATGATGTGAATGCTCCCGATCTCACTCGGCTCGGTGGTATTGGTGCGCGCGCTCAGCCGATGGATCAGCGAGAATTCGGCATCGGGGGACAGATTCTGCGCGACTTGGGTTTACGCCGCCTGCGCGTGTTGAGTGATCATCCAAAGGCGATGCCTGGCTTGCATGGTTTCGGCCTCGAGATTGTGGAGCAAGTTCCAATTCAATGATTGCCACACTTCGATGATTTCACTAATCCTTCTATATATAAGCGGCGCTTCAATGTTTGGTTTGCTTGCTTGCCAAAGCGTTCCGCCTGCAAGTCGCAGTGTGCACGAGATCGTGGCCGCGCCCGCCCCCGCGCCCGCGCCAA
The DNA here is from genome assembly GCA_945862215.1 of Singulisphaera sp. GP187. Lineage (GTDB taxonomy): Bacteria > Planctomycetota > Phycisphaerae > Phycisphaerales > SM1A02 > F1-60-MAGs104. The sequence continues at coordinate 27,600 of CAMAXY010000021.1, read as the reverse complement.
CTCCCGCGCCAACCAATGACGACGCCACGGTCGAGAAACTTCTTGATGCAATGGAAGAGCAGGGGCGCACGATGAAAGATTTCACGGCGAGTGCGACGATGGAAAAGTTTGAAGCGCTGACTGATGAGCGCGAAGTTCGGCGCGGTCGAGTTGTTGTTCTGGGTCCTACTGGAAAGGATCGGGAAATCGGAATTGTCTTCGACGAATTGATCGACAGCACTGGTCGCGGGTCGACCGATGCGCGCAGATTTGTTTTTTGCGGTGGTTGGATGTCGGAATTTGATCCAACGAAAAAGCAGGCGATTCGTCGTCAACTCGCTCTTGAAGGCGAGTCGTTCGATCCACTTCGAGTTGGAGACGGTCCGTTTCCTGTTCCGCTCGGTCAGCCAAAGAAAGATGTCGTCCGCGACTTTATTGTGAGCATGGGAACGCTTCCAGATGCGGCATTTTTCCGTTCACTTGCAAAAGTTCCTCCCGAAGCAGGATCAGCGGGCGCAGCAGGAGTAACAGTAAGCGCGACTGAGAGCCCTCTCGTGATTCTGCGTTTGGTCCCGCGAGTCGGTACAAAGATGGCCCGTGATACTGCGGCAATGTCAATCATTCTCGATCGAACATCGCTGATCCCGCGTGGCGTTGAAGTTGAAGCAGTCAACGGCGATAAGACGCGCGTTCTATTGCGAGATGGCCGATTGAATGTTGGACTTGATGATGCGGCCCGTGCAATACTCTCGCCTCCATCAACGGATGGTTGGAAAATTGATACGCGTCCACTAAATCCTTGAACTTGCTGAAGTTGAGGTGAATAGAAGAGACTCGGGATACGCTTCATGAGAACAATGCGAAAGATGAAACATTTCCTCGCCACGTTGTCGCTGCGCAGCGCTCTTGCTGTTGGAGTGATGACAGTTTGCGCCATCGTTGCTTCGGCAGATGCTCGACAAGGTTCGCCTGTGCCCAAGACTGCGACGCTTGCACCAGCAGCGCAGACTTCGATCGATGCGCAATGGCGAAACGATGAAGATCGCGCGAATACGCGTGTCCGTCACGGACAGTGGACGGCGGAAGATCTCGCAGATCCCGCGCGTCGCGCTCGTGCTGCGATTGACGCAGGTGTTCCCAGTGCAGTCTTGACGAGCGCAAAATTGCCCGAAGGAGTTCCTGCGCTTTTGGGAGCAGAGGCTCTGATGAAGCAGGGGAGATTCGATGCAGCAATACAAGTTCTGACCGATTTGCCTGGCGCACCTGCATCATCTTTGCGTGCGCAATGTTTCGAAGGTCTTGGTCGACAAGACGAAGCTGCGACAGCCGCCGCCGAAGCGGTTCGAGAACTTGTTGATGGAAAAACAATCACAGCATCCGATATCGTTCTAGTCGCAGAAGCGATGACAGTTCTTGCGCGTGTGCGTGCAGCGGATGCAGCCGCATGTGATGCGATCATCAAGACCCTCACTGATGCGCGCGAAATGGATCGATTGGATTGGCGCGGACGAATTGTCGAAGCGCGATTCTTGATGGAAAAACATAATGTCGAAGAAGCAGTCGGCGCGCTGCGTGAAGCTCTCTCGCTGAATCCGCGATCTGCAGATGCGTGGCAACTTCTTGGCGAAGTTGCGTTGATGGGTTTCGACTTCGATGGAGCAGAACGCGCGGCAGTGCAAATCACAGAAGCAGCAGCAACAGTTGATGCGACTGCGCCCTGTGCGCCTGCGGCTTTGCTGCGAGCAGATTCTGCGTGTTGTCGCTTTGATGCGGATGAAGCTCTTGCGGTCTTGGCAAATATTCGCTCTCAAATGCCGATGCTCCCTGAGGCGATTGCACTCGAGGCCTCTGCATATGCACTGCAATATGACTTTGATGCAATGCGTGCAACGCTCGCCAAGGCCGACGCGCTTGCACCCAACAGCGGTCGGGCTTGGTGGCAAGTTGGGCGCTATCTCTCGCTCGCTCGGCAATACGCAGATGCCGCGGACTTGCTGACAGAAGCTGCGCGTCGCGAACCAAACTGGAGCGTTCCGCGCAACGATCTTGGATTATTGGAAATGCAGGCTGGCAACGACGAGCAAGCTCTCGCTGCACTGACCGAGGCAGTACGTCTTGATCCATACGACAAGCGTGTGGCATTCAGCAAATTTTTAATGGAAGAAATGGCAGGATGGAAAGTGTTTCAGAGCGAACATTTTCGGGTGCGATGTCGAGCAGGCGTTGACGAAATTTTGGCGGCGAGTATGCCTGCGCAGTTGGAAACGATGTACCGCGAGGTATGCGATCGCTATGGTCATGAACCCAAAGGGATCACGACGATCGAGTTGATGCCTGATCATAAATATTTTGCAGTGCGCATCACAGGCATGCCACAAATTCATACGGTCGCAGCAAGCACCGGTCCGGTCATCGCACTCGAACCTCCGCGAGAGAGCGGTACAAGTAAATCGCTCGGGCGATTCGATTGGCTCGACACATTGCGTCACGAATTTGTTCATACGGTCACGCTTGATCGCACAAGCAATCGCATTCCACATTGGTTTACCGAAGCTGCTGCAGTTGACATGGAGCACAAGGCGCGCGATTGGCGAACGTATGAATTGTTGGCTCATACTCTGCAGAAAAATGGGCTTTTTGATCTTGACGAAATCAAGTGGGCATTCGTTCGTCCCAAGCGTCCATCCGATCGCACGCTTGCATATGCGCAAGGACATTGGATGGTTCAGTTCATGCGCGAGGCGTATGGAAAGAATGTGATTACGCAATTGCTCGATCGATATGCGCGCGGCGAGACAGAAGCAAAAGCATTTCCAGCAGTGCTTGGCATTTCACGCGAGCAGTTCATGTCCGACTTTAAAAATTGGGCGACGCTGCAAGTCGCATCGTGGGGTCTTGCTGCAGAGCCTTCGATCGATGTGCTGCTTGGAAACACGAGCCAGAATGATGATGGCGACAAAGATGGCGACAAGGAAGTTGATGGAAAGATTGATGACATGTCACCAGATGCCCCCATCATCACCATGCCAAAAGTTCAAGAGCCACTCACCGACGAAGCCTTCGCAAAAATCTTGGCGGAGAATCCGAATCATCCGGATGTACTGGAAATTGCATCGCGTCGAGCAGTCTCTCGCTGCGCTTCAATGGACGCACTCGCGGTGACGGGTGGAATCGATGATGCGACAGCCGAACTGCTCGAGCGATATTCCAAATCTCGGCCGCTCGATCCGTGGCCTCATCAACGACTCGCCGCGCGCGCCATGGCTCGCAGCGAATCTGCGTCAGCCCGTGATCACTTGATGTTTCTCGACGCTCGTGCAGACAACGATCCTTCATTCGCACTCGAAGTTGCACGGATTGGACGCACTGCGAAAGATTCCAAGGCGGCACTCATCGCGGCAGAGCGCGCAGCTCGCATTGATCCTTACAGCGCGCCGACGCGAGAACTCGCAGCTTCCTGCGCGCTCGAAGCAGGGGATTTGATTGCAGCGCGCATTCACATTTTTGCATTAACGATGATCGAACCAGATCGCGCGCAACACCGTCGAAGACTCGAACGAATTGACGAATTGATCGCCAAGCGATCTGCCTCCGCACAATAAACTTCAAAGGTTGAACACGCGCACGCCGCCTTACTCTTCCGCGCACGCCGCCTCACTCTTCGTAGTAATCCAGATCGCGTCCGAATGGTTCTGGCAGTCGCCAGAGTGCAAGCGCGGCGAGTGCGAAGCATAATCCGCCACTCAACCATGCCGCACCAACGGCGCCGAGCGGATCCGCCACGGCAGTAAACAAAATCGTGACAGGCACTGCACTGGCACGAATCAGATTTGGTGTCATCGTTGTGACAGTCGCGCGTACGTTTGTTCCAAAAAGTTCGCTTGCTGTGGTGATCACTACGATCCAGTACGCGCTGAAGAATCCCATTACAACAGTTGCCGCGCCATACCACGCGGCACTACGTGGGCCAAGCAGCAATACCATCGCGCATGCAACAGTGGTTCCAAACATAAAAAGACCGATTGGAATTTTCCGTGACTTCAATCTTTGAGAAAGTAGGCCACTGGTAATATCTCCGAAAATCGCTCCCGAATAGAACAGTGCGACCAAGTGTCCAGGCTTGGGCGTTGGCGAAAGACCCATTTCACTTGCGATTTTCGGTGCAAGTCCAACAAGAATCGCAAGCGTAAACCAGATCGGCATTCCAACAACGACAACTTTTATAAGTCGCAGAGCGAGCGTCCACGATTTCAAAATCGGCAGAAGTCCGCGCGCAAGATTCGAACTCTCACTTTTCATTGCATCAAAGAGTCCGCTTTCAAATACAGCGAATCGCAATGCGAGAAGTGCAAGCCCCATCACTCCGCCGATCGCGTATGACATTCGCCAGCCCGTGAATTCGTTCACAACTCCTGCAGCGATGGCTCCAACGACACCAACTGCGCCGATGATGGTCACTGCGATTCCTCTTCCGTGCCGAGAAGAAATTTCTGCGACGAGTGTGACGCCCGCGCCAAGTTCTCCTGCAAGGCCAACACCCGCGACGAATCGCAAGATGCCATACGTCGTGATCGCATCAAATCCACCCATAAAAGAAAGCGGTCCACTGGTCGCTCCGACACCAGCATTCAAAAAATTTGCCAGCGAATAAAGAATGATCGAACCGAATAAGACGCTTCTTCGACCTCGCAAATCACCAAGTACTCCCCAAAGCACACCGCCGACCAGCATGCCGATCAATTGCAAATTGAGAAGCCAAACACCTGTTTGCGCCTGTTGTTCCATCGTCAATCCGAGATCTTCAAGACTCTGCCACCGAACAACATTGAACAAAATTAAGTCATAAACATCTACAAAATATCCAAGGGCTGCAACCAAGATCGCAATATTCATAGACGAGAAAAGTTTTTGTTTGGAATCGGACATATTCGTCGTGCTCAAAGTTGCTTCATATTCTGTGTTGTCAAATCACTCGGCGCGGCAAGAGCAATAACTGCGATCATCGCAAGGATAATAACGTTTGTTGCGCCGCTTGGAATTCATCGCAGATGATAGTCCCGTTCATTTTCGCAATCATTTGACGCGGAGGAATCGAGTCGCAATCCGATTGAGAGTGGACCTGCATTCGCCAGCGATGTATCAACTTCGCTTTGAATTCGAATATTCAAATTCAAAAATTGAAGCATAATATCACTCAACAACGGCCAATGGTGCAAACCTGACTGTTGTATTTTCGTTCACGCAAGAGGGCGCGAGTGCCAACAGTATCGGTGGCGACATCACAAGTGCTGTCTCTATCCAATTCGATAAATTTTCAACTATGAGTGTTTCCTCGTATGATTCCGTGTCAAATGTTTTGTTCGTCGTCGGCACTATAAATCTGTTTTTTTACTAAGAAAGTCATTATGAAATTTGTAAACGCATTGTTTGTTCCAGCCGTGATCGCATCCGTCAGCTTTTCTGCTTCTGCACAAAACGACACCAGTTCCGTTGCAAGCCAAGCTGCTCAGCAGACCCAATTGGTGAAGCTCTCGAGCATTGAAGGTAAAGCCGCCAATGACGAGTTCACTCGCAATGTTCAAGTGCTCCAAGCGCAGCGTCAGGAAATCGTGAAGCTGAACGAAGCAACCAACGCAGCTCCAGCGGGCAAGGGTCATGATGACCTTCAGGCGCAACTTGATGCGGCAGTCAAGCGCCTTGAAACAGACAATCAGACGATGGTGAAGAGTTATGGATATTCGATCCTTCGCAATTATGTCCGCATCCCAGAGAAGAGCGAGATTTTTATTGTTCTCACACCCGAGGAAGTTGCAAAGCAACCAAAGCCAACCGATGGCAGTGATATTGCAAAGACGATCAAGGTCTGCACCTTGAGCGATGCACAGGCAAACCAATCTTTCCAAACCACCGTTCAGAATCTTCAGCAGATGCGCCAACAAGCGGCGACATTGAAGGGTCAGTTGGATTCTGCTCCAGATGAAAGCCAGAAGAATTATCTGCAAGGTCAGTTCGATCTTCTCTTGAAGCAACTGAATGACGCGAATGCTGTTGCGACAAAGTCGTACGCTTTCAATCTCAATCGCCAATATGTGATGTCGATTGAGAAGTCGACGCTGTATATCGCTGCAACTCCAGAAGAGGCTGCGAAGGCAGCAGCGTCGGCAGCAGCAGCTCCTGCGCCAGCGGCTCCTGCGGCGAAGTGAAATCCCGCGCCAACCCCTCCAATACGGCGTGTTGGCAGGGTGTGTTGGTCGATTTCAGAAACCCCAACCAGCGAATGCGTCTTGGCGTATGCGCTGATTTTTTAAAATCGCATAGTTTTTTTGCTTTTTCACTTTACTGTGATAAATTGAGGTATTGGGTTGGGGTCTCGTGTTGAGGCATTGACATCGAAGGATTTTATTTATGAAAAATTGTCTATCTCAATTGGTCGTGACGGGAACATTCTTGGTTGTCTCACTTTCTGCATTTGCGCAGAATTATGAGATACCGATGTCGGGGTCATCTTCACTCACTTTGAGCGTAGGGATCGAACTTCCTTTCACTGGAACCCTGAAAGGAAATTATGTTGCCAAGACAAATCCAACCGGCACGAAAACGATCCCAGGACTTTTTGGCGGCAGCGGAAATAATCCAATCAACTATTCCGCGACAGCTGGTGGCGAACTTGTCATCGATACGAATCCAACTGGCTCATTCGTCGTTCATTCGATTGCAGGCGTTGAAGGATTTATCCGCGACTACTCATCGGATCTTCTTGGTGGTAACGCAGGGGGTATCGATGTTGGGGTTGTTTTTCAGTACAGCACATTCCACACGCAAAATCCAACCGCGATTTATCCTGGTGGATTTTCGCTGCCGATTCCTCTCGGTGGTGGCGGGATTTCTCAGATGACTATGGTGCAGAATGGTCCAGCGCCAATCATCATGACTTCGCTTGGTGGTGGTGTTCGCAGTTTCACTGCGGCCATTCCCGTTACATTGACAATCACCGCGGACTTCTTTCAGATTCCGCTACGCGCAATCGATGTTCCTGCAATCATTCCCATTCAGGGCGAATGCGTCTTCTCTGGTCCAAACGAAATGACGATGTCTGCATCATTCAACTTCATGGATGAATTTCCATTGCCTGCTGCTCCGGGATTCACCGATCAACCTCTTGATCTACCAACGATTCTCCCTCCTGGTGGCACAGCGCACTTGCTCTTGTCTGGCGTCTTTGCCAAAGGTTCCATCGCTCTGGGAGCTGGAGCGGAGATTGACTCGCAAGGTGATCGGGTCAGTCCTCAATTCGATTTGACCGACGATGGTGTTGTCAGCGCTCTAGATTTTGGCTTTATGCTGATGATGTGGGGAAGCGCTGATGCGCCATTTATTGACTTCAACGATGATGGGAAGATTGATGGAATGGATCTTGGAATGATGATCGGCGCTTGGACGCGCTGAACGATTTTTCGACGAGCACACAATTCCAGAGATGGCTTCAGCGCATCAAGTGTGTTAGGTTGTTCTACTGTTCCAGTCGAAATCTTGTTTGAATACCGAAGAATATTGACTGCATGCGACCGAGGTGACGCCGGCAATTTTCGAGATTTCTTGTTGGTAGCGATGTAAGTCCGCCTCATCAGCAACGGCGATTTCAAGAAAAATTTGTTCGCTGTCGAGACAAAGAAACACCCAGTCGTTCTTGAAAGTATCACCCATTTTTTGCGCGAGTTTCTTGATCTTGCCACGAACCGAAATACGCAATTGTGCGCAAATCGAACGAGCCATGAAATGCGGGTCAACAACAACGAGCTGGCGAATGTTTCCCATTTTGATGACTTCGAGAAGTTTCGCGGACGCTGATGGGGAGGACAATTTTGCATCTCCTGCAATCTGGGTAACGGTTACGCGGTAATCACACTGAAGCGTGTGGATGATGTCCGCGTTCACTTGGGATCGCCGAGTCGTATTCAATTTTCCCAGTGGGTCCTTGGCTGGCGGGTCAATTTTCTTTCGCGCTTCAAATGGAGGAATAATGTCCGCAATCGCAGAGCAATGTTCGATGACAAGATCGGGATGTAACGCAAGAACCGCATCAATCTCTTCCAGCAACATTGACGGATTTGCAACCGCAACAAGCGCGATAATTTCGCGTTGGTCGGCGACCGTTGCAACGCGATAAAAATGAGGTCTCTGTGCCAGTGCTTGCGCAATTGAATCAGGAGAGTCTTTGGTTGAAAATCGAATGAACGATGCAGCGTTGCAACCAGAATCTTGCAAGTCAATATAGCCACGAACTCTGACCAGTTTCGATTCTTCTAACGACGCAAGCCTGCGCGAAATGCTTGCCTCGGAAAGCTGAGTCCGATCCGCAAAGTCTCGACCAATAGCGCGACCGTTCTCGCGGAGGATTTCGATCAAGAGGCGATCAATGTCATTTGCAGTTCGAACGATGTCGAGTCGATTTGGAAAGAGTGTCTTGGACAATTCAGTGGCCTCGCAAGCATATTTTTCACTGCGAGCGAACTTGAATCCTAGAAGGCCCCGGATTCACTCAATAGGATTTCAAATTCACAGGCAGAGAACCCAACACGGCCCGGAATATGAACCTGCCCAGAAAACGCAACGCCAAAAAAACGTAGCAATTCTTATTGTAACAGATTTTCACACTCGGCGGGGTCTATACTGTTTGACCGTCGCTCGGGGCGTTCACTTGCAAGTGAGCTGAGAAGAACCCGTCGAACCTGATCCGGTTCACACCGGCGTAGGGAAGCGCTCGCCTGTTTTGTTTGGGCGCCTTTCTTCGTGAATTTGAATTTTTGAAGTGTTTTTAGACCCTCTTTTAAGGAACGAATATGAGCGCAATTTCACCAAATCAAGTATTGCACGCCGCGCCTTTGCGCGGAGCCGCAAACCCATCGACCACCGCAGCAGGCACTTCGCCAGGAAGCTTTGCGAATGCTGCGCAAATCGGCGGACCTCTCGCATTCAGTTCCCCTGATACGCCTGGAATGCCTGCGCCAAGCGCATTGACCGCGTGGGATTTTTTACCTGAAGGGTGGTCGATCGAAGCGGTCGCATCGCATGTACTCGGTTGCGCTGGTCATTCCTGCGTTGCCATTGGAGCGTTCATTCGTGCGGTTGCCCCACGTGGATTCGTCGCGATCACGCAATTGGAAAGTGCGCGCCTTGGAATTGTCACGCCAGAAATGGTTCGAGTCGCAGAACGCGAAGGTCATCTGACTGCGCTGCAAGTTCGAGACGAAATCGCCGCTGGACGAATGGTGATTCCAGCGAATCGAGTTCACTTGGGATACAAGCTGGATCCGATGGCGATCGGCCGCGCATCGAAGACCAAGATCAACGCAAATATGGGCGCGAGTCCGGTCAGTTCTGGCACTGACGAGGAAGTTGAAAAATTGAAATGGGCAGAACGCTGGGGAGCCGACACGGTCATGGATCTTTCAACTGGCGGAGATTTGGATGCGTGCCGCGAGGCGATTATTCGTAATAGTTCTGTGCCGATTGGTACGGTGCCGATCTATTCAATGATCATTGGGAAAAAACTCGAGGAACTTGATGAAGCGATCGTGATGGAGACGCTCACGCATCAGGCGAAGCAAGGTGTTGATTATTTCACGATTCACGCGGGAGTTTTGAAGGAACATTTGCCGCTGATTCGCAAGCGTCTGATTGGAATTGTCAGTCGCGGTGGAAGTCTCCTTGCGAAGTGGATGTTGGTCAACGACCGTCAGAATCTGATGTATACGGGATGGGAAAGAATCTGCGATGTGATGCGTGAATACGACGTGACATTTTCGATTGGCGATGGTCTGCGTCCCGGTGGTTTGGCCGATGCAACCGACCGCGCACAGTTGGCAGAGTTGGAAACGATCGGCGAATTGACCGAACGCGCTTGGCGAAAAGGTGTTCAGGTGATGGTCGAAGGTCCAGGTCATGTTCCGTTCGATCAGATTGAATACAACATGAAATTGCAGCGCGCTCTTTGTCACGGCGCACCGTTTTATGTGCTTGGTCCACTTGTCACTGATATTTTCCCTGGATACGACCACATTACGAGTTGCATCGGTGCAACAGCCGCGGGATATCACGGCGCAAGCATGTTGTGTTACGTCACGCCGAAGGAGCACTTGGGGCTACCAAAGAAAGACGATGTGAAGCAGGGATGTATTGCGTACAAGATCGCAGCGCATGCGGCCGATGTTGCGCTTGGGATTCCTGGAACGCGCGACCGCGACGATGAATTGACGAAGGCGCGTGCTGCCTTGAATTGGGAAAAGCATTTCGAGTTGTCCTTCGATCCAGATGTGGCGCGCGCATATCACGACGAGGATCTTGATGTCGATACGGATTTCTGCGCGATGTGCGGACACGATTGGTGCAGCGTTCGAATCAGCAAAGAAATTCAGGAATTCGCGAGTGGCAAGGAAGAAGAATATCAACGCGGAAAGCCTGCGCGCAGCGCTGCATTGACGCAAGAGCAGCAGGACATTCTTGCCAAGCGCGGCGTCTTGTCGCCAGATGAGATTCATCGACTTGCATCCAAGACAAAGGCAGCCGTTGGTGCTGATGAAGCGAAGGCATCATGCCACAGCGATTATGTAGACCCTGATGCGGCGAAAAACCTGCAAGGTCAGAAGCTTGTGCAGTTGAACACTGCGCCAGCGCATAATTTATCCACGCATGATTCGTTGATCTAGTCGTTGCCTGGTGGTGAGGCGGTGTTTTGAACACATCCTTATCATTTGGGTTGATGTTTGAATCCAACCCACCAAACCACAAGGAATCGCCAGAAGCAAAGGGCGAAGGTGTTGGGGCAAAGGGTGGTTCACGACCGCGCTTTTTTTCTCTGCCGCCACTGCGATTTCAGGACGAATATGTTTGGCTGATGTTTCTTGCAGGTATGGATGTCATGCTGACTTGGTACATCCTCGAGCGTCATGGAGGAGAGGAAGTGAATCCGGTTGCGAAACAGGTGATTGATTCTTGGGGACTCTGGGGAGCAATTGGGTTCAAGTTCAGTCTGGTGCTCTTCGTCATTATCGCTTGTGAGTGGATTGCGCGGGATAAAATCGAAGTGGCAAAATTTCTTTTGTGGTTCGCGCTGATCGTTTCGTCATTTCCAGTTCTGTATTCAGCAGCATTGCTGACGTATCACTGGATGAACCCAATCGGTTCGTGAATGGTAAAAATCTCGTGGATTCCAGCCTATTTTGGTATCGCGGCGGTTAAGACCTTCGGAGCACCGCTTGTGATGAGGATGTCATCTTCGATACGAACTCCCAGCGATTCTTCGGGAATATAAATGCCAGGTTCGATTGTCACGATCATGCCAGGCTCGAGCGCCGTTGCAGGATCTGCGTCGTGCACTTCCAATCCAAGATGATGTCCGATGCCATGGATAAAGTTGTCGCCGAAGCCAGCCTGAGCAATCACCTTTCGCGCGGCTGCATCGACATCTGACATCTTGGCGCCGGGTCTGCATGCACGAATCGAAGCGAGTTGCGATTTGAGCACGGTGTCATAAACCAATTTCTGTCTTGGAGTGAATGTTCCAGAGACCGCAAATGTTCGAGTGACATCTGCCGCATACCCACCGAAGCTGGCGCCAGAATCCAAGACCAGGAGTTCGCCCGCTTGAATAGGTTTGGAGTTTGCGTGGTAGTGCAAGACGGTCGCATTGAAGCCAGTCCCAGAAATTGTGTTGTATGCCGTCGCCCGTGCTCCTGCAGATTTGTATGCGTGTTCGACTGCTTCTTGAACATCGAATTCGGTTCGTCCTGGCTTTGCGGCAAGCAACGCAGCCGCGAATCCGACTGCGGTGATATCGCAAGCGCGTTGCACGCACGCAATTTCCGCGGCGCTCTTGACGGCGCGCATGGATGGAAGCAATTGTGTTTGATCGCCGATTGTGGAACCTGGAATCCGTGCGGTGCTTTCGCGGATGATGGCAAGATCTGCCGAAATCGGCGCATTGTGCGGGGCAAACGGATGAAGACACGCAAATCGCTTTGCGCGCTTGGCACTTTCGAGCAAGAAGCGCGAAAATGAATTTGTTCGCATGATTGTTTCGATTCCATATCGAGACTTCAGCGCCGCACTGACGGGTTCTCGAAAACCATCCCAGCGTTCGAGTTCAGAGTTCAATGGTCGTAGATAGAGTTGCGCGCGCCGCGCCTTCACTGGATGACCAGGATCGAGCAGAAGTATTGCGCCGGCTTCGTCGGTGATACCAGTGAGATATTCGAAGTTTGGATTTGGTCGCCAAGCGCTGGAAAGAGAGTGATCCGCATCACCAGCGAAAACAAGTCCGATTGCGTTGCCGTCGCGCGCAAGCGAACGCAGCACACGTTCACGTCGCGCTGCGAATTCGCTGTTGGCAATCGTAGGATTTTCAACTTGCTTCATCGCGCTGCACCGACGGGTTTTTGTTCATTGAGCAAACGCTGAGAGTATGAATTCATCGCATCGCGTAATTGATCGAAACTTTCAAGGACATACAAGATTGGTTGATAATGGTCGATCTCGAAACTGGTCGAGCAAACGGTTTCAAGATCGAATGGTCGTCGATCGACTTCTGAACTTTCCAGCGCATGTCGACTTTCGCCTGGACTGGAAATGAGACCTGATCCATAAAGTTTTACGCGCCCGCTCTCGCGAATCAATCCAAATTCCACGGTAAACCAGAACAGTCGCGCAAGTCGTTCGATGTGAAATGGATCGTTGGTGGTCGATGCAGCAAGGCCGTATGTCTGCAGAAAGTCTGCGAATGTCGGATCGGCATGCAGTGGAACATGACCGAAGATGTCGTGAAAAACATCCGGCTCTGGCAGATAGTCCAACGATTCTTTGGGACGGATGACCACTGTCGTTGGAAAATCGCGGCGTGCAAGACATGCGAAGAAAGTTTTCGCTGGCAAATATCCTGGAACTGCACGGCTTTGCCACCCAGTCAGTTGTTTGAGATAGTTGTTGATTGACTGCGGACCTTCAAGATATGGAATGTGATCGCGCACCAGACGGATCGAGCGCGCGCCAGTGAGATACACATCCGATGCAGATGCTTCGAGATACGACATCTGTCGGTCATAGAGTGTTCGCCAAGATTCCTGATTCTCAGTTGAATATCCCTCGTAATGTTGAGTGACATAGACACGCGTGATGTCGTCGAAGCCTGGAGAACCATAACTGTTGGCATATTCTTGGGCCGCAATTCCTTCGGGGCCATCGATCATTGAACTGTTCAGGGTGCCTGGAAACTTTTGTTTGCCGTCGTGTTGTCCCATCGTGGAGCTCCGTGTTCGAGTTCAGAAAGTATTGGTCGCTGTAAGTCCCTTGATTCTACGGCACATTTCGCCGAATATAAGCGGTGTTTTATGCTTCTTTTGCGAGTGCCGTCAACACAGAAACTGCGGACGCCTCATCGGAAATCACTCTGCCTTCTGGGGCATTGAGACGAATAATATCGAATTGTCGACGAATATCAAATCCACTGGGATCGACTCCGACTACCAGAGGGTCAGCAGCATCAGTGCGATATTGGGCGTGAATTGCAGCACGAACCGTGTCGATTTTTGATTGATTCAGCGCGCGGCAGATCATCGATCCACCTTTGTCAAGTGTGTTGGGGCGTTGAAAGACTTCACCGTCGATGAAATATCCTTGAAACTTTGCGGCATCAATTGTGATCCACGCCCAGTTCACATCTGGCGGATCACCGTGATAGGTGCGCCAACGATCTGCACTTCCACTTTGGTCTGTTCGCTCGTCGAATTTTTCCAGAGACATCATGAGATGCAAATCAGTATCGCCATCATCTGGAAGTTCCATCACAGTATCCGCCGCCATCAGCATCGCAACCATCACTGGCGCCACAAAGCGACCATCAGGCAGCGGGGCAATCTTGATCGCGACGCGCTCACCATCAAATCGAAGGAATCCTGAAAGATGTCCGCGCATCCACTGATAGCCTTTTTCCTCGATTGTGGGATCGTCTTCCATTGTTCCTGATGCTAGCGATGTGTGTGGGATATGAGGACAGTTTGCCAGGTGTGACGTATTCTTGCGGTGTGACGTTCATCGCCGTCGCCATTCCCGTCGCACGCACAGATGCGGTCAGTCGAGCTCTAGAATCCGCACAGGCTGCGAAGTCTCACGGCGCAGATTTAGTCGAGTGGCGCGTTGACACGCTTGCGGAAGATCCGCAGGCGGCTGCTGCAATCGTTCGACTTGTGCAAGAATCGCCACTGCCTTGCATCGTTACGGTTCGTGATGAATCTGAAGGTGGAGCATTTTCTGGCAGTGATGATGAGCGCATCGCAGCATGGCGCGCCGCGAGCAGCGCGGTCCCGCCGCCTGCATACATCGATGTGGAATTGTCGACCTATCACGCGCGCGCTCCGATGGGAGATTCTGCGCGTGAAATTGCGCGGATTTCCAGCATAGGAAAATTGGATGCGACTCGGGTCATACTTTCATTTCATGATTTTCGTGGAAGGCCTCCGGGACTTTCTTCACGGGTTGCAGAGATGTGGTCTGATCCCGGAAGTGCGATCGCAAAGATTGTTTGGACTGCACGAACAGCACGTGACAATATCGAAGCATTCGAATTACTTGCATCGCGAGCGAAACCGACAATCGCATTGTGCATGGGCGAGCATGGATTGATGAGCCGTGTCCTGGCGCCAAAGTTCGGCGGATTCTTGACGTATGCACGCGCTGATGATCACGGCACTGCGCCAGGCCAACCGACGGTGGAAGAATTGGTGCGCGATTGGGGCTTTCGCTTGATCAATAAGTCGACGAAGGTCTTTGGTGTTGTCGCGCATCCAGTTTCCCATTCGAGGTCACCAGAGATTCATAATCGCTGGTTTCGTGCAGCGAATTTTAATGCGCGCCTCTTCGCAATTGGTGTCGCGCCATCATGGGAGGCTTTTAAAGCGACGCTTGCAGAATTGTTTGGACACGCGCCACTGGATTTTTGCGGAGCAGCTGTCAGTATGCCGCATAAAGAAAATGCAATTCGATTTGTGAAGGAATCTGGTGGAATCATCGAAGAAAGTGCGCAGCGCATTGGTGCCGCGAACACGATCGGAAAATCCGCTGATGGCAGACTCTTTGCGCGGAATACGGATGCAGATGGAGTGGTCGAAGCGCTTGCGAATGCGATGGGTCGTGCAGGCGGTGATGGAAATCTTCGTGGTAAAAGAATTGCAATCTTGGGAGCTGGCGGCGCTGCGCGTGCAGCGGCATTCGGTGTGGCAAGTCGCGGCGCTTCTGTTGTCATCACAAATCGCACTACAAGCAAAGCGAAACAAATCGCCGAAGAATTTGCTATTGCAAGCGGCGATGCGCCAGCGCTGGATGTGAATGCGAAAGCGCTCTCTGCATTGTCGAAGGAGCGATTCGATGTGGTCATCAACTGCACAAGCGTCGGTATGGATGGCGGTCCCGCCGCGGATCAGAATCCGCTTCCTGCAGAAGTGGTTCTTGATGAGCGCGTCGTGGTAATGGATGCTGTGTATTCGCCTGCAAAAACTGCACTTCTTATTCATGCGGAGCAGCGTGGTGCGAAGTGTGTTGGTGGCTGGGAGATGCTTGTTGCGCAGGCGGCGCATCAGTTTGAGGCATGGACTGGCAAGCGCCCGCCGACTGATGCGACGCCATCGAGATAAGATCGCATCGTGGCGCAACTGACCTATCGAACCGCTGGCGAATCGCACGGACCTGCACTCATTTCACTGATTGAAGGGATGCCTTCTGGTGTTGCGATCGATCTCGCATTTATCGATGGTGAACTTCACCGCAGGCAAGGTGGTTATGGTCGTGGCGCGCGTCAACGCATTGAAGAAGACCGCGCGATTTTTCTTTCGGGGATTCGGCAGAACGCGACCCTTGGATCGCCCATCGCCGTGCAAATTGCCAACGCAGATTCTCGAATTGATGATGTCGAAAAGACGCCACCTGTTTTTCGTCCGCGGCCTGGACACGCTGATCTTGCTGGAAGCATCAAGTGGCTCACGATGGATTGCCGCGCAACACTCGAACGCGCAAGTGCGCGCGAGACTGCGGCGCGCACGGCTGCGGGAGCGGTGTCGCAATGTTTGTTACGCGCATTTGGAATCGAGTGCTTTGGATTCGTCCGCGGATCTTTGACCACGACGAGCGCGATCGAACCAAGCGCAGCAATGCTGGCGAAATTACGCGCCGCGCGCGATGCAAGCGAAGTGTATTGCCCCGATGCGGTCGCATCCGAAGCGATCGTCTCTGCGATTCACCAAGCGAAAGTTGATAAAGACACTGTCGGCGGAATGTGTGAAGTCCATGTCTTTGGTGTGGTGCCAGGGCTTGGATCGTGCTCGAGCAGCGATTTGCGCTTGGATTCTCGTTTGGCTGCAGCGGTGATGGGCATTCAAGCATTCAAAGGAGTCGAGATCGGATTGGGAATGCAAGCCGCTCTGCGAACCGGCAGTCAAGTGCACGATCCAATTTTGTTTGATGCTTCTCTGCGCGGAGAATCACATTTGGGTTTTGTGCGTCCTTCCAACAATGCCGGAGGACTCGAAGGTGGCATGACCAACGGAATGCCGATTGTTGTTCGCGGCGCGATGAAACCAATTTCGACTCTGCTTCGTGGCATGCCAAGCGTCGATTTGCGAACGCACGAATCGACGCAGAGTCAGTATGAACGATCGGACATCAGCGCCATCGCTGCGGCGAGCGTCGTAATGGAAAATGTTGTTGCATTCGAGATCGCGCGTGCGCTGCGCGAAAAATTCGGCGGCGATTCGCTGAGCGAAATGCGCGCGAATTATGATTCGTTTCTTGCAGCGGCGCGACGGTTGGGCGAATAAAACAAACTGATCAGGGTCTTGCGGGCAAGGGGGCGTGAATGATTTTATGGGATCAACTTTTTCCACCCGGCATCGTCAAGGGTCAGAGTCAGTTGAGACTCGCTTTGTTTCATGTCGAGAGCTTCCGCCATTTGTGTAAACACTTTTGGGTCGATTCCACCCTTTCCGTCTTCGTTCTGCGCCGACAACATCATTCCGGCCATACCCGCAATACTTCGTGTGGTTGTACTCCAAGTTGTCGCAAATTCTCCGGCAGCATCCTTGTCGGCAAAGTTCATCGCGGCTCGGATTGTTGGATTTGGTCCAAAGGCGATTGCTGCAGAAATGGTGTTGAGCGACTTCATGGGTTCTGAAAAGCCAGAGAGAAACATAGTCAATGGTCCAGAATCCTCTTCCATCGCTGAGTCAATGTTTGCACGCAATTCGTCGGACATTCGCATGCCGAAGGAAATCGCAGAACTTGGCAGGGCATTCATCGCTTGATCGAATTGCTTTGCAAGCGCAGGGTCAGATGTTGCAGGAAGCGTTTCGTTTGGATCGCTCTTCAGCCAATACCAACCGCGACCAATATGTTGGGCGATGATCGAGGCTCCAAAACTTTTTGCCGCCATCGACTGAATGTCGGACTGCGAATTCGTGCTTGTTGTCTGCACAAGAAAGATGATCCCTTCAGCACCAAGAGGAAGTTCTTCTGTCAAGGCATCTGTCATACTTCCAGCAGCATCGGTGTCTGCGACGATATAGATCGCCTTTGCTTTGATTTCTCGCAGCGCAGCCATCGTCTCATCCATTTTTTTCATGGTTGGATTCGAACTCAATCCAGCCGCTTGCAATTGCAAAAGACCTGATGCTTGAACAACTTGAGGAATCTTGGACTTCGAAAGCATCGTGGCAAGCGCATCTGCACTCTCTTCAATTTCCTTGCTACCCATTCCAGTTGTCGAGATTCTCACAATCCCTGCAGTTTTTGTTGTGATTACAGCTGGCGGCAAATTGTCAGAAACACCTTCGCATCCCATCAGAGACGCTGTCGACGCAAGCACTGCGAATGCGATGAATCCCGCAAGCGCGAGCGATCGCATCGAGTTAGCGCAAGCGCGGACAGATCGGACGCAAGTTGTGAAAAGTGTTGTCATAAAACAAGTATACGACCGCGCAAATCGCCACTCTCGTATGCTGTCTGCATGTGCGGCATAGCGGGTTTTATTGATCCTCGCGGTCAAGTGCATGATCCGCGCGAAAAGCTTGCGAGTATGGCACTGCGATTGGCGCATCGAGGACCCGATGATTCTGGTGTGTGGTGGGATGAGAGTCGCCGCGTGGGATTCGCTCATCGTCGCTTATCGATCATTGATCTTTCGTCAGCGGGGCATCAGCCGATGCACAGCGCATCGGGACGATTCACGCTGGTATTCAACGGCGAGATCTATAACGCGCAAGTATTGCGGCAGGAGCTTGACTCGCATACACGCATCGCTTGGCGCGGGAAGAGTGACACCGAAGTAATGCTCGCTGCATTTGAGAAGTGGGGAGTGATAGATGCGACGCAAAAGTTCAACGGGATGTTTGCATTCGTGCTCTTCGATCTTCAAACAGAAACGATTCATCTGGCCCGTGATCCGATTGGCAAGAAGCCACTGTATTACGGATCGATTGGTCGTTCGTTTGTGTTTGCAAGCGAATTGAAAGCGCTGCACGCGCTCTCAGATGGACCGATGGATATTGATCGCGGAGTGCTGTCGGAATTTTTGCGCTTGGGTTATGTTCCTGGATCGCAGTGCATTCATCCCAACCTGAGAAAATTGCAAGCGGGAAGTGTGGCGTCGATGACACTCGCATGCGCGGCAGTTGGTGGTGAAGCGACAGTCAAGAAATATTGGAACGCGTGCGAATTGTCCAGCGCAACTGTGGGATCTCCGATTGTTGCGGATGATGAATCGTTGGTGTCTCAAATGCAAACCCAATTGGAACGCGCCGTCTCGCGGCGAATGATTTCCGATGTGCCGCTCGGAGCGTTTCTCTCTGGAGGTGTTGATAGCGCGCTCGTTACGGCCTTCATGTCTCGAGCAAGCAACTCGCCCATCAAAACATTCACCATTGGTTTTTCCGATGGTGCGTATGACGAATCCGATCGATCGAGCGCAACGGCGAAGGCGCTCGGAACCGATCACACCGTTGTGAAATTGACGCAGAAGGATGCGATGGGAGTCGTGCCGCGACTTGCGGAAATCTATGACGAGCCATTCGCAGATAGCAGTCAGATTCCAACCGTCTTGTTGTGTGCAATGGCTCGTTCTCAAGTGACTGTTGCGCTTTCAGGAGATGGCGCGGATGAACTCTTGGGCGGATACGACCGATATGTGACCACGCCGATGTTGCTGACATTTTTTCGTCGTTGTCCTCAGGCTCTTCGCAGGGTGATCGCGAAATCCTTGTCATTGGCATTGTCGACCGGCAAGCCAGTAGACGCACTTCAAGCAATCTTGCCGAAGTCGTTTCACTGGAACCGATTGAGCGACAAATTGGAGCGCCTCGTATCGGTTCTCGCAATTCAATCGTCCTCGGAGCATTACCGAATTTTGGCGAGCATCGATGGAAGTGTTGATCGCCTCATCATTGGCTCGCGCGATAATGCGCGATCAACTGAAGATGAAACGTGGCCTGCTGATGCAGAAAGCATTGTCGAGCGAATGATGCACCTTGACTTTGCGTCATATCTCGTCGATGACATTTTGGTAAAAGTCGATCGCGCATCCATGTCGGTTGGCTTGGAAGTGCGCTCGCCGTTTCTTGATCGAGAGTTCGTGGAGTGGGCGTGGCACTTGCCAATGCGGGCAAAAATTCGCAGCGGGCGCGGTAAATGGATTTCATATCAGCTGGCAAATCGGCTTATTCCAGGCGGATTTCCAGCTCAGCCGAAGATGGGATTCGCAGTTCCGCTTACATCTTGGCTTCGGGGCGATCTACGAGACTGGGCAGAAGATTTACTCGATGCGCGCCGTCTTTCGAGAGAAGGATTTCTTGATCCTCAAGAGACTCGTCGCAGATGGGATGCGTTTGTGAAGGGACGAAACGACGAGCGTCATCTCATCTGGGCGATATTGATGTTTCAAAGTTGGCTTGCAAAGAGTCGTAGCTGAAAAATTACGCAGGTTGAGGGTGGCTGGGATCCCAACCTGTTGGAGCGAGAATAAATCCAGACCATTCAAATCCCGGCGCAACAATGCACGAGACAAGCGACCAATTTCCAAGCGAGCGTGCGGATTGCCAGGAGCCGACTTTGACGAACGCTTGTGGGAAGACACCTTCATCCGGATTTGACCCGATACGTTGAGTGGTGACATGACCAATGGGCGCATCTTTGGGAGCAATCGAGATTTCCATATCTCCTCCTGCGTGCCAAAGCCAAAGTTCATCAGAATCAATTCTGTGCCAATGATTCTGTTGTCCATGCGCGAGAAGAAAATAGATCACGGTGCATGCAGCTCTTGGCGTTTGTGATTCGATCGTCGAGACCATCAACTCGGATCGGTGCGTTTCGCGATACCAACCGCCTTCAGGATGCGGCAAAAGATTCAGTGACTTCGCAAGTTCTTCAGCGGTGAGAGAATCGATTGATCGCATCTTTGCAATATAGACCTATTCTGTAGTGATGAACGCACCTTCTCCGCAGTGGCTCGCAGAACTTGGCAAGTCATCGAATTCAAAAGTCGCACTCGAATCGATTGTTCACCTTTTTATTGCAAACACTGGCACGCTGCACCGAATTGGGCCTGACGGATTTCTGGATCTGATCGCGATCGTCGGAAATTTTCCGCCGCCAGTGATGGATGCAATTCGTAAGATTGAAGTTGGCAAAGGATTGGCTGGACTCGCAGCGCAGCGACGTGGACCAGTGACAGTTTGTAATTTGCAGACCGATACTTCAGGTGATGTTCGCCCTGGAGCACGTGCAACTGGAATGGAAGGCGCAATCACAGTTCCATGTTTTGGTGGAGCCAACGGCGGCGAGATCATCGGAGTACTCGGTGTCGCAACATTTTCGCCACGCGAATATTCGCCAGAGGAAACGGTGGCCCTTCTTGAGTGTGGACGCGCAGTTGCAGAATTGCTTGGCGCGTCGCCGCAGTTGGATCACACAGCGTGATGAACGCAAGTTCAATTCGTGAAGTGATCGTTCCTTCAATCTGCGCTGGTCTGATTGCGGTGATCGCAAGCGTCGTCGTCGAAAAATTTGGCGGGCGCAAAGGCGGGGCCATCGCAACTATTCCTTCGACAGTTCTTCCTGCGACTCTTGGATTTTATGAAGTTGATCAGGGAGTTGGATTCTTGAAGGCAATGGCAGTCATTCCCGTGGGAATGCTTGTTTCTGCAGGATTTCTTGCACTTTGGCGCATCTTGCCAAAGCGATTGCACGCATTTACCTCGACATCGAGGTTGATAGTGACATCGATCGTCTCTGTTGCTGCCTGGTTATTATTTGCGGCGATCGTTGCGGAGATTCAGCGAAGAGTGGATCCATCTCCAGGCGGCGCAATCGTGTGGGGTGTTTGTGCGATTCTTACAACGCTGATGCTTGGACTTTTTCTATTGCGTGAGAAAGTTGATGCGCCACGTGGGAAGCGCAAAGTGAGTCCTCTTCAATTGTTTTTGCGTGGTCTCGCATCGTCGATTGCGATCTGCATTGCATTGATGATTGCCAAGAGTGGAATGCCTGTAATCGGCGGGCTGGTGAGCGCATTTCCTGCGATTTTTCTGACGACGATGGTGGGGACATGGATTTCACAAGGAGACGAAGTGCCTGTTGGGGCGGTTGCGCCGATGGTGATGGGGGCGACGAGCGTTGGTTTTTTTGCGTTGATGACGATCTGGCTCTTTCCGCTGCTGGGGCCGATTCTTGGTTTGATTGCAGCGTGGATTCTTGCGGTTTCGTTTGTTACGGTGCCGTTGATGTATTCGATGCGTTCGGCGCGGGGTTGAGAGTTTGAGCGACAGACGCGAGCACGGTCACGGACACAGCCAGGGATGCAGCCGCGGGAATGCATAAGTGAGCAGCCGTGAAAAGTCCTCTCGGGGCTCAGACAGTCCTCGGCGACCGACACGATCTGGTTTGCGAAATTTTATTGCAAGTTCCGTCGGCCGCCTGCGGAACTCGCCCGAGAGAACTTTCCAACCGCTGGATACTTAAACGAATACGCGACGGATCTGAAAAACGTTCGAGCGAGAATTTGATTCGCCAACAAACTTCACGAACCATTTACGAGCCCATCCACCGAAATTCAGCGTGCGTGCATCAATTGAACAACTTGTTCTGGCGCAAGTTCTTCTGGACGCATGGTTGGTTCGATACCCGTGGGCCATGTTCCGCTGCGACCGAGTATCGCTCCGAGTTGTTTGCGCCGCTTGTTAAAAAGCGTTTGCATGAATGCGCTGAGTGCAGCGACATCGAATGTCGGAGGTTGTTCAAGTTGTTCAATCGCAATCATCGAACTCGTCACTTCGGGCGATGGCCAAAAACATGAAGGTGGAAGTTCGGCAAATATTTCGGTGCGACTGAGCAAATGCGAAAGGATCGAAAGAGGTCCGTACTCTCCACATCGTGGCGAGGCGATCAATCGCTGTGCAACTTCGCGTTGGATGGTTGCATATTGTCCGATGCAATCGCGCCGTGTTGTCATCAAGAGAATGATCAATGGAGTCGCAGCTTGATAAGGCAGATTCGCCACAAGTTTGAAGGGTTTGCCCCCGAAGCGGCGATCGATTTCCGCCATCAATTCTTCAGAAAGTTTGTGTTTCCCATCGAGGCAATCCGCAACAATCAACGAGACTTGTTCTGGAGCGCGAGCAATGACCCGATCTGTCAGAATCGCCGCCATGTCTCGATCGATTTCGCATGCAACAATGTTTGCGCCGACTTCCACAAGTGCTTCGGTCAGTGCGCCAGTACCAGGGCCGACTTCAAGCACACAATCACCTTGCTTCACGCCAGCGCGCGCGATGATCCGGCGAATCTGATTGTGATCATGCAGAAAGTTTTGGCCGAATCGATGCCTTGGATGAATGCCTCGAACATCCAGCATCGCGCGAATTTCACTGAGCGTCTGCACGATGTCGCTTAAAACCACTCGCGTCGATTGACGATATAGGTTCGGCAGAATTCTTCATCGCTCTTGGTGAGATAGGTGATGCCTTCGACGATGCCGATGATCGCCATCACGACTGCACCTGATCCTGGAAGGCAGAAACAGGCAGTAATCACAGAACCAACAATCGTCACCCCCAACATAATGATTCCTGCCAACTGATATCCAAGCACAAACTTGTGAATTCCTAATGCTCCAAGCAGAATTCCAAGAACACCAGCAGCGACCTTCTTGCTCTTGGCTATTTCGATTTGGGCCGCAGTGAATGCTGAGGGAATCGCATTCGAAAATGGGGGGGGAGTTTGATTCTGTGGAGTTTCATCCATAGTTGATTCCTCAGAAATGCAGTCTATCTCGCAACAGCTTCGGCTCGGACTTCACGAAGCACCGAGACCTTGATCTCGCCAGGGAATGTCATCTCATCTTCGACGCGCTTGGCAATCGCTGCGGCAATCATGTGTGTTGTCGCATCATCGGCTTTGCGAGCGTCGACGATGACGCGAATTTCTCGTCCCGCCTGCACGGCGAAAGCTTCAGTCACGGAAGGTTGCTCACGCGCAATCGCTTCGAGTTGTTCGAGGCGTTTGATGTAAAGCTCCATCGACTCGCGTCGCGCTCCAGGTCGTGCGCCAGAGAGCGCGTCGGCCGCCATCACAATTGGGGTGTACGGAGTTGTCGGCGGAATATCAGAGTGATGTCCACCAATCGCATTCAAGACAGCATCTGTTTTTTCGCCATGACGTGCCGCGAATTCCATGCCGATCGCTGGATGCCCACCTTCAATCTCATGATCCATCGCTTTGCCGATGTCATGCAGAAATCCTGCGCGGCGAGCGATCGCGCCATTGAGCCCAAGTTGATCAGCAATCAGCTGCGAAAGAAACGCAACTTCTAAAGAATGTCGCAGCACGTTCTGGCCATAACTCGTGCGGAAGTGCAACTTGCCCATTGCCTCAATGATCTTGGGATTTAATCCACGAATGTCTGCTTCGAGCGCAGCTTCGGTTCCATGCTGAATGATGCGCTGATGAATGTCCTTGCGAACTTGCTCGACGACTTCCTCGACACGCGATGGATGAACGCGTCCGTCTGCAACTAACTTCTGCAAGGTCTCTGCCGCAATGGCTTGACGCACACGATCGAAGCAAGAAACGCTGATCACGCCAGGCGTGTCATCGATGAGAATGTCAACGCCAGTCAACTTTTCAATTGCTCGAATGTTGCGGCCTTCGCGTCCAATGATGCGCCCCTTCATTTCTTCGCTGGGGATCTTGACGCTGCGAATGGTCGAATCTGACACGGTTTCTGCGGCATAACGCTGGATTGCCATCAGAGTGATTTCTCTCGCGCGCTCGCCGGCTTTCGCTTCTGCTTCGGTAATGATTTTGTGCTCGACCACGGCGGCCTGTCGCATACTGTTGTTACGAACATCTTCCAAGAAAATCTCGCGCGCTTGTTCGACTGTTAGGCCAGCAATTTCGGAGAGTCGACGCTGGATCGATTCCCTTTCCTGCGTGACGGTGGTGAGGGCTTGTGCCAGTTCTGCTTGTCGTACATTATTCGCTTTGTCTTGTTGGTCGAGCCGAACTTCGCGGTCATTGATGTGCTCGAGTTTGCGCTCGAGTGTTTCCTGAATTTTCTGAGTTCTGACTTGACTCTCTTGCATACTTTGCAAAGCGAGTTTCACTTCGCGGTCGACTTCGCTTCTTCGCTCCGCCGCTTGTTTCTGAGCGGCAAGCTGAATGTCTTTGGCACGATTACTTGCCGTGGACTCTGCGCTTCGGATCACTTCTTCGGCCTGCTGTTTGGCTCTTCGAAGACTTCTGCCTGTGTACAAGCTGATTGCGATGCCGCCGCAAACGAGTCCGAGAAATAATGCGCCTGCAAGAAGCAGCACTTCGACAAATGTCAGGTTGATCAAATCAGTCTGTCCTGTCATAACGGGGACCCCTTTCAAAGGGCGTAATCCCAAATCGACAATGACAGTCGGATGCAGGCAGGAAATCAGGCGCAGTTTGAATCGTTCAGTTTCGGGAATCCTGTTTCAAAGAGTTCAGATCACAAATGAGGAGTCAGTCGAGAATCAGCGCGTCAGATCTATACGAACCCTTGCGAGTTCGTCGGGGGAGTGTCCCGAATTTCCTACCTCACCGACTGCTGTCGGGGAGAGCGGGTGAAAAAGTGCCGACGGCAGAGTGCCGCAGCATCATGAGAGTATTCGCCAGTCGGGGGTAGCGTCAACGGCAGTTATCATCAAGATTCAATGAGCGGGCCCTTTATGCGCATTCTGCAGGTTCTTCCTTTGAACCCAATCGCGCTTCGCTTGGTTCAAGGGGGATCTTGTCGCACTCGCCATCTGATGATTCGTTCAGGATATTTAGCACTTATGGTGATGGTCCTGCTGGTCGCCCTCATTGGGTCGGGCACGACTCTTCGCGAATTGTCGCAGAGCGGCGCGCGGGCATTCTCGATTGTCAGTTTCGGGCAGGTCTTTCTGATTTGCATTCTGGCGCCGATTTTTATGGGTGGCGCAATAGCGCAAGAATCGAATCAGCAAACATGGGATGTGATGCTGACGTCTCCACTCAGTTCATTGCAGATCGTGCTCGGAAATTTATTTGGCCGATTGTTTTTTGTTCTCGCACTTTTGATCAGTACTTTTCCTCTTTTCGCCGTGACACAACTCTTCGGTGGTGTTCCAGGCTCTGCGATCATCGAGAGTTATGCAATATCTGCATCGAGCGCGCTGGTGATGGGAACAATCGCAATCACATTGAGTGTGACGCGCACGGGTGGTCGTCGATCTGTGTTCGTGTTCTATTGCGCCGTCATTCTTTTTCTATTTGCAACATATTCGTTGGACCTTGCACTGCAAACGCCAATCGCAGTGGGAAGCGATGCAGTCTTTACAACATGGATGACTCCACTCAATCCATTCTTGACATTACAAGTACTGCTCGATTCGAACGTGTACGTCCCGAGGGATTTCGCTGGTACTGGATATTTATGGCCGCAGCGCATGTGGCTTGGTTCGCCAGTCGCATCGCAGTTATGGTTCTTCACTCTGCTTTCGATTTTCTTGATCGCATATTCAACTCTGCGCGTTCGCATTCTCGGTGGCGCACTGATCAGCGGTGGCGCGAAGGGACTCGGTGGCGATTCGGGTCGCGACCCGCGACGCGTTGGATCAAGTCCCATTGCATGGCGTGAACTTCATTCGAGAAGCCAAACAATGAGTGCAAAAACAATTCGGTGGGTCTTCATTTCTTTTGCAATCTCGATTGGATTTGTCATCGTCTTGCTCTCGCGTTCTGGAACTCTGAATGCTTTGCAGACTCGGTTGGCTCTCGCATCTGTCATAGGCGCTGAGATATTGGTTGTAATTCTCACTGCACTCAATTTGAGCGCGACTGCGGTCAGTCGCGAACGCGAAGATAAATCGCTGGACATTCTGCTGACGACTCCAATTCAACCTGGTGCATATATCACAGGAAAACTACGTGGTTTAGTGCAGTATTTGCTTCCGCTGATCGCGGTGCCATGCGCAACACTTGGCATTGCTTCCTTCTATTGCATCACCAATGGATTTGGTAGTGGTGCAAATTTGATGGTTTCGGAAATCGTCGGTACTGGCAAAGTGTCCGTTCCAATTGTGCTGCCTGAAGTGGCGATTGCACTTCCGATCGTGTTGACTTCATTCACGGCACTCTGCGTGATGGTCGGTTTGCAGTGGTCGGTCAAGAGCAAAGGAACAATCGGATCAGTCGTTGGAGCGACAGGAGTGGTAGCAATTATTGGCGGATCGATTGGATTGTGCGGTTGGTCGATCGGCGGTTCAATTCCATACGGAGGAGCGATGATCAATGCCGCAAGTCCGATGAACCTTGCTCTTTCAGCGATCGAGCCTGGCATGATGATCTCTGGAAGTTTGGAATCTGCCGCCGGCAGACGCTGGTCGCTTCTTGGTGGATCTCTCTTCGCGTCTATTTTGTACTGTGCAATCGTGTATGGGCTGCATTCCTCGATCAAGTCGAGTTTCATGATGACCGTGCGCCGCTTGACTGGTACATCATGACAAGTGACGAATCCACGCGTATGTGGATTGTCATTGCGAGCGCGTTTTTCTCGCTGCTCTTCGTTTTCTTTTCGCTGCGACGATTTCGTCGCCGTGCAATCTTGCGTGCGATGCCCACGACGCCGATTGGAGGTGTCTTTGTAGGAGATGTTGAAATCAAGGGGAATGCCGTCGCGCGCAATCCCGTGATTGGTTATCTCTGCGAGTCGCCTTGCGTTTGTTTTTCATGGACAGTCTCGGAGCATTGGACTCGGCGTCGCACGGTGACAAGTACGGACAGCAAGGGCAATACGACAACGAAGGTTGTGACCGATCATGGCTCTGATGTTGTTGCCGACAGTCTTGATCAAACTGCGCTTGAAGTCGAAGATGACAGCGGGAGAATTCTCGTGCACTGGGAAGGCGCAAAGGTCGAGAAAGAAACGCTTTTTTATCAAGTCGTGAATGAGGGAGAGCCACTTTATTATGGCAAAGGTCCTGCCGGTTCTGTTTCTGGCTCCAACGGTGTTCGGACATTCTCAGAGGAAGGAATTCGCATTGGAAC
>CAMAXY010000020.1 GCA_945862215.1 Singulisphaera sp. GP187 | reverse complement strand
CCTAAAGAGACAACGCTGAAGTTGGTGATGGATCAGACCATTGCGATTCGATCAGCGCTCGTGGCACTTGTTGAAGAAGGAGTCATCGGCGCAATCTTGATTTCGATCATGATCTTGTTCTTCTTGGGCAATTGGAGAATGACCGTGATCGCAACGCTATCGATTCCACTTGCACTACTTGGAGCGATCGTCGGTCTCTATGTCACTGGCAACACGATCAACACGATGACTCTTGGCGGGCTTGCGCTTGCAATCGGTCCGCTTGTTGATGACGCCATCGTGGAACTGGAAAACAATCACAGAAATTATCACCTCGGCAAGTCACGCATCCGTGCGGCACTTGATGGATGCGCTGAAGTCATGGTTCCCGTGATGGTGGCAACTTGCACAACCGTGATCGTCTTGGCCCCACTGACGATGATGCCTGGAATGGGTGGGTTCCTCTTCGCCCCACTGACGATTGCGGTTGGCTTCGCGATGCTCACATCGTTTCTGCTTTCACGAACATTTGTTCCGATGATGTGCGCCAAGTTTCTGCCAGACGAGCATCGTCCAAGTGCCATGAGTGCGACTGGCGGGATCGCAGAAAACCACGTGAAACCTGCAGGTTTCTTCAGCCGTGTATCAGCGAGCTTCCAATCTTTCATCGATCAGAAGACCGTGCGTTACACCCAACTTCTTGATTGGGCGCTTGGTCACAGAGGAATCGTTGTCACTGCGATCGTCACGCTCTTTATCGCTTCGCTCTTCTTGACTCTCAAGATTGGACGCGAATTCTTCCCGCAGGTCGATGCTGGGCAATTGAGTGTCATGGTTCGCGCTCCTTCCAATTTGCGACTCGACGAAACTGAAAAGCGGGTCATCGACGTTGAAGAATTCCTGAAGGCTTCGATCCCTGCAAGTGAACGGGACATGATCGTTTCAGAGATTGGATTGAACCCAGATTGGTCTGCGGCTTACACACCAAACTCTGGGCAACAGGATGCAGCCGTTCGCGTGCAATTGAACAAGAATCGTGCGCTGACTTCGCAGGAGTATGCGATCAAACTCCGACACTTGTTGGAAGCCGATGGACGATTTGCCGACCTTCGATTCAGCTTCGACACAGGAGGAATGATTTCGACTGCACTCAACCAGGGCGCGGCTTCACCCATCGACATTGAAATCGAAGGAGGCACAACCGAACAATCGCTTGACCTTGCGAAGTCAATCCGAAACGAGATGTCGACAATTCCAGGCGCTGCCGATGTCCGTGTTCATCAGCGCAATGACGCTTCATATCTTGTGATCAACATCGACCGCGAAAAGGCTGCGACGATGGGGATGACTGCAGAAGACGTGATTCAGCAGGTCGTGGTCGCGATGAATTCGAGCGTCTCGATTCTTCGAAACTTCTGGATCGATTCGAAGTCGGGCAATCAATACTTTGTCGGCGTTCAATATCCAGAGCAATTAGACCGAACGATCGAAGATGTTCTCAGCATTCCAGTTATTGGCGCTGGCCAAGCGAATTCCGTTGACCTTGGAAGCCTCGTCACAGTGACGCGCCGCGCAGATGCCGTTGAGATCAATCATTCTGGACTACGCCGTGTTTCCAACGTGTATGTCAACACTGAAAATCGCGACATCGCTGGTATCGCTGCAGATATCCACAAGAGACTCGACAAGATGATCCTTCCTGAAGGAATGTATGTACGACTCAAGGGTGAATACGCACGAATGAACGAGTCATTCCAAAGTCTGTTGTATGGCCTTGGACTTGCGACGTTGTTGGTGTACCTGTTGTTGGTCACACTTTTTCGATCGTGGGTCGGACCATTCATTACTATTTTTACAGTTCCACTTGGTTTTATCGGCGTGCTTGCGATGTTGTTCGTCACGAATACGACGATCAATGTGCAGTCGTTGATGGGAGTGATTTTTCTCGTCGGCATCTCGGTCAACAACGGAGTTTTGCTTGTCGACTTTGCAAACAAGCAAGCTGCGAATGGACTGAATCCAACCGAGGCGATCAAACTCGCTGCTGCAACTCGTTTCCGACCGATCGTCATGACATTTCTTGCAACTGTCTTAGCATTGACCCCGATGGCGATTGGCTTTGGCAAAGGAAACGAAGCAAACATTCCACTCGCTCGCGCAGTCGTAGGTGGCATGCTTACATCAACTGCGCTGACTCTTTTTATGGTTCCAATTATGTACACCCTGCTGATGCGCAAGGTGCGTCAAGATCCCGATATCGAGGCAGAACTTGCGGCATAACCGCTCTCGATCGACCCGCAAATTATTGAACAGGATGCGCTCACGATGAAAGACACGAAAGAACAAAGAGGCTGGAAATCAGCACTATCCAAGGCATTCACCCTCGTTGCGATTGCTGGGATTTTTTATTGGCTCATCACCACAAACAAGCCTGTCGAAACTGTCGCGCAAGCTGCGGCGGGAGTTCCCAGCGCAGTGTCGCCGCCTAGTCAAACTCCCCAAAGCATCGCTGGGACGATCCGCACCAAGAGTGTTCGAGCAAAGAAAAATCCATCGCTCGAAATCGCCATCGACCAACCTGCATTTGTCGCTCCGTATTACCGAGTGAGCTTGTTTCCTCAGGCTGCAGGGATTGTCACTTTCATTGAGAAATCAATTGGAGACAAAGTGACAGCTGGTGAACGCCTCGTTGAGATTCAAGTCACGGGCGACGGAACGAGTGCGTCGACTCCAAATCAAACTGCGATCATTCGAGCACCTTTCGATGGCGTTGTTGCCGTGCGCGGCGTCGACGCTGGAACCTTTGTCCAGAACGCAGTTGTCGTACCAGGTGTCGCATCGCTGATGACAATCGAACGCAGTGACATTGTGACTGTTTCAATGTTTGTCCCTGAAAACTTTGTCGCCTTTGTCGACAAGAACAGCGAAGTCATCATTCATATCGATGCACTTCCTGGAATTGCACTTCGAGCGAAGGTCTCTCGCCTTGCGCCATCGCTGCGAACATCCGATCGAACTGTCATGGCGGAAGTGGATCTTTACAACGGAACTGCAGCAGAATTTGAACAGTTCGCGACAAAAATGAAAGCGAATGACTTTGCTGATCTGAAAAGTCGAACGATGCCTTCGCTGCCAATTCTGCCTGAAAACCAACAGAACCATATTCGACTTCTTCCTGGCATGTATGGACAAATGCAATTGCTTCTCCCCGCACTTCGAGAAGTTGAAATGCTGCCCAGTCAAGTTGTGGCACGCCGCGGAGGTGTGCCATACATCTATGTTGTGGAAGATGGGAAGGCGAAAAAGGTATTGGTCACTGTGGAATTCGATGATGGAACGCAGGTGCGAATTCGACCAATCGACAGTGATGGCAAGCCCGGCAGCGCACTGCCGGAGACCACTGAATATGTCCTCAGCAATCAAGGTGAACTGTCAGACGGACAAGCCGTCACTGCAACTCTCACTGAGTGGTAACGCTCGGCCCACTGGACTGGACTACGAAGACTGGACAGCGAAGACTCGACAAACTCACCACGGCTTGAGAGATCGACCCGCATTGCTGACGAGTGCAATCAAACGATCGCGCCTCGAAACCACAAGATGCGTTTCATCTTCAATTCCAGATGCGATTCGCCGCTTGGTCGAGACTTGACGAATCTCTTTGGCGAACTCTGGCCGCCTATTGAGAACTGGCAACACGCTTACCTTTGCAAGACGAAGAAGCGTCACGCCATTTGGACCTGCGACGACATCTGCCGACCTTGGTTGATCCAAGAGGAGAGCCATCTCGCCGAACGCTTGTGAAGTATGAAGTTCGATCGGCTCCTTGCCCTTGAGCATGACACGAACATCTCCGGCAATGATCAGATACATGTGGTCGCTTCGCTCTCCAAACCGCACAGCCAACTCCCCCGCCTCCAAACGCAAACAGTACGCATCCCGCGCCAATTCGTGGCGCTCGGACTTGCTCATGTACTGCTCTGCAAAGAGCGGGCAGGCAGCGATGTGTCGCTCGAACTTTGCGACACGGTCATGCTCTGCGAGAGAGTGCTCCGCCTCGGACTTCATATCAACCATGCGAACACTGCGAATCGGGAACGGAATCTCAATCGTGCTTTCATTCAGTGCGTACCAAATTCGAGTGAGAACGGAATCAATATTTTCGTCCATCATGCGGCGATCTGCAACCCAGAATCGAAGTTCATAGTTGATCGACGAGTCGCCATAACTTATGACATGGACACTCGGCGCAGGCTGATCCAACACATCAGAATCTTGCTTGAGCACTTGAAGCATCACATCCTTTGCGCGCATAGGAGGCGTTGAGTATGAGATGCCAATGGTTCTCCGAACCCGAAGTGCACGTGAAGGCTGATCGAGATTCAAAACCTCTTTCGTCAGAAGTTCACCGTTGGAGATGATCAGCATTTGCCCATCGAGCGTATGGATGCGAGTGGATCGAAGGCTGGTATCCCAGACAACGCCTTCAACACCTTTCACGCCAATCTGAATCATGTCTCCTTTTGCAAAGACTTTGTCTGCCTGCAAATCGAAACCAGAAAACAAATTTGTCAATGTTCGCTGTAAACCAAGACCGAGAATGAAAACGAGCGCACCGCCGATACCGATCACAACCGCTTTGATTGAATACTGGCTTGCAAAGTGAATTTGATAAATGACCGACAGACCAACCACCCAGAAACCAAATCTCAACAATGCCTTTTGCAGACGGACAAGGTCTGTGCCACAAATCACGATGCAAAGATCGCTGAGTGCCATGACCGCAAAACTGCAACCGGCGAACACGAAACCCAGTTCCATAACGGTCCGAAGCAGCGGCACAGTCACCGAATTTGATTTGTCCGATTCATGAAAGAAGATGCTGATTGAATACTCCCAACCAACATTGATTCCCGCCCAACAGAAAACTGCAAGGAGCAATCCAATTCCGATATTGCGAGCGTCGCCACGACTCTTCACGACAAGCCGTGAACCAAGCACAACGAGATAAATTGCGAACACCCAGAGCAGGCCAAGCAAAAAGGGAGTGGGTGTTGAAATCGATTCCGCAGCGATTTGCTTCAAGACGAATGACTCCATCGACACATTCTTACTCGTTTTTCACTTCTCCGCCATACGCCGGCAAACTTAAACACTCGCATGGAGCGCTGAAATGTTTAGGTTTAATGAAGGAGTGAATAATTCGTTGATATTCTTCTGTTCTGCATGAAACAACTTGACCCAAAGAGCACTGCTGCGAGAGACATTGCAAACGGGCGATACGTGGTGCGGTCGATGTCGCAAGAAGAAATTGATGCGATCATTATTCCGCGCATGTGTAATGCGGGGTGGAATTCGGGAATTCACGATGCGTCGACGTTCATCGTTGCAGATCCCGATGGTTTTTTCGTAGGTGAACTTGATGGAAAGCCGATCGCTTGTGTGAGTGCTGTGCGCTATGACGACTCTTTCGCATTCTTTGGGTGCTACGTGGTTGACGAGGCGTACCGCGGATATGGGTATGGGATGGCGGCCCACGAAATGGCGCGAAAGCACGTTGTGGGTTGTGTTCAAGGCGGCGATGCGGTGCTTGAAAATGTCGCAAAGTATCAAAAGATCGGACGGGTTCCGAAATACAAGAACACTCGCTTTGAAGGCGTCGCACCGGGTGCTATGCACGGGAAGAAAGATGTTTCTGCGATTGATATTCGCGGCGTTGATTTGCAACAAATCGCCCTGCTTGATCGTGCGTGTTTCCCTGCGCCGCGAATCGCGTTCTTGCGTGCTTGGTTTTCGCAACCAGATGGAAGTGGATTTGCTGTGATGAACGGAGAATCTGTTGAGGGATTTGGATTCATTCGAAAATGTTTCCAATGTCACAAGATCGGTCCACTCTTTGCGAAGACTCCGACTGCTGCTGATGCGATCTATCGATCACTGATAAGCACGATTCGGCCAGGAGAATTGTTTTGGTTGGATGTCCCAGAGCCGAATGAAAATGCGCTTGACTTGGTCAAGAGAAATGGGATGAAAGAAGTCTTCGCAACGATGCGCACATATACCGGCACACCGCCCGATCTTCGGCTTGATTGGATTTATGGCATCACGACGTTTGAACTTGGATGATCGCTCATCAAGTGCAACGTGTGAATCCAAGCCAACAGTGACGAACTATGCTGACTCGATGCATAAGACCTTCTGCTCGCCGTCCAAATACACGCAAGGAATAAACGCGACACAATCGCTTGAACAAATCAGTACGGCGTCTTGCTTGCATTATTGCGCCAGAGCACAAATGCTGCGCTTGCCTCGTCGCGCAACAACTGCGTCATTGGGATCGATCGTTCATCGACTGGCTTTGAAAGTTGCTCATAGATGAAGTTGTCATCGAACTGGATTGCGGCGGCGTCCAACTTCGTGTTGGCATAAAAAATTGCGTCAAGCCTTGCCCAGTAGATAGCCGCCAAACACATCGGGCATGGCTCGCAGCTCGTATAAATAGATGCGCCCCTGAGATCGAATCGTGCGACCGTCTTGCACGCCGCACGAATCGCGTTGATTTCAGCATGCGCCGTCGGATCATTATTTGCAGTGACTTGATTCCAACCCTCACCGACAATCACGCCATCTTGCACTACGACTGCGCCGAATGGCCCCCCACCGTGCACTGCAACATTCTGCAGCGAAAGTTCAATTGCGCGGCGCATGAAATGCTGGTGATTTGAGGGCTGATGTGAATTGGGGTCGGAATTTTCCGCGGAGTTGGTCATCGCATTCTCATGATAGATGACGCTTGCTCACAAACTTTCTCGCCGCCCCTGTGATTGGATCACGAAATTCCACGCTGCGTGCAAGCAACTGAAGCGGCTTGGAATAATTCCTTGGTGCATCATCAGCTGGCTTCGGCTGCATGATGGGGTACATCGGATCATTCAAGATTGGAATTCCAAGCGCAGCGCAATGAACTCGCAACTGATGCTTGCGCCCAGTGACTGGTCGCAGTCGATACAGCGCATGCTCACCCCGCGCCTCGATCAAATCGATATGTGTCAGAGAATTCGGTGCGCCCATGTCAGTCTCCTCGCGCATTCGCATGAAATGTTCATCCTGCACCATTTGACTTTCGTATGTCATCGGAAGTTTGAGGGATGGGTTGGCAAGTCCAACGGCTTCATAACACTTTTCAACTTCACGCTGGCGAAAGAGCGCTTGGTACGCATCGCGCTTGGAATCTTGGATGCAGAAGACCACGATTCCAGCGGTGCCGCTGTCAATGCGGTGAATGGGCACAAGCGAATCGATCGCAAGACGATTCTTGAGACGAACAAGCAAAGTCTCCTGCACGAATCTGCCAGAAGGAATCACTGGCAAAAAGTGCGGCTTATCTGCGACTACAAGATGATCGTCTTGAAAGAGAACATGTTCCTCAAATGGAATGCGGTCCTCGATCTCGATTGATCTGTAATAGAAAATTCCAAGATTTGCTTCGTGAAGGCGGTGTTCCGTGACGGCAACGCCGCGCTCATCAATGACTTCTCCAAGAGACATCCTGCGCTTCCATACGCTTGCGGCAACATTGGGAAATACCTCGACGAGACAATCGAAAATCGTTTTCCAAGATCCCACGGGCAAAACTGTGCGACTTGGACCGACTCCGCCTCGAGTTGCGAGAGGCGCAACATTACTCATTCGATTTTTCGCCTTTGGATCTGCGGTCATTCGGTGCTGGAATTGGGAAGTCTACGCCGATTCGCCACTCGCCTAACCTGCAACCGTGGCAAACTTCGGCAAACGAAATCTCCTCAGCATCACACGCGAAACAAATTCGGGTCTCTATCTCGATGGCGAAGAGCTTGGTGAGATCCTTCTTCCAGGGCGCTATGTCCCCCGCGATCTCGAACCCGACGCAAAACTGGACGTCTTTCTATATCGCGATTCCGAAGATCGACTCGTTGCGACAACTGAAAAACCATATGCAATGGTTGGTGAATTTGGATATCTGACCGTGAAGCACGTCCACGAAAGAATGGGCGCATTCTTGGATTGGGGGCTCTCAAAAGATTTGCTCTTGCCATTTGCGGAACAAGCGAAGCCACTTGATGCAGGCAACCGAGTGATCGTCGCAGTCTGTATCGATCCAAATACGGATCGCATTATGGCCAGTGGTCGCATCGTCGATCATCTCAGCAAGGAACCGCCGCCATATACCCAAGGTCAATCGGTCAAACTGCTCGTCACTGGCGAGAGTCCGCTGGGATACAGCGCAATTGTTGAGCACGCGCATCTTGGTTTGTTTTATAGAAGTGAACTCTCTGCGCCAATGGCTGTTGGGCAGCGAATCGATGGATTCGTGCGTGAAGTTCGACCTGATGGGAAAATTGATCTGGGTCTTGATGAAATGGGATATGGCCGAATTGCGCCACTGACCGATCAAATTATTGCGGCCCTCAAAGGTGCCGGCGGTCGTCTGAATTACGACGATGACAGCACGCCAGACGAAATTCGCCAACGCTTTGGAACAAGCAAAAAGGCTTTCAAACAAGCACTTGGGAATCTCTTTCGCGAGAGACGAATCGCCTTCATGCATCCTGGAATTCAAATCGTCGAGCAGTGAAGCAAACGACAACCGCTGAGTCTCTGCGGTACTCTTTTGGCTCGGGCGCTCTGCCCATCTCAACGGCTTCACTTCGCACAGGGAGAATTCAATGACCGTTTCATTCCCGAAAATTATTCGTCGACTTTTTATAACCGTCCTTGTGTTATCGAATGCAACCTTTGCAAGCAATGTGCATGCTGGCGGCGATATCCCCGACGGTTGGTTTTATGAAGGCGCAAACAGACCAAAGGCACTTCGCGCACTTGAAGGAAAGCCCGCGCCCGAAATCGTGACGCAAGCATGGATTGGCGATCCAACGACAATCGCTGCGAATCGTGGCAAAGTGGTCGTTGTTGATTTTTGGGCGACATGGTGCGGACCATGTATGAATGCGATTCCTGAAAATGTCGAACTGGTAAAAAAGTCTGCCGGCAAGCCACTCGCTTTCATCGGCATCCACGACTCCAATTCTGGCTGGAATAATGCGCCGCAAGCAGTCAAAAGCAAGGGAATCAACTATCCAGTTGCGCAGGACAAAGGAGATTCTGCGAAGGCGTATCAGGTTTCATTCTGGCCGACATATGTTGTGATTGATCATGAAGGCATCGTGCGCGCAGCTGGATTGATTCCGACTCATGTCGCAGAGGTCGTAGAAATGTTGCTGAAAAAAGTTCCAGCCGCATCCACAAACGGGAGCGATTCATCTGCGTCTTACTTTGGCGGAGCCGCACGGCCATCATGGTTGAAGGCGATAGAAGGAACAGTGGCGCCCGCATTGCCCCAAGATGCAAAGTGGATCGGGACACCAGTCACGGCAGAAGCCTGCAAGAATCAAATCGTTGTGATGCAGTTCTTTTCGCCGCAGGGCGATGCGTCGATGAAACAACTTCAGCAAGTCGCAGAACTCGCGACAGAATTTGCTCCACAGGGTGTGGTCATCATGGGTATCTGCGATGCTCGAAGCAAGTGGCCCGCCGCAAAGACAGCAATTGAAGGCAAAAAGATCACAATTCCAGTGATGCAAGATGGCACCGTGGCTGCAGTCGCTGGAAGTCAACCGCCAATCATGCTTGGCACAACGGCTGCTGCGATGGGCGTTCGACTTGCCCCAACTACGGTGATCGTTGACCGAAATGGAAATGTGCGTGCCGCTGGAGTGCGCCCTGACAAAGTCAAAGAAATGATCAACACGATGCTGACCGAACCGATTTCTGCGCCAACCACTCCGAGCAAATGAATATGACAACTGCAAATACCCCGAGCAACACTATGAGTTCTTCTCCTTCACAACCTGCAACTATTCCAGCTGTTGGTGCTTGCCCTTTCGCAGACACTGTTCGAACGCATGTTGGCAAGACGGTCGTTGGTCAACAAGTCGTGGTCGAGCGCGTGATGATCGCGCTGTTGACTGGTGGACATCTGCTGCTTGAAGGCGTACCTGGCATTGCCAAGACGCTCATTGTGCAGTCGGTTGCAAAAGCGATTGACTTGAAATTTTCTCGTGTGCAGTTCACGATCGATCTTTTGCCATCGGACATTCTTGGGTCAGAGATTCTTGATCAGAAGACAAGCGAATTTCGCATTCATCGTGGCCCAATTTTCACCAACCTTCTGCTCGCTGACGAGATCAACCGCGCATCTCCTAAAGTCCAGTCAGCGTTGCTCGAGGCAATGCAAGAACGAAAAGTTTCCATTGGTGATACCTCACACGTTCTTCCCGCGCCTTTCTTGGTGATTGCGACACAGAATCCCATTGAACAATCTGGAACGTTTGAATTGCCAGAGGCGCAGTTGGATCGTTTCCTTTTACGTCATCGTTTTTCATATCCGTCGGCGGAGGAGGAAACCGAAGTTGTGCGCAGAAGCCTGAAATTGAAGCTGAAACGTCAAGGAGATGGTGCTGTGCCGATGTCGGCATTCGATGCGATCGAAGATGGGGCGAAGTTGCACATCCGCGATCTTTCCGAGGCAATGGCCGCCGTGCAGAACGTTCATGTCAGCGAGGTCTTCTTGCGTGACTGTGTTGAGTTGGTGCATTTGACCCGCAAGCATCCTGACATTGAATTGGGATGCAGTCCACGCGCAGCACTTGCACTAGTGCATGCATCTCGCGCACGAGCCTTCTTGCACGGGCGGGAGTACACGATTCCAGAAGATTTCTTCGCGCTTGCCGAGGATGTCATTCTGCACCGCATGCGTCTCTCATACGAGGCGCTTGCGATGGGTCGAAAGTCAACTGATGTACTGACCGAAATGCTCCGCTCGCTTGCATAAGAAACATTCCGCGTGACGACCATTCTGCGACCACCTGACGAACTTGCGCGCGGCGACTTTGAAATGGTCGTTCGACGACTCGCAGACGATCTTGCATTTGGAATGGATCTATCACGCTTCATTGGATCGGGTCTGGAGTATGCGCAGTCTCGCCCATATTCACCAGGCGATCCAATCAAGATGATGGATTGGAAAATCACGGCTCGACTTGGGAAGCCTTTTGTGAAGGAGTACGACACTCCAAAGCGAACAAATGTCTTTATTATCGTCGACACATCTGCATCGATGGGAATTTCGTCGGCCATGATTACGAAGCATGATCTTGCAGTCTGGATTGCATCAGCGATTGGTTTGATTGCACAGAGGCGGATGAGTCCCGTCGGAGTGATCGGTGGAGGCGAGCGCGAAACACGCTTGAATCCAAGCCTGAATCGTGGCGATCTTTGGCAGGCGCTCGACCCGCTTCGTGCAAGCAACTTGAGTGAAGGGACGAGACTGTCTGATCGTCTGGCGGATCTTGATCTGCGAGCAAAGAGGTCGAGTGTCTTTATTGTGATCAGTGATCTGCACGATCCTGATGCGATTCCTGCAATAAGACACGCTTCCCAGAAGCATGACTGCGTTGCAATTCATTTGATGGATCCAGCCGAACGCGGAAGGTTGCGTGCAGGATTTTTCCGTGGGCAGGAAGCTGAGAGTGGACGATCATTTGTAGCGCATAGCAATTCCGCATGGGGACGAGAAGGAGAAGTCGCAGCAGACTTTGCACGTTGCGGTACGAGCTATCTGCGATTGCAAACGGATCAACCGTTCATCGCACCCCTTCGACATTTCCTGTCATTCAGACCGATGATGGGTGGAGGTCGCGGATGATTGGCGTATATTTCATCAGTGCAATTCTTGCGACGACGATAGTTGCTGATGACAATGCAACTCCACGAGGCATCACGGGCAGCGTGACGATCTCGCACTCGGGCGATCCACTGCAAGCCAAGCTCGATCAGGATCTTTCTTCGCCACTGCTGGTTCGCGTGACGGATCTCTCAGGCACCGATCCCACATCTGAACATCGATACCGAATCGACTATATCGGAGCGGTTGCTGGATCATTCGACCTTCGATCGATGATCACCCACCGCGACGGAACGCCTGCGACAGAAATCGCTCCAATTCCAGTCAAAATCGTCTCAGAACTGCCAGAGAAATTTGGGAGCGATCTTTTTATTGTCTCGGCCAAGCCATTGTTCGCACGAAGTTATTACCGAGTGATTCTCGGCTTGATCGCTGCAGCTTGGATCGCAATTCCAATTTTCGTATTTGTCCGCAGGGCGATCCGCAACCGACCTGCTCCTCCTGCGCCCCCACCACCACCTGCACCGACACTCGCCGATCAACTTCGACCACTTGTAGAGGGAGCAATGAACCAAGGACTTTCGGTGCCCGATCAGGCACGACTCGAACTTCTTCTTATGGCTTTCTGGAGTGAGCGACGCAATTTCTCTGCACTACAACCTGCCGAAGCAATCGAAAAACTTCGCAACGACCCAGAAGCAAGCACGTTGCTGCTGGCAGTTGAAAGATGGCTTCACTCTCGCGCAGGCGCAACTCCGCAACCTGAGAAAGATCTGGCGCAATTACTTGATCCATTTCGTGGACATGATCCAATCACACTCGTAGAGGTTGCGCAATGACATTTACATTTCCAATGCTCTTGTTGCTCTTGGCAATTCCAGCGCTGATGTTGTGGGCAGTTCCATACCGCACTTGGGGATTGTTACTTCCGTTTGATCATCAAGTGCATCCCAGTCGTCGGTTGCTTTCTCTTTTGCTGAGTGCGTTCGACTGCTTGCCAGCACTCTTGCTCGCTGCCGCAATTGTAATTCTTGCCGGACCGCAAACTATGCAGCAGCCAAAGAACGCTCGCAAACTGACAAATATCCAATTCTGCCTCGATGTATCTGGAAGCATGATGATGGAAAATCGCAGTGAAAACGCTCGAAAAGCTATTGAAGACTTTATCGCTGTGCGTGAGGGCGATGCATTTGGTCTGACAATTTTTGGATCACAGCAAATTCGATGGACGCCTCTGACGAAAGACCTTTCCGCGGTTCGAAATGCCCTGCCATTTGCCAACCCAAGTCGCCAACCCAGTCATATGAGCGGAACCATGATTGGCGCAGCTCTGCGATTCTGTAAAGACAACATGATGAACGAAGCCGAGCAAGGTGATCGAATAATAATTCTGGTTTCAGACGGAGATAGTTTTGATCTTGCGGGTGATGCTGGTGGCGCAATTACAGATGAATTAAAGCAAGAAAATATCAGGCTTTACCATATCCATGTCGCAACGGATCCGATTCCAGATGAAGTTGTCGATATCGCACGTGAAACTGGCGGCGAAGCATTTCAAGCGACGGACGCACTCAGCTTGAAGCGCGTCTTCACGCACATTGATCGAATGAAGCCTGCAGAATTTCGAACTCTTGGCACGGTTCCGCTGGATCACTTTCAACCATTTGCCATTGTGGCGCTGGCATTTCTTGGGCTTCACGTGATTGGACTGTTGGGAGCGCGATACACCCCTTGGTAAGTATTCAAATGATGCAGAGTTCACACATCATCATCGCATTCGCAGTGCTTGTGTTTGTTGGAATTGCGGAATGGTTGCATGCACGCCGAGTCGCACGTGTCGCACGACTTGCGTTCGGACCAAGCGGCCGAGCGTCGAGATGGACGATCGTTGTGGCACCCTCACGAACGATTGCTGCTGCGCTTGCGACATGGGGACTGATGTTTCTGGTGACATATGATCCGATCGAAATAGACCGTAAACCAGCCAAAATTGCTTCGAATCACCTGCTCGTGCTGCTTGATGTTTCCCCCAGTATGCAATTGAAGGATTCCGGTGCGGAGGCGCAAGGAATAAGTCGTGCAAAGCGAGCAGGCGAAGTTGTGCAAGCCGTTCTTGATCGCCTAGATATGGAGAACACGCGTATCTCGATCGTTGCGTTTTATACGGATGCTCTTGCAATTGTGCAGGACACTTTCGACAAGGAAGTTATTCGAAACGCTCTTGACGGTCTGCCGATGTACACAGCTTTTGAACCTGGTCCGACTGATTTGAAGAAGGGACTTGTAAAGGCTTTTGAAATTGCTCGACTTTGGCCTGCTGATTCTGCGACGCTCTTGATTGTGACAGATGGCGATGTTGCAACTGGTATTCCGTCAGTCATTCCAAGTTCGATCGCCGACACGATCGTCGTTGGACTGGGCGATCCCGTTAAGAGCAGTGACGTGAACGGCCATGCGAGTCGACAAGACACTATGGGACTGCGCCAATTGGCAACGCGCCTCGGTGGTTTCTATCACGATGGCAATCGCAAGCATCTTCCAAGCGATGTTGTCAACAGCCTGACGATGATTGCGCCTCGTGTCGGCGGAAATTGGAGTGTTCGAGATTTGGCTTTGCTTGCTGTTGGCATTGGTTGCTCGACGCTCGCATTCATTGGACCACTTCTGACATTCTTTGGACGGCCTCGATCCTTCGCACGCGAAATCAATGCTGTAAAACCTCTTCAGAAAGGAGCAATAGCATGATTTTTTCACGTATTTCATGGGGAATTTGGGCTCTCGTGCCAGTTGCAGCTGTGACATATCACTTTGGTCCTGGGCAGACTGCGTATGTACTGGATCGCGCCGCTCGATTGCAGAATCAAGCATCAGATGCGCAGAGTGAAGCGCAACTTGCCCAGGATGCTGCATATTCAAAGCACCTCGAAGCAATCGTTTCGAGACGAAAAGCATTTCTCGAACCATCCGCCGACAATCAGCGAGATGCGCTCGATGCCTCGGCCGTAGAGGAGCGCGCATATGCGCAAGCCGCGGCCACATGGAAGACCACCTCTGATCGCTTTCAAGAGGTGCTGACCACGCTTGGAGATTCATCGCCAAAGGAAGCTCGTGACATTCGATGGGCGAAGGCGCGTGCAGATGTTCGCGCAGGAGAAATCTGGACCGGCATCGATGAGTTGGAATCACTGGTGACTGAATTGGACGGTTCTCCAAAGTTGGATGATGCTCTTGCGCGTGCGGCGCGAGAGGAACTTGCGACTGCGTATTACTACGGCGCACGGCTGCTTCGTCTTTCTGGAATGCCAGTGCAAGAGTGGCGCATCGAATCCGGAAAAGCTCGACAGCATTTTCGATATCTTGCTGAACGCGAACTGGCAAAGTCCACAGGCATAGATGACGCAACCGCCGCGGCAAAGAACTATCAACGAAACCTCGAACTCGTTCTTAATTTGGAACAGTCCAGCCTTGCAGATTTACAGGGAAAGCCCCTGCCGAAAGATTCGCCGCGTGCCGGCAAATCTGGGAATAGGCCTGGGAAAAGGCCTGGGAAGGGCAAAGGGCCTCCTGCTCAGGATGGTCGTGGCGCTGGAGGTCCACAAGAAATACGCGATGGTTGGTAATCAGCATGAAGAACAGAACGACTTCTAGAACCAGAACACCACTATGAAACAGATTATAAATTTATTGAAATTCTCATTCGCATTTACTGCAATTTGCGCTTTTGCAAGCGCTACTGCACTTGGTCAAGGTGTCACTGTAAAGCTTGTACCAGCCACACCAGTTGTTCCAGCAAGTGCTTCAGGAACAGTTGGGTTTACTGTCATTCAATCTGCGTCAACTATTGCAATACCAAATGCAACAGCGATTCCAACAGGTGCGGCACTCACAGTTACTACAGACGAGACAGATATTCCATCTGATGCGCAAGGTGTTGGTACTGCGAATCCTTCGGGACCAATGCTTTCGCCAGAACAATTGGATGACTTGCGACGGGAATACAACGGCGCGAGTTCCCAAGACCGCGAAGCACTGCGTGCGTACTTGCGCGATATGGGAATTGATATCAAAAAAGTTCTCGGCGGACCGGGCGAGTCGATGGAGCCAAACGCTTCATCACTCGCACAAGCAGTTCGAATGATTGAATTCACGCGAACTCCACAGACGGTGCTTGCGGCAAGATCGAAAATCGGATTCGCTGTCGAGGAGAAACCCCCTGCCACCGACTTTGCCGCGACTGCAAAATGGCTTCAATTGCAGGTGTTTGCTGGCGAATGGGATGCACTCGGTGATGCGCTAGGCCAACTTCCACCAGCAGATGCCATCGCGGTTTATACGCAGATTCTTCAGACGATCAACCGTTCACAGCGAGGCGATCCCAATCAAAAGCCTGATCCTGGATTGCTGCCCGAAGAAGTTCTTGCGATTGCTGATAGCGCTCCAGAAGCATTAAGTGATTGGCAAGTGACAATTCTTGCGCAACTGCTGAAAGATGCGGCAGAAAAGTACAGCACCGCACCAATGCTTCAGAAACTTGATGCGAATACTCGAATGTTTGGCAGACAAGATGCAGCACATCGAGAACGAACCGTCAAATTCCTCGTCGCTGCTGGCATGGCGCTTGATGCCGCTGCATACTTTCCTCCGCTTGATGATGCGCGAGCAAAACTTGATGCAGTTGCGCTATTCAATTATGGTCGATATCACGAAGACTTTGCAAACAGTAATCGCGCAGGTGGAG
The DNA here is from genome assembly GCA_945862215.1 of Singulisphaera sp. GP187. Taxonomy (GTDB): domain Bacteria; phylum Planctomycetota; class Phycisphaerae; order Phycisphaerales; family SM1A02; genus F1-60-MAGs104. The sequence continues at coordinate 24,508 of CAMAXY010000020.1, read as the reverse complement.
AAACAGAAAGTCAACTGCGTACTGCATGGGGCTTGTACTGCGAGACTGCGCTGATCGAAAGTGCAGATGCTGCGCTGCGTCAAGATGCAATGCGCCGAGCGATCGACCTTCTGCCTTCGATGCCACCTGCACGCGCGTCAGAATGGTTGAATAAAGTCTTTGCCAATGCAACGCTTGCTCCAGCGGCGCTCGAAATCATTGCTTTAAAGGCAGTTTCGCTGCGTGACAGCCAACTCGATCTTGCTCAGCGTGCGCAGACAATCTTGACAATGAAAGAGTCAGTCGACACTCTGCTTGCGCAAACTGGTCTGGACATTCGACTGCTGCGGGTTCCACTTCGAATGTTGACGACAGCACTTGTTGGAGAAGCAGAGTCTGCGTTGGATGGCGATGCTGGCGGTGGCGGTGCCAACCGTGGCCGTCGCAACCCACGCCAACAAGGTCCTGCAGGACCTCAAGAAAAGAACTTGTTACTTCGTGCGATGCCGAGTGAGAATTGGATGTCAGTACTCGAGCCAAGCCTTGCAAGTCGCGCGTATCGAGCCGCTGTCGAGATTGCGACGAGCGCAGACGAAGTGGATGTTGCGATCGATTCGTTGTCGCATGCGGTCACGCGATTTCCTGATCAAGCCGTTGAACTTGCTGACGACTTTTTGCGCCGCTGGGAGACTCGACTCGGTCCGCAGAACGAAGTCGATCCCAATCAAATGATGTTCATCGGTTTTGCTCGCGATGGGATGACTTCCGCCCCGCTCACTCGTGGGCGACAGCGACGAAATCTCGATCGATTGGCGAGACTTATGCTTGTGCTTGAAGAAATTGGCATTGATCCCCGCAAACTCCCAAACGTTGCCAAAGTTTTTAGCGCCTGTCATGGTCGCACCGAAGTTTTCACAAAGGATGGAATCACTAGTATTTTTGGCCCAATTGATCAACTTGAGCCCGAAACTGCAGCAAGTCTTGCAGATCAAATGCGCACCGGATTGAGTGGCGAATGGCGTGATCGCAAGGCTCAACAAGCAGCTGGCATGAAGCGATCGCCTGAAGAAATCAATGCGATGGTCGAGCGCGGCTATTCACTTGCGATCGAGTTGATCGACCACTCGATTGCCCAACGCCCGAAGTCGTGGCGTTATGCGGTTACGAAAGCTGGGCTGACTTATGACCGCGTTCAATATAAACAAGATCAGAAGAAAGAAGACTTTGCGACATACAACCAATACCGCAAGGAAGCATTCGAGGCCTTTGCACAAACTGCCAATCGATATGCGGAGGTTGTCAGCCGCGGAGATCAGCGCGATGATCCTGGCGTTTACATTGCGTGGTTCAGTGCCGCAGTTGGCGCAACAGAACTGAATTATCTCACGCGAGATGATTTGCTCGTTGAGGGTTCGCCACAGGATGATCAGATAGACCTCATTCGCAAATCGATTCAGCAACTTCCTGCTGGTGCTGCAGAACGACACACGGCTGCGTTTGCGCAGGCAATCACGGATGCACTTGGCAAGCTCGAACCCGACGTGAAGCCACGTATTGTTCGCCACGCAATGCGAATCATTGGTGACAACCCTGCTGGCGCATCTCTGCGACGACTGACCGATCTGTATCAGGATCTCATGAAGGACGAAATCAAATTACGACTTGCAATCGATGGAGATGACCAAGTTGGATCGAACCAGCGTTTCGGTGCGACGCTCACGCTGCGTTTCACTGGCGAAGTAGACCGAGAAACAGGCGGATTTAGTCGATATTTGCAAAACGATGTCTGGGCTCGAGTTGGCAATTCGTATCGTCCGATGAACTATCGCGACCTTCTGAAGAAAAGTCTTGATGCATCATTTGGCGACAACTTCGAAATCGACGGTATCGGATTTTTCGAAGCTCTCGCTCCACCGCGACCAATTCGCGAAAGTGGCGCAGACGGTTGGTTGGAAAAGCCAGTTGCATATGTCGTATTGAAGGCCAAAGATCCGAGCGTTGACCGTATTCCCCAAATGACTATGGATATGCACTTCAACGACACTGCTGGACCAGTTGTGCTGCCAATTATGTCCAATTCCCCACAGATTGACGCTGCGAAATCGAGTGGCCTTCGTCCATTGAAGAATCTTGAAGTCATTCAGACTGTGGACTTGCGTGACATGGAAAATTCGCAGAAAGGTCGTCCAGTTATTTTCGAAATTCAAGCAAAGGCCGATGGGATAGTTCCAGAACTTCCTGAACTTTTATCTGGCTATATGAACGCAATACCAGGTTACGAACTCTCCGCAAATGGGATCGAATCGAGACCTATAAATCTGATTGAAGCAGATGGCGGATCCTCTGCTATGAAATCCATGATGATGTTCAATCAACAACCACAGAAAATTGATTACATCCAAGCAGATGAAACTGGTACGTATCGACTTCCAACTGAGAGATCGTGGATACTCACCTTCACTCCGACTGCGTCGACAGTTGGAAGTGCATTTACTTTTCCAACGCTCAACGACAAGTTGCAGGGAACACTTGTTTCAAGGCAATTTTCGGATATGGATGTGGTCACGATCACAGAACCGTCGGTTGCGGTGCATGCGCGACTATTGAGTTTAAGAAATCTGATTCTTACAGGAATCGCTTGCCTACTCATCGTGATTGGCTACATCGCACTACGTCGGCGCAAACCCGTTGCGATCGAACAGAGCTCGCATCTTCCCTCCCGTATCACTCCAATGAGCGTGATCACAGCACTACGCAGAATTGATTGGGAGCGCGGCGCAGTTCTGACGCCATCTCAGCGCACATCATTGATTGCCGAGATCACGACACTGGAACAAACTTACTTCGGCCGAAGCGAGTCAATCGACGCACTGCAGAATGGCGAAGCGACGGATCAACTTCGTGGTGCGCTCGACAGATGGGCGAGGGTTGGGAGATGAGGCGACCACTCAGCCTGCAAATAAATCTGGCACGCTTCATTGCTAGGGCTCTTCCACTTATGCTCTTCTCATCCCTTGCTTGCCTAGGTTGCAACACACTTCCAGGGAAATTGCTTGTCATCCAATCGACTTATTCTCCGCCAGTTGTGCCAGCGGATCCGAAGGGTCAGTACGAAATCTCGGTCTATTTTATGCTCCAAAATATTGGAGAGTCTCCCATTCAAGTCCAAAGACTGCGAACAAGTTCCAGTTCTTCAATGACCAGCGAGCCCGCAGTTCCTTGCAATATTGATCCCGGTCAAACCATCAAGGTGTCATTCAACGCAACAACAATTGAGCAAAAAGTGACTCGATATGCGTGGGTAGAGACAAACAGCGATCGGGTTGAGCTGAAAGTGACTTTGGATCCAAAGAAGATGCGTGCGGCTGTGGAAGCAGCAAAGCTTGATAAATAGTGCGATGAAAGTGATCAGCACTTGCAATTCGACTTGCACAATTTTCTCGCACTCACATCGAGGCTGGTAATGAAATCGCTCGGCTTACTCCCTGGGGGAAGCGCTTCGACGATCTTGCGATACAGCGGATCTTCCCAATTTGTCAGTGCGTCGATGTAATGAGACTTTGGTGTGAGCACGATTTCAGAAAGTCCCGCCGCGATCGCCTGAGCGCGTGTTTCGTCGACAAGCACTGCACCAGCCACGCAACCAACGAGCGCTTCGATATCTCGTAGCACGGCTTCTGGCAGCGGCCGCAGAAGTGCAAGATCTGAAACCGCCACTCGACCACCAGGCTTCAGTACACGAGCGATCTCTCGCCACACTTGATTCTTATCTGGCGAAAGATTGAGCACACAGTTTGAGATAACCACATCAACGCTTGCGTCCGCCACTGGAAGATGCTCAATCTCTCCAAGACGAAACTCGACATTTGAAAGCCCCGTGTTCTCACTATAAATCGAAAGATTGCGCCGAGCCTTCGTGATCATGTCGGGGGTCATATCAACACCGATGACCTTTCCAGTTGAACCAACCTTGGGGCCCGCAACAAAGCAATCAAATCCACCGCCAGCGCCAAGATCCAGCACAACTTCGCCCATTTTTAGAGATGCGATTGCCGTTGGATTTCCGCACGAAAGCCCCATGTTCGATTCGCTTGGAGTTGCGGCAAGTTCACTCTGCGAATAGCCGATCGCCTGCGCAAGAGCGGCTGGGGTGAACGTTGCAGGACCGCAACATCCTCCACCAGCAGTGGGAGAACAAGAAGCGTTCGGCGCCGCAACAACAGACGACCATGAACCGCTTTGTGCGATCCGCGAGTACCCCTCACGCACTTGCTCACGAAGAGCATCGTCCGTGACGGCCTGATTGGCATTTGGCTGTTGACTTGCACTCTTTTTACTTGGTTCGTTACTTTTCATAGCAAACTCCATTAGAAGCGGCAATGCCGCAATTGATTCCCCGAACAAACCGCCGGCCTTCGCACACGAACTCGCCGTTCGTCCAAACTTTGGAAACCTCAAGAATCCCAACGTAGTCGAATAGTTGAATACAAACCGTACTCTAGCAAATCACAGCCGAGGTTTCTTGATTTAAGATATCATACTCCTAATATCTATTATGCCTAAATCCACCACGACCGTCGCTCAACACCTCCTCAACCGAGTTGCTCAAATGGGTGCAGCCCATGTCATTGGCGTTCCCGGGGACTTTTCGTTTCCAATCACTGACGCTGCCTGCGTCCATCCAGAGATGAAGTGGGTTGGGTGCTGCAACGAACTCAATGCGGCATATATGGCTGATGGATACGCACGCGTACGCGGAATTGGCGTCTTAACGACAACTTTTGGCGTCGGCGAACTCAGCGCTCTCAATGGCATTGCTGGCGCATTCGCCGAACGCGTCCCAGTCGTGCACTTGGTTGGGATGCCCGCAACGTCGACTCAAGCATTGCGAGCAATTGTCCATCACACTCTTGGCGATGGTGATTTCGGTGCGTGGGCAGGGATGTCGAGTCGAATTTCTTGTGCAAGCGCACTGCTTACTATGGACAACGCTGTCGCAGAAATTGAGCGTTGCCTCAATGCCGCCGCCGCTCACAGTCAGCCTGTGTACATCGGTATCCCAGCAGATGTTGCGGAGACTCCCCTTTCAAACTCAAGCCTTCCGCAGATTCGCCAGCCTCTTCGGTCCAATCCTGCAAGTGACCACGATGCGCTCCACGCCGCAGCTGAGGAGATTCTTGAACGCATCGCAAATTCGCGGCGCACTTGCATCTTGGTTGGATCAATCGTCGCACGACTTGGGCTGCGCAAGCAGACGACTGATTTCGTCGAAGCATCGGGTCTTCCCTTTGCCACGATGTGGATGGACAAATCCATTTTGGATGAAACCCACCCACAACATTGTGGCATGTACAGCGGATCCCTCGCAAATGATCAGGTTCGTGAGTTCGTGGAATCAAGTGACCTTGTGATCAATCTTGGCGCGATCCTGAGTGATCTGAATACAGGCATCTACACAGCCAAGCTCGATCGAATGCGCTGCATAACCATCATGCGCAACACGACGACCATTGCGGCAGCTGCATATCGCGATGTGCACATGAGTGATCTACTTCGCATCCTCTGCGTCGGTTGCAAGCGCGCGCCAAAAAAGTCGTCGTGGCCGAGTATTCAAGGTTTAGGTGCACCTCAGGGAGATCCCGAGGGACCTATTGCCTCGCCGTTTCTCTTCCCATCCATCGAGCAGTTCATGCGAACGGGCGACATGATTTTTGCAGAGACTGGAACTATTTCAATGGGGCTTCTTTCCGCGCGCATGCCTCGAGGCGCAGATTTCATGAACCAAGCTCTCTGGGGTTCTGTTGGTTGGGCGGTGCCGGCGGGAATTGGTGGCGCATTAGCAGATCAGATGCGGCGAACAGTCATCGTTACTGGTGAAGGTGCCCATCAATTTTCACCGCAGGAACTCGGAACAGCATCGCGCATGGGATTAAACCCAATCATCATTGTTGTAAATAATTCTGGCTATCTCACCGAGCGAATTCTTTGTCGCGACCCAGAGATGCAATACAACGACGTTCAACCTTGGAATTATTCAGCACTCCCCGAAGCGATGGGATGCGCTGGATGGAAGAGCACTCGCGTTCAAACCTGCTCGCAGTTCGCCGAAGCTCTGGCAGCAGCAAGCCATCATGGCAACGGCACATACATCGAGGTAATGGTTCCACGCGACGACTTGCCACCATTTGGAAAATCCATTCGCAATTTTCTACACTCGATGCGCGGCGTCCAAGTCGTCAATCATCCACCGGAACGACCTCTTGAAGCGCTGACATCTGCTCGATATATGGCTTGATGTGCTCATCATCCATCGTCATAAAATTGTCGAATGTTCCGTCGTAAAAGACCTTCCCATCGACGAGCATGACGACTCGAGGCTTCAGTCTGCGCAACAGCCCAGTGTCATGAGTGACGACGACACTCGTACGGGTGATGCCGGATTCTGGCAGCGAATGATGTGTGGACTCGATCAGCAACTGAATGGTCGCGCACATTTCAGGATCGAGTCCAGCCGTTGGCTCGTCATAGAAAACAAGGACGGGATCCATCACAAGTGCACGCGCAATCGCCAGGCGTTTCGCCATTCCGCCTGACAGGTCATCGCGGTCGCGAAGCATGATCTCGTCTGCATTGAGACCGACCGACTGCAAGGCAACCCGTGCCAGCGGCATAATCTGCTCCTCCGTTAGCCCTTTGATCTCTGACGGCCAGAATGCCAAATTATAAAAAACACTCCCACTGAGGAGCGCATTCTTCTGAAAAACAACCGCCCAGTGGACGCGCAATCGGTCGAGATCTTCGTCGGACATTCCGCTGAGATTCTCAAGCGGAGAACCTTTCACATCATGATTGGCCATCATGACCTTCCCCGAATCGGGTTGAAAATGCCCCGTCATATGTTTCAACAAGACGGTTTTCCCGCAACCGCTGCCACCAATTATCGCAATCATCTCCCCTCGACGCACAGTCAAATTGATGCCCCGGAGCACCATCTGATCGCTAAATGACTTGTAAACCTCCTGAATACTGATTTCGGTTGCTTGATCCGAATTTCGTGGATCGAAAGCGTCCACAGTCGCAGTGCCATTAGGAGTCTGTTTCGAGGGCTTCATTGGAGTGCATTGAGAATAGTGGCGCGCGCAACATAAGGGATGCTGAAAAATGAGCGCAAGAGACGAAAGGGAGTCCGATCGGACAACATTTCTTGACAAACGCCGTAGTCATGGTCTAATTAAGACACATAGATCCGAATATCTTTAATAGGAGTTCACAATGTCCATTTCTCGACGCAGTCGTATCGCCCTCACCGCACTGGGAATTTGTGCGCTCGCACTCGTCGGCTCGATACCGATGACTCTCGAGGACTTCTATGTTCCTGGCACACAAGTTGGCGACACAAATCAAAACATGATTTGGTCATCACAATCATGCATGAATTGTCACGGAACTTCGAACCCTGGGGATCCATATGCAACGTGGCGAGGAAGCCTGATGGCGCTTGCGGGACGCGATCCCCTCTTCTATGCGCAGATGGCAACGGCGAATCAAGATGTAGAACACGTAGGAAATTACTGCATACGCTGCCATGTTCCAGGCGCGATTATGACTGGCCATGCACTCGTAAGTGACGGATCGACTCTGGACGACTATGACCGAGATGGTGTCTCGTGTCACTTCTGTCACTCGATGGTTGATCCGATTTTTAAGCCGGGGATAAGCCCTCCAGGCGACAAGTCGATTCTTGCGGCACTGACGGATGTTCCAACCCACTATGGCAATGCGGCCTTTGTGCTCGACCCCTCAGGCGAACGCCGCGGGCCCCGACTTGACCACCAAGCGATGCACTCCATGACCGTATCGCCGTTTCATACAACAGGCGATTTCTGCGGGACATGCCACGATGTTGGCAATCTCGCAACGACGCGTCAATCCAACGGGACGTTTCGGTACAACGCGATCGATGCACGCTCGCCCACGACTGACCCGCATCAACAATTTCCGCTCGAACGCACATACACCGAGTGGAAGTTGAGCGCATTTGCCAACGGTGGCGTGGACATGGGAGGACGCTTTGGTGGCACTGGTCCAAGTGTTGTTTCTTCGTGTCAAGATTGCCACATGCCGCGGGTCGCAGGAACCGCTTGCGTTTTTGGACCTGATCGGCCAGATGTTTCAAGGCATGACTTCTCAGGATCCTCAGTCGGCGTGCTCAAAATGATCGCGTTGCAAAGTGTCGGAGACCCAGATGTCGATCCAGATGCGATCGCAGCCGCAATTGAAAAATCAATCAATATGTTGCAGAGAGCTGCGTCGGTGGAAGTGGATCAAACTGGCCAAACCGTTCGCGTACGAGTCATCAATGAATCTGGGCACAAGATTCCAACTGGCCACATCGAGGGTCGGCGGATATGGGTGAATGTAAAAATGTTCAACGCTCAGAATGTGGTCATCCGTGAGTATGGCGCATACAACGATGTCACTGCGACACTCGATGAACACTCCACAGAAATCTATGAGATGCATGTCGGACTCAGTGACTACGCATCGAAAATGACGGGGCTGCCATCTGGACCAACTGGGCATATGGCACTCGCTGACACGATAGAAAAAGACAACCGTATTCCACCACGTGGTTTTGAAAATGCAGCGTTTGAAGCGGGTGGCGCTCCAGTCGTCGGGCATTCCTATGCGGACGGTCAATACTGGGATGATTCTTACTTTGCAGTAGTCGCAGGTGCCGCACGTGCTGAGGTCTCGGTGATGTACCAGAATCTGCCGCGTGATTACATCGAACATTTGCGTGACGGCAACCACACAAATACACAAGGAATGACGCTCTGGACATTATGGAATGCGACAGACCGCGGCGCACCGATCACGATGGCGTCCACAAAAATTCAACTGGTTGAGGCACTCTCTGGAGATGTCAACGGCGATGATCACGTCGACGGATCGGATCTCGCTTACCTCCTCTCGGGATGGGGAACGATCGACTCTCCAGCTGATCTCGACGGAAATCGCATCGTCGATGGCCCAGATTTGGCGATCGTCATTGCGGGTTGGACTGGGTGACATGACGCAATCGACGCGAGTTGCGCTGACCATCTCGGCGGCAAAGGCGCGAGCTTCAAAACACGGTCGAGTCCGTGCGATTGTTCTCGTCGGAGTTCATCTCATCGTCGCAATACACATCGCACACTGGATGATGGCCAAGCGAACGCTTGCGCCGATGGAACTGAACGAATCGATGTACACGCTCGAGCAAGGTGCGATCACTGTCGGCGGCATATTGATGGCGCTCATTCTTTTGAGCGTCCTCTTGTTCGGTCGTTTTTTTTGCGCTTGGGGATGTCATGTTCTTGCCCTACAAGATGGCGCAGCGTGGTTGCTTGAACGTATCGGCATTCGCCCGCGTCCAATTCGCTCGCGACTCGCCCCGTTCATTGCAATTGCCGCGGCACTTTCGATGTTCGTCTGGCCACAGATCGAGCGGTGGCAAGCCGGTCGTGAATGGCTCGGACTTCGAGTAACGACAGACAGCGAAGGATTCGGATCACTGGTCACCGAAAACTTTCTACGCAATCTTCCAGGACCGATCACAACAACTGCGACTTTCATCGTCTGCGGCGGAGTGTTGGTATGGATCCTGGGCTCCCGATCGTTCTGTCGCGTGATTTGTCCTTATGGCGCGCTCTTTTCGGCGGCAGATCGTCTCTCAATTGGAGCCATCCGACTCACGGGCGACTGCGATTCATGCGGACTCTGTACGGCAACCTGCACTTCCCACATCCGAGTGCATGAAGAGACAGCACGACACGGACGCGTGGTATCGCCAAATTGCTTGAAGGATCTCGACTGCATTAAAGTCTGTCCACGCAACGCACTTTCATGGGGGTGGGGCGCCCCGAGTCTCTTACGAAGCCTCGGCGAGTCACGCTTTACGCCGAATCCTTGGACATGGGGAGAGGATGTATTGCTGCTCGTTGTCGCTGCATTCTGCACCATCACATTCCGAAGCCTGTATGGCGAAGTCCCCTTCTTTCTCGCACTCGGACTCGCGCTGATCGTTGCCTGGATTGTCGTCATGACTGTGCGGATGCGCACTTCGCCTGATCTGCGAATCTCAAGAATCCAACTTCAGCGCAGCGGCCGCACGACGCGGGCAGGTGCGGTCTGGTTGACGGCGACGATTGGATTACTGTTATTCGTTGGGCACTGCGGTTGGATTCGACTTCATGAACAACTCGGGCGCAATGCGTGGGCGCAGTGCGCAGCTGACCCAACTGCCGCAGCATCCTCTGGAGCTGCACAGCGTGGTGCGGATCAGTTCGAAGCCGTTCTGCGATTTGGAATTTGGCACCCTGCGTATGTCCACCGCATGCTCTGCGACATCTATGTTTGGAGCGGCCGCGCAGATCTCGCACGCCCCCATGCAATTGCAATGACGGAGATCTGGCCAGAATCTGTCGAGCGCCGTGCACAACTTGAGGAAGTTCTGCGAATGGCGCAGGTTCTGGAGACGAAAGCCAAAAAACTCGGACCGAGTTGACGAAACCCCTATTTCGGATACTCTTGTCCGATTATAGGCATTTCAACATGCTTCGCGTTCTGCCTCACGAAATCATGGCTTCGGAGAGTACTGCACATGAACACACATTCATTTCATATTCCCGTCATGGGAACTGGCTTCACGATCGACACACCAATCAAGGTTGCGAAATTTGGAATCTCGAGCGTGATTTCGCTCGTCGACGATCACTTGATCGAGCAGATGCGCCGGCGATACTGCGCACTGCACGGCGAAACGTTCGAACCCATCGCCGACAGCGAAAAGGATCACCGAGCCCTTCGCATCACGGCGTATCTGAATCTTCTCGACCTGATCGTGGGGCGTCAGATTGGCGAAATGAAGTGGCAATCATTTGATGGGGTCAGCGATCTCAGCCTCTATTTCGATCGCATGCACGACCAGTCCGATCTGAAACGTGCATATCAAGAGATGTTGTTGATGGATGAAGGAGCAAACAAAGTCGTTCGCGGTGACTACCTCCGTACATGCGTGGTCGCTGGCTCTATTGATGTCAACATCATGACCAAAGCCGACCGTGAAAACTCATTCAAGGGAGAAAAGTTGCCGCGAGAATTTTCGGATGCACTTGCGGCGCTGCGTGGCTATGCAAATAGTTCGCTGCGATCATCAGTCATTTTTTCCGCGGGGCTGAATCCGTATCTTTATAGTTATGTCGCTGAATTTGATGATTTCTATGCGGGGATCGGGGAGTCTCCACGCAAGAAAGTCGTGCTCAAAGTCAGCGATTTTAGATCCGCATCGATCCAAGCAAGAACCCTTGCCAAGAAAGGCGTCTGGGTGAGCGAGTTCCGCGTCGAGTCTGGACTGAATTGCGGCGGCCACGCATTTCCCACGGCGGGGCATTTGCTCGGACCAATACTTGATGAGTTCAAACACAAGAAGCGCGAATTGATTGATCAACTCTTTCCGATCTATCAATCCGCACTCCTCAAAGGGAATCGAGTTGCGCCATCTGCGCCCTATCCCGTTCTTGTCACTGCACAAGGTGGCGTCGGCACGGCAGAGGAGCACGATTTCCTCTTGGAACATTACGACGTGCATTCCGTTGGATGGGGCACTCCATTTCTGTTGGTGCCAGAAGTCACGGCAGTTGATCAGTCGACCTTGGATGCGCTTCTGGCAAAGGACAAGGATGTCTATCTCAGCGACAGTTCTCCACTGGGAGTCCCCTATTACAACCTCCGCAATTCAGCCAGCGAAGAAAAGAGGTCCTCACGAATCGACGCTCGAAAGCCAGGCAGTCCATGCCTCAACAAGCATCTCGCATTGAACACTGAGTTCGGCGAACCTTTGTGCGTCGCATCGCGGGAGTACCAACGAAAGAAGCTGAAAGAGATTCAGAAACTCGATTTGAGTGCATCCGATTTCGCCGCCAAGACAGCGCCCATTCTTGAAAAGTCGTGCATCTGCCGAAATCTTGGAGACGGAGCTCTTTTGAAGTACGGGATCACAGTGAAGAAAACTGAACTGACGCCAGCGATATGCCCTGGTCCCAACATCGCATATTTTTCGAGAGTCTGTTCATTGTCAGAGATGGTTGGGCATATTTATGGAAGGATCAGCGTTTTCAATCCACTGGAGAGTCGCCCCCATATGTTCATCAATGAACTTCGAATCTACGCCGATTACTTCATCGAACGACTTCGGCGAGCGAGTCCGAGTCCCGCGAATAAAGAGATTCACTACTTCATGGAATTCAAGCAGAACCTCTTGAGTGGTATCGCCTATTACGCAGAACTTTTACGGACGATGCGTATGGCCTCCACAATAAGCAGCGACAACTTTGCGTCCGCTCTCACTTCATTAAGCAAGCAATTGGAATTGATCAGAGTCCCAGAACCAACTCCAGATGCAGTTCTTGAGGCAAATGTGATGCTTTCAGTTTCGAATCGATTTCAATAAAAAACTTGCCTCAAACAAACTTTGTGCTATAGTCGGGATCTACCCCGCCGGTAAGCCTCAGGTTGCAGCACTCTGCTTGCGACACTTCTCTGGGATTCAGCCGGCAACTTTTGGTGGCGCATCGGAAGCGCCCCATCAGTGCCAATAGGCCTGATTCTGCTTCTTCCCGGCTCGTCCGAGGTGGTGCCAGATCCGTCCAGTACACAGACCATCGGTCTCCGAATAGACCAGTGGTTAGAAAGTTGTTTTCATTTTGTCACACGACACTGTCTCTCAAGTCTCTCCCCCGTCCGCATTCTCTTCACTCAACTTGGTCAAGCCATTGCTCGACGCTCTCAACGCCGAGGGCTACACCACGCCAACTCCTATTCAAACGCAAGCAATTCCTCCCGCGCTTGAAGGGCGCGATGTCTTGGGCATTGCACAAACAGGAACTGGCAAAACAGCTGCGTTTGCGCTACCAATTTTGAACCAACTCATTGGCAAATCAACACCAGCAACTCCGCTTTTGCACGGGCGTGCACCACGCGCATTGATCTTGGCGCCAACGCGCGAGCTCGCCGCACAAATCGGCGAGAGCTTCGCTGCGTATGGCCGTCGAACGCAAATCAAATGTGCCGTGGTCTATGGAGGCGTCGGACAACGACCTCAAGTGAATGCACTGCGCAACGGAGTTGACATTCTCGTTGCAACACCTGGACGCTTGATGGACTTGATGCAACAACGACTCGTCGATCTGCGTTCGATTTCTTTCGTCGTGCTTGACGAAGCGGACCGAATGCTTGACATGGGTTTCATAGATCCGATTCGCCGCATCATGGCGGTCGTACCGACCAAACGGCAGACGATGCTTTTTTCTGCAACGATGCCAAGCGAGATCAAGCATCTTGCAGATTCTTTTATGAAGGATCCAGTTCGCGTCGCTGTCACCCCTGCTTCGTCAACAGTCGACCGTATCGAACAACATCTCTATCAGGTCTCGACCGCGCAGAAGACTCAGTTGTTGCTGTACGTGCTTGCTTCGAAAGGCGTCGAGCGAACTCTTGTGTTTATGAAGACCAAGCATGGCGCAGATCGCGTTGTGAAACGACTGCATGCTGCTGGCGTGAGTGCGCAGGCAATCCACGGTAATAAGGCTCAAAATCATCGAATTCGTGCCCTCGAGGCGTTTCGCTCTGGTGAATCTCCCGTGCTTGTTGCAACTGATATTGCAGCACGCGGAATTGATGTTGACGGCATCACGCATGTGATCAACTTCGATCTTCCGATGGAGCCCGAGGCGTATGTGCATCGCATTGGTCGCACAGCTCGTGCAGGTGCTTCTGGAATTGCGATCACATTCTGCTCGACTGAAGAGCGTGGACTTCTGCGAAGCGTAGAAAAATTGACACGCAAGCAAATTCCACTCTTGCCGCTGCCAACATCTTTGCCACCGATGCCACAAGCACCGGCGCAGTCAATCCAAGCAAAACCACCAGCGAATCCACAGCGTCGCAACTCTCCTCAGCGAGGACATTCGCCTCAGCGCCAACATGCGCCCGAACAAACGCACGCACCAAAGATGCCACATGCGCATCGAGGTCCATCGGTTGCAGGTCGATCAATGTCGCGCAGAACGCAAGGACGTTGACTGGACGCCAAAATAGCACGCAAGTGCACACTGAATTCCACTTTTCTTTATACGCTATTACATAGAAAGAGAGAGTCACACAATGCCTCAATCATCCGCCGTTCAGTGGGTCATCACAATCAATTTTCGCCAAGCAAATTTGCTGAGTTGCCACCGTGTACCAAATCACGGATGGCATGCAGATCAGCAGGCAACTCTCGACAATCCGTGGGAAGACTTCCATGAGCATGACCGCCCTTCGATTCTCGGACAGGGTGGAGTCGATGGATCCGCAAAGCGGACGGCTTCGGTTGGGCACGAACAAGAGGAACTTCACAAGCGATTTGCCGCGGATGTTTGCCGTTGGATGAAGAAGGTCACCCAGGAATCCAAGATTGAGAGCGTGAACGTTTTCGCGCCATCACGCGTCTTGGGTTTGATTCGTGAGCAGCTTGCGGACTTGAGTACGCAGGCTATTTTTCATGATTGCGACATCGCAAACCTGAAACCAAGTGAAATCGCTACCCACCCTACCGTTGTTCGCTCTCTTGAACCACGCAGCGAATCAGCAAAGAGCGGAAGCTGAATTCACGGCTCATCACTGAACTGTGAGTGATTCTGCGGCTTGATGTAGCACCGAGAGAGGTGACACCGAGAGCGGCAGCATCGAAATTCGTCCAGGCATTCCCTTCATCGCACGTTCTGCACGGAGGTATGTATGGCATGCAACGCAGGTGTGCGTCAAGACCGCAAAGTCATCCGATGCCGCATCTAATTGTTTCGCTCGTGCGTGGCCAGCCATCTGATCGCAAATTTCGCGAAACCGCGAACTCATCGCGAAATAGGCTGCGGAATCATTGACAATCCACTCGCCGCCCTCACTGATGCGTTTGAGCGCGAGTGCGTTTCCCTCAATTTTTGTGTAATCACTCACAACGAGTCCATCGAGAAGCGCCTGTGCATGAACAAGTTTCGATTGCATGACGCCGGACATCGTGGCTTGCGGTGGCGTATCGAATGCGCTTGCCGCTTTGAGCGAACTTGCTTGAGCCGACGAATCGTTCGCCTGACTACCAGCACAGGACGCCAGAAGGCATGTTAGAAGGCATGTCAGAACTGAAAACGAAAGATGATTAATCCGCTGCATGAATGAAACTCCATTGATTCGCCGAACAATTAAACGACGCTACGAAGTCCAGAAGTTTGGGCTGCTTCTCTCTGCACAGTCAGCACTGGGCACGGGGCGTAATGCAAAATTTGCTCCGCAATGCTTCCGAGGAGAAATCGATTGATGCCGGTTCGGCCAACCGTTCCGATGGCGATGAGGTCTGCGCCAACTGCTTCCGCCTCGCGCAACACGGCATCGACTGGACTGTCACGAGCCACTTTGGTGTCGATCTCGAGCCCTTCGCGGCGCAACTGAGTCGCGAACAACTTCAAGTGCTCACGAGCAGAAGCTTCGGTTTCACCCCAAAATTCAGGCGACGGGATTGGGATATTGATATCGATATAGAGCAGCGGAATTGGCAACGAATGCAGCAGAACGAGGCGTTGCTGAACGTTCGCCTGCCAAAAATAACTGATGGCATATCCAATTGCCCGCGCCGACTCCTGTGAAAAATCCGTCGATGCGAGAATCGTCTGAATGCCCTGCGCATTTGGCTTCAACCGTTTGCGATATGCCACCACCGGAATCGATGTGACTTGGATCAGCCGATTCGCAGTCGCACCCATGACGCGCTGCATGACTGTCGAGCTGGCATGCGCTCCAACAACAATCAGATTTGCTTTGGACTCTTCGGCGAACTGAGAAACAACGAACCACGGCTTTCCAATCGCACACTCCGTGCGAACAAGGATCTTCTTCGCCGCAACAATCTTGCGCAGCGCCTCCAGATTTTCACGGACTATTTTCTCAAGCGGACCGCCTTGCTCTGCCAGCCATGGCAGAGTGGCATCAATCGCATGCACAAGAATCAACTCCGCACTCTGTTCGATAGCAAGTTGCATCGCCCACTCAAGAGCCTCGGACGCCTGCTTCGAGAAATCGGTCGCAACAAGAATTCGTTGAAGGCTTGAGTATGTTGGAATGCGATCAGCCGCCGAATTTAATTCGCCAGTACTCATTGATGAATGCTCCATATTGGTAGTGATTCTCTCATAAATCTGTGCACATTCTGCCCCAACGGCGGACAATCTATCACACAACGCGTATCAATATTCATCGGGACGACCCAAATTTTGAATTGCTGGATCTTCATTCAACATGCGAACCGCTGGAGTATCAAGATCTTCGAATTGATCGGAACGAGCGGCCCATATAAATGCAGCAACGGCAGAAGCGGCGATCAGCAGCGCAACTGGAATTGCGATCACGATTAGAGTCACTGCCGCACCCCGCTGCGTAATGGATCTGCCGATGAGGAAAATCGCGGCATTCGAAGTGCGACCGCTGTGACCGTGAGCCCACTCAGCGGCATCAAAACTGCGGCAATGAACGGGCTGATCAACCCAAGGGCAGCAAGCGTTCCTCCAATTGCGTTGTATGCAATGCTGATTGCGAAGTTGATATGAATCGTCCGCATCGTGCGCTGCGCACCTTCGATGAGCGACATGACCTGACGGAGTCCTCCCCCAGTCAGCGCGACATCTGCGTGGGCGATTGTCGCCTGTGCGCCTTGACGAACTGCAATGCCAACGTCCGCCGCCGCCATCGCAGGCAAGTCATTGACGCCATCACCGACCATCACAACAGGTCGCAGTAATTGACTGTGAATAATGCTGACTTTTTCTTCTGGAGTGCATGCGCCACGAACCTGAGATGGTGCGATTCCAAGCGCTGAACCGACTTTATTTGTGATCTGCGAAAGATCACCGGATGCCAACCAGACACTCCATCCACTCATCTGCAGTCCACGAACAAAGTCTGCTGCATCGATACGCACTGGATCGCCAATCGCAAGAACGGCGACGACGACTCCATCAAGAGCGATCAGCGCTGGCGAGAATCCTTCGACAACGCTGCTCTGGCAACCACTCAAGAGTTCTGCGCTGCATGTCGCGCCGCTGCGCGTCACAAACCCAACACTGCCCACTTCAAGACGTTGACCATCGATCGTGCCTGCAATTCCTTGCCCGAGAAATTCTTGGACATCGCAGACAACGGGTGTTGCAAGTGATGCACACTCTTCAAACAAAGATTCATGCTTGTGATTATGCCAATGCTCGACAATCGCCTTGCCAACAGGGTGCGCACTGTGCGCCTCAAGGAGTGCCGCAAGTCGCACAGATTTGCAATCGCCGACCACCGACATCACGCGCATGGAGCCTTCGGTGACAGTCCCAGTCTTATCCAACACAATCGTCCCCCGCTTTGCGATGCGTTCAAGAACATCGCCACCGCGAATCAGAATTCCCGCTCGGGCAGCCTTACCCAGCGAAGAAACCATCGTTAATGGCGTCGCGAGACCAAGCGCACATGGGCACGTGACGACGAGCATCGCAACCACCACAGAGGGAACGCGCGATGGATCGATAAACCACCAACAGATGCCAACTGCAATTGCCATGACCACGACAACCAATAAAAACCATCCCGCGATTCGATTCGCGAACTCAACAGTTGGAGGGCGCTTGGCGATTGCATCTTCGACCATCTGGGCAATTCCTGCGGCTCGCGTCTTGGATCCCGAAGCCGTGACATCAATACGAATCGGCGATTCGCCAAGCAAGCGAACACCTGCAAAGACGCACTCGCCATGATTGCGGCGGACTGGACACGACTCTCCTGTGAGGAGCTGCATATCAAAGTGTGCATATGCACTTTGCATGAGGCCATCGGCACTGACCGATTCTCCAGCGGGGATTTCGATTTGATCACCAAGGCGAAGGGCATCAGTCGGAATTTCTTCAAGTGATCCATCAGGCGAAACTCTTCGGGCTGTCTGCGGAACAAGCGCGCAAATGAGTTCGATTTCGTGCCGAGCAGACCGCTGTTGCCGAAACTGAACAAAGCGCCCAACAAGCAAGAGAAACACCAACATCGAAATACTCTCAAAGTAGACACCTGAGTGACCGGCGATGGTCGTGGCTGCACCACCGATCAGTCCTGCCGCCAATGCGAGTGCGATCGGCAGATCCATGTGCGGCCTTCGAGCGCGAATTGCATTCATCGCATTTCGCAAGAAGAGTCGGCCTGGCCAGAGCACTGCGATTGCTGCGAGCAACACGCTCGTCCACTGAAGAAATTGTCGAGTGGGATCATCCATCCATGAAAATTGTGCGCCGTAGAGGGCGAATGCGATTGCCATCACATTCCCACTGATTGCACCCGCGACGGCGATATCGATAAGCCAGATTCGATCTTGGCGTCGCCACTCTTGGCGCGATGCAAGCGTTCCGATTGGACGCACCTGATACCCAAGTGCAGCGATTCGCTGTGCAATCTTGGAAAGAGACGTCTGGGCCGAAACCCATTCGAGCGCGATGACGGAGCGACCAAGATCTACACGCGAATTCATGAGGCCTCGTTCCAACCGAGGCAACGCTTCGAGGAGCCATAAACATGCGCCGCACTTCAGACCGTCGAGGCGAAGTTCGGCACGAAGTCGATCATCATCCAACGTTTGAACATGCCTCGACTGGAACTCCGCATGATCGAGGTATGCCTGTGACGAATTTCGATGCGGTCGATTTGGAGATGACCCCTCCGCTGTTTGCATTGCATAATATTTTTCTAACCCGCATTCATGCAGCATCAACCAAACCGCTTCACATCCAGCACAACAGAATTTTTCTACACTCGTTGTTTGGAAACTCTTCGGCATCGCCTGACCGCAGTGAGTGCACAGCGCCTGCGATGACTTCTCACGAATCGATTCGTCAATCAGTGATTCTTGATTCGTGCCGACAGCGAGAGTCATCGATCGACCTCACCTTCCAGACAACATGCTGGCTTCTTGATTTGAATTGAATCCACAGTGGAAACGCCGACGACAAATGAAGGTGAATCATTCAACCGTTCCGCCACAAGCATTGCAAGCGGAGCGCGAACTCCTGCGGTGTACACGCCGACCCCGATCATTGCCGCACCCGCAACCGCTGCGAGAATCCGGCGTTTATCGCCACCGAGCGATGCAATACCTGCGCCGACGAGCGCCAAGATTGGAACTGTTCCAGCCCAGAACATAACCATCACAAGAAGGCCTCCAAGCATCGTTCCCGTCCCTGAACTGACCGCTGCGAACGCCCACAACCATCCGCACGGCAAGAGCGGTGTTGCGAGACCGATCACCATCGAGCGCCGAATCGGTGGCATTGCAGCAGCCGTCCGATGAATCAGAGTCAGCATCCCCTTCATCCAATTGGGAATCGGCATTGCTGCGAGACCTACACCGCCCGCCTGCAATAAAACTGCAACACCCACAAGCGCGACGGCGCAACCGGCCATGATCGCAGCGACATGTTGAATGCCGACAAGTGCACCTCCGGAATTCAGCAGAATTCCAAACGCGCCGGCCAACAACCCAACGACCGCATACGAAACAAGTCGCGCACTGTGATAGACGGCGCTTGCGCTCGCACTCCGCCGCCCGTCACACTCCCCTGCACCTGCGCAGAAGGCGGCAATTCCACCGCACATTCCAGCGCAGTGGGGACTGCCAATGACGCTCGCAATCAGAATGCTCGTGGCGAGAGCGATCATTGATCAAACCCTTTCGCTGATGATGTCACGCCAAGCGCCGACGGCGCGACAAATGCAATGTGCCGACGAAATCGATCCGAATAGATTTTTCCATTTGCCTCGATGGTGACACGAATTTCCCACTGGCCGTTGATGCGAATAGGAACATCAATTCCGTATCGCCCAGCTCCCTCCGGAGATAATGCGAGCTTGATGCGAGAATCAGCAGCACGAATCGGAAACATTTCTGTAGTAACAACTGCGCCTTCAATTTTCACCCCGTACTTATCAGCGATCGTCAATTCCAAACGCGCCGAACGTGGATCCTCATGCCCCGCCACGATGCACGGCGTCACGACCCAACCAAGCGCGCCATTTTCGGCGATCTGGCGATTTGTTTCATCCCATGCAGCACCCTTTCTGTAAGAGTCGGGCTCCGCGGCTGTCGCACTTCCATCGCCCAAAGCAAGCGTGACCATCGCAGTTGCTCCGATGACGGTGCACGACAACATCACAACTGGAACAAGAGCCCAGCGATTTTCGAGAAATTTCCAACCGATCAATTTTCGCATGGAACTTTGGCTCATTAGTGACGACGCTCCTTCGCCTCATGGTTTCGACTCTCGCCACTCACTTCCTTCGCATGACCTGCGGATTGTTTTATCGAGAACGGACCTGCAATTGTGAGATGGACGACCTTGCCGAACCCGTGTTCATCATGCACGAAAATGTCGCCAAGCCGACTGCCTCGACCAAATGAGTGTGCGGGACACAAGACCGTGATGTCGATTGATCCAGCTTCCGATGCCTCGACCGTCACGTTGGGAATATCGCCTAGAACTGAAACATCGCCGATCCCTGAGACCGAATATCGCTGCGAGAGATGCGTGTGATTTTCAATGAGCAATCGAATCGGCGTTGCGATTTCACCCGAAAGCGTCGCCTTGAAATTGGATCCCGCCAATCGCGTTTGCTCGATCAGAGCAGGCTCGCGCCGAATGAGAAGTGTGACGAATGCGGCAAGCAACACTGCAAGAATGGCCGGATAGATCGCAACCCGAAATCGAGGACCTTTTTGTTTCACCCCCTCAAATAGGTTCTGAGTGGAATATCGGATCAATCCCTTTGGCTTGCCGATTTTCTCCATGACCTCATCGCACGCGTCAACACACTGCGCGCAGTTGACGCATTCCAATTGAAGACCCTCTCGAATGTCGATGCCGGTTGGACAGACCTGAACACATTTCATGCACTCAACACAGTCGCCAACAGGCGCTCCAGCCGACTCCAATTCTCGACGCGCTGCCACCCTCGATCGTGGTTCGCCACGCTCCTTGTTGTAACCGATCACGAGTGAGTCGCGGTCAAGCAGGACACTTTGAAATCTGCCATAGGGACAAACGATTGTGCAAAGTTGTTCGCGAAAGAAAACAAAGTCGAACATCATCATCGCCACGGTTGCTGCGAAAATTCCAAAGGCCACGGGATGATCTGCTGGCGATCTCAACGTCCAACCAATCAATCGGTCTGTGCCAACGAAATATGCAAGAAACGTGTTGGCAAGGTGTGCGCTCAGCAGCAGGAAGACGGCATACATCGTGACTCGTCGCCACGGCGCAACAGCTTGTTTGGGCTTGCCAAATCCTGCACCAAGGAAGAATCGCTCGATCGGTCGATAGACGAATTCCAGATAGACGGTTTGTGGGCATGCCCAGCCGCACCAAACGCGTCCGTAGATTGCCGTCAAGAGAAAGACCGCCACGAAGATTGACAAAATGAGCAGTGCCAACAGCAGTGTTTCCGTAGGCCGAAACGTCGTTCCAAAGAATGTGAATTGCCGAAGCATGACATCGAGCAAGAGCGGAGGCTTGCCAGCAATACGAAACCACGGAAGCACCGTAAAGACCACAATCAATGACCAAGCCACGACAAATCGTGACGTCCAAAAACTGCCTCGTACCTCACGCGGGGAGAGCCATCGTCTGCTTCCGTCACAGTTCAATGTCGAAAGAACTCTTTCATCTAACTGAGGTAGTGTGAAATCGGGACTCATTACGGATTCCATGGCGCAATAGATTCACCTTGCGGAGCTTTGGGAACAGCTGGTGTTGTGCCTCGAAAGTGTGCGACATATGCAGCGAGCAATACGCGCTGCGGAACGGGGAATCGCTTCTCCCATGCAGGCATTCCTCGAGGGACCACTCCGCCAGATATCACGGTGTAGATATCGCCAATGCTCTTCACATTGATGTATGAGCCGTCACACAAATTCGGACCGGTTCCACCCCCGCCATCCTTTGCATGACAGACAGCGCAATTGCTTGCGAAGAGCCCAGTCGCTGCCTGCATCATTTTGGGGTCGACCATTAATCCCCGAATAGTCTCCGGCGTTGGTTGCAGGTCACCGAGTTTTGCGAATTGCTCCTCATAAAAAACTCCCATGTCAGATTGATAGTCCGCTTGAACGCTTGGGCCCACACCCATCATGAAGTACATGGCGTACAGCAGTGCATAGCCAAACGACGCCCAGAAAATTGCCGACCACCAAAACGGCATTGGATTGTCGTACTCCCGAATACCGTCGGCATCATGAGGAAGAAGGTTGAGATCCAATGGATCAACGTTGTGATGTGTATTTGAATCAGGCATGGGGTTTCTCGCTGTTCTCTGGAGTGTGAGTCGGGCGGTCAAGAGGCAATTCAGCGTCTCTCTGCCACGAAGACTTTGGAACCATAAAAACGTATGCAACAATTGCAAAGAACAAGACTATAAAAATGACTAACGCAATCATCGGCCAGAGACCGGCGAGTGCGAGCATCTGCAAGGGTGCGCGAATCACTGTGAACCTCCCGTTGGCGCTGCGGTGCCAGGAGCATTGACGGTTGGAGCTGCAGGCGACAACGCAATTGGCTTATTGAGATCTGTCCCAAGCCGTTGTAGATACGCAATCACAGCAAGCACTTTCGTGTCTTTGACATCCTCAAGACCGTCTGGCTTTCCATTTTCAGTGATCAACTGATCAAATACTTTTATTGCCTGCGCATGAGCCAAGTCCTGTGCGTTGGTAATCGTTTCCGGACTGTACGGAACGCCAATAGCGTGAAGCGTCTGAACGGCCTGCGTCGCTTGAGACCAATCGATCGGTTGATCAACAAGGTGTGCGAACCTCGGCATGATCGATCCAGGACTTGTATCAACAGGATTATTGAAATGGCGAAGATGCCAAAGTGCGCTTGGATTTCGAACGCCTTCTCGAGCAAGATCAGGACCAATCCGACGACTTCCCCAGAGGAACGGATGGTCAAACACACTCTCGCCAGGCTTTGAATACTCACCGTATCGTTCGGTTTCAGCAACGAGCGGTCGAATCATCTGCGAGTGACAATTGACGCAACCTTCGCTGACATAAATATCACGCCCGATGCATTCGAGTGGCGTCAGCGGTTCGACAGTAGAAATGCGCGGAATATCGCTGCGAATCGTGAACATCGGGACAATCTCAAAGAGACTTGCGACCACGATCGCGATCGCGACCCACACGATAAATATCAGCGGTAATCCCTCAAATCCGCGGTGCCACCGAAGTCGCGCGAATCGATCGAGTGCGAATCCGACTGGCAGCACACTGTTGGGCGGCAATGTAGATGGCGGCGATGGATGTGGTCTCCACGACTTTGAGAGACGCGCCGCCTGATACACGGGCACGTCATACACACGCGGACGACGCAACCATGTCATCAGTAAATTCGAACAACCGATCAATGCGGCGGTCAAATACAGCGTCCCTCCGATCGAACGAATCCAGTACAGCGGAGTCAATTTTGTAACCGTTGACAAGAAGTCGTACTGCAGAACGCCATCTGAATTGAACGTTCGCCACATGAGTCCCTGCGTCAATCCCGCCGCATAAATCGGGATGATGTACAAAATGATTCCAACCGTTGCGATCCAAAAGTGAAGGTTCACCCACGAAGGCTTTGCGATTGGCGCCTGAAACAATCGAGGGGCAAGCCAATACACCATGCCGAAGATCATGAATCCAACCCAACCTAGCGTTCCAGCATGAACATGGGCGATTGTCCAATCGGTGTAATGACTGAGCGCATTCACGCTCTTCACGCTGAGAAGCGGACCTTCAAAGGTGGTCATGCCATAAAAAGTAATTGCCACGACGAAAAATTTGAGAATCGGATCTTCCGCAACACGTCGCCACGCGCCGCGCAAAGTCAGAAGGCCGTTGATCATCCCACCCCAAGATGGCATCCACAACATCAGACTGAACAACATTCCAACTGTCGAAGCCCAGTCGGGGAGCGATGTGTAATGGAGATGATGCGGCCCGGCCCAGATATAAATGAAGACGAGACTCCAGAAGTGGACGATTGACAATCGGTATGAAAACACTGGCCGCCCTGCTGCTTTTGGAAGAAAGTAGTACATGATCCCTAGGAATGGGGTCGTCAGAAAGAACGCAACGGCGTTGTGGCCATACCACCACTGCATAAATGCGTCTTGGCTGCCCGCATAAATCGAATAACTGCGATGCCAATCAGCGGGCATGGCGAGATTATTGAAGATGTATAGAACAGCAATCGCCACAACCGTCGCGATGTAGAACCAGAGCGCGACATACAGATGTCGTTCTCGGCGAACAGCAATCGTGCCGAAGAAGTTCACCGCAAACACAACCCAAATCAACACGACCGCGATGTCGATCGGCCACTCGAGTTCTGCGTATTCCTTG
>CAMAXY010000019.1 GCA_945862215.1 Singulisphaera sp. GP187 | reverse complement strand
TCGGCACTCTGCCAAGGCATTTGCCTTCGGACCGCATCAATGACTTCGATTGCGCCTGGATAGGCATCCGACAGCTTGCGCATTTCAAAGACTGTCTCATTTGCAACATCGCGAGAAAGCACATGCATCTCATGCATTTCACGAATCGGCTCCGGCTTCACATCCAATGATTGGCCACGGGCGCGACGAGTTTCGATTTGTCGGCGAAAAACTGCAGCGGCTTGTTCATCAATGCGCGTTGCAATTGCATTCAGATTCTTCTCAAACTCACCTTGCGAAAGTCCAGAACGCGTCGCAAGAATTTTCAGAAGCAATCCCTGCTGTTCCTGCCACTGCGGCAAGGACTCTGCAATTCTTTCGTCGCGTTGGGGCTGCTTGAGTTTGCGCCATCCACTTCCAGTCATTGCACGCACCGCCGCTTCCGCACGCTCTTTCGCCCACGTGCCTTTCGCCAAGGCGTAACTCACCGCGACGTCATAACTCGGCACATCTTCTGACAGCACTCTTCCCTTTCGATCGAGAAGTTTTCCACGCCATGTTGGCAATAATTTTTCGATATCGAGTCGCTCTTCTGCAGCCTGCGACAATGCACTTCCTTGAACGACCGTCAAGGTGAACAATCGAATAGCAAGTACGCATGATGCCCCCAGCATCAGCGCAAACAGAATAAAAAATC
Source organism: Singulisphaera sp. GP187 (assembly GCA_945862215.1). Lineage (GTDB taxonomy): Bacteria > Planctomycetota > Phycisphaerae > Phycisphaerales > SM1A02 > F1-60-MAGs104. The sequence continues at coordinate 42,838 of CAMAXY010000019.1, read as the reverse complement.
TCTTTCTTAAGTCTCTCTGAGCACTCTTGTAAGCCAATCAGTCCTCCATGACTGTCCTGGATGTCGGTCCTGCCTACCGCGTCCATGCGGCAGTAGCAAAAGTGTAGCGAACGGGAAGATTGTTAGTATTCCTCTCCTTATGGAATGTGGCATTGTCGGATTACCAAACGTCGGAAAAAGCACGCTCTTCAACGCCCTGACTTCGGCAGGTGCGGCGGCGGCGAATTATCCCTTCTGCACCATCGAACCCAATGTCGGAATCGTTCCGGTTCCAGACACTCGGCTTGCGCAGCTCAACACTTTCATTCCTTGCCAAAAGATTATTCCTGCTGCTCTGCGCTTGGTGGATATCGCCGGCTTAGTCAAAGGCGCTAGCGAAGGCGAAGGCCTTGGAAACAAGTTCCTTTCGCACATTCGCGAAGTCGATGCGATCTTGCATGTTGTTCGATGTTTCAGCGACCCAGATGTCATGCACGTCGACGGAACCGTCGATCCCATTCGGGACATTGGAACGATCGAGACCGAACTGATGCTTGCCGACCTTCAGATCGTCGAAAGTCTGGTCGACAAAGCGCGCCGAACTGCAATGCACGGCGACAAAGACGCTGTTGCACGCCAAGCGATCTTGGAGAGATGCAATGTGGTGCTGAATGAATCCAGACCAGTGCGCTCTCTCAATCCAACTCAAGAGGAAGCCGTCATCCTGCAGCAGCTTGGAATGATCTCTGCCAAGCGCGTCTTATTTGTGGCGAATGTCGACGAATCCGACCCCGAAGGTAAAGGTCCGCTCGTCGAAAAAGTCCGTGCATATGCCGCTGCAAATGGTGGAATCGTTTGCGTGGTTTGCGCACGAATCGAAAGCGAACTTTCTGAACTTCCACCAAGTGATCGTGCGGAAATGCTTGAATCTCTGGGTATGAAGGAGCCTGCTCTGGACTCTGTGGCACGCGCGGCATATCAACTCCTCGGACTCGAGTCCTATTTCACCGCCGGCGAGAAAGAAATTCGTGCGTGGACTATTCACAAAGGCGCGACGGCTCCGCAAGCGGCTGGTGTCATTCACACCGACTTCGAAAAAGGATTCATCCGTGCCGAAATTTATAAAGTCACTGACTTACTCGAACTGAAAAGCGAAAAAGCAATCCGCGAAGCGGGTCGGCTGCGAAGCGAAGGCAAGGCATATGTCATGCATGACGGCGATGTCGTTCACTTCTTGTTTAATCCATAAACTGCGTACGCCTCAAGTATGGCAAAACATAGGACAAGACACTCAAAATGTTCAGCAAATTTATTGAAGACTTCAAATCGTTCGCCGTCAAAGGAAATGCCATCGATATGGCGATTGGAATTGTTGTCGGCGCGGCGTTCAACAAGATCATCAATTCGATTGTTTCTGATCTGATCATGCCGCCACTTGGCCTCGCTATCGGCGGTGTTGACTTCAAGAATCTCGAAATCGTGCTGAAGAAACCAATTCTGGATGCCGCAACGCAAATCACTGCCCCTGCTGTCGCAATTCGTTATGGCATGTTCCTGAATTCGCTTGTGGAGTTTTTCATTGTTGCATTCAGTGCCTTCATCGCCGTTCGCGTGATGGCCAAGACGATGGCCGCGCGATCAACACCACAATGACTTCTACGCTTCGCACACCAACCGCACGGACGATCGCTCGCATTGCCTCAATTGTCCTTGCAATTTCGATGCTGTGCTCTTGCGCGGCATCTGCGAAAAAGAAGCAGGCAGATCTTGCCGGCCGAGCCGGGACAGCGACAGGAGGAAAGAGTGGTCTGCGCGACGCAACGATCACGCTCGATCAACTCGAAGAACTTTCCAATGCTTTCGCGGATCGCTATTACACCCTGATCACCAGCGCAAGCGAAAAGGTGATGCGAGACAATCCATCTCTTGAGCAGAGGAGGATGATGAATGCAGTACGGTTGCTCGGCGTCTCGAGTATGTACGACATCGCATCGAGCCCAGATACGTTCACGCAGTTGATCGATCAACTCATCGTGGTGACTTTGCAGAATTACTACTGGGTCGATTCTGGCAAGTCGCAAAAAATCTGGGGAGAACGAGCGCAGCCGTTTGTCGAAAACTTGCGCAGAGCCCGAGAGGATATTTGGGCATGTTCAGCACGGATTTTTACCGAAGACCAACTCGAGCAACTTGATTTAATTATCTCCACTTGGTGGCAGAAAAACGGTGGAGCAGAATTCGTCGCGTATGTTCGGTTTGCCGACATCGCAAGCGCGAAGGGAGTCGCCCTTATAGAAGAGGTCAAGGATGGCGGAGGACTTCTCGAACCAATTGACCGTGCAACTGAGCAGATCGCTCAAACCCAACGCGCACTTGATCGCTCTCTGTTTTATGCCAAGCGCGTGCCGCTCTTTATCAATTGGCAATTGGAAGCGTTTGTGTATGACCTTTTGATCATGCCTGAGGTTCGGCAAGCATTGTCGGATACAAACAAAGTGAGTGGCGTGATTGGCGATATCCCAAACCTGCTGAATCAAAACAGTGAAGTCGCAAGCAAACTTTTGAGTCAATACAAAGACTCGATCACTTCGACCATATCACTCGTGGACAAAATCGCCCCCATTGCAACAAGTGCAGAGCGAATCGCCAAAGAGGCTGGAACAACTGTTGGGCTGGTCAACACCACTCTGACGACGGTGGGCCAGATGCAGGAATCTGCAGCAAAGGCTGCCCCCAATAACGCTGCGCCTTCGAAACCGATTGATCTGGCCGACTATGCCAGCCTCTTAAATCAAGTCCAGTCCAATCTGACAGAGGCGAACAAATTCCTTTCGACAACAGATAAACTACTTGACGAAAAAGATCTCGATTTGCGCCTGAAACCACTCGAATCTCTCATTCGCCTGCGAATCTCTGAAGTCCAACTCGCAACTGAAGATGTTGTGAATGGAATTTTTATTCGCGCAGGAATTCTGCTCTTCGTCATTTTCGCATTCATCGTCGCCATCATTTGGTGGCGAAGTCATCGTCGGAGTTGAATATGCAAATCACCATTGGCATCCTCTCTCTCATCACGGCGCTGTGTGCCACTCAATCGGTTCCAAATCCAGCCACGCCCACAACTCTTGCACAGAGCGAAGAATTGCAAATGTCTGAGATTGTGGAAGCTTTCCCAACATTTGCGCCACTCGATCAACCGTGGATCGGAAAGATCAGAATCACGGGATCCGACACAATGGCGACAGCTCTTTCAGCCCTTGCTGACTCCTTTATGAGCATCTATCCCAAGTGCACTGTCGTCGTGCGCGGAGGAGGCTCCGAAGATGGAATTGCTTCACTCATTGCAGGTGAATGTGACTTCGCGTCTGTTTCAAGAGCGCTGAGCACTGAAGAACAAAATGCGATCGAATCAGCCACAAAGAAAAAAATCATCCAGATCCCCATTGCTGCAGATGCTGTTTGTGTCTTTGTCAACAAAGACAATCCATTGAAAGGGATGACGTCCACACAACTGAATGGTGCATTTTCGATCACACATTTGAAAACAAAGACTCCAATTTTTCGATGGAACGAAATCGATCCAACTTCTCCACTTGGAGATGAATGGATTCGACTGCATACTGGCGATCGCGGGTCTGGAACCGTGAAGGAATTTGTCAGTTTTGCAATGCCTGGAGAACGCTTCACAACCAGTCTTTGTTTCATCGAGCCCACACCCTCTGCTGTCATCAATGCGTGCTGCGCATACAAGAACGCTTTGGGAATAGCGTCTTTCGCACTCAGGCAACCCCGAGCGCGCGCGCTTGCGATCTCAGCGAAAGATGATGGCCCTTTCGTAGAACCGAGTTTCAAGAGTATCTATGATGGTTCGTATCCTCTGTCGCGACCGCTCACTTTGGTGACTTTCTTGGACTCGACAGGGAAACTTTCTCCCATGATGACCGACTTCTTGCGCTATGTTTTTTCCGAGACTGGCGTAGACGTATTGTCGGATTTGCATCTTGTGACCCTGCATCCAGATCAAATTCCAACATTTATTCAAGCGCCCGCCACGGCAGCTCCTGCCACATCAGCTCCCGCCACACCAGCGCCAATCAAGTGACTGCAATTTAGGTCGCGAGAGCAGAGTCTAGAAAAAAGATTCCAAGCACAAACAGAAAAACACCCCGTCTTTCGACGGGGTGCCTGTTCATACTTGATAGTGTCAGATCAGAATCGACTCAGCGTCGACGACGTCCAACGAGTCCTGCGAGACCGAGAAGCGCGATCGCTCCTGGAGCTGGGACCAGCGTGCCATTGACGTCAACCATTAAGCGGCTTGGCGAAGCCCCCGGCGGAGTGCCGAAGGCGAAGAAGGCGGCGAACACACCGCTGCCAGCATTGTTGAATATGCCGAAGGCGTTAAGAGACGCGCCCGTGGTGGGGGCGTTCATGACGCGCCAGCCGTTGGCCGTGTTTGCGGCGTTTGCGCCGGTGAACTCGACGCCGATCCACCAACCACCGAAGCCCGCGCTGGAGACGGTTTCCAGGTTCAGGGTAACACCCGATACCGCGCCAGTGTTCACTAGCTGAGTGACGCTCGCAGTGCCAGCGCCGAGGGAAGCGGAGGAATAGATCTCGTAGTTGGCTCCTCGGCCGTAGTTGGTTCCGTCAAAGGTCATTTCGGCGGCATAGATCTTGATGCCAACATCAGTCAGCGCACCGGCTGCTACGAGGCGGCGAATGCCGACGATCGCGCTGTCGACCGCGAGCTGGGTTTGAGCTCCAGTGCCGTCAATCGCCGTGAAGCAGTTCATGTAAGTGATCGCACCAGCGCCAGCGTTAAAGCGGGAGCCAGTTTCTGTGCCGCCGCCGTAGACGAGAGCAGCGCTGGAGGTTGAGGCGAATGCAATCGCTGCGAGCGATCCAAGGGCTAATTTTTGAAAAGTAGACATAAACTCCTTTAAAAGTTCGCCGTTTATAAAGGGAGATTGAAGAAGTGGAGGCGACCCACGCTTCAACGAGGAATCAACACAAAGAATCAGAAACACTTCACTTTGTATTGCATCTGGCAGGCTTAGGGTTTCTGCAAGCAACAAACAAAGTTCAAAACATGCAACCAGCGCTTACGCACTGCCCTTTGTGGCTCACTACTTTGTTAAATTACTCCGCAGATTTCACTTTGCAAATGAAATGTTCAATTTTCAAGAAATTATTCCTGCCTTCCCCTTTACGGGCACAAATCGACCTTTCGTGGACACTTTGCCCGCAAGAGTCGCATTTCTGCACTTTATTGTTCGCCGTCAAAAGGCGAAACGCTTTTTAAATCAACCGCTGATGCCAATCTAACCAGATAGCCCTGAGCGGGAATTTCAATCGCACCGAGCGAGACCATATGAGGATTGGCATACTGGCAATCCAGCAGCACAAATCCAAGGGAGCGCAGTCGATTGACTAGCGAAACCAAGCAAACCTTGCTTGCGTCGCGTCCCCCTTCCAGAGGTCGACTGAACATGCTTTCGCCAAAGAAAGCCCCGCCGATAGCGACGCCATAAAGTCCGCCTACGAGTGCATCACCAAGCCACGCTTCAACAGAATGCGCGTGACCTCGGCGATGAAGTTCCAAATAAATCTGCGCAAGCTCGCTTGAAATCCACGAACGATTCTCGGGAGCGCGATCTTGGGCGCAAGCCGTGATCACCCGCTCGAATGCAGAATTGATGACCACCTTAAATTTCCCACTGCGGTGAACTCTTGCGAGCGTCTTGGAAACCTTCAGCCCCCCGTCATCGAGCGGCAGAATGCACCGCGGATCGCTGGAAAAGAAGTCAATTTCGCCAGAATCTGGGTCCGCCATAGGAAATGCGCCCTCTCGATATGCATCGAGAACGATTTGAATTGGGTCCATTGTTGTCATTTGGATGAACTCCCTTGAATTAGAACAGTAAGAAACAAATCGGAGATTGCAGCAAAAGCCCCTTGCGAGAAGTCGTATTTGTAGTAACTTCTTCCTTCCTCACAGAGGGGCCGTCGGTGACGGATGATCTCAAGCCTCGGCTTGAAATCAGCGGCGCCGCAAGGGGTGTCTTGGCGCGGCCAAGGGACACTCCAGCCTAGAGGAAGCCGCGGCAAGGGTCCCAGAGATGGACGCCCGACCCCGCGTCGAGCGTTTCCGTCGTCGGTTGATCCGACGCGGTGCCAACAGCGAACGCACTGTGGCATCGACTCCCCCTGCGTTGCAAGCCCTTTCGAGGGACTTGAACTTTGGTTCGATCGATCAATCAAATTATCTTGCGCCGAGGTTATTATTCGGCGGTGCATTTGGCCCATGGTGTAACGGTAGCACAGGAGATTTTGGTTCTCTTAGTCCTTGTTCAAATCAAGGTGGGCTAATTTTGATTCGATCGACATCCTTTCGAACTGACTGGAGCGTTCATCGTGATTCGTCCCTCCTCAACTTCACAAAGTGCTTCGTCGAGTTTTCATTCGACGACTGCTGTCATCTTGGCCGCAGGCAAGGGAACTCGCATGAACAGCGATCTGCCCAAAGTTATGCACACTGCATTCGGCAAGCCGCTTGTTGAATGGGTTGTTGATGCTGTTTCTGCTGTTGGGATCAAGCGAATCATTCTGGTGGTTGGACATCAAGAAGAAATCATTCGAGCGCATTTCCAAGGTCGATCGAATATTGAATTCGTGCGGCAATCTCCACAACTTGGAACTGGGCACGCCGTCGATCAAGCGCGCCCCCTGCTTCTGAATGTTGATCGCGCAAGTGAATTGCTCGTGCTCTGCGGCGATGGTCCGCTGATCACGCCCGCCACGATTGCGACGCTTCTCAACGCGCACCGCACTGCCAACGCGGCGGCAACACTTGCGACAAGCGTCATTCCAGATGCCGCGGGTTATGGCCGAATTTCCCGAGATTCCAAGGGAGAATTCAGCGCAATCGTCGAACAAAAAGATTGCACCCCTGCGCAGTTGATGAATCGAGAAATCAATCCTTCGTATTACTGCTTCGAACTCGGCGCACTTTTGGACACGCTTGCGCAAGTCGACAATCGAAACGCAGCTGGTGAGTATTACATCACCGACGTCTTTCATATTCTCAAGAAAGCCGGACGCGCTGTGCATGTTGTTGACGCAGTGCCGCCAGAAGAAGTTCTTTCCGTCAACACGCCAGAACAACTGGCGGAGGTCTCGGAACTTTTACGTTTGAAAACTCAATCCCACAGCCAGGAGAGACATTGATGAGCGCAAGCGATCGAGAACAACTGAAAATTTTCGCTGGATCAACTGGACGCGTCTTAGCACAATCCATGTGCGACCACTTGGAATTGCCCATTGGCCAAGCGCAGACTGTCGTTTTTCCTGATGGCGAATTGCTGGTCAAACTGGATGAGGATGTTCGTGGACGCGACTGCTACATCGTGCAGTCGTGCAGCGACCCTGTCAATCAGACCATCATGGAATTGCTTGTATTCATCGACTGCTTGCGACGCGCAAGTGCGCGGCGAATCACCGCAGTCATTCCGTACTTTGGATATGCGCGGCAAGATCGCAAAGACGAAGGGCGCGTGCCAATCACCGCGAAATTAGTGGCGAATCTGATCACAACCGCTGGAGCTCAGCGCGTTCTCTGTATGGATTTGCACGCTGCTCAGATTCAGGGTTTCTTTGATATTCCCGTCGACCATCTCACTGCAGCACCAGTCATCAGCGATCACTTCCGTCGCATTCGCGGCGAACTTGGCGAACTGACGATCGTTTCACCCGATGTTGGAAATGTGAAGGTCGCAAATATGTACGCCAACTTGCTCGGCGCAGATTTGGCGATCATCGATAAGCGGCGACACAGTGGATCAAAGGTCTCTGTGAAAAATCTCATTGGTTCAGTCGAAGGCACAACCGTGCTGATGTTCGACGACATGATTTCCACCGCTGGCACTGTCTGCGAAGCTGCGAAGGTTGTCATGGAGCATGGTGCAAAGGCAGTTCATATCGCTTGCACTCACGGACTCTTTGTTGGCATGGCTTGCGAGCGCCTGATGGAAAGCCCCATCTCCCGCATCATTTCCACGGACACGATTCCCGTGGGACAGCGGCATAAAATGCTCGATTCGAAATTGACCGTCTTGTCAGTTGCTTCGCTTTTGGGCGAAGCAGTGCATCGTATTCACCATGATCAGTCGATCTCTGCGCTGTTTACACATGGCGCTGGGGTCAAGCGTTAATTATGAGTATTCATTCTTTCGCGTTCATTCTTTTATTTGAAAACAGGAGATTTTTATGAGTCATGAAGTACCCGTCCTAGATGCCCTTCCGCGCGAGCGCTTGGGAACCCGATACGCCAAACGCCTTCGCACCAAGGGACAACTCCCTGCGGTGATCTATGGCCACGGCAGCCAACCAACTCCCGTCAGCGTTGACGAAAAGACGATGCTCTCTGCGCTTCGTCGCGGACTACACGTCTTTGAAATCAAAGTGAACGGTGGAACATCCGAGACTTGTCTCGTGAAAGAACTGCAATTCGGTTGGTTGGGTGACAATGTCATTCACGTCGATCTGACTCGCGTCAATCTCGATGAAGAAGTCACCGTCAGTGTGGCGCTCAACTTCATCGGAGTTCCAGAATCTGCCAAGCGAATTGGCGCAGTGTTGACGCACGATATTTCTGAACTTGAATTGCGCTGCAAGGTGCGAGACATTCCAGAATCGATTCGCGTCGATCTCACCAACATGGTTGGCGACATCATGACTGTCGCGCAGTTGAAGCTTGCTGCTGGCCTGACCGCCGTCAGCAATCCACACTTCGCGCTGGCTCGAGTCGTCCTCGTGCTTGAAGAAGCAACGGGTGAAGCAGCAACAACTGGTGCTGTCGCAGCCGAACCTGAAGTCTTGACTGCCAAGAAGGAAGACCCTGCAGCAGCTGCTGGCGACGACAAGAAGGCAGACAAGAAGAAATAATGCAAATCGGTTCTGCTCATTTTCGACTTCTCTTTACTGGTCAATCAGCAATGAGGAAATCAGCATGAAGTTGATCGTTGGCCTTGGCAATCCCGGCCCCGAATACTCTCGCACTCGACATAATGTCGGGTACGAAGTGATCGACCGTTTGGCTCGTCGTTTCTCAGATCCAACTGGATCTGCGCGCGCGCGCTTCAACGGATTGACGATCGAAGCCGAGATTGCTGGTCAACGCGTACTTCTGCTGAAGCCAACAACATTCATGAATCGATCGGGACGCGCAGTCGCCGAGGCGATCGGATTTTTCAAGATGAACGCGACAAGCGAACTCATCGTGATTGCCGACGACTTGGATCTTCCGTGCGGAACGATTCGCATTCGTGGTGAAGGCGGTGCGGGCGGCCATAATGGGCTGACCGACATTCTTGCTGCATTGGGATCACCCGACTGGAGTCGCTGCCGAGTCGGCATCGACAAACCTGGCGTGATTCCACAGGCGGATTATGTGCTTGGTCGTTTCACCGACGATCAGAAGCCACTCGCAGAAGAGGGAATCGAAGATGCATGCAAAGCCGTCCAACTCTGGTGTCGCGAAGGACTCGCGGCAACGATGAATCAGTTCAACCGAAAGGTGATCGCCACGACTGGCGATACATCTGCGAATCAATCTTGACCGTTCTAAAAGTTTTTCAAAGAAGTAATTCCAAGGAGTATCAAATGTCTACTGCTACAAAAACAACCATTCGCCAATACGAAGGTATGTTCCTCTTCCCTCAGGCCGTCACCGCTGATCTTGCTGCGGCCTCGGATCATGTTCGTGAATCCATCACTCGCCACGGTGGCGAAATCGTCAGCCTCGTCAAGTGGGATGAGCGTCGGCTCGCCTTTGACATCAAGAGCAATAAGCGCGGCGTTTATTTCCTCGCCTATTTCACCGCACCGACTTCGGCCATCGTGTCGATCGAGCGTGACTGCACTCTCTCCGAGCGCATGCTTCGCGCAATGATCGTGAAGGCTGACCATCTTTCGATGGAGCAAATGCAGGATGCGGAAGGTCAGGCTCGACTTGTTATGGAAGCCAAGCTTCGCAAGCAGACCAACGAAGCTGCTGAAAACGAGGGCGAAAACGCTCCAAGCATCATGATGGACTGATCGAAGGGTTGAATCCCCTCGACCGGCCCCATCTCCCCCACCTTTGGTCGGGACTAGTCCTGACTTGAGAAACCAATTCCCTGCGCCATAAAAAATGGTCGGGGAATTTTTTCTTGTTTTGGATGTTTCGTCTTGCGAGTCGATAGGATCGTGTGCAGGAGGCCACACTATGGCGAGTTACAACAAAGTTTTATTAATGGGAAATCTCACGCGGGACGTCGAACTCAAGAGCATCGCGGGCAATCAGTCCGTTGCTGAAATCGGTCTTGCCGTCAATCGGCGATACCGAACCAAGGAAGGCGAGGATCGTGAAGAAACGACCTTCGTCGACTGCGAAGCTTGGGGGCGCACCGCCGAAGTGATGAAGCAGTACCTCTCGAAGGGGCGACCTGTGTTCATCGAAGGCCGGCTGAAATTGGACCAGTGGACGGATAAGGATGGACAGAAGCGATCAAAGATGCGAGTCGTCATCGATAGTTTTCAATTCATCGGCACTCCAACTGGCGGCGGTGGTGGCGAAGGAGCGACGAGCAATCAAGGTAGCAATTTTCGCTCAGCCCCAAGCAATGGTGGCGAAAGTCATGTACCAACTCCAGAGGAAGACATTCCGTTCTGATTTGGAATGTATTCGCAACGCCAGTTCATGAAATGTGACGGCGGGATTTAGGAATGCCTGCGGTTCCCAAATCCCGCCTGTCTTTTTTGATGGGCGAAGAATGCGATGGCAGAATGCGATAGCGGAATTCAACGTGACACGAGCGCATTCGTTACCCTAATCGCATGAATCCAAAACCCCTGCATCTTGAGAGCCGTTGTATTCACGGTGGCCAGCGTCCTGATCCAACGACAGGCGCAGTCATGCCGCCCATCTATACATCTTCAACATTCATTCAAGAGTCCCCTGGGGTGCACAAAGGATTCGAATATTCGCGCAGTCATAATGTGACACGATTTGCGCTCGAAAGATGCCTCGCAAATCTGGAATCCACTGGGATAACAGAAGAAGAAGATCGCACGCAAGGTGGATTCGCATTCGCCAGTGGACTTGCGGCAATTGCGACATGCTTGGAATTGCTCGATGCGGGTCAGACGGTCATGTGCATGGACGATGTGTATGGCGGTACGAATCGATTGCTACAACGCGTGCGTCAGCGTTCACAAGGACTCAAGGTTGTCTTTGTTGATATGAGCGATACCGCAGCGCTCGAGCGCGCAGCGAAAGCGTGCAAGCCGCAGATGATTTGGGCGGAGACGCCGACAAATCCAACATTGAAAGTTGTTGACATCGAGGCAGTTGCGCGAGTCGGTCGTGCGCATGGCGCGATCACAGTGGTCGACAATACATTTGCATCACCAATTTTGCAGCGACCACTCGAATGCGGCATCGATATTGTGATGCACTCAACGACGAAATATCTTGGCGGTCACAGCGATGTCATCGGCGGTTGTTTAGTGACATCACGGCGAGATCTCGCAGAGAAACTCCGCTTTATGCAGAATGCCATCGGTAGCGTGATGGGACCATTCGATGCATATCTCACGCTGCGCGGCGCAAAGACTCTTGCGATTCGAATGAAACAGCATTGCGAATCTGCGCAGAAAATCGCCCAGTGGTTGACCACTCAGCCTGCGGTGAAAACGGTGGTCTATCCCGGTCTTGCTTCACATCCGCAACACGCGCTTGCAGCACGACAAATGCGCATGAATGGCGTGCCTGCATTCGGCGGAATGATCACAATTCATTTGCATGGTGGGATTGCAGAGAGTCGAAAATTCCTAGAACGCGTTCATCTGTTTGCGCTTGCCGAAAGTCTTGGCGGCGTCGAGAGTCTGATCGAACATCCAGCAATTATGACTCACGCCAGCGTTCCGACAGCAGAACGCGAAGCACTTGGAATTATGGATTCGCTGGTGAGACTTTCGGTTGGAATTGAAAACACAGATGACCTGATTGCGGATTTGGCTCAGGCTCTTGCTTGAAAACGCTGGAAAAATTACCGGCTCTTGCCAGCATTCACATCATCGACCTTGGTCCAACCGTTTGGGGTCCAACGACTGCGCGAGGGATCAGCGCCGAATATCTCCGCAGGTGTACCGATGGGTGCATCAAATGTTGGATCGCCCTCGCCCATTGAAAGTGCGTCGGACCAGAGCGAACTCTTCGGTCGCAACAATCCATGTTCGACTTGAAGAAGCGCGTCGATTGTTTCTGGAGAAAGAGGCGGCGCTGAACCGTTGACATGAATCGCTGAAAGTCGATCAAACTCCTCGACTCCACCAGGCACTTTCTGCATAAATGAATCAAAGAAAGCGCGAACTTGTGGTTTTTTCAGTCGATCATTCGCTCGTCTTCCATATCCCCGGCGATATTGAACGATTGCTTCAACCACACCAAGTCGTACGGCTGATCCGACAGTATCGACACCGCCGGCAAAATTTGCATCGAGTGGAATCTCGGACTTCGACCATCGCTGTGCAATCGCAAACCAACGCTGATTCGCTTTGCTGCCCTGCACAGTTTTGACATTCTCCAAAGCTGCGAGCCCCAAAGCCGCAGTCGAGGCAAGAGAATCGGCATCCATCGAAGCAGCTAAAGAATAAAGTTGCCGCGCAAGCTGTTGGCTTTCCGCATCATTCGATTCGTCTGCAACTTCTTCCGCAAGATTCAGATATCCCTCTGGGTTTGAAGGGGTCAGCGCTTCAAGTCTGCTCTGCCAACGTGCAGAAATCTCTGGTGAAAATGCCGCATCCCACTGAAGCGACGCAGGTGCGTTGATCGGATGAGCTGCTTGCACTTGCAGCGAAGGAACACCCAACTGAATCGCATCAATCGCCAAGATTCCTCGTGCATTTATGATCGCTTGTCCAAGAGCAGTTGTCGCGCGACTGCGCTCGACAGTTGCATCAAATACAACTTGATCAATCATGGTGTGATCCGCAGGACGACGCACTTTGAGCATCGATGCTTGATCTCGCAACAACGCCGTGCCATTCTGAACGAGTGCATGAAGAACGCCAGAGTCGTTTAAATCACCCATGCGGAGTTGGCGAGTTGAATACTTGGGATTGATTGCCCGCAAAAGTTCTGAGGCCTCCGTGGGAGGATTCGGGATTCTCATGAACACGGCAATTTTTCGCAGCGTCGTTACAAAATCACGAGATACAGTGTCAAGGTCATCAACCCGAGATCCACGAAGAACGATGATCTGTTTGACGATCGATGCACGCGCCGCTGGAGAACCCTCCACACCGTTGGGGTCGATTCCGCTGAATGAATGAATCATTCCAGAAAGCGCCGGGTCATTTGCCAATTCGACGAATCGCTCATCGACCGCATCAAGGACATTCAGAGAATTCATCCCACGATCCACAAGAATTGCTTGAGCAATTGTGCGGCTTGCGCGACTGGGGCCTTTGAGCGCTTCCTGAACAAGCGTTTGAGCGTCAAGCCTTCCAGGAGCTGATGGTCGAGTACGAAAGGAGCGAAGAAGCGCGATACGGCCTTGACTTGTCCCAGGAAATCGAGCGAGACCTTTGCTCAATTCGCCATCGATTTCCATTGAGAGTTGAGCAGTGATCGGCGTACGCGTTGCGATCGTGATGGACGAGTCAGTCGAAATTGTATCGAGCAAGAGGGTCGCTGATTGATCATCCCCCGCCTCCAATTGACGCGCGATGAAATCAAGCGAAGCCATACGTTCCAGCAAGATGCCTTGTCGAAGCGATTCTTCCAGAGGATACTCGTTGACCGAAGTGGCAGGCGCAATCGATTCGGGCGAGATTTCTGCGGCAGCACGCGCTGCACGTTGCCATCGATTTCGAAGCAATCGACTTGCTTCATTGATCTTGCTTGTCGATGACTTCGTGCTCGCAACCCCAGCAACAGTCGAATTCGCAACAGGAGTTTCAATGATTGGCCCAACAATTGGCTCTTCAATTTTTGCTGGCGTGACAGGAACTCGTGTGGGCGCGACTGCGATAGAAGATTCTTGACTCGCATCCACTTTCTTCGATTCCTCGTTTGAAGCGGTGCTCTGCATCTGTGCACGCAAAACAAATATCTCGACAATAAAACCAATAAGCGAAAGCGATACAAAGGTGACTAACAACCATGGAGCACGGCGAACGTGTTCAGGATCACTTTGGAAGTCAATTTCGCTTGCGCGTTCACGTATCCTCGGCGAGTTCAAATCCTTCGGCGATATCGAAATCTTTGGTTCGTCCATCTTCATCTGAGCCAAAAACATGTGTGCTCTCCGAGGATTTCGGCGCATCAGAACTGCTGCGGCAATCGAACCAAAATGCATTGGCCTTGCTTGCTTGCCTGCGTGCTTGCTTGCTTGCTTGCTTGCTTTCGCTGCAATCGATACCAATCTTTGTGCTGCAGAGCGAATTTCCAATCGAGCAAGCTGTGCGTCTTGACTCTTTGCTTGGGAATGAACAGCGATTGCGTTCAACCTGCATTGAGCAGCATGAATGATTTGCGCACGTGAGGATCCAGGACTGACCCCAAGCAAGGCGCAATCGTCTGTATTCGATGGGAGATTCAGCATGTGGCGTGCGGCACTCATTTTTTCTCTTTGCCTTCCACAGGAATTTTTTGCGATACAACTCCCAAACGATCTGCCAATGCTTTCAACCGTGCGCCACCAAGTCCTGGTCCCCAGTCTGGAATGAGGACGACATGCTGCGTCAAAATTTTGCGAACTTCATCAGGCTTCGATGCGACCATCAGTTCGCACAGATCTGCTTTCCGCTCGAACCATGCGTCTGACCGCGATGGAAGTGCGCCGACCAATCGCGAAAGCGCCTCAAATGCCACATTAAAATCACCAGACGCAATTCCTGCATCGGCCATGAGTGCAAATGCTTGTGCATCATCAGGTCGATTTGCGAGAATCTCCTTTGCAATTGAAAGCGCATCCTTCGACATCGTTTGCGCATCCAAACCAATCGGAGGTGCGATTCCCGCAGTTGCATTTGCACGAAGCGTGCGGGAAGCGTTCAACAACGCAAGGCCAAGCTGTATGTTCGCCGCATCAGATCGCTGAGAATCAGCAGATTTTCTTGCTGTATCCACCATGAATCTTCGTGCGACAACCAATGAGTATTGGCAATCAATCGTTTGCTGTGGAGAAAGAATTCTTTGCAGAATCATTGACTCTGCTGCTCGAATAAAAATCCCTTCTGCAATTGGGCGCCATTGCAGATCAGATATTTTCCGAATGGCTGCGATTGCTTCCGTCAACATTTCAAAATTCTGCGTTGCTTGCGCAAGGGCAAGTCTTCGAACTGCAAGTTCCGATCGAAACTCCATCGGTTCCTCGCCGACTGGATATTTCTTTTCGACCAGTTGCAAAAGTTTCTTCGCGTCATCAATCTGTGCAACCGTAGAATCGAGTGCAGCCTCCAGTTGTTGGCGAACAACGATGTCCAACGAATTTGCAGGCCAAGAAGTGAAGGACAAACGGGGGACATTTAATAAGCGAATTGCTTCTTTTGCTCGATCCGATCCTTGCGCGGCTCGAAATCGGCGATACAGAAGTGATGCCGCGGATTCGCGTAATGGGCTTGATTCTCCTTCTCGCTGCGTATCACGGATCAGACGTTCGACCAAGACATCGTCATGCTCCGCTCCAGGCGCTTGGCTCAAAATTGCCGCCGCACTTCTCGCGTGATTTCCTGATTCGAATCGTTCGAGATACTCGCCCGCAACTACGAATCCGCGAGAGTCCTTATTTTTTTTCGCATCAGGACAGCCGCCCTTCGTTAAGCTTTCCACAGCCATCCAAAGCGATTCATCCGCACGATTTCCTGCGAGTTGATTCGATGCAAGCACAAATGATTCCGCTGCTTCACAAGGTTGTCCTGAACCGAGCAGCGCCCATGCGAGAAGTTCTTGAACAGCCGCCGCAGTCTGCCGTTCCTTTGGAGCAGATTGCACGGCGAGCGAAAGTTCACGAACGGCTGATTCCAAAAATGATTTCTTCAGTTTGGGCTGAGTCGCCGCACGACCTTGGTCATACAAATCGATTCCACGAGCCAAACAAGCAGAAAATCCATCTCCTTGCGCAAGTGTAGGAACTCGACGAGTGATCCGTCGAACAGATCCGAAGTCACCCTGGATCGCAGCGACTGCAACGGCGGATTTTGCAAACTCAATTGCGTTTGGGTTGTTCGAAGATTCTTCCACGGCTCGCACCGCCGCACCGACCACAGATGAACAATTCAAAGTCTCGGATGACTTCGCAAGAAAAGTTCGCGCACGTTCATACGAACCTGTATCAACAAGTGCTTGGAGATACCAGTCAGATGAATCAGAAAGTCCTTCCCAGACCCCACTCTGTTTCAGAAGCGCAAACCACCCATCCGCAACTGCAAGATCGCTCAGCAACGCTTTTGTCAAGGCCATGCCAAGAATGGACTGAGCGTAATACTGCTCTGAAAGAAGATCGATTGAACAATCACTTGGTTCTGACAAAGACTCCCCAGTTTCAAGAAGGTCAGACCATGCAGCGACCAATTCGGACGCCTGACGCAGCCAAGGCGATGCCGGATTTTGCTTCGCAGTTGACAGCGGCCGATCGATCCACAGAAGCCAATATCGACACCATGCCCGAAGAAACTTTGCCTCGATCAGAAGATCTGAATCATCATCAATTTCAGCTGCGAATGTGATCCTTTGCTGCTCATCCACTCCCGCCGCGAGGACGCGCATTTCTTCGATCCGCTTTTTCAATTGATCAAAAAGTTGATCGAGTGACTCAAGCGAATGGAGAAGCGATGCAGATGTCCGTGCTTTATCATCATTGTTTGCCTGTCCTTGCCGCAAACGCTCGATGCCCCGCAGCGCCATGCGATAATCAGCGCGACCCAATGCGATTTGAAGTTTGAATTGATCTGGAACTCGGTCGCGGCTCAGAAATTTTTCAATTCGCACGCGCAAATTTGCGACTCGATCTTCGTCGAGTGCAACTCTGATGAGTCGAAGATATGTATCAGACAAACGAGCAATCGCTGTTGGACTGGAACTTGTCGCTTTTCGAACTTGCTCGTCAAGCATCACTGCAAGAATTTCATCAAGGCCAGCTTGCGTCAGCCATTCAGTCAAAGCAGCGGATTCATCGGCTTTCTCTGTGTCATCTGCGGTTGGGGCACTTGGGAGCGATGCCGCATATCCGCTTTGCGAGAAAGACAAAAGTGTGATCACGAAAGTAAGGGCGATGATCCCAAGGAATCCTTGGGGAACTCGTATTCCATCTGAATTACTTTGACGCTGTGACATAGGTGACTTTCTCAAATCCAGCATCTTGCGCCGCTTGCATCGCAGCTGCAACTGCGGCGACATCGGGTCCCGAATGCACTCGGACAACGATGCCGATGTCATGAGGCAATTGCTTTAATACCGCAGCCAAATCTTTTCGCTCTCGAATATTTCGTGAGCCGATCCGAAAAACTGCACCGCCTGAATCAGATTCGACATCGACAATTTGAGGACTCAATGCAGAAGCGCCCGTCCCGACACGAGAAGCCGAGACATCCGCCATCAACTGCGACTCTTGATCGCCGGACACCGTCGTAAAAATGAAGTATGCCAACAGCAAGAATGTTGCATCGATCATGCTCGTCATGTTGAGCGAGATCGGACCATGTGCACCACGTCGAGATTTTTCTCCGATCTTCATTCCGTCGGTTCCTTCACTTGGGTGGTTGCGACTCGCACAGCGCGACAACCTCCGCTTCGTAGTGCATCCACGACTTCATTCAGCCTCGCAGCTGTTGAACGGCGATCCGCGCGAATCACAGGAACAGCGACAGGATCTTGGGCCATCACTTCTTTGGCACGCTTCATCAACTCACTCGGTTCGATCGATTGATCCAAAACTGTGATAACCCCCATCGAATCGATATTGACCACCATTCCCGTTGAACCAGAGGATTCCTCGGCGTTTCCAGCCTCTTCCGGCAATGTCACGGGGGACGAAGCCATCTGAGCCATCTGAGCCGTCGTCAGAAAGAAAATAAGCAGGAGAAAAACGACGTCGATCATCGGCGTCATGTCCAAGATTGCCATCCCATATTGACGACGACCAATCCTCATTCGCCGTTGCTCACTTGACGAGGTTCATCCTGTGTGAATGCAGTTCCAATGCGCTCGAGGGACATCGCAAGTGGTTCAAGCGCTCGTCCTGCTTCGGATGCCGCGCGATCAATTCGATTTCGAAGCCATGAGTGAACCATCACGCATGGAATCGCAACGACCAAACCTTGAAATGTGGTGATCAGAGCGATGCTGATGTTTGAAGCAAGCGTTTCGTAATACGCACTGCTTCTCGTCGCAGTACTCGCAACCGTTTCGAACGCACCAATCATTCCCTGAACGGTTCCAAGTAGTCCAAGCAGCGGAGCAACACTTGCGATGACGGCGATTGGATCGATTGCTCGAAACAGCCGGGCTGTTTCGTCTTCACCAGCATCCTCCATCGCAGCTCGCGCCTCGAGTCCACCGAGTGGCCCTCGCAAGGAGCGATCAATTCCCGCTGCAGCGATGCGTCCAAGAAAAGTATCACCTTCTTCACTGCGACAATCTTCCAAAGCCTGTTGGAAATCGCTTGCATCTGCCTGCAATCTCAGTTCCTTCACCTGCTCTTCTGGAACAAGTTGAATTCGGCGTGTGCGTAAAATTGCTGAAATGGTGAATGCCGCCCCAACGATACTGAGTGCCAGAATGATGTATCCGATGATTCCGCCACCTTCGATGTATTTGAAAAAACTCACTGATCAATCTCCTTTTTGTTTATCGCTTTGCGTTTCATTTTGTTTGCCATTGTCTTTTTCGGCACCTTCACTGAACTGAGTTTGGTATTCACTTTGAATACGACGCAGAATTGCTGCAGATTCACCATCTTGAATCCGAGCAAGAGCAATTGCTGATTGAGCCACAGCTGCTTCAGCGAGGCGAGGCATTTCGATTCCATATGCGGCTGGAATCATCAACATCTTCCCAACTCCATTTCGCACCTCATCTGGATCGTTCTCCATCACAAGACTCCGACCTTCGGCATACATCGCCCAGACTCGAAGCATTCCCTCTTCACTTCGAATCATTTGAGCAAGAGTGACGCGACTCTTTTTTCGTGCGCCTGCATCAGAAGAAACAGCATCTGCCCAAAGCGATAGAAACTTTGCGCCATTCTTTGCAGCAGACTTTGCGGAATTGGTCGCAGGCGGCCAATTTCCCGAAGGCAGTGAATCGGGAGAAGCACTCTGGGTCTCGCGAGATTTTCCCGCAGGAGGCTGAGGCAAACCCGCATCGGCGGCAGCAATTCGTGCGACATCTGATTCAATTTGCGCCAACGCAATATCGTTTTCGCTTCGTGCGCGATCTGCTGCAGCAACCAAGAAGCCTTGCGCACTCTTCGCTGAATCACCATCAATCCATACAGGTGCAACAGACAGAATGAGTCCGCCATCATGATCGATCGGATCGATCGCGTCGACCCAAGATTTTGGAACTCCAATTCGCCCTCGAAGCACTGAAAGTTTGAGTGCCGCTTCGAGTGATTGGGCCCATTCATCTCTTGCGACCGACGCAGTCTGCGCAATTCCTTCAGAGGCCATCATTCTTAAGAGTGACGCAGATGGTTCTATCCCCTTTGCAGCAACAAGAAAACATTCTCGTGCGCCTCTCAAGTCGCCGCGCGTCAGACGCGTTCGTCCTCGCCAAAGTGATTCTCCGATTTCAAGTCGACGTGACCGTATTGGTTCAGCAGAATCTCCGCTGATCGATCGAATTTGATCCCACCGAATGAACTGCGTGCTCGACGCGTCTGCAGTATCAAACGTTGCACCGGCGATCTGAATTTCGATTCCATCTGCGGACTCTTTCAAGACAGAGCCTTCTTTGTGGCCGCCTCCATCGCGAAAGTTCACCGTGCAGAGAGTCTGCTCTGCAGCCACACAGAAACTCCCAGCGCACATTGCCGCAATCAGCGCAAGAATGCATTTGCGCCATTGTGCGAGTGGCAGCATGCTCATCTTGGACTGGTTGACAATCAGATTCATTTCGACCCCTTGGGAACTGAAATCGAAAAGGTTCCACCAGTTTCACTGGCAATTCTGCGAAGTGGTGCAGTTGCTGCGGCTTGTCCAAATGCGATGCAGTGAATGACCGTGTTCGGTCCACGCCGATTGAGTCGCAAAATCTCATCAGCCGCATCTGGTGGGATTTCTCCATCACTCATAAAAAACACGACATCTGGACGTTCGCGCCTGCTGAATAAAAACTGAAACGCAGACACGGGATTTGTTCCTCCGCTCTGCGCGACATCTCGAATCCACTTTTTAATTTTAGAAGTCACACCCTCTCGGCATTTGACGAAACCATCATCACGATCGAAGGTCTGAAAGTCCTCATCGAAGAGTGCGATACAGACCGACGTATAGTCGGGAAGTTCGCTGATACTCCTGATGATCTCAATTTTCGCCTGCTCCATTCGCCCAGCAATTCCCATTGAACCAGACTTATCCACGACATATCCAATCTTCTTTCCACGCCCGCTTACACCGAAGAAAGTTGTGGTCGCACCTGTTCCATCACCGATTCCTCCATCACCTCCACCGCCCCCAGAAGCGAACATGCCCTCTGCTCCAGAAGAGAGGACCGCCTCATCACCCTGATCATTTCCCGTAGGAGCTGGCAATCCAAACATGTTTGAATCCGCAGAATTCGCCGCATCTTCCGCAGGGCGAACTTCTGGTGTCGCATCTGTCCCAGATGAAGAGGAATCTGGCGAAGGCTGAAGTGGTTCGGCATCTATCAGTGAAACCTCAATCGTTGAGATTCCTTTACCAGTGGATGTCCCAATGCCAACGCTGATACTCGACAAGATTGCTAACAAAATTGCGTGCATGGGCAAGGAGATCGCAAGCCCGATCCAAATCCATGAAAATGCTCCCGTTTGTCTTGGTTTGGAGTGTGGTCCCTGCTTCATTGGTTGTGGGTTGGCGAACACCGTCATTCGCAAGAGATTGTAGTCTTCTCTTCCATGACCACGAGTCCTGCATCTGATCGAACCAAATATCGCCGAGTTCTTTTGAAACTCAGCGGCGAGAGTTTTGCGACCGAAGGAGCATTCGGAATTCAACCAGAAGAACTTGCCAGTATTGCGGGGGAAATTGCAAGCGCAATGAGCGAAGGTCTCGAACTGGCAATCGTCGTGGGCGGTGGGAACATTATTCGCGGCGCACGGCTTGCAGCTGTCGGAAAGTTTGATCAATCCACTGCGGATTACATGGGAATGCTCGGCACCGTGATCAATGGGCTGGCGCTGAAAGAAGCGCTCAAGTCAGTTGGTGTCGAGAGTCGCGTCATGAGTGCGATCAACGTTCCAAGCGTTGCCGAATCCTTCATTCGTGCGAGAGCATTGCGCCATTTCGAAAAGGGTCGTGTTATCATCTTGGTGGCGGGTACAGGAAATCCATTTTTTACTACGGATACATGCGCATCGCTTCGCGCGATTGAACTCGGCGCTGAGATTTTGCTGAAAGCAACCAAAGTTGATGGGATTTATTCCGCAGATCCGCGCAAGGATCCAAATGCAACACGATATGAAACGCTTCAATTTTCTCGCGCTCTTGATCAGAAACTTGGCGTGATGGATTTGACGGCAATGACCATGTGCATGGAACATTCGCTTCCAGTCGTTGTGTTTGATTACAAGACGAAGGGAAATATTCGTCGAGTGATCAACGGCGAACGTATTGGAACTCTTGTCAATTGATAAACAGGCATCAGTCGGACATGATTCGCAACTGAAAAAGAAGGAAAAACCAATGGATATTGACACCGTACTTCTGGAAACAGAAGAAAAGATGACGAAGAGCATCGAATATTTGCAGCGCGAATATCGTGGGGTGCGAACTGGTCGCGCCAATACCGCACTCTTGGAATATGTCAAAGTCGAGTATTACGGAAGCAATGTTGATCTGCGCGAAATTGCGGGAATCAGTGTTCCAGAGCCAACGCAACTTCTCATCAAGCCTTTTGATCCTGGATCCAAAGCTGAAATTATCAAGGCAATCGAACGAAGCGGATTGGGACTGAACCCGCAATCAGAAGGATCGCAAATTCGCATCATGCTTCCACCTCCCTCTTCGGAGCGACGAAAACAACTCGCGATGCAAGTCCGAAAGATGGCGGAAGATTGTCGAGTGACAATTCGCAATGAACGCCGCGACGCGAACAAGTCTCTCGAAGCACTCGAGAACGATCCAAAATCCAAGATTTCAGAAGATCAAGTGACCAGCGCGAAGGAATACATCGACGAGGTGACGAAGAAGACCACGACCAAGATTGATGACCTGACGAACAAGAAGGTTTCCGAAGTCGAAGAGATATAATAGAGGCATGTCACTTCATCACTTGATGGCTGTTGGGTTTTGTTGGCATATTTCGGCATTTGCATTCGCTTTTTCCGCTGGGAACGCCCATCAAAATCCTCCACAAATTGCTCCCGCAATTGTGGAAGTACTCCAAATTGTTGTTGCAGATGACAACGTCCGAATCACAAGTTCTTGCAGACTCATCCTCGCGCCTCGGCCATTGATCGACGCAGACAACAACGGTGTCATTCAGATTGAAGGTGACGACATCACCGTGGATTTCGGCGGGCAGACTTTGATCGGCGCTGATGGCAAGACTCCCCAAGACGAACTCCGAGGCATTGGAATTGTTGCCCACGGCAAGCGCATCACCATTCGAAACGGAACGGTGACAGGATTCCGTGTTGGTATTTCTGCCACGAATTGCGACCACGCTCTCTTCGAAGGCATGGAATTCATTCGCAACTTTTCGCAACGGCTTGCATCGAATACAGAACGAGAAAATGCCAAGGATTGGCTCTCGCCTCAGAAGAACGACAATGGCGAATGGGTTTCACAATATGGTGCTGCGATCGCCGTGAGCGATTCGCAAGGAATTGTTATTCGCGAAATCGCAGTTCGGCAAGGTCAGAATGGAATTGTGCTGTCGCGAGTCTCAAACGCACAGGTGTACAACTGCGACGCCTCATTTCTTTCGGGATGGGGAATCGCATTGTGGAGAAGCTGCTCCAACACGATTTGCCGCAATTCACTCGATTTCTGCATCCGTGGATACAGCCACACAATCTATAACCGCGGCCAAGATTCTGCGGGAATTCTTTGCTTTGAGCAATCTTCAGACAATACATTTATGATGAATTCTGCGACGCACTGCGGGGATGGATTCTTCGGATTTGCAGGACGCGAGGCGCTCGGTGAAAGCACTGGCGTGGGCGCTGCGACTTCCAATCTTGGTCAAGGATGTAATCGAAATCTGATCGCGCTGAATGATTTTTCTGATGCCGCTGCGCATGGAGTGGAAACAACTTTCTCGTTCGATAACCGAATCTTTCGCAACCGCTTTGATCGTGATGCGATCTGTGGAATTTGGGGAGGTTATTCCCAGCGACTTCAGATCCGCGGAAACGTCTTTCGCGCGACAGGAGACACAGGAGTCGGCGGCGAAAATGGAGCGATCAACATTGAACACGGTCGTGATGCTCTCATTACTGACAATGTTTTTTCCAACAACTCCGCTGGCATCAGATTATGGTGGGACGAAGATGCACAACTTGCGGAGCTCCCTTGGGCAAAGGCGAATGGAGTCGATTCCACCGGAAGTGTCATCACTCGCAATACATTCAAAGGTGAAAAGATCGGAGTCTTTCTTCGCGCTTCGCCTGGAACGATCATCGAATCAAACACGATGACCAATGTTGGTGTTGATATCGATACCGACGAAAGCAGTCGTGCGGGTTTGAAGACGGCAACAAAAACCCGGAGAATCACAGCAGTTCTTGCACAACCCTCCGACTGGACGGAATTGAATGCTCTGGAGAAAACTCTTCCCGGCACTGGAAACGCAGTGGACATTGTCGATGGCCTGCCGGTCTCGAAGCGAAGCCCACTCGCTGGACGGACTGCCATTGTCATTGGCGAATTTGGCCCATACGATTTTGTAGCGCCAATGGCTGTCTATGAGCCTGGTCCGACGAATATGAATCGGTGGAAACTTTTGGGGTCGCAACCTATCAAGTTTCTTCAAGCAAGTGAAGGTACAGCCGACATTCGAACGGACATAGATCCAACGACATATACTGCTTCAGTTGAAACTGAAACTCTTGGGCACTTGACAAACTATGAGTTGGGAATATTTTGGGGTCAAGCTCCCAATCAAGTCCAGCGCGTGCGCGGAACATTGCTCAGCGCAAATTGGCGAGTTGATATTTTTTCGCTTCCCGAGCCCGCAACTTCAGGAGCGATGCCTGATCCTGCGATCTTCGATCACTTGCCGAAGGAGACGTATCGCGTCTATGTCGAATCGCTGACTTTTCCTTTCGGCATGGGAGGCCCAGACTCGGTCAATTTGATGCCCAAATCCCCTACTGCACCCAAGGACAACTTTGGATTGCTTGCCAAAACAACCTTTTCTGCTCCACCTGGCGACTGGATCGTCCAGACGGAGTCCGATGACGGCGTGCGCGTCTTGCTTGATGGAAAAATCTTGATCGACCGCTGGAATCGCCACGGAACCACGATTGATCAAGCAATTTTTTCAATGACCGAGCACAAGGATGTGACGATGACAGTTCTCTATTTCGAACTCGACGGCGCAGCGAAACTCGACCTCCGCGTGCTGCCCGCCACACAAACCAAAGTCATTCCTAAGCCGATTGCTCCTTGACGCTCTTCCCCCTTGCGCCGAAGATGCACCGAAGGCGGATCCCGCCAAACCAATCGTGAACTGCCCATACTGCAATAGCTCCGACGCACGAGTCATCGACAGCCGCCCTATCGAGAGCGGTCATGCGATTCGACGCAGACGCGAATGCATTGGATGCAAAAAAAGATTCACCAGCTATGAACGCGCTGAACGATTGACACGCATCAAGGTCGTGAAGAAAGATGGCTCGCGAGTTCCGTTCGATATTGCAAATATTCTTCGTGGAATTCAAGCTGCATGTGGAAAGCGCCCCGTTCCAGAAGATGTCAAGCAACGAATCGCAGACGAAGTCGATGAAGGAATTCACCGCGACTTCGAACACGAAGTTCCAAGCGTCGAAGTCGGTCGCCGTGTTGCGATCGCATTGCGAAACATCGATCAAGTTGCGTATGTTCGATTTGCGAGCGTCTATCACAACTTTCAAAGCGTCACTGAATTCCAAGCCGAAATCATTGGCTTGACTGAAAAACCTCCAACGCCGCCTGATCATCCGTCGCTCTTCGACGACAAATAGTATTCGCACCCCGAGCCCATTCCCATGCCAAAGATTACACTGCCAGACGGCAGCAGCAGACAATACGACGCCCCAACAACCGCAGCACAAGTTGCCGCAGATATCGGTCCAGGACTTGCCAAGGCCGCACTCGGCGCAAAGGTCGACGGACAACTCTGCGATCTTTCCACGACACTCGACCGAGACTGCGCACTTGCGTTAGTGACTCCAAAGTCTCGTGATGGTCAAGTCGACGCAGATGCGCTCTCGATGCTTCGGCACTCGTGCGCGCACATCATGGCCGAGGCGATTGCAAAACTCTTTCCTGGAACGATGCTGGTCTATGGCCCATCACTCGAAAGCGGCTTTTATTACGACATGGCGTTCCCAAACGGACGCGCTCCAAGCACCGATGACTTCGCGGCGATCGAAAGCGAGATGGCGAAAATCATCGCTGAAAATCGAACATTTACACGATCCGATCTTTCGGTTGACGCAGGTCTTGCAAAGTTGAATCAAGAAGGCAGTAAATTCAAGATTGATAATGCGCAGCGTGCGAAGGAAGCAGGTTCGACAACGCTTTCTTGGTATGCGACGGGAATTCCAGGAACAAACTGGGAAGATCTTTGCAGAGGGCCGCATATTCCATCCACTGGTCGCATCGGTGCATTCAAGATTACGAGCCTTGCATCAAGCTATTGGAAAGGCGATGAGACACTTGATCGATTGACTCGCGTCTATGGGACAGCCTTTGCGACGAAACCAGAACTCGAAGCGCATCTCAAACAACTCGAAGAGGCAAAAAAGCGCGATCATCGAATGCTTGGAAAGCAGCTTCGACTTTTTCATATCGATGAAATGGTTGGACAAGGATTGGTGCTGTGGACGCCGCGCGGTGCCGCAGTCAGGCAAGAACTGCAGACATTCATAAGTGAGGCACTGCGCGTGCAGGGATATCAGCAAGTCTTCACGCCGCATATCGGAAAACTTGAGCTGTATAAAACAAGCGGCCACTTTCCATTTTATCGAGAGAGTCAATACCCACCGATCATTGATCAAGATCAAATGAGCAAACTTGCGGAAGAGGGTTGCACTTGTGGTGAACTTGCAAACCGCATGGAAAAGGGGGAAATCGAGGGCTATCTGCTCAAGCCGATGAACTGCCCACATCACATTCGCATCTATGCGAGCGAACCGCATTCGTATCGAGATCTGCCTGTGAGGCTGAGCGAATTTGGAACGGTCTATCGCTGGGAGCAATCTGGAGAAATCGGCGGACTGACTCGCGTGCGTGGGTTCACGCAAGACGACGCGCATCTCTTTGTGCGCGAAGATCAAATCGCAGAAGAATTGCAGGGTTGTCTTTCGCTGGTGAAGTTGATCTTTGGAACACTTGGTATGAATGACTATCGAGTGCGCGTCGGACTGCGCGATCCCAAGAGCGATAAATATGTTGGCGATTCTGCGAACTGGGATAAGGCCGAAGAAGCATGCAGAAATGCAGCGCGTTCTTTGGGAGTCCCTTTCACCGAAGAGGCTGGCGAGGCTGCGTTTTATGGCCCCAAGATTGACTTCATTGTTCGCGATGTCATCGGACGATCGTGGCAACTTGGAACGGTGCAAGTGGATTACAACTTGCCGATTCGATTCGATCTTTCGTACATCGGCGCGGATAATAAAGAACATCGGCCAGTGATGATCCACCGTGCGCCATTTGGATCGATGGAACGATTCGTCGGTGTGCTCATCGAACATTTTGCTGGTGCGTTTCCTCTGTGGCTTGCGCCTGAACAAGTGCGCGTTCTACCCATCAGCGAAAAAAGCGAGGAATATGCGGTCGAAGTTCTTGCTGCGATCCGCAAGATTGGCCTGCGTGCCACCATCGATTCAGGAAATGAACGCGTCCAAGCCCGTATTCGCGATGCAAGTGAAGCCAAGATCCCATACCTGGCGGTTGTTGGTCCCCGCGATGCACAGCAAAGGGTCGTCAGCGTCCGAGCCTTTGGAACTGAGGCAAATTTAGGGGAATTGCCTTTCGATCGGTTCATTTCTGGCCTGAGCGATGAGTACCGAACTCGAGGCGCAGAATCTCTTCGGGCTGCCTTTCCCGCATGAATTCCATTATTTTTTCAACTATCATTGGCAAAGATCAAATTGCGTAGTAAAGTGCTAATGTCTCGAGTTTCCATCGAGATTGAACCGCGCACTAAAGAGACCATCCGACTCATGATTTTCTCAAACAGTTTTTCCGTATGACGATTGGCTTCTTCCATCGTCGAAACGGCTCTTGCGCAGCACACCGAACTCGCTTTCAAAACAACACGTTTGTCAATTTTTCTTTTGTCATTTCCGACAAAAGTCGTCATCTCGTTCTTTCATTTTTACCTGTTCTCTGAGGAATTTACTATTACCCAATTCAACCGCCGTCCACCCTTCCGCGATTCTCGAGACTCTGGTCCTCGAATCAATGATCGCATTCGCGTTACACCTATTCGACTGCTCGACCAAGATGGTCAGATGGTTGGAATTGTGGAACTCGAAGAAGCGAAGCGCCTTGCATCGCTTGCAGGCTTAGACCTCGTCGAAATCGCTGCAGACTCGCGACCGCCAGTTGTTCGCATCATGGACTTCGGAAAGTTCAAGTACGAGCAGGCAAAGAAAGAAAAGCAGAACAAGACAAAATCGAAGGCTGGCGAAATGAAAGAAGTTCGCCTCGGTCGATCGATGAAAATTGATCCGCACGATGTTGCGATCCGCGTCAATCAAGCACGCGAGTTTCTGATGGAAGGCTATCGAGTTGTTTTTGTGCAGAACTTTCGCGGACGCGAATTGGCGTACAGAAATAAGGGCGATCAGCGTATGGAAGAGATTGCGCAGGCGCTCTCCGATATTGGTCGTGTCGAGTTGACTCCTCGACTCAACGGAAAAAGAATGTCGATGATTATGGTTCCAGATCGGTCCAAGATCGACTCTGCGAAAAAGAAATCTGGCGGATCTGCAAAGCCACCGAAAGATCCAGCTGCAAAGGCTGCAAGTGAAAAGGTTGCGAGCGAGAAACCAGCGGCCGAAAAGAAACCAAGAAAGGCTGCGATTGTTGACGTGCCCACTTCGAGCACCACAGAAGTATCTGATATCTCCGCTGCTTCGAAGACTGCTTCAATCACGACGCCATAAAAGTTGTATGCAGTTGGATTGAAGAAATTTTCGAATGCAGTGGTCTACTGCAGACTGATTTGATCTTGGGCTCAAACATGCATGGACTCAAAAGTGGTTCGTGCAGAATTTGGCAGCGGACTGATTTGCCCCCGCGCTCAAACATGCATGGACTCAAAAGTGATTCGTGCAGATTTTTGGCAGTGGACTGATTTGCCCTAAGGGCTCAAACATGCTGCGCGCTGAAATCCAGCGCGCCCTCAGGCGCGCGCCAAGACAACTGCGCAGACTTGCTCGGCTTGCAAACTCGCCGGGGTTCAAATCATTCCACTGCCCACGTTGGCGAATCAAATTCTCGCTCGAACGTTTTTCGGATCAGTCGCGTTTGCGTGCCCAGCCGCTGGAAAGTTCTCTCGGGCGAGTTCCGCAGGCGGCCGACGACTCTTGTAATAAAATTTTCGCAAACTGGATCGTGTCGGTCGCCGAGGACTGTGTGAGCCCCGAGAGGACTTTTCACGGCTGCTCACGCATGCATTTCCGCGGCTGTTTCCGCGGCTCGATTCCGCTGCCGTTTCCGCCGCGCAAAATTACTGCGGCAAGCGAGGCTCGGTCACAATGATCGCGCGGTCGACTCCATCCACTGGAACACTCTGACTCTGCCCGCTTGGCCAGCGAATGGTCAGTCGATCAACTTTCTCCGCCGAACCGATTCCAAAGACGACAGGCAGTTCACTCTGCGAGAGATATCCACGCGTTGGCGAAACAAGTCTGCGCTGGATGCTCCCACCAGATTCCAATTCAATTTGCGCGCCGATTGCGTGCGGGGTCAATTCGACTCGCAGCCAATGATTGTGGTTCACCCGATCATTTCGAAGCAGTGCAACTGGACCACCGACCTGAGTTAAAACGAGATCGCAATCTCCGTCGAGGTCAAAGTCGCCAGCGGCGAGTCCACGACCAACACGCGGCGTCGCAAGATCTCCAATTGCACTTGCTGGCAATTCGATAAAACACGGAGCGGCAGGACCGCAATTCATGAACAACTGACCACGCTGCGCATAAGTTTGTGACGGCTGAATTCGATTGATCGCGTCTTCGATATGACCATTTGCTTGCGCAATATCAAGATCGCCATCGAGGTCGATGTCGCTCAGAAGCAAACCGAATGTCAGCACCGCGCGTGTTGGTGCTGCAAGCGCTTCGACCACTGCGTCATCGGAAAAGTTGCATGTTGCGCCGCGCGAGATATAAAGCGAATCTGGCTCGTTGGCGAAATTTCCAATTGCGATTGCAAGATCCGTTCCAGCCGATTGATTGATCGATCGCAGATATCCGCTGTCAATTCCCATCGCACCAGTTGCAACACCGTTGCGATCAAACGCCAACCCACTGGCCGCCGCTCGTTCTGTGAAATGACCTTTCCCATCGTTGACAAAAAATCCATTTGCAACGGTGTCGTTTGCAACCACCACATCAAGGTCCCCATCTTGATCGGGATCGACGAAGATCAGTCCGAGAGCCTTTCCGATGGGATTTCCCAATGAATTCCGAACTGCAAATCCCGCAGATTGTGTTGCGTCTTCGAATGTGCCATCGCCACGATTGCGAAGATAGAGAAGGTCGTCGCCCTCAAATCCCGTTGGCGGGCCGTATGCGCGACCTAATCCCGCCAATCGAAAATCCACACGCTTGTCGATCTCTGGAGACCACTGAACATAGTTGACAGCAATCAGATCGAGATCGCCGTCAGCGTCGGCATCGAAAAATCCAGACGATGTTCCCCAGCGTGCATGGTCCCACCTTGGATCAGCCCCCGCTGCTTGTGTGACATCGACAAACTTCGGCGCATTGGCAGAACTCTCGTTTCTGAAAAGTTGGTTCGCACCAACACCGGTGACATAGAGATCAACGCGACCATCGCCGTCATAATCGCCCGCTGCAATTCCCATCGCAAAGAGAGTGCTCGTCAATCCGCAGTCCGGCACTTGCGTAAACGAAATTGCGGCGCCAGTAGTTTTCGGAGTGGTATTGAGAAAAAGTTGAACGCTCGATGTGCCTGCGACTGGTGGAGATGCGAAGGGCTCTCCCGTCCAAGGAGTTGCGCATGCAAAGGCAATGTCTTGACGACCATCGCCATCAGCATCAAAAACCGCGACTCCTCCAACCATTGTTTCGGGTAACAATTTGCCGCCATTTGCGCCGTTTTTATGGGTAAAGACAAGTCCGCTTGCTTTGGCGATATCGACAAAAGGAACAGGCGGTTGCTGAGCGGCTTTGCTGACGCGCGCATCTTTGATATCGGCGGCACCGGGGGCTGGAGTGAGATCGACCTTACGTGTCTTTGGAATACGACTGATCAAAACTGCGCCTACGCCAATGACCACCATAAAAATGATCACTGAGCCCGACATCCTAAACGCACGATTGATTTTTTGTTCACCTGAGCTTTTCATATCGAACTAATCATTTCGTGATGCTTGCCGTGGGACTTGATAGAACTTTCTTGAATGTCCCTTCAAATCGCTCTGGACGATCGAGGTCATAGATCACGATCGCTTCACTGGCATGATTAGCCGCAGCATCGCGAATGCGAGCAAGATTGACTGCGCGGTCGCGTGCATTTTCATCAGGCTTGAATTTTGCGTGTTGTGCAAGTGCTGCCGCTGCTGCGGGCTCGTCACCAAGTTCCGACTGCGACTGCGCAAGCAGATACCACGCGGCGACACTCTCTGGATCCATATCAAGCGCGCGCGTTGCAAGATCTTTCGCGCGATTGCGCATTGACGAAGAATTGAGATCGCCATTTGATGCACTGGCTTGATCCGGATTTTTATCAGCAGCACGCGCCATTTCGAGCAATACATTGCCGAGTTCCACAAGGACGCGGTCGTCTTTGGAAAAATCGAACCCACGCTTGACCGCTTCTGGAAATTCTGACGCAATCAATGCTTCGAGATCGGCAGCCGCGGCTTCAAGCGCGCCATTTTGCCGATTCACCAGAGCGCTGAACCAACGAATACTCCACGGATATGCAGGTGGCGTGCTTGCAGCGGCAGTGCGAAGGTATTGCGATGCATCATCAAGACGACCTTCCTTCAACGCCGTGCGTGCGCGACCAATCGAACCTTCCGCTCGACCAAGTTGCTCCACCTGCGTGAAGGCGAGATCGGATTGCCGCAAATCTCCTTTGCCACCACCTCGCTCACCTTGGCGAAAAAGTCCGATGCCATAGTCATACCAACGCATCCACGCCTCTGGTTCATTCTCGCTTTGCGCAATTGACGTCGCTTCGCCACGAGCAGCAGCGACTGGAAAGACAACTTCATCTTCAGCGAGCGTCATCACTGGAAGCTCGTTGATTGCTTCTGGGCCCATCACTGCGCGCCAATACTTCAAGTCAAATTTTCGATACCGCAGTGAAACTTTGACTTTGAGTTCGTCGCCAGCATCCAACGGAACTGTGAATGCGAAGTGCGTCAAATCCGCCGAGCCAGGAGGGACTTGATTGTTATAGAGCGTCACAAAAATATCTTGCGGATTGCGGCGCTCAATTCGATTGCCGTCGCGGTCGATGACATACGCGTTGATAAATTTGCTCCACGGATCGACACCGCGCGCCGCGTTGAGACCGCCGGATCGACCAACCGAACGCCCAGCTGTCTGCGCATCAACATCGAGCCAAACTTCATTACTATCGGCAGTTCCTTGCGTGAATTCGTGCCCCATCTTGACTGCACGAACCACAGTCTCGAATAAATATCTTTGCCCGCGAACGAGAGTTGGAATCGATGGGCCAAGTGGCGCAGTGAGCGCGCCGTCAATTTCTCCACCTTCTCGAATTCCGATCAGATCGACGCGCATCACCTTCTCGTTGAAAGCTTCACACTCAGCCATAACTTTCGACGCATCAGGCAGACCTGACAACATGGGAGTTGCCGTATTCGAACTGACAAATCCGTGATCGAGAACTGCCAGTTGTCCAAGCGGACCTCTCGGCTTCGCTGCGGGATCATCACTGGGGACAGCATGCATGTGGCAGCTGTTGCAATTTGTCTCAGCCTTCGGTGGGTAATACCAACTCTGCGCACCGAAACCAGAAACACCACTCAACCGAAATGAGTCGTAATGATTCTGACCTCGAAGCCAGCGATAATCGTTGACATCTTCTGGAAGAAAAACTTTATGGCACGTCCCACAGAACTCCGTGCTGCGATGAACTTCGGGCTTGAGAAAAGTTCGCTTGTGCAATTCTGGGCGAGCGCGAATGAGCTGGTGATTGATCCAGCGCAAGAACGAATTATCCGCTTGCGCAAAGGGATATTCCGCAGGTTGAGCGATGACATAATCGGCGTTGCCGCTCATCGAACCATTTGGCGCGCCGACTTCACATATTGCGTGACACGCATTGCAGGTGATGCTTGCCGCACCAACTGGATCGTGCGCCGCGTCATAATTTGGATCATCCCAGCGTGATTCTTCAAATGCCCCAGAAAAAAACGGAACAGGATCATGGCAACCGGCACAGAACCGCGCGTCTTGCACACTGCCTTCGCGAGCGAATGCCCGCTGGCGAGTTTCACGAACGCTGAATGCATACATGGGATTATTGAACGAACTTGCCGCGTGAACCGAGTGTGACCATGAGTGATAGATATCTGCGTGACAAGTCAAGCACTCATCGTTTTGCATCAGGCTCGATGCAGGGATGAATGATCCTGTATCGGTCCGTGCCATCGACGGTTGAAAATAGGAATCCCCTGCTGTCGGCTTCGCTTCTTTGGACTTTCCCGTGAGCGTGTCATGCAGCACAAATCCAAGCCCGCCAGTGCCGATCGCAACCGCAGCGAGCAGTCCGCCCATCCTCCAGCGAATACGTGGACCTGCAAGTCTGTGCAGAAGAAACATCCAAACAAAAAGTGCTGGGGCTCCCAAGTGAAACCACCAAAGAGTTTCTCTCGTCGCAAGTCCTCGCACAGACAACGCGATCGAACCAAATTCGACTCGCATCAGTAACACGCCAGAGATGATTGTCAGGACTCCCGCAATAAATGCGACAATACCCATGCGCACAGCCGCACGATTGGTCCGAGTTGCTGCGATTGTGAAGTGCGCGACACCGAACCAAAGAAATGGCAATGAGACAGTCAAACCCACGACGATATGAATGAGAAACATCCAAACTGAAAAGACAGTTTGATGATTCGAACCAGTGAGCGATCCCGCAGTCGAAACAGAAAGCAAATAAACAGAATTGACAACAAGAAGTGCAAAGGCAACCATCAAACTTCGTACAAGCCAACGCAGCGCTGGCGTGAGCACTGGCCGCTGTTTGGTGATATCAGGCTCAATCACTGAGCATTGATACTAGACCACTCCCCAATAAATAACACCTAAAGATGTGGCTACGACGATGATCCAAAGCACCGTCGAGCGAACAAATGCGCAAGTTGAAATCCAAGGCCAGAGGCGAGCATTGCAGCCAGTTCAATTAATTTTCAGTTGTGGACAAAAGTTCGCACTCCGCTGGCAACCAGAACGGCGAAGATGAACCATTGAAATGATGGCTTTGCGGCCGATGGTCGTTGTGTCGAATGCGACTGGGCCATAGCTGCCACGTTCCCAGAATGCGTAACCACTGAAAGATCAAGTCGAAGACCAAGCTCGACCACGCATGCTTGAATGAGCCATTTCGAAGCGGTCTTGCTCTGTTTTGCACATGAAGAAAGTCCGCAAAGTGCAAGTGCAATTCCAGCAACCAACGCACCCTCTTCTCGTGACCAAGGACCACTGACTGCGACGAGTACAACTGCGAAGAGAACACTTTTCCAGGTCGAAGATCATTCCCCCTTGACTTCGAATTTTGAGGAAGTATCTGGAATGAATTGCACATTGCAATAGACTAGGTTGCGTGGGATATGGGGCTTTCAGAGAGCGATACCCGTACAATTGCGCCTCAATGGTGCTCAACCCACATTACCCAAACTTAATTTTTACGCTCCAAACAACCACAATCACAGGAAGTTCGGTGGAGTTTCGATACAAAATGGAAAATTTATGTATTTTTTGGGGGAAAAATTTGACAACTAACTTTTCGGGTGTAACTTCAAATACTTGGCGGGATTGGAAATGGGCAGTGTTGGTGGTTAATTCGTATCGCTAAGAGTTTTTTTTACTTTTTGATCCTTGTCCCTTTTCCATATCATTTTAGGAGTTTCTACAATGTCAATTAAAATTGCTTTCTCTGCTGTGGCAATGTCCGTGGTTATGACCCAGGCCGCCTCTGCTGCTATGGTCACCTTCTCTAATGCCTCATTGTGGAACGGCTTCTCAGCCGCCCAGGGTGCGTCCGTTGCCACTGAGAATTTCAACTCGTACAACGGCTTCTACTTGAACGGCCTCACCGGTACTGCCGGCGGGATCCAATGGACAGCCAGTGC
Source organism: Singulisphaera sp. GP187 (assembly GCA_945862215.1). GTDB lineage: Bacteria > Planctomycetota > Phycisphaerae > Phycisphaerales > SM1A02 > F1-60-MAGs104. Next base: position 7,872 of record CAMAXY010000019.1, on the reverse strand, counting down.
GCCGGGAGAGCTCTATGCAGGTTCTGGCTTCATGTCCACCAACAGTCCTGAGGCGCTCCTCACGTTCACCATGTCGCCAAGCGTGCAGGGAGTTGCTGGCAACTTCTTCTCGACCGACGCCAGCTTCAACATCATCCCAGCCATCATTGGCGTGCAGCTTGCTGACGGTTCAGCCTACGTGGGCAACGCAACATCACTCTCTGACTTCGTTGGGTTCTACTCAACTGGTGCTTCTATCTCATCCATTTCAATCACTGTGGCAGGCAACTTACCGGCTGGAACCAACTTCGCCACCGTTGACAACCTCTACTTCGCAGTGCCAGCACCAGGCGCAGTAGCGCTCATCGGTCTCGCAGGTCTCATCGGTGGTTCTCGCAAGCGCCGCCGCTAAGAGAACTGCTTAACTCACTGAAACACAACAGGGGCGACCATTACGGTCGCCTTTGTTTTTTTGCTCAGTGCGTCAGACTGGGGCGCAATCTAGGTCAGGCAAAATTCCCGCGAACGCTCCTCGAAAACCATGCAACGTGGTTGAATCTTTCTGCCTCGGACGAGTGAGGTGCCTGTCCCCGATCGCCCCCAAACGCAATTTTTACGCTCCAATTCAACAATGCCGGCAGCGGTGTGTTCGTGGCGTGGTACGGCTTCGACGATCAAGCTGGATCCTCGCTCAGCCGCCTGTGAACGGAACGATCGTTCCAGCCCCAGACGCCTTTGCTGTCCTGGGAGTCGCTGGGCTTGGTCGGTGGACGCCGTCGTCGCTCATAAGTCAGCACAACCTGCATGATTGATTCAAGACCCCAGCCGCAGAGTGGGGTCTTGTCGTTTTGCCACTGCGCGGTGGCGCGCATCGGTTACCCGCACTGACGTTCTGCAAGGCAAGCAACCAAACCTGCCTAGTATCCAAGACTTATCATCGATAAAGACCCACACTTTTAAAGAATTGCTGATTATGAAGCCAGATATAAATTCGCCGATCGTTGTTGTCATTGGCGGCGGATTTGGTGGCATTGCCGCAGTGCAGGCACTGGCCAAGGCGCCTGTGAATGTCGTTTTAGTAGACAAAGCAAATCATCATCTTTTTCAACCACTGCTTTATCAGGTGGCAACTTCAGTTCTTCCCACTTCCAATATTGCGTTTCCCATTCGCCGAATTTTTCGCCAGCAAGAAAACGCGTATGTGTTCAATGAAGAAGTTGTGTCTATTGATTGCGCGGCGCATCTCCTGACATTTGCAAACAATCGAAACGCGCACTTCGACTATCTCATCCTGGCTGCTGGTGCTCGCTCGAGTTATTTTGGAAACGATCACTGGGAGCAATTTGCACCTGGCATGAAGACGCTTGATGATGCTTTGACTATTCGTAACAAAATTCTTCGCGCATTTGAAGACGCAGAGGCCGAGACCGACGAGGTGGCATTGCGCGAACATTTAACTTTTATTGTGGTGGGCGGTGGGCCGACAGGTGTCGAGCTTGCTGGCGCCATAAAAGAACTCGGCGTTGATTCTCTTTCAAAGGACTATCGACGCTTCAATTCTAAAAGTGCGCGCGTCATTTTAATCGAGGCTGGCAATCGACTTCTGCCAAGCATGAGCGAACGTTCGTCACACGCCGCGTTCTTAGCGCTGAGCAAAATTGGCGTGGAAATTCGCCTGAGTCAATCCGTCACACATATCGATGAATCGGGTGTGGTGGTAAATGGCGAGACCATTCACGCGAATACTGTTGTGTGGTCGGCAGGAGTGAAGGCAAATCCGCTTGGCGCATCGCTTGGGGCAAAACTTGATCGCAACGGCCGCGTGTTGGTGGAACCAGATTGCTCCATCAAGGGTGCATCAAATATATTTGTGATTGGCGACATGGCATCCATACAGTGTGCCAAAACTGGGCACATGGTTCCTGGAGTTGCACCGGCAGCCACGCAAATGGGTCAATTTGTAGCAAAAATTATTGCCCGCGAAGTCAAGACTGGAACAAAAATGACAGCGCGCGGAGCGTTTCAATATTTTGACAAGGGTTCGATGGCAACAATCGGTCGCGCTCAGGCCGTAGCGGAAGTGGCAGGCTTGAAATTTGCCGGTCTACTCGCCTGGCTGGCATGGCTATTTGTGCATTTAATTTTATTAGTGGGCTTCAACAACCGCATTCTTGTATTTATGTCGTGGGCAATTTCATACCTCACCTTCAGCAAAGGGTCGCGCATTATTAGCGGCAACCCACCGTCACGTGTCGTGGTGCCAGTTGGAAGCAGCGTAAATGATTCTCCATCTCAGAGGAATAAAGTGGTCGCAGAGTTGCTGAAACGAATGTGAAAATCCACCTCACCTGATGAAAAGGCAAACTACTCAAGCATCGGTAATGGGTTGGCTTATGGCTTTGGTTTGCGCTGCCACATTAGGGCGACATGCATTTGCAGGAGATATCGTTCAAGAAGATCAAAGGTTCATAGCGCTTGATCAGAAATTTCATGCTGACTTTGGGGGATCCATTCAATTATGGAAGAGTGGCGACGACAAACTCGCCGCAAACTATGAGGTGAAGCCGCTTGAGGCGGGACAAATCGAAAATGCAATTCAAGTTGTCGGCTGGATCGAGGCTGAGTTCAAGAGATACCCCGCAGGATTTATCCAGAAGTATGGACCGAAGAAGCTTGTCTTGGCAAACGAGTACATCTACAAGTCATCGAAAGCGGCAGAAAAGCCTTACTCCCCAGCTTTCCTTTACGAAAAAAGCAGCGACTCGATTCTTGTCACCGTGCCCAGCACGATCACTCCATCAAATGAATTTCTCGCAAGGAATGCTCTCCACCAGACACTCTTTACATATCTGCTTTCTGACCTGCCTGCCAAAGACTCGCTGATTGGACTTGAACATTGGAAAACCATCCAATCTGACGAAGCTGCTGCTCAAAAAGAACCTTCCAATTGGGTTTTCAAACAGAGCAATCAACGAGACGGCCTCTTCAAAATATTTTGGGAGCCCTTTGACTTTGCGCAGATCAATGCTCGGGCAAAGAGTGATCCCCTGCTGAAGCAACGAGTCGAAGTTGTCCAATCATTTTTGCATTCGCTCGATCCGCAATTCGACGACGCATTTTGGCAAACACTTGCAACGATTCCAGAATCTCAACGCACCATTTGCCTCAACGATCTTGCCGACCTGCATAGTGCCGACCAAATCAAAGGCGATGCTGAAATTCAAGACGACATTCGGTTCATTGAAAAGAAATGGGGCCTGAAAGTGATTTGGGAACCAGGTTCCGCCGCACCGCCCATGCCTGTCAAGGTGCGACTGGAATACTCGTACATGACAGACAAAAAACTGTCCGAATTCAAACAATTCATCCATCTCGTCCGCGAGGAATTGTGCTCATACCCGGAGCAGATCGCCGCCAAAATGGGCGTAGAAAATATCTACGTCCTCGACACATTCACTTTTCGCGGCGCGAAGATTGCCGGACAAGCGTTCAGTTGGCTCCCACGTATTTCATTCGGCTATGGGCTGAGTAGTTTCGATCCAAAGACGCCAAGCTCGAAAGAATTTTTCCTCAGAACGATTCACCATGAACTCTTCCATTTGATAGACAAACAATTCTCCGTGGAAGGAGGTCCTATTTTTGGCTCGAATTGGAATAGCTCGAATGAACAATCATTTGCGTACAGACTTGGACAGCCGAAAGAACTTGATCAACCTGCTTTTTATAAAGAGAACATTAAACGGGCTGGCTTTGCTGAACGCTATGGAATGAATGTGGCCACCGAGGATCGCGCTTCGATCTATGGGCGCATCATGACGGAGGATAAATCTTTCTTCGAGCAACTTGAAAGCGACAAGATCCTCAAAGAGAAAACTGAAAAGATCTTTCAGTTTTTTCAACTCATCAAGAAGGACTTAGACATTGACTCGTCGAATGCTTTTTATACAAAGATTGAAATGTTGCAGGCGCGAGTCAATGCATTGCCTATAAAAGGCGCAGGAAAGTGATAAGGAAACAGCCATTCTCGCGCAGGATGTGCGAATCCGCCCCGTCAGCGCCCTGCTTCATAACGCGTGTTGAATCGTTCGTGCAGTGCGGCGCGATCGGGCGAAGGTGCGCCTGATTCATTTCGCACTGGAAGTGGCGCAACTGTCGCTCCATCACCCGTGAGAAAATCCATGTCCTTACACCAGCCGTTGAGATCAAGAACAAATGCGCGTGTCCAGTTCGCGGCGAGCGTCGGCTGAACAGCGTCAAACGTCATGCGCACTTCCTCCCCCGCCGCGAAGATCGCAACAGCATCATCGATCGCAGTAACGAGCGGCGAACAATCCACGCCTGTTGCTGTGTACCAACCTGGTTGTTTGCGACAATCCCACAGCGGCACGCGCGCTTCATAGTCATAAATCGGCCGGCGCTGCGGCGCGGGAATTCGCCGTGCGTATCCACTCGCGCGCACAACTGCAGACTGAAGCCGCAGCTTGCGCTCGATCGCCTGCGGACAGGACTGCGACCAAACAATGCGACATCGATCAACATACAACTCTTGATTCGTCACGATGCGCAGCGTGGTGCAATTCTTAGGAAGTGAATTTCGATCGATTGGAAACGCTGCTTCGCGCGGCATACCAGCGGGATATCCATATTCCTTCACGAGCGTCATCCACAAACCCGTCGCAGGATCGAGCGCTTCGAATGTCGGCGCCAACGTTGAAGCATGCGCCTGCCACATTGCGAAAGTCGTAGAGCAATACGGATATTCGATCCACCCATCCATCAGGAGAACGGGGTCCCCCGCGCCTGCCGCTATTTCTTGCGGAAATTCGAGTGAGAGCGCAAACATCTGCGAAGTGCGACCGATGAATCTTGAATCGATTTCCCCAGGATTGACCGCAATAAAGTCTTGCGTGCGCACCGCATCCGTTTGGTCTATCGCAGCGAGCGCACCGTGTGCAACTGTTGCATGCACTGGCAACATGGATTCGCGCCAGAAGATTGCCGCGCCCGTTGGCTGAGGATTGCTGATTCCCATGCGTTCGTCGAACGACATGTTCCATCCTGGTGGCAAGTCATACACCTTCAGTGCAGCACTGTCGATCGCCGTGAACTCTTCCATCGGTTCGCTGAGTGCGATTTCATATTTGCCATCTCGAGGGGCAATAGCGGCAGAAGAAATTGCGATACGTTCCCACGGCCGCGGCTGTGCGTAGACCGGTGAGAGATAACCGTTTTCGTCTTGCGTCACAGAAGCGAGAAACCCAACGCCACCCACACCGAGCGAATCCGTCACGAATCCCATCTTGGTTCCATTCCACGCAAAGACCACAGGACAACTGGAAATTTGCCGCTGGGTTTCGGCGATCGTGTGCGCTCCCTTTGGAATTTGCATTTCACTTTGAGTGACATTGTCGGGCCAATCAATAGAGAGAAAATCAATCTCTGGCGAAAGTCCAAGTCCGATCACGCACGGATCTGTGGACTGTCCACTCGATGAGTTCCAAGGCAATTGCCGCGCTGCTACCCACTCGCCGCCGATGCGGGCAACAGCGGATGTTCCGATGCCGCTTGCATTGGTCCGCATCTGCTGCGCTGGATCGATGCGACCGCGAAATGAAATCGTTGCAACTGGTGCGCGACCTTCGCCCGGACCTCGCATCTCAAATTCATCGCCGAACAAGACTGCGCCGATTCCGCTGAGAATCGCTGGTTTTGGCGGGTCGTATCGATTACCCATTTGCTCCGTCAGTTCTTCGATTGGCTGCCCCGCTGCGTCATATAGAACGATCGATGCCATCGGACTGCGAAGAAAACTGAACGAACGATTGAGAAATGTGCCGCCAACCATTATGTTTTGATGCCCCATTCCTGAAGCATCAACGACAGCGAGCCAATTTGCACGTCCAAAGTACGAACTCGAAGTCTGCCGTGGACCTTGCGGCTCGAAAGCCCAAACTGCGAGGTTGCCAGTTGGACCTCCATCTTGATACGAGTTGTATTCAATCGCTGCAAGCATTGGCGTGCCGTCTTCGTTGCGTGAATAGGCGACTGCGTCCATGATCGAGTGCGATTCGAATGTTCCGTATCGTTTGTTATCGCGAGTCCATGACCAGAGACGATCGTTGACAAAGACCGCAGCGCGCGAAGCCGCGAATTGCGCCATCGATGCGATGATGTCCAAATCTCCATCACGGTCGATGTCGATGATTGCAGCATTTGTTACATGGTGTTGAGAATCAAGCGGCAACTCGACTGACTGCCACGTGCCATCAAGTCGGCTGTACAGAATGCGCAGATGATTTGTTTTGTCTTGCGTTGTGTCCGCCACAAGTAGATCGACATCTCCATCGTGATCGAGATCTGCGAGTGCCAGCACTGCGGCTCCTTCCGGCAGCGACTCACCGAATGATCGCTCTGTCCACTGATCGTTGGTGCCTTGTTCGTACCACGATGTTTTCGACGTACGTTTTGGCTCATCACTATTCAAGTCAATTGATGACGTCATCACGACCGCATCGACGCAGCCATCATTGTTGAGATCCCCCCACTTCAATTGCTGAACACCTTGAATACGCGCAAGAGGATGATCTGGAATTGCGCGCCAAGATTCTGATGCTTCGGATGCATTGGTCTTCATGACCGGCATGAGCGGTATAAGCGATCTGCGATCGTTCGCATCACGAGTCCACCACATCAGATCTGTCTGACCGTCACCGTTGATATCCACCGTCGACTGCAAACCGCTTGACCTTCGCTCTCCATCCCAATTGGCGATTTTCATCGGAGTCGGTGGAGCAAAGATCGGACCAGATGGAAGCGTTTGCCCATCGTGCGAAGTCGCACTGTCTGCGGGAGTCGGCAGCATGACTTCACCAAGCACACCCATGCGCGTGTACTTGAATTCTGCAAGCGATGATCGCGGATTGTTGGCAAGACGGTCAAAGAGTGCGAGCATCTCTGCAGATTTTTCGGTTTGTCCAAGTCGCGCAAATGCACGTTGCAATCCAAGCACCGCGCTGCGAAGAAATGGATCGAGTTGTTCCGATCGCTCGTACCACGGAAGCGCTTGCTCAACCTGTCCAAGAAGTTCGAGGCATTGCGCGGTGTAATACGCCGCATGAGCATTCGTGGGATTTGATTCGGCGCACGCCCGAAAATGTGGAAGCGCTTCATTTGGACGACCAAGAAAAAGTTGCGCAAGCCCTGTGCAGTAACTCGCATGTGTGCCGACGAGCGGATTTTTTAAGAGTGGCGCAAAGAGTGCGATTGCACGATCCTGCGCATCATCACTCGTTTGATTGAGCACGGCGATTGCAACATCAAGTCGGCCGTATGGATTGTTGGGAGAAAGTGCGACCGCTTGCGCAAATGCTGTTTCAGCCTTTGTAAAATCGAATTGCCCCATGAATCCAGCGCCTATGTTGAGGGTGTCAACATATTCAGCCGTCATCGGCAGTTGAGTCGACGGCGAATCATTGCACCGCGCGAGTGCAAAGAAAAACGCGCAACAGCAAAGCGCGCTTGACATCCACCGTCGATGGCTCACCCGCTTTTTCCTCCAGCTTGATTTCCAGCTTGATTTCCAGCTTGATTTGGAGTCTGAGGTTTCTTCGCTGCACGGCGACCCTCTTGAATACGTCGATTATTCCCGTCAATGTCAATGACGGTTTTTCCCGCAGGTGGAAAGATCGGCGCGTTGAGATATGTGTATGCCTCGGTTCGCAGATGCGCACGCATGTCGTGACCGCGTCGGCGATCACGCTCCGCACGCAGTGCACCAATATCGATCGGTGCGACAACAACTTTTTCGCCAGGACCAGGATCAGCCTGTGCAAGAATGCGACCATCGAAGTCGACGATCATCGATCCACCAGGCCATGAAAATGGCGGATATCC
>CAMAXY010000018.1 GCA_945862215.1 Singulisphaera sp. GP187 | reverse complement strand
AACCGATGCAATGAATGGCGCACATGGGCCCCAACCCGCAAGCATTTGTCCAAGATCAATTCCAGTCACCGCACCGTCACCGTCGATGTCGGCTGGGCAGTTTGTGCAAGGACCCCAACTTGAGAGGATTTGCGCCAAGTCAACTCCATTGATTTCGCCACTTGGAACGACATCGCCAGTGCACTGCGCATTTACTGTTGGCGATGCGACGCCGATGATCAATGCGGCGAGCGAGAGAATGCAGATTTGAAATGATGTGCGCATTATGGATTCCTTGCGGCGCGGAAGCCGAACCTGCCGTCGGCGCCGTAATAGATGCCGCTGGGGCGCAGCGAGCCACGGCAGACGGAGGAGTCGCTGGCCCAAGAGCCGCCGCGCAGCAGACGAAACGGACCCTTCTCGGGTCCTGTGGGGTTTGTCACGCTTGCTGATGAATAAGGCCCATACCAATCATGGCACCACTCCCAAACATTGCCTGACATGTCGTGAAGGCCTAACGCGTTGGCAAACTTGCCGCCCACGGCTTTCGTACCATGGGTAGAAGATCCTGATGCGCCATTGTTTCCTGTGTACCACGCAATGTTGCCAAGAAGTGTGTCGTCGTTTGTTCCGCTTGTATATCCAGGAAAACTGTGAAACGCCGTTGTTGTTCCGGCGCGATATGCATATTCCCATTCGGCTTCCGTTGGCAAGCGCAAACCTGTGAGATACATAAAAGAAGTAGATCCTTGTGCGATCATGTTCCAAGAGACTTGTTCGACAGGCTTCGTGGTATCCGATGAGTAACCGTTTGCCGGCACGAAATAACTCGGATTGCTCCCCATCTTTGCAGTCCACTGCGCCTGCGTCACTTCATAACGACCCATATAAAAAGCATTTGTCAAAGTCACTTGGTGCGTCGGGCTTTCGATAGAAGAGCACGCAGACTGCGTCGACGCGCTACATCCCATCGTGAATGTCCCCGCAGGAACCAACAGCATTTCGATTCCAGTCCCGTTGTCTTGCACACGCCACGGCAAGTTGGTCGCGGTGATCGCGTTACGCAAGGTTGTATCGGTCACAACTGCCGCATCTGGCGTCCACTCCAACACAGTTGCCCAAGTTGGACCTGGGCACTGACCCCAACCAGAGAAAACAAAAGTCAGATCGGATCCATTGACGGAGCCGTCGTTGTTGATGTCAGTTCCAGTCGTAGAGCCATTCGTTCCCCATGCGCTGAGTACAGAGGCAAGGTCAGTTGCATTGACTTGTTGATCGTGATTCACATCGGCGGGACACTGCGCCTGCGCAGACTGCGTCAACGGAGCAAACATCAATGCGGTTGCAAAAATGATTGTGGCTGCGATTTTGATAAGTTTCATAATTGAATTCCCGAAGCGAATAAACCAGAAAACCCAGACTGCATTCAAGATAACCCCAACCACACAAAAGTCCAAGGGATTATTAAAGAATCGGTTAAAACAAAAAATAAGTGTGATTGAAGGGGGAACAGTGCGAGGGTGTTTCAGTCGGGTAATACATATTTAACGCAATCCCCGAAATTGTAACGAACGCCTTGGAGCATTTCGGATCATCGCTTTCATTTCGAAGCACTGTCTCGCTGTACGCTAAATCGATGAGTGGGTTTGAAATAGCGTTATTCGCATTTTGTGTTGGGTTTTTAATTGCCATAGTTGTTTTGGTGGCCTTACTTTTAACCGCAAGAAAAAATGCCGCTGAATCTGCACAGTCAATTCAAACACTAGTCAGAGATGTTCGTGTCGCAACTGACGAGAAGAAACAAGCCGCAGTTGCCCTGAAATCATTACGCGAACTGGCAAATGCAAAGTTGGCTAAAGCATCCCAATCGATACAGCAATGGCAATCGCGATATAAGCGTTTGGAACAATGGGAAAATGTTCAGGGATATTTTGAAAAGTCTGCCGAATTAAAAGAGTCAGTCGCAATATTGGATAGAAAGGCTGAAGCCCTTCGCAATGTCATCGAGGGCTATGGGACGAAGTACATCATCCCTCCGCAAACCATTCTGGATCAATTGGCAAGCGAGACGGAATACACGTCTCCGGGCCAGAAACTCAAGGCGGCAAGAGAAGTGACTCGCAATATGGTGCGAGAGGAGACTGCGGCAATCTGTGACTATTCGGATGAGAAAAACAGTCAGCTTGCAGCGAGCTTTGCACTTGACGCATTCAACGGAAAAGCCGAAGCGATACTTTCAGATGTGAAGACCGACAATATTGGGACTTTGACGCAGAAGATTCGAGATGCCTTTTTGCTGATTAACGAACAAGGTGTTGCATTTCGGAACGCTCGAATCACACCTGCATATCTCGAGGCACGACTGGAAGAACTGCGTTGTGCTGCCTTAGTTCAGCGGATCAAACAAGATGAACGCGACGAGCAGCGGAGGGTGAAGGCACGTATGCAGGAGGAGACGAAAGTTCAACGTGAGGTGGCGAAAGTCCAGAAAGATAGTCAGCGTAAGGAAGATGAAAGAGAACACGAACGACAACTGATCCAGAAAGCCCAAGAGGAAGCGATACTCAATGAGCGAACAAGGGCTGAAGCGAAACTACGCGAAGATCTCAAACGAGTTAGTGAGGAACAACGTTCTGAGTTCGAGGCACGTTCAAGGGAAGAAATAGAAAGGCAAGTGACTGCGAAGGCCGCGGAATTCACCACCCAAATTGCCGAACAAGAAGCAATGATCAAAGCTTTGCAAGAACAACGGCAGAAAGCCCAATCGATGGCTCAGCAGACAAAAAGAGGAACTGTCTACATCATTTCAAATGTCGGATCGTTTGGGGAAGGCGTTTATAAAATTGGTCAGACTCGACGACTCGAACCAATGGATCGAATTTGGGAACTCGGAGATGCGAGCGTTCCATTCGACTTCGATGTCCATGCGTTGATTCAAACAGATGACGCACCAACGCTTGAAGGCGCTCTTCATCGACAGTTTGTGATAGGGCAGGTGAACAAGATGAACTGGCGCAAAGAGTTTTTCAGAGTTGACTTGCTTGAGATTAAACGTGTCGTTGAAGAAATGAAATTGGCGGCAAATTGGACGATGGTTGCCCAAGCGCAGCAATTTGTTGAAACGCAGATGCTTGAGGAAAGTTTTAAGAGTGACCCCGCAAAACGCGAGGTGTGGTTGGCAGAGCAACTAGGGGTGACCTTAAGTACCCCAAATCAGCCAAAACATGATGACGATGTTGAGGACGATGATTCGAACTGATAGAAAAACAACAAGGACTCTAAGTCTTGTTTCAAGGTTTTTATTTCTTTACTTCGACTCTTCAACAAACGCTTTCGAGATTCGGTGCTCTTGGGATACATTGTTTGATGGTTCCGGTTTAAGTACGTTTGTGGTTTTCCACCATAGGAAGCAATAAAAATGAAAACAGCATATCTCGCATCGTCACTGTGTTTGATCACTTCGATTGCAGGGAATGCATGGGGACAGGAGTTAATTGTGAATGGTGGATTCGATTATGGAAGTAACGGTTGGATCACAAGTTCAATCGATGATTACGGAGGTTGGATCGCAACAGGAGGTATGCCCGGTGGAATGTTCCGCCTAAATGATAATGGACCGATCGCCACAGATCCGACCATCCTTCAGCAAGTATCCACTCTCCCGGCAATGCACTATCTATTGACTGGCTCGTACAAAAAAGATTATGTGTCTGGATGCGGAGCCTGTCCGTCATTTGCTGTTGATTTCGATGGATCGACGGTTTTCACTGCGACGGCCGAGGCACCCGCTCAGTGGCTTTATTTTTCTGTTGAGGTTGTGGCAACAGGAACAAGTGCTGTGGTTGAACTTCGAGGTGAAATCAACGGCACTGACACTGATTGGGAGATAGATAACCTATCGCTCGTTGCTCTCGCAGTTCCATGCCTTGGTGACATCACGGGTAGTTACATTGTCAACTCTGTTGATCTCGCCATTGTCTTGAGTGCATGGGGCAGTTCTGGAGGTGAGTTTGCTGGGACTGATATCAATCAAGATGGGATTGTTGATGCTATGGACCTCGGCATTCTGCTTGGTGCATGGGGACCGTGTCAGTAAGGCATTCGGCTGCAATGGATTTACGGCTGCGTTTATCCAATTTTAAAACAAACTTGATCACACTTCTTTATTCACCACTTTTCAAAAGGAAATCACTCATTATGAAAAACATCTCAACTGGTTTTGGATTGTGCGCAATCGCTGCTGCGGTTGCTCTTTACCCCGTTCTCGATCGCTTCGCACCAATCGGCAAGGAAGCACATGCAGGTGTTCCTGTGTCAGCGATTACTTCCGCAGCTCTTGCACAAACCGCACCGACGATTGTGTGGTATGGGACGAATGCTTACACGCAAGTAATAGGTAGTGGGACGGGTTCAAGACAATCAGCATGCGGCGAAATCCTTCGTGGCTGGTCGGATGGTCGAGTTGAAGTGATGACGACGAGGAGAGAGATCACCGGATACAACGGAAGTCAAATTGATCTTTGGTGTACAGACGGCGGGTATTGCACAAAGCCTTGGATTCTCGTCAGTACTCCAGCACAGGGCTACGCCGCGGCAACTGATATCAATGCGGATACCTCTGTTGATGGCGCAGATCTCTCCATGCTTCTCGGCAACTGGGGCGATGCACCACGCCATGACATTCCACCTTCGGACTGTCCTCTCAACCTGATCAACCCATAATCCATAACGCGCTAGATATGTTTCTGAGTTCAAATGTATTCGTCACGAAGGTGTCGTTGCGCCCACCATCGCCATAATCCCAACCTTGATCACCGCTGGCAGCGTTGCCCACGAAGCGATGACTGCAATCAAGTCGGGATCAGCAGGGGATGAGTGCGCATCACTTTCCATTTCAACTGCTCTCGCTACTGCGCGATACGCGTGGCATGTTGATCTTTCGGGAGTTCGAACACCCGCTGGTTCAACGAGCCTCCAACTCGATTTCAATAAAGCCATAAAACAAGAAAAATAAAACGCGAATTTATGAAAAGTTTTTTTGGTTCATTTGAGCGCATGATTCGCTTCAAAAACACCCCAAAGGCCATCTGCGGCGAAGGTGCCGTGCTGAGGGTCAGCCGAAGATATGTCCGAACCACACCCCGCACGCTTGGCAGGCATCCCAAAGTAACAGCGCAGGGTGATAGTCTGCACGCATGAATAAAAAAGTTTTGGGCGTGGCTATGGTGGTGGTGTTCTGCGGAATATTGTGGCTCGTTATGGGTGAAGCAATGCAGGCATACAACCTAGCAAAGACGCTGCAATATGCTTCAACCGAGATTGCAGTGCAGAATTTAAACATTGCTGCTGCACACATTCGCCTGCAGGCAGCATTTGGTATCGGTGCTGGTCTACTTGCAGATGTACTGATACTGGTAGGCGTATTGGCGTGGCAGAAGACCACATTCAAGTCATAAGCGCACGGCGCACGCTGACGCGACTGCTCACTTGCGCCTGATACGCTTTGACGATGATCAATTCCGGTCGCAATATCGTGCTGATGTTGGTTGGGGTGGTGATGGTGGCGGCACTTGTTGGTGCTAGTCAAGGTGGCGCTGATGCAGAGAAGCCAAATCCAAAGCCTGCAACAACTGCAACGGCGTCTCCACTTGCTTGGGCTGAAGTTCTCGAGCAGAATCCCGATCCCAAGGTTGTCACCGATGCGGACTTTCTCAAGCGCATCACGGAAACAAAGTTGCCATGGCGAGTCAAGGACAAAGCAAGTGGCATAGAGATGTTGCTCGTGCCACCGGGCAAGTTTGTGATGGGCATGAGTCCAGGGGATACAGAAGCGGTGGAAATGGAAAAGTTGTTTGCGGAGAAGTTCCCACAGCTCAAATACTCTGAACGACCTGCACACGAAGTGACCATCACGAAAGCGTTCTATCTCGGTCGCACTGAAGTTACGCAAGAGCAGTGGATGAAGGTGATGGGAGTGAACCCAAGTCATTTTCAGAAAAGTAATAATTCGGAACGCGAACGAGTGATTGCGAAGTACATCGAAGAAGGGCTGACCAAGCAAGAAGCGCAAGAAAAAGCTGGCGCAGAATCACCAAACAAATTGTTGACGGCATCAAATCCAGTCGAAACAGTCTCGTGGAACGATTGTGAGAGATTCTGTGCAAAGACTGGGATGAAACTTCCAACCGAAGCGCAGTGGGAATACGCTTGTCGCGCAGGAGTGCGTAAGCCGAGGTATGGCGAACTTGGCCAGATAGCGTGGTACGTAGCGAACTCTGCCTCCACCACACACCCAGTCGCTCAGAAAGCGTCCAACGCACTTGGTTTCTATGACATGTTCGGCAATGTTTGGGAGTGGACCAACGACTGGTACGAAGGCGACTATTACAAATCCTGCGCAGACGGTGTGGTTGATCCAACGGGTCCAGCGCGGAGCGAGTTGTCGTCCCGTTCGAAGCGCGGCGGCGACTGGCTCAACGTCTCCTACTCCTGCCGCGCGTCGCTGCGCAGCAGGAGCTGGCCCGGCGTCATCACCAGCCTCGTCGGGTTCCGTGTCGCGAGGACTGCCGATTAACCTTTTCCCTTTATCACTTTTACGCTTTATACTTTTTGTCTTTAAACTTTTTCCGTATTCTGCGAAGGGTGCCAGCGAGCCTGCCATTTGTGTTTCAGGACCGCAGTGCTGCATGAAACGCATGAATCCGCCGCTTCACAGTGGATTTGTCGGGCGCGCGCCCGCGACGCTGGGAAAGCGAATTCCTATCAACTAGTTCAACGACGAATTCAATCGATGTCCGGTTTGCCATATGTCAGATTGGACATATACTTATCGCGTCAACCAGAATCCCGGCCCGAGCAAACCCCTGCGATGGATTTACGGCGAGGTCAAGACTCCACCGTTCACGAAGGACGCTCGGCTGGATGCCGGCTTCCTGCTCAGGCGACTGCAGGACGGCGAGTCGCTGGGCATGCCGCACTCGCGGCCGATGCCGTCGGTCGGTGCCCGGTGCCACGAAGGTCGGCTCGTTGACGCGGGCTCCAGTTAGCGCATCGTCGATCGAATCGATGTCGACGCCGTCCTGATACTCGAAGTGTTTCGCAAGACAACCCGACAGACTCCCCAAAAGGTCATCGACACATGCAAGGCAAGGATCAGAAACTACGACTCTGTATAAGGAACAACCCATGAGCACCAGCAAAGAATCACGTCTGAAGGCAAAGGGATGGCGGACTGGATCAGTCCGGGATTTTCTCGGATTGAGCAAAGAAGAGGCGGCCTATGTGGAACTTCGGCACCAGCTTGCCAAGACGCTCCGTGACCACCGCCAGCGCCAGCACCTCACACAGGTCGGCGCGGCGAAACTGTTGAAGTCAAGCCAGTCCCGCGTGGCGAAGATGGAGGCGGGAGATGCGACGGTGTCGCTTGACCTGATGTTCAAGTCGCTGTTTAAGTTGGGCGTCTCACCGACCACGCTGGCTCGCGCAGTGGGGCGATGCGCCTAGCAGGACGCTGAAGAATCCAAGTTCTGCGCTCATTTTTCCTAGCGGGAATTTTGCTTCGCGTGATTCGCGCGATTCGCGTTGAATTGGTTCGTGCTGTGTGACATCGGTGCTCACAGGCTTTGTGAAAAGCCTCGCATACATGCAGTTTTCGCCGCTGCGAGGCGCCGTCACGCAGCGAGCAGCTTGCACATCCGCACGAGGTTGTAGGTCGCGGCGTTAGTTAAGCTTGCTGCCTGATCTTGAATCGCTCGATGTGTTTGGATCTCCGCATGGTCGAGATCAAACTCGCCCGTTCTTAGTGTCCACCAAAGCTGGGGAGGTTCAAACTGTCAAGATGTCGCCACTTGCGCCGCCGCGAGTCGTAGCCCGCGCATGCCTTGCGGCAGCGCGGGCAACACGGTTCGCCGCGAAAC
This sequence comes from Singulisphaera sp. GP187, assembly GCA_945862215.1. Taxonomy (GTDB): domain Bacteria; phylum Planctomycetota; class Phycisphaerae; order Phycisphaerales; family SM1A02; genus F1-60-MAGs104. Next base: position 36,168 of record CAMAXY010000018.1, on the reverse strand, counting down.
TCAACGAGCACTTCGATGATAAACTTCGCGTCGTACACGGTGACCTGGGAAATGAACTAGGGATTATCTATGCCCAAGAATTTTTTGTAGAGATCTTTGTCGTGCATGCATGCAAAATAGCTTCGTGCCGACGCGGTGGCCAAGGATGTTGAACGCCTAGAAATGCTTTCTCTGGTGCAGTGGGGGTCAGTTGCTGGGCTCCAAAGGCGTCCGGGATGGTTTGAAATCCAGAAAAGTGGCTAGGATTTACCCACACGAAAGTCCGAAGGCCCAACTTTTCAAATGAACGCAACACCAGCAAATCCAATTCAACTTGTTCCAGGCAACTCTTTGATCACCAAGACGCCGGAAGAAGGCCGGCAACTCGCAATCAAAATGTCGAGATTGATCGTCAAGGCCACTCAACCAGACGCCGCGGTGCGCGAAAAGCTTCGGCCGATGTATGCGGAAGATCCTGCAATGCTGATTGCAGTCTGCCAGGCAGTCGCGACTGAATTCGCGACCATCGCCGCTGCGAACAATTATTGGAGATGAATGGATTGAGCGTGATTCTCAATCACGCAGAAGTCTTCACGCTTTCAACGACTGGTACTTGTACTTCACCGTACTTCCAGAACCAAAGAATGAACGGGCTGTTGTAACCAAAGAAACGCGGTGTGCCATCAGCGCGCCACTGCGGATTTGCGGCAAGCCATGCGTTGACGATCGCTAAACCACCCGCGAAGTTGTCATCGTTATAACTGCCACGAACACCAACGCTCGCATATGTGCGTGGTGCGACCTCGCGAACGACGACCTGGCCGTCGGTACCGAGAGTTCCCGTTTCGTTCGTGCGATAAAGAAACGCCATCGATGTCATCGCGCGCGCGTCGTTCTGTGAATACTCCATCTCAACTGGAGCGGTCATCGGAATATCGTTCTTTGATATGTGATTGAAAAGAGTTCCGAACATCGGCCCCATCTTTTCATCGCTGCCCGCGCCATCATTCTTGGTGACAACGGCCTCGCGGTACTGCGGATATTCCTTCACTTCGACCACGCCGACTTCAGTCAGGAGCGGCCAGCCCGTTGGCAATTCTGCCTCGTGAAAATAGACGACTTTGCCTGATTGCCGCACGCAACCAACGACCGTCAGCGCGGTACCTGCGGCAATCAAGATGCCAACGATGGTGCGCGGCCGAAGTCGCGAGCGTGAGGGAATCGATGGAGTTTTTTGTTGGTTCATGGCAGTGATGTAAAGAGTGAAAATGATCCTGTTAATCGCGAGGACTTTGCCAACTGTACCGACCTCGATTCGGTTGCGCCACATTTGCGGCTTTGCATTACTCTTACCGATATGGGATTTATGAATGGAATGCGTGGTTTGGTTGTCGGAGTCGCCAACGAAAATTCGATCGCAACATCGATTGCGGAGAGTTTGCTGCGCGAAGGGGCTGAATGTCTCTTCACGCATATTCCTGGCGAGAAAAATGAACGGCGTACGCGCAAGGCGGTTGAATCGCTTGGCGTGAAGGAACCGTGGATGATGCCGCTCGATGCGAGCAGCGACGAGCAACTCGACGCAACATTTGCCAAAATTGGCGCGGACTTTGGTTCGATTGACTTTCTTGTGCACTGCATTGCATATGCGGACAAGGATTGGCTGCGACCTGACAAGTTCGCGGGAACGCCACGATCCGTCTTCACGAATGCGCTGGATATTTCGGCATATACGTATATCGCGATGGCGAATCGAGCAGCACCGCTGATGACCAACGGTGGATCGATGGTTGCGATGTCGTATTACGGAGCCGAAAAAGCTGTTCCTGGTTACAACGTGATGGGAGTCGCGAAGTCTGCCCTCGAATCATCGACTCGTTATTTGGCGATGGAACTCGGCGCGAAAAACATTCGAGTCAACGCAGTTTCTGCTGGACCAGTGCGCACGATGAGCGCGATGGCTGTCGGCGGATTCTCGGAAATTCTCGACTGGGTTGTGAAGAAGGCGCCGCTGCGCAGAAATATCACGCCGATCGAAGTTGGTAACGCCAGCGCGTTTCTGCTTTCGCCACTCGCATCTGGAATCACAGGGCAGGTGGTTTATGTGGATAGTGGGTATGGCATCATGGGTCTTTGAGTACGCCGCGGCTGCGCGGCGAGTGTGAGTTTGTGAGAGTTTGTTTGAGTGCCGTGGAAAATGTGCGTGAGTTTGTGAGTTTGTGTGAGCGCCGCAGAAAAATTCGCTCGGGGCTCAGACAGTCCTCGGCGGTCGACACGATCTGGTTTGCGAAAATATGTTTACAAGTGCAGTCGACCGCCTGCGGAACTCGCCCGAGCAAACTTTTCCACGGCGGACACGCAGATCAAGCAGCCGAACAGAAGGGAACTGCAAGTACGGAACATCACAGCACACCAACAATCGCCGCAGCGAGCGCGGCGTGGACTCAACTGATTTGTTGTGTGTTTTTGTGTGAGCGCCGCAGAAAAATTTGCTCGGGGCTCAGACAGTCCTCGGCGACTGACACGATCCGGTTTACGAAATTTTGTTTCCAAGTTCCGTCAGCCGCCTGCGGAACTCGCCCGAGCAAACTTTTCCACGGCGGAGACGCGAATCAAGCAGCGGAACTGCAAAGCAATCGCCGATCTATGTTCTAGCGATCAACTCTGGATGAAAAATCCATGGCTCGTCGCTGGAGAAGTCGTCGTCACAAATCATTGCGCGCCGAATTGCGCACGCGAGTTCAACAAACCCAGTTCGCTGCGTCGCACTGACATGCACGCTTGCTGCGCACGCCTCCGCAGATTCGCATCTTGGATCGAGATCGATGCGCGTGCAAACTTTGATACTCGGCACATCAGATTCAACACGCGGGCTGGGCTGCCCTGGAGCAGAAATCTGGAGAATCAAACTTGCTCCAGTGCGCAACTTCGCAGCGATGCTTTGCGCGGCGGCTTCAACAGGATCATTCGTCTCGCGAATTCCTGGCGTATCGAACCAGTCCGCAACGAGTCCATCAAGTTCGACGCGCGCTGCGACTGCATCGCGAGTCGTTCCAGCAAAGTCCATCGCGATTGCGACCGTACGGCCAGCGACTGCGTTCAAGAGCGATGACTTTCCTACATTCGCTGCGCCGACGGCAACAATACGCGGAGGATGAAGCAAGCGAGCAAGTCGCTGCGCACGAGAAATCGAATTCGCATCAACCACCCATCCGCGCGCAACTGCGGCGGCGATTCGCTTTGGCTGCGCAAGCAAGATCGGAATTGCGCGCGCACTCGCAGCGGTCGAGATTGCAGAAAGTGCGAGGGCTTCGCGAAAGCAGCGAGCTTCGGGATATGCCAGTTGGCATTTTGTACTTTCTTGCGCAGCAGAATCTTTGCGCGTTTGTTCGCGAGACTCGCTCTGGCCGTGCGCTCGCATCCATGTATCGAGTCGCGCATCAATTCGCGCAACAATTCGTGGTCCACCATGGGGCATGATTAACGCACTTGTTTCTGACAAGCGCACGATCAATCCATCGTCGATGTCCGCAAAGTTTGCGTGCACGATCTGGCCGACTTTCGCAGCGGATTTTTCATTGAGAGTTCGCCCCATCAACTCGCACAGCACCGCATCGAGCGCCGTGGCATCAAGTGAATTTAATCTGCCGATTGCCACCGCTCCAGCGCAGGGCGGTGTCTCCCAGATCAATTCGATCTGTGATTTATTCTTCGGCTGCTGATTCATCGACGAATCCAGCGATGACGGAAATAGCGATCCCAAGCAAAATCAGGTCGGGAACAACTCGATCGACGAAGTCTTCGTTTTCCAAGATCGCTTGCGCATCGCCGCCAGTCGCGACAACCATCGGGAAAGATCCAAATGAGTCGGCATAACGCTCGATCATGCGCTGCACAAGTCCGCGAATACCAAAAAAGACTCCTTGCAGCATCGCTTGTTCTGTATTGCGACCGTGCGGTTCGTTGTCGGGTATCGCAAACGAAAGTTGGGGCAGGGCATCGGTGTGTTCGTGCAGCGCATTCAATTGCATTTGAGCGCCAGGGGCAATCACGCCGCCGTGAAAAGTCCCAACGCCATCGACAAAGTCGATCGTGATCGCAGTCCCCGCATCAATCACAATGCACGCTTGCTTGAGGCGATGGAACGCCGCAGTCGCACAGAGTAAACGATCGACGCCAGTCTTCGCCTTGGGATCGAGCTTCGTCGAAATCGCAGGAGCAATATCACGACCGATGCGAGAGACATCGACGCCGAGTCTTCCAGAGATGCGCGCTTCAAGTGGCTTTGCAAATACGTCGTTCACGCTTGCAATCGCCACGACGGCCTCGTCGTCATCGAGATTCTCCCAGTGATGCGCGATGCGTTCAACGATCAGTTCGGATTCGGTGTTTAGAATTTGCTCGCTCGCATCGAGTTCTTCTGCGCCGTCAAGAAAGCGGCCAATGTGCGTACGGGTGTTTCCGATAGAAATGGCGAGGATTGCAGTCACGAAGCGAGTATAGGGGCGGACGACGATGCGGCGAAAGTCGCAAGTCCGCATTCGCGGCGCAGGAGTTGGACCAATGCAGCATTCGCTCGCGTTGCAATCGGTCCGATCATTCCGCAACCAACCGAATGTCCATCGAGCGATGTCACTGCTGAAAACATTCTGCGGCTTGCAGTCAAGATAATTTCTGATGCGCCGCGCAAATCTTCTTCGCAGATTGGTCGAACGGAGCAGGGAATGCCGGCATGGACGCACGCTTCAAGCAACCGAGTGCGCATCACACCATTGAGAATCTCTGGCGTTGTGTCCACCGGCGGCGTAACAAGTTGTCCGCGCACGACGGCGAAAACATTCGATGTCGTCCCTTCGCTGACGAATCCACTGCGAACAAGAATCGCTTCTTCGTTTCCAGTTGGCGCAACAGCAAGCATGGGCAGCAAATTGCCCAGAAGAGCAATGGATTTAATTTCGCAGCGATGCCACCGTTCGTCCTGAACCACGGCGCACGCAGCGGTCGTGGGCGTTTCGAGCTCTTCAATACCGCCACACTCCGATGCGCATGCAAAGACAGTCGGCACGAGTCCCTTTGGCGGCATATGCGTCCGCGTCGGTGCAGCGCCGCGCGAAACTTGCAAGTAGATCGATGCATTTGGCCATCCGTTTTTCTCGATCAGCGCAGTCGAGATCGATTGCAGTTGCGCAGCGTCGAATCCTTCAATGCGAGTCAGCGCAAGACTGCGTGCAAGTCGCGCGATATGCAGATCCATTCCAACCGGCCCTCCGCCGAAAAAACGAACGACTTCATAGACGCCGTCTCCAAAGAGAAAACCTCTATCAAAGACGCTGATCTTGGCATCTTGCGCATTGACGAGTCGACCGTTGAGCCATACTTGCATTGGAAGACTTTACATCGTCACGGAGGCGCAAACTTGTTCATCGAATAAACAAATTCAGCGACGCACCCCTTAGTTACGGGCAAATCGTAATGCTGCAGCCTTACTATCTGCCCGTAAGCCTTAACCCGTAAGCCTTGGCCCGCAAACTGAGGGGAGCAACACCGCGCAAGGTCACTTCACGTTGTCGCGGGCTCGGACAATCGCGCTGATTCGTGCTGGGTCGAGTTCGTTGGACCACAATCCGTCTACTTTCAGCGTGCTGCCAACAATGATCGCGTCGGCGCTACGGAAAATCCGCGCGAGATTTTCTGGCGTCGCTCCGCTGCCTGCAAGCACTGGCAACTTTGTGGTCGCGCGAGCCATTGCAAGCTCTGCCGCATCTGGTTCGACGGCGGTTTCGGTTCCAGTCACGATCATCCCGTCCGCTTGGAAGAACTCCGCCGCACGCACCCAAGCAGCCATATCCAAGTCCGCCGTCAGTGCATGAGAGGAGTGTTTCTTGCGTAAATCAGCGTAAATCTTGATCGACTCTGCCCCGAGGCGTTTGCGCTCGCGCAGCAATTCTCCAGCACATGCGTTGGCCAACAATCCTTCGTCGGCAACCGCTGCGAAGACAAATCCTTCTGCACGAACAAAAGATGCGCCCGCTGCGTGCGCTACGGCAAGAGCCGCAAGATTTGCGCCAGAAAGAATTTGAACGCCAACAGGAATGTTGACCGCGTTCACGACCGCCGCAGTCGCCACTGCGAATGCCGCAACAGTGTCCGCTCCAGATGCATCAGCAAGGTATGGCCGATCGTGCATGTTCTCGACGATCAATGCGTCGAAGCCTGCGGATTCCAATTGCCGCGCTTCGGCGACGGCCTTTGCGACGATTTCCGCGGGTCGCATGTTGGACGAAGGCGTGCCAGGGAGCGCGCGAAAGTGGACCATTCCAATGAGAGCGTGCTGACGGCCGAAGAGAAACTTGTGATCATTGCGAGTCGCGTTCAATTTGCATCCTTTGCGTTTTGGGGATCATCCATTGCTCGAGCGGTATCGATCCACTCTGGTGATTCAATGATCTTGATGAGCTCAGAATTGATCTTGCGCACAGTTTCAATATCGAGATCTTTATTGAGCCCAAACCCGACGAATCCTCGGATGACCTCAGTCGGAAGGAGAAGGAGTTGGGAATCCCCACGAATTGAGAGCAACGAACGCAGTTCGTTGGTCGGATGCAGAAAGCCCTCGATTTCATTACTTTCAAGCGCGGCGAATGCATCGTCTGGAGTGATGTAAATCCGTGGCATAACACCAAGTTTGTTGGCAACATATCGGCTGTTTGGAAGCTCGATGATGCCTACAAGGTTTGACTTCATACTTTTGATGGATTTGAAGTATGGAGTCAACTGTCCAACAGTCAGGGTCGCAACGATCGTCGCAGAAAAAATCGCCACAAGAATGATGGAGATGAAAATCCAAATTCCGCCCACCAGTTTTCCCGCCCGAGTCTTCGGTACAAAGTCTCCGTATCCAACTGTGCTGAGAGTGCTGATCGCCCACCACAAGCCGTTCACGAATGAGTCTTTATTTGCGAAATGAGCTGGATTATTCTTTTTCTCGACGAGACGGATAACGCTCCCCGAAATAACCGTAGCAATCAGCATAAAAATCAGCCAGACCAAGACATCGAAAGTCATGACTCTTTTGATGATGGTTCGAGGAAGAGTGACTCCTCGAGTATGAGTGACAAGTGAATATCCGCCAGCATCAAACGGCTGAGAAAAATCGCAAATATTGTTTTGGACTGCATTGATTTCGACGCCGCTGGCAAAGACATCTATCGACCTAACCGTTTTGTATGAGTTGAGTTCAAGAGAACTGAGTTCTTCAGATGTATAACCCTTCAATTGATATTGAAGACCAGCCTGTTTCGCAATTTTGTCCCAGAGTTGAATCGCAGGTCCAGTCCAAGTCCCATCTGACTGCTGCCAGGAATAAGGTCTGCGCGTTGTCGTGCCAACTTGCAGAATTCTCGGAGTGGTTGCCGATACTGCCGCTGGCGTACTTGCCGTCGGCGTACTTGCCGCCGGCGTGGACTGTGCAAGCGCGAAAGCAATAAAAAACTCAGCAAGCATGATTGAGCGCAAGATACGCCGACAAGCAAGATGTGGTGGTACTTTGCAAGAGTGACCAATCCAATTCAACTGATTGATTCTGCATCAAACACACTTGTTATTGAACCAGATGCAGGGTGCGTCGCAACAAGTTGGCGGGTCAATGACCGCGAAGTCCTCGCATTGCCATCGCCTCGTGAAGAATTTTTGCGTGCGTCGCGCACAGGCGGAGTGCCTCTGCTCTATCCATACGCCAATCGCTTGCGCAGCGATCATTTTCAAGTTGCTGGACGCGCGGTCAATCTTTCAGTCGACGCGAAATTGAAACGCGATTCAACTGGATTGCCAATTCACGGATTACTGCTGCGATGGAGCGAATGGACTTTGAATCAGCCATCGCCAAGTCGTCTTGAAGCGTCGATTCGATGGAGCGATCACCCAACATTGATGGCTGCATATCCATTCGCTCACACACTTAAAGTGATCTGGGAAGTCGCACGCGATTCATCCGCTGCGACATTGACCGTGACCACGATCATCGAAGCGGATCACGGTCAGGCTGTTGCGATCGCATTCGGTTGGCATCCATATATGGCGGTTGCTAATGCGGCGTCTGCGCAAATCGAACTTCCTCGCCGTCGACCAGTTGCTCTGGCACCAAGCGGGCTTCCAATTCTCGCCACGCCAAAAAGTGATTGGATTGGCGCATCGACGGAGGCGGTTGGGCAGAATCAAGATTCGCTCTTTGAAATTGAACCGAGTTCAGGGAGCACCAGCATTGCAATCATCGACGGCAGTGATCGCACGGAAATCCGCTTCGAAGGGGGATACAACTTTCTTCAGGTCTATTCGCCGACAAACGCAACATTTGCATGTGCAGAACCAATGACAACCGCTACATCTGCATTGACAGATATGCCAACCGTCATCGCATCCGGTGAGCGAGCCCAAGCGATATTCCAGATGCGCAGAAAACTCTGCTAATTCTGCTATTTTGATTTGCGATGGCAATTCAACTCGAAGGAAAAGTCGCGATCATCACTGGAGCGTCCAGTGGCATCGGCGCTGCCACCGCACGCGCGATGGCGAAGGCTGGAATTGATGTGGTGCTTGTCGCGCGGCGACGTGCCAGACTTGAAGAAGTGGCGAAGTCAGTCCGTGATCTTGGAAGAAGTGCGCATGTCATCGTTGGAGATGTTTCGGACATGCAGCATGTGGCTGCAGTCCTGGATGAAGCCGAGAATCACTTTGGCAGATTCGACATCGTCTTTGCAAATGCGGGTTATGGAATGGAACGACCCGTTCACTTGATGGAAGACACGGAACTTCGCGCAATGTTTGAAGTGAATTTCTTCTCGTCCGTTGCGTTGCTGCGCGAATCTGCAAAGCGACTCTGCGCAGCAAAGCGACCTGGACATCTCTTGATGTGTTCGAGTTGCCTTTCGAAATTTTCGATGCCAAATCTTGGTGCCTATGCCGCATCAAAGGCCGCACAAGAATCGATCTGTCGAGCCATGCGATTCGAACTTGCGGCCGACCATATTGAAGTCGCAAGCGTTCATCCCATTACGACAACGACAGAATTTTTCAGCGAGAGTTCGCTGCGCAGTGGGACGCAGGGAGCAAGTATTCCAGAGCATGCCCCCAAGTGGTTCATCCAGAGTCCAGATCGAGTGGCAGATGCAATCATTGCATGCTTACGCAGACCAAGATCGGAAGTCTGGACAAGTCGCATCGTTCGACTTTCTAGCGCGCTCTTTACGGCATTTCCTTGGATGCTCGATATGGTTCTTCGACGTGAAGCCAAGAGGCCGAGTCGCCGACGAGCACACAGTCCAAAGGCGACGACCAAGGTGCCGTGAAAGAGCTATTCTTTCAGGTTCTACTTTTGATCTCACTTTCGATTCTCACTTCATAGGAGCACCATGGCAATTCGAGTCGCAATAAACGGATTTGGTCGCATCGGTCGTTTGGTCTATCGAATCGCATCGCATCGCAGCGATATTGAAATTGTTGCGGTGAACGATCTTGTTCCTGCGGACAACCTTGCATACTTGTTGCGATATGACACGATGCACGGACGCTTTGGGGAAAACGTTCATGCCGAAGGCGAAGAGATTGTCCACGGTGCTCATCGAACCAAGTGCACTGCGATCAAAGATCCGTCTTTGTTGCCGTGGAAGGCGATGGGAGTTGATTATGTGATCGAGTCCACTGGTTTTTTCACGACCGCGGAAGATGCAAAGAAGCATCTCGATGCGGGATGCCGACGCGTGCTGATTTCGGCGCCGACTAAGAGCGAGAAAGAAGTTCCAACGCTTGTTTATAAAGTGAATCACTCTGCATACAACCCAGAGAAGGACCGAATCATTTCCAACGCATCGTGCACCACGAATTGCCTTGCGCCAGTGATCAAAGTCATTCTGGATTCCTGTGGACTTGAAGAAGGATTGATGACGACAGTCCATTCCGTCACCGCCACGCAGCCAACTCAAGATGGTCCGAGTAAGAAAGATTGGCGCGGTGGTCGAAACGGATACATGAACATCATTCCAAGTTCGACTGGCGCAGCGAAAGCTGTCGCGCTTTGCTTGCCTGCGGTCAAAGGCAAGTTGACTGGTATGGCCTTTCGCGTGCCGACGGCGAACGTCTCGTGCGTCGATCTGACTTTCCGATCCGAGCGCCCGACATCGCTGGAAGAAATCACCAAGTGCATGCACGCCGCCGCGGATGGGCCGATGCAAGGTGTGCTTGGCGTCACCGATGACGAAGTCGTTTCGAGCGATTTCATCGGCGATTCTCGATCTTCTATCTTCGACGTGAAAGCGTCGGTGCAACTGAATGATCGATTCTTCAAACTTGTCTCTTGGTATGACAATGAATGCGGATACGCAAATCGCTGCGTTGATATGGTTGCGATGATGGCATTGAAAGATGGCGTGAAATGACTTGCATGTTCGGTTCCACTTCTGAAAGACTTCTTATGAAAACCCAATTCTTGACCGCACATTTCGCCACGCTCGCACTCGCGATTTCTGTGTGGTCTGGAAGCGTTTCTGCACAAACGCCGCCCGCGACTCCGACTCCGCCGGCACCGCCGCCGCCGAAAACTTCGGCGGTCGAAAAGGGTGCGCTGACAATCGTCACGGATCGATCGGGACGAATCGCATCTTCAAAGAAGACGATCGTTCGCTTTGAACTAGAGGCGTTCAACGGAGCGGTCACTGTTGTGAAAGTTGTCGCACTTCCAGGTCCAGTCAAGGCGGGCGCGATCATTGCCGAACTTTCTGGCAAGGACTTTGAAAAGACTCTCGCCGACCTTCGCACACAAGTTGCCGAATCAGTGGAGCGTCTTGCATCACAAGTTGAAGAGCAGCTCGTTGCTCGTGCCGCGGATGCAACAGCACTCGAGCGAGCGCAACGCAGCTTGTTTCTCGCCGAGCAAAAGCAGAAGCTCTCGCGCGAGTATTACTTTGCGCGAGATTTGGATATGGCTTCGCTGCGCTTGAAGTCACAGACGGATAGTCTGAAGGATCAAGGCGACGAACTGACGCAGCTCGAGCGGATGTACTCCGACGCGACGCTTGAGAGTGAAACGAAGGACATCGTGATCGGTCGCGCTCGACGTGCGATGGAACGAGGTCAAACAATGTTCAAATACGGAACAAAGGATTATGAATTGTTCTTGGCAATCGAACATCCCAACGATGTGGTCGAACTTGATGACAATGTGAAATACGCCCAGCAGGCTTTGGAGCACTTGCGAATTCGCCAGCGATTGCAGGCGATTACTGCACGACTGACCATGGCAGCAACGGAGCGTGCTCTGGAAGATGCCAAGTTGCGCCTCTCGCGAATGGAGAATGACGCGAAGGCAATGACTGTGAAGGCGCCTGTCGATGGTCTGATGTCGATCAACGTTCCAGATGCCGGAGAGTCGGTCAACCCGCGCAGTTTGATGGCGACAATCGTCGACCCTTCCGCACTGGAGATCGGCGGAACACTCGACGCCAACAGTTTGCGCGTGCTGGAAATGGGATCAAAGGTTGATGTATGGATTCCATCGCGCCCCGAATTCTCGGGAACCGCGACCGTCGACGAGATTGCGCCGATCGGTGCGCCCGACGGCGAAGGCGCAAGCTATCCATATGTCGCAAATGTTCGCACGTCGGATGGGATGTGGCCTCTGGGAGCTGAAGCGCACATCGTTGCGCGTAAAATCATTCCAGATTGCATCTTGGTTGATAGCAAAGCTGTGAAGGCTGAAAAAGGAAAATGGACTGTCAACCTTTGGATCGACGGCAAAAAAGTCGAACGCGAAATTCGCGTCGGTGCAAGCGATGGCAAGAAGACGCAAGTGATTTCTGGACTGGCAGTCGGCGATCAAGTGGTGATGTCAGATGGTTGATCGCGCCATCGCGATCATCTTTCGTGCGGTCGCAATCTCCGCCTGCATGCTGTCTTCGTCATGTGCTCCGTCGAGCGGTTCGTCATCGAACAAGCCCGGCGAGATCATGCATCATGATTTGAGTCCCAATTCGGTCGTTGCTCCCAGTGAGAAACTGCCTATTTCTGCTGCAGAAATTGCGCAGGCAGCAAGCGATTCTTTCGAGAAAGGCATTGGCTGGGCGCTTGCGAATCAACGCGCAAATGGAAATTGGGGGTCGCTGGAATCCACTCGTCGGCGAGAGATTTTTCTCGACACACTGGCAAGTCATCTTGCTTTTCAGACGGCGACGACGGCCATCGTCACATGGTCATTGATCGAACCTGCTCGAACGAAGCCCGAGTGTCGTGCAGCGCTCGAGCGCGGATTGACAGAACTTTCTTCACGCAAGCCTCCTGGTCGCGCATCAGGCAAAACCTTTTATAGCGTGTGGGCTCACAACTATCTCATCTATCTCTCGGCTGCCGTGCAGGCTGATCCGACCTTGACTGCTTTTCATGCGACTTGGAAAACGATTGGCGAGACGGAGATTGCGCTCGTTCGCCGTGAGCAAGGTGCTGATGGTGGGTGGGGTTATTACGACTTCAACTTCACCGGCGAAAACCCCAGCGGTAATGAGTCAACCAGCTTCAACACCGCAGCAATGATTTTGGCGTTACGGTCTGCCCAGGAACAAGGCGCGGTCATTCCTCCAGGAACGATCGAAGACGCGACGCGCGCGATCTCGCGAATGCAATTGCCCAGCGGCGCGTTCGCATATGGAACCTATGCGGAATTGAATCCGCGTGCGGATTACAACAAGATCAGCGGATCGAGTGGTCGCCTTCAATCGTGCAATGTGGCGCTCAATGCAGTCGGCGCAGGCAAGGTGACGGCAGAGACTCTCATGCGTGGAGTCCAACATTTGCGCGACACACATCAATACATCGAGATTGGTCGCGGTCGTGTGATGCCGCATGAATCTTTCTATCGCAACAGCGGTTATTACTATTACTTTGACCATTATTACGCAGCGTGCGCACTGGCAGCTGTACCGCCATCGGCAGAGCGTGCGGAACTTGTTCGTTGGCTGACGGAAGTGATGGTTCACGATCAGAACCCCGATGGAAGTTGGTTTGACTATCCGCTTTATGGTTATGGCAAGGCATACGCCACTGGACTTGGACTGCTGACGCTCGAAATTCTCAGACCGTTGATCGATACTGCTGCCGCTGCCAACACCACCGATGTCAAGTGAATCATTCGATGCGCTGATGAATCAGCAGCGTTTCTCCGCAGCGTTGGAGTTGTCGCAGCGAATGAATAGTCAACAGCCCAGCAGTGGTTACTGGTGGATGGCAGCTGGTCGTGCAGCGCTTGCGTGCGGTCGACTGCATGACGCAGTAGAGAGTTTCGATCGTGCGCAGCGACTCTTGCCGACGGATCCTCACTTGCAGTTGCAGCGAGCGATTGTGGATCACCGAATTGGTCGCAGTGTTGCGGCCGCGGATCGACTTCGAAAATTGCTTGCCTGCGAGCCTGTCAATGCAATCGATGCGACTATCGTGCTGGCTGAAGTTCTACACCGCTCAAATCAGCGAGAGGAGTTGGATCGAATCGTCGCAGTTGGTGGCGCGTGGACAAACGATCCGCGTGCGCAATTGTTCGTCGCACGTGGGCAGGCGATTTCGGATCGCACTCAAGCGATCACGACGCTAGACCAACTGGCTCGCAGCACTTCGCCCGCTCATGTACGTCGAATTGCTGGATTTGAGGCGATTCGGATGTTGGATGCGCTAGGTCGATACCGCGAAGCATTCGAATTGGCTGTCTTTATGCACCGAACAACGGGAACGGCGTATGACATCGGCGGATTGCAAGGAGAAATCGAAGCGCAGAAGAATTTGCTTGCGCGCGGCAAAGCATCATGTCCGCCGCGTGCACCACGCATGGAAGATACGGCGATGATTCTGGCGCTTCCCAGAAGTGGAACGACTCTGTTGGAACAGATGCTTGATCGACATCCTGCGATCGCGGGCATCGGCGAATATGGCGGCATTCATGCTCTTGGCGACCGTGCGATTTCGTCCGGACTCTGGCCCCATGATCTCGCGGCTATTGAATCGAGCGATGCGCTTGCGTGGCAGAAGGAATACAAAACGGGCGCTGCATTTCTTCGACGACCAGGCGCACGCTGGACACTTGATAAAAATCTTCACGCATGGCGTTGGCTTCCGCTGATCGCAACCATTCTGCCTGGCACGGTCATGATTGCCGTCGACCGAGATCCGCGTGATACTGCAATCAGCACTTTTCTTGGAAATTTTCATCCCAGCGCATTTGGATGGTCTGGGTCGATCGAGTCCATTCATAAAGTGATTGCTGCGCACCGATCGATTCTGCCGCAGGCGCTTGAGGTGCTGGACTTTGAACACGAGGCGATTGTGTATGAAGACTTGATCGCCGATCCTGCAGGGCATGCAAGTCGATGTTTGGCCAAGATGGGTCTTGTGATGGACGAGGCAACTCTTGCCCCCGAAGGCAATCTGCGCACTGTGTTGACCCTGAGCCATGATCAAGTGAGGCGTCCGATCAACCGCGCTTCGATTGGACGATGGCGAAATTATGAATGGGCGTTCGATGAATCGTGGAATTCACTTGTCGCTCTGCATGATGCGCGGCGCAGGTTCTGATCGAAAATAAAAAGAGCAAAACGAAAAAAAGGGGGACGCCGCGTTGGCGTCCCCCTTTGAAGACAAACTTTAGAAACTTACCGACTCTCAATCAGAAGTCATGATCGTCGTCGACGACCAACGAGACCTGCAAGTCCAACGAGTGCAATTGCACCAGGAGCTGGCACTGCAGTCACACCAAGAAGTGTGATAGATCCAGTCCAAGTTCCTGAGGTGCCTGCGGCGCCATAGCCGTTACCAATCCAAACGCTGTTTGTACTGCCAGTCATATTGAGGCCAGTTGTGAAGTTCTTGGTTGAAGTAACAGGAGTTCCAGGAGCATCGGAACCACCGTTTGCCCAACTGTAACGCTGAGTAGCATTCAAGTTTGAGAACCCGCCGCACTGCAGTGCGCCACCGAGGGCAAGAGGACTGCCGGCGACATAGACGCACAAGTCGTCTGCGTATGTGTAGTTGGTTGAGGCATTGAGCGTCGCATTGACAGTCGCGCCAGTCAGCGTTCCAGAGAGACTGCCAGCGGTATAGGCTTCGGTGAAATTGAAGCCAGTCCATGTTTGATTTGTGAAGGTAAAGGTCACGTCAGCAGTTGCGACGGAACCGACGATTGCGGCGAGCGATGCGCCAAGAAATGCAGTCTTCATTATGAGAGTCTCCAAAGTAGGAATGAACAAAACAATGTCGGAAACAATTGTCCGACACTCAATCCCTTAACCGAATCCTCTTATTGTTAATTTGTCACGAAAACGAGCGCTGTCAAATTATTGCGATTAAAATTTTGCATTTGTTAAGCGAACTTTTTGCATTTGGTTGGAAATTGGGGGAATAAAAGTCCTATAACCATATGCTTTTCGCCAATTTGCCACATTTATCGTGGTTTTGAGCGGTGATCGCGTCGATCTGCGTGAAAGGAAGCAAAAACGCCAATCGCCAAGATTGCGAAGATAACTATAAGCAGATAAAGGTTGAATTGGTCGCCGACGATGGACTTGACCCAATCAGCCACAAACATCTTGGCGCCAACGAGAAACAGAATCGCAGCGAGCGAATATTTGAGATAGCGAAATTTGTCGAGCATTCCGGCAAGCACGAAAAATAAAGACCGCAGTCCAAGAATGGCAAAGATGTTGCTGCTGAAGACCAAGAATGGATCGGCCGTGATCGCAAAAATCGCGGGGATTGAATCGACGGCAAAGATTAAGTCGGTGGTTTCGATTGTCAGCAAGGCGATTGCGAGTGGAGTGAGCATCCACGCGCCAGTCTTTGCTCGCGCAACGGCGGCGTCCTCAAACGGCACCGCAATTCCTGGAGTGCCTTCCTTTGAGTTTGCACTGCCTGCACGGACGAGAAAGTGGTTGCCGTGATATCGATCGGTCACAGGGAAGAACCTGCGGGCGATTCGGATGATTGCGCCATTCGACGGGACTGCATGAGCGCTCTTGGTCGCCAGCATCTTGACGGATGTGACGATGAGAAATGCACCAAAGAGAAAAAGAATCCAGTGAAACCTGCTGACCAGTTGAGCGCCAATACCAATCATCGCTCCGCGCATCGCGAGTGCACCAATAATTCCCCAGAAAAGCAGGCGATGTTGATAGATCGCCGGAACGGCGAACCCAGAGAAAATCATCGCAATGACAAAGAGATTGTCAACGCTCAAGGATTGTTCGACGATGTATCCAGTCAGATACTTGCCAGCAGCGGCGCGTCCATCGTTGACCGTGTGGTCAATCGCATCAACTGTTGTGCCGAGGTCGAGCCAATGGTTTTCGTAGGCGAAATAGATTGGAATCGAAAAGGAAAGGCCGACCGTGACCCAGACGACGGACCATTTGAGTGCCTCCTTCACCGTCACAACATGCGCTGCACGGTGAAAGATCCCAAGATCCAGCGCCAGGAGCAAGAGAATGAGCGCAATAAATCCAGTCCAAAGCAACATCATGTTTGGGCTTGCAATCGATTCGAGTGTGCGCGACTGGGATTCATAGAGAACTGGATTCTATCGACGCTTTGATGGTCATGATGATTTCGTCCCCGTTTGTTGGCTAGGATCAGAATTCACATGGAAAAATTGAAAGAACCAAATCCTCCGCAGCAAAAAGCAGGCTGGATTGCGACTCCTGGAGGTCAATTTCGTTTGGCGGCAATCGCAGAAGCGTGGTCATGGGCTGGGCTTCTTGCAGGAATGTTGTTGAAGTATGTCGTCATTCTCAATCCCATCGGAGTTCAGGTCATGGGCCCGATTCATGGTGTGCTGTTTGTGATCTATATCGTCGCGGCGCTTCGAGTTGCATATGAACAGAAGTGGAGCGGCTTTGTGACTCTGGTCGCTTTGGTTGTCGCAGTTCCGCCATTTGCGACTTGGATCTTTGAGCGCTGGGCGTTGAAGCGTGGGATGCTTGGAGGCGGGACTATTTCGTAGTGGGATTTGTGGGAGGATTTCCTGCAGGAACTGAAACTTCTGCAGAGAACGTCGCAGTCGGATCGCCTCGTTCTTGAAGAGTCTTGGCAATGGTTGTAATGGTGCGGGGGATAATTTTCTTGCAAATAATTTCGTTGCCTCGCTTGATCGTGATCGGTTGATCGAGGTCGCACATTGAGTCATCAAGGCGAATTGAAAGTGAATCCGCATTTGATTCCTCGATGAGAATTGTTTGGCCATCGCGTATCGCCACAACGCGTGCGCCAGCTTTGGGCGTGCTGGTCGCGAGCCAATAAAAACGATTGTGCGTGACATCGTCCTGCAACCAGATGATCTTTGTTGGACGCATATTGCGCGTAAACGTTGCCATCCACGGCACTGCACTCGCATCTTCGCGGTCCATCCAGTGGCCTTTTCCTGCGTGAATTTCGACTAGATGTGGATATCCACTAGGATCGTTCGCGGCGAGTTCGTCGAGCATGATCTTCCACTTCGCGCCGATCTTGTTGCGGTCAAAGGGCGTGTCATTTTCTCCCACATGCAGTGCGAAGGGAACATTGCGCAAGCCATCGGGCTTCGTTTCGTTTGGATGACCTGCCATCATTGATGCGGCTGCAAGTTGATCCGCCATGCGTGGGGCAAGCTGATAAACACCATCGCCGCCAGCGCTATAACCCATGATGTAAACCCGGTTCGGATTCACACCTTCAACGATGATCATGTCTTCGATGAGTTTGGTGAAAAGGGGATCGATATGCGCTTCGTGCCAAAGATTCCATGTATCAGTTGGCGCGCGCGGTGCGACATAGATTCCTTCCTTGGGTTGATAGAGCTTCTTCTGATTTTCCCACTGCTGATCATTGACTTGCTTGGGAGCACCACCTCCACCGTGCATCGAAATGAAAAGACTGCGGCCGTCCTTGGGTTTGTCGCCGAATGCCTTGTACCAAATGGGCATCTTGACGCCGTTTGCTTCGATCACGCCTGATTCCAGTTCTTTTTTGCATTCGGCGCGGATGCGAGATGACTCGTTCTTCCATATGAGGTCGCGCGCTGCAATCGCATCGCTCTTGCTGAGCGGGGTGCTTGCGAACGGCTGCTTGTCGATGTCGGTCACGCCCTGTTTGCTGAGATATGAGCGTAGATCTTTGATGGCTTTTCGTGAGGACGATGCGTCGAGTGGGATGGTGACAAGCTGTTCGTCGCGGTCGACGGTGAAGGTCAGAGCCGTTGAGTTTGGTGTGGTGATCGTGCAATTTGCACCGAGTGGCAACTGCGCAGTCAGATGATCATTCGCATCAAAGCCCTCGTCGTTTGTCGTACCAGAGAAAAGCACTTCTCCCTTCGCGCTTGAAATCGTGATCGGCAAAGATTGGCGTTCGCCATCTTCGATCGTGCGAATGCGCACGCGCGCTTGACCCACTGGCATTGGAGTGTTTGCTTGGGTGTATCGATCTGTGACATTGATTGCGCGCACGATTCCATCGTCATCATCGCGCCATGCCGCTGGAAAAGTCAGCGGAGATTCGGTCCATGTCACTGCATAGATTGCGTTCATTGCATCATCTCGCTTGGCCGTTGCAGCGCGATCCGTGAACCATGCTTTGTCCAGATCGTCACCAGCGGCTTCCGCGGCTCCAGTGAAATGCCAAGTTCCATCCCAGACTTCAGTCCACGAGTGATTTCCGCTGCCATCGATCCACATAGGAATACCTGCAAAACGTGCTGGAATACCAACGGATCTGCATGCATCAACCAGAATGATTGCAAGTCCCGTGCATGATGCAAGGCCAGATTCCATTGATTCGCGAGGGCTCTGATCTGCCTGCTTGCGCTTGGTGGAATATTTGACATTCACAAGAGGAAAGAGTTCGCGATTGATGATCACTGCGGCTTGGCCTGGAGTTTTCGCGTTAACGATCAGTGGCGCGCATCGCTCGCGTAAAGTTTTTCTCCATTCATCGCGCGTTTCATTGATGCAGGCATATGGAAGGATGCAGTCAAAGAACATCTCTTGAGAGACGGCATCGTGCCATGGCGCAGACCGCCACGCACGAAAAGCCTCATCGCAGTTGTCGAGCAGGAATTGTGCGCTGAGGGTTTGAAGATCGCGATGCGGCATATGGGTGATTTGCCAAGTCATTGCTGCTTGTTGATCGGCTGGAGCGTTCTTGGCAGCCATTTCAATTTGTGTGCGATTGTTTCCTGCAATTTCCAGCGCACGTGCAAGGTCTGTGTCGATTGAATCAGCGAGCGTGGTTGACCCGAAAATTGAGATGTAGACGATCAATGCAGCGAAATGTGTGGCAAGTCTCATATGGGTCAAAGATACTTCTCCTCACACGATTAGAAAGACCACCCTAAGTCACTGCGGGGAATGGTTGATGACGAGCTGTATGGTGGTTTCAAGCGTAATGCGTCGACGGATGGCGATGTGACCCCACACGACGATCGCCAAGATTGATGGCGCGGCGCTGCGCATCGGCAGGGAGCGCGAGTAATTCTCGCTTGCGTGGAATATTGACAATTTCTGGTGCAAATCGAAGTAGAAATGGAATGAGTGCGGAGATCCCGAGCAAAAAGACCGCAAGAATTGTCACGATGACGGGCAGCAGAAACCAGTTCGAGAAATTCGATGGTCCATAGGAATCTGGTACGCCTGACAAGTTGAAATGCAGCGGAATTTTTGCGGGAAGTTTTGGATAAAGGCTGCCGGCGACGATCCACATCGCAATGACTCGAAATGCAATCGGTACTATCTCAACGTGGTCCAAAGTTCACAATCCGATAAGGGTCGGTCGACATTGGGGAGGGTGGATTTATGAATTCAAGTCTTCGTCCTACACGCGATGTCCTCATCGCATCTGCCATCGCAGGTTGCGTCATTGCAATCCCCGCACTCTGGCTTGTGCTGACGGAAAACAACATCGGTCGAGCCGCTGCCGATTCAATCATGTATCACGAACGCGTCATCCGTGCGATGATTTTTCAGTTTCCAGCATTCGATTTGCGAAATCCGCTGACGACAACGACTCCTGGATATCACATCATTCTTGCAACGGTTGGTCGATTCCTTTCGGATTCGGGAACCGCACTGCGACTGACAAGTGTTGTCATCGGAACTGCATTCGTATGTCTTGTTGCTGGCTGGAGCGCGCGCAGGCGCGGAGTTCTTGATGGAATACTGCTCGCATTGCCACTTGCTTGCAGTTTGTATGTGTTGGGATCTGCAGCATGGATGCTGCCTGACGATCTTGCTTGGTTACTGATCGCAGTTGTGTTGATGCTTTGCTGTCGAGGCGAAGGTGGACGTCGTTGGCTTGTGCTGGCTTCAATTGCACTCTTTGCATTGGTCTTTGTACGGCAGATTCAGATTTGGGTCGCTGCGCCGATTTGGGTCGCTGCATGGTTCGGTGCGAACCACAGTGCAAGACGAGTGGCCACTGCGATATTGGCAACGCTTCCAGCATTTGCACTTCTCGGCGTATTCATCTTGCTTTGGCATGGGCTTGTTCCGCCGCGATTTCAGACATATGTCTCAGGCATCAATCTTGCAACTCCCGGATTTATTTTGTTGCAGTATGCATTGATGAGTTTTGGATTTCTTCCGTGGCTCGCACCGACGATTGTGAGAAGTTGGTCGATGCACCGGCGCACGATTCTGTTGGCGGGAATCGTTGGAGTTTTGCTCGCAGCTGTTCCCGCCACAACCACGCTTCAAGAGGCTGGTCGGTTTACAGGTTGGTGGGGACCGCTTGGCTCTGTTCCAAGTATTGCCGGACACACGAATCCGATATTCCTTGTGCTTTCTCCGCTGGGCGCTGCACTCTTGACTGCATCTTTTCTTGGATTGCCAGCACGCACGCGCGCAATTTTTTCGGCAGCCACAATTGCGTTTATTGTGGCATCGTCGGCAACATTTTTCAGTTGGCAGCGATATCACGAACCATATGTCTTGCTCTCGCTTGCAATGGTTTCTGCGTTGCAGCAAAGTTCGGAAGATCGATCACCCAAAGTTGGATGGAAGATTTTGTGCGTCGGAGCAATCTCGGTTGTGCTTGCATTGATCTCATACAGGGGGCTTATCGGCGATGCAATCGATCCAAACGAATTGCCCGCTGTTGAGCATCGAATGCCGATGGAAACGTTTCCAGCGAATGTCAATTCTCCGCAAACATAGGTTCGGCTTCAATGCCAATCAGGCGGGCATATTCTTTGCAACCCACATGGCTTCATGGAGGCAGGTTTCGACTGCGGGCAAGAGCCAGTTGTCTTGATTAGCGAACCAGATTCGGTTGTTCACTTGTGGCAGATTCTAAAGACGCCGATTCGAAGGCATCAGCATGAACGCGCCAACTGCCGCAAATCCAGTTCGCAGAAAGTCCCGGCGTTGGATGGGATCGGTCATTGCAATTGAAGTTTATCTCGAAAAATCAGCGAATCAAAAAAAGGTATGAAAAACAAAATAATTCATGCTGTTTGAGTTGCAGGGCTGAATGTTGGATAATGCTTGAATGATGAACGTTTTCTCGAAGCAGCAAAGGATTATTGGGTTTATCGGTGCACTTGTTGTGTGTGGCGCAAGCGCCTTGGCGGATCCTCCAGTACAGCTGTCAACGCCAACTTCGGTGGAGGCAGCAGAGTCTCTTTCAACAGAGGTTCGACGCGTGATCACCGTCGATGGAGTGAAGCGAACATATTTGGCGCATATTCCTGCATCGGTGGATCGGACGAAAGCGAATCCTGTTGTTCTTGTGTTGCATGGTGCAGGAACGAATGGCCCGATCACGGTGATGTTCAGTGGTATGAACAGTAAATCCGATGCGGAGAAATTTATTGCGGTCTATCCCGACGGAACTGGTGCAGGAATTTTTCTGACATGGAACGCAGGTGGAATCGGCAAGGCGAAAGTAGATGACGTCAAGTTTCTCAGCGCAGTGATCGACGATCTTGCATTGGTTGCAAAGATTGACTCGCGCCGAATTTTCGCAACAGGAATTTCCAACGGGGCAATGATGAGCTATCTCCTCGCGAGCGAATTGTCAGATCGAATCGCTGCAATCGCACCGATTGCAGGAACGATGACAACTGAAAATCCAACCCCATCTCGCTCTGTGCCAGTGATGCATTTCCATGGAACGGCTGACAAGATTGTGCCGGCGACTGGACCTGGATTGGATACGCCGAAGTTCATCACTTTCAAATCAGTCGACGAGTCAATTAAGATGTGGTGTGAAATCAATGGATGCGAAACCACGCCGAAAGTCACGCAATTCCCAGACATCGCCGAAGATGGAACGAAGGTGAAGCGATTCGATTATCCCGCAAAGGATGGCGGTGGCGATGTTGTGTACATCGAGATCGAAGGGGGCGGGCACACGTGGCCTGGGCAGAGCGCGATCGTGTCGTTCATCGGTAAGTCGACGAAAGATATTTCCGCGAATGATTTGATGTGGGAGTTCTTTATCGCGCATCCGATGCCACAGAAGGATGCCAAGATTTTGACGCCAACGGATTCTGTATTGCCGCATTTGTCCAAGGCTGTGTATGTGGTCGCGCCAAGGGCGGAGTTGAAAATCGCGAACGAAAAACGCAAGACGGAATTGGAAGTTCGGGTTGTGTATCCGGGCGCGCCCCTCGATACATCGCAATTGAAAAGCGCCTCATGGCCTTTGGTCGTGTTCTCTCATGGAATGGGAGGATCATGTGAGACATTCGAAGGGTTAGCGCAATTTCTTGCCGCGCGTGGATATGTGGTCATTCGTCCGACGCATGCAGACTCGATCAAACTTCGTCGTCAGAATGGCGAAGATGTCAGCGGATTTGTTCGCGATCCGAAGTCGTTCACAAAGAACGTTGATATGCAGGGAAGGGTTGAGGAGTGCTCGCTGATTTTGGATTCGCTCGATTTGATCGAGGCTCAAATTGCTGGACTGCATGATGCCAATGGCAAAGGTTTGATTGAGCGCACGCGCATGGTGATCGCTGGTCACTCGGCCGGCGCGATGACGACGCAGTTGTCGGTCGGTGCGAAAGTGCGTGGAAAAAGCAGTTTCGCAGATCCTCGCTTTCGTGCAGGAATAATCGTCTCGGGAGCAGGGATCAAGTCCCGCCTCTTCACGCAAGAATCATGGAACGAAATTTCAGTTCCAATCTTGGTCATTACTGGATCGCTTGATCGCTCTCGGGCCTCTGATGAGGATCCTGAAAGTCGACAGAGTTCATTTCGATTTTCCAGAGGAACTGCAAAGGGCGGACCGCCGGCGTGGCTGATGTTCATCGAAGGAGCGACGCATTCGAGTTACTCTGGAAAATCGAAGGCGCTTGCTTTAGACAAGCTAGATCCGACTGCGACGGATCCAGTACTCATAGAAAAAATCACAAACGAAGTGATCGTGAGATTCCTCGACGCGGTGGTCCGTGGAGATGTCATCTCGAAAGAGTGGCTTGGGTCGCCAGCAGAAATCAAGGCGCTCAGTCAAGACAAAGCGAAGATCGAATCAAAATAGCGCAATTGCAGGCGCGCAAGTTTTATTTACTTTCAGCAGCAGGAATGAGCTGAGCACCCAAAGGTGCTTGCGGATCTTGTATGTCTTGTGGATCGAACTGCGCATTTTGTGCGTTCTGAGTGACAATCAACCACGAGATGACTCCAACGAAAAGCATTGTCGCGCCCAGAATGCGAATCCCTCGCGCGAGTCTGAAGTACTTCAAGAATTCTGGCGGCATGCCCGCTTTGCGATACGAACGATCCGTTGTGACAGCACTGATGATCCCTTGCAATAGAAGAGCACAAAGCGCGATGACAGTCGCAAGAGGCAGTTTCTCACGATCATTTAGAACTATCAGGACATATGCAATCGCGATGACGATTGGGACGACGAGGTTTATCATCGAAGCATTCGCAGAAATTCGGACGAGTTCGCTATGGTGTTGAGAGCCAAGGCATTTCAACGCACGACGACCGAAATGCGCAGCGCTGAGGATGCAGAGCATAAAAACGCCAAGCAAGATTCCAATCAGATTATGCATCGCAAGAGCGTAGTCAAATTTTCGTCAATTAAAGTCTTGGACTATTGCGAGATCGAATCGAGCGCAAGCGAACCACTGCTGTCGCCGAATCGGTCCGCTTTGACGTTCATCTTTGTAAGCATCGAAAGATAGAGATTGCACAGAGGTGTGCCAGTTGCGAAGGTTCGTTCTGGTGCATGTTGAATGCCAAGTGCGGAACCACCTGCGAAAATCACGGGTAGATCATCGTGATTATGTCGATTGCCGTCAGCGATTGCGCCTCCGTAAACCACCATCGTGTGATCTAAAACATTCTGTCCGTTCTCTTCAGCAGATTGCATTTTGGTTAAGAGATGCGCCAGTCGTTCTCCTTGCCAACGATTGATTGCGGAGAATTTTTTGACCTTTGATTCGTCATTGCCGTGATGACTCACATCGTGATGACCGTCGGCGACGCCAATGTCAGGGTACGCACGGTTTGAACCTTCGTTGGCAAGCATCAGCGTGACGATGCGGGTCTGATCCATCTGCAACCCAGCCACCGCCAAATCGCTGAGAAGTGTGATGCGTTCACGATAATCCGCGGGTTCATTTGGCATC
Source organism: Singulisphaera sp. GP187 (assembly GCA_945862215.1). Taxonomy (GTDB): domain Bacteria; phylum Planctomycetota; class Phycisphaerae; order Phycisphaerales; family SM1A02; genus F1-60-MAGs104. The sequence continues at coordinate 11,558 of CAMAXY010000018.1, read as the reverse complement.
GTGACCATTGCGGAATTCGATGCAGAAGTTATTCCTGATCCATTCGCGTCATCGCGTTCGATTCTTTCGATGCGTCTTTCTATTGAGCGGATTCCGTCGAGGTATTCATCCAGTTTGCGGCGATCGTTGGTACCTAGGTTTGCATTCAGAGCAGATGCCTGACCACGAACAGCATCCAGAATGCTGGTACGCATTTTTAATCTGGATTCACGAGTGCTTGCTGATTCGCCCTCTGGTCCACGCGAAAAAAGTCGCTCGAAGACTTGCCGTGGATCGTCTTCTTTCGCATTGGGAGAATGAGCGCCGCGCCAAGAAATGTTGCCGCTGTATGCGCAGCTATAGCCGGAGTCACAACTGCCAGCACTCATCCCTGGCTCGCCGCCAAGTTCGAGACTGTCCATTCGAGTTGTTCCAGCGAGTTGCGCGGCGGCGACTTGATCGACGCTGACTCCAACAGAAATATCTCCGCCAGATGTTTTGAGCGGGTGTGCGCCAGTCAGAAAGCACGCTGCGCTTCGAGCGTGATCGCCAGGGCCGTCGCCGAGTGCCTCCGCATTTCGGTGGCAGAGATTTCGCATCACGGAAAATTTCCCAGCATGATTCGAGAGTGAAGCGACTGCTGATCCAGGCCACGCTGCGGGATCGACGCCGTTTGGAAGAAAGACAAACATCATTCGTGATGGAGGCGCGGCAAGAGAAGATCGCATCGCAGCAGATGCAGTTCGTGTCCAGATGGTTCTGCCTGGAAGCATGGCTTCAAGAAAGGGAAGTGCGATCATCGCGCCCGCCCCACGCAGAATTGCTCTTCGCGAGATATGAGTCAATGTGCAACCCGCATTCGAAAAGATGGACTTTCTGTGATTGCGTTCACGATGTCAAACAGTGTAGGACGCAGTGATAAGTTTTTACAGAGAAAATCTATTTCAACTTCAGTGTTTTCTGTTGGCTCGCAACCAATGGCATAGGTCAGAAGATGTTTCACAAGCGAGCGAATAAATGCAGGATTCTGGCGCAGGCTTGAGCGAACCCCGTCGAGACCAACAAGCACAACACCGCCGGGCAATTCGCCCCGAGTTTCAACAGGAAGACCATCGACTTGATTGCGAAGGCGACCGACGGGGTCATATGCTTCGAAGGCAAATCCAATTGCATCCATGCGAATGTGGCAACTCGCGCAATTCGGATCAGCACGATGAATTTCGAGCAACTCGCGCATGCTCTTTCCACCACGATCTGCAACGCGGTCAGGAATTTGCGCTGTTCCCGGAGGTGGCGGTGGCGGGGGAGCGTCCAACAAAGAATCCAAAACCCACTTACCGCGCTTGACTGGAGAAGTACGCGTGGGATTCGATGTTGCAGTCAGCACACTCGCGTGCGCAAGCACGCCACCGCCACGCGTGGCATCAATGGGAACGCGAATCATTTCGTTTGAAGTTGGCGCAGTCATTCCATAATGTTGCGCCAAGCGTGCATCCACAAATGTGTAATCCGCATCAATGAGCGTCTGTGCAGGAAGGTGTTCACGAAGCACGCTATCAAAGAGCAGCACACTCTCTTGACGCATTGAATGCAGGAGTTGCGCATCGATACCAGGAAATTCCCTTGGATCTGGTGTTTTCTGCCCGAGTCCGTCGATCGCAAGCCACTGCGTTGCAAATCGATCAGCAAGACTGAATGACTTGGGATCGGCAAGCATTCGTGCAACGACGGCGCTGCGTCCGCGTTGGTTGTTCAACTCACCGCTTGCAACAGATTGCGCAAGCAATTCGTCTGGACAACTTGCCCAAAGAAAATAGGAGAGCCTTGTCGCAAGTTCGCTTGGAGTGATTTCGCGCACTCGGATTCCCGCATCTGGTTCGGCCTCGACACGAAAGAGAAATTCTGGATGGACCAAGAGCGTGGTGATCATTGTTCGCAACTCTGCGTTGAATGTTGGCGATGGTCCAAGTGGCTTGCAGATGCTGCTCAAAAGTTTTCGATCTGAATCAGTCGCTGGTCGACGAAGCATTCGCTCGACCAGCCAATTTGCGCTTGTGTTTCGACGTAAATCTCCCGTTTTCGCACCGATGAGAGCATCCAGCGTTTGTCGCCATACAGGAGTCATATATGGATCGAGCGGACCTTCAATTGTGACGTCGCGCACCAGAGCATTGCGATCACTTGTGGGCTTATCTGGTCCGCCTTTTTCAAGGAAATCATTATTGAAAGAGATTGCAATTGTTTGCAAGCCTGAATTCAGCGGAACTTCGGATCGCCGCATTCCAGGCGCAGAAAAAGTTTCTGTTATGGTGAATTCTTCCAATCGCTTCTTGTCGACAATCAAACTCATGCGCACCGGATCTGGTCCTGCTTGTTGTCCTGCGACTCGACTTGTAATTGCATATCGACCAGCGCGTGGGATTTTTACTTTCGTAAATACCTCACCATTGGACCAGAGCAGCGCGCCGTTTTTGTGCTTCGCGCCTTGTCCTTTGGTGATTTCCATCGCTTCACCTTGAATGGCGATCTTGATTGTGGCTATTGCGTCATCGTCGAGCACCGCTTGCAATGAAATCAGTTCAGCAATGTCGAACAAGCGTTCGAGTGAAGTTGGGGCAAGGCTGAGCACGGATCCGACATTGTCAAATCCTGCGCCAACATCGTCTGGTGGAAGCGGGCCGAGCAGCGAGACATCGATTTGAAAGAGATCGCGAATTGTGTTGGAATATTCAGCCCGATTCAGCCGACGCGGTGGTCCACTTGTCGCGGTGATTTGATTGCGCTCAACAAGAAGTGAAGTGTGTAGAAACTGCATCGCTTCGGTGCGTGCTGCAAGAGAAGGCTGCGGATCTGAAGTGGACGGCGGCATTTCGCTGTCGGTGATTCGGCGCAGCGCCTTGCGAAGAATGGATCGATCTGCATCCGTTGGGCCATCATGTTGAAGGTGATCGACGACTTGATCGAGATTGAACTTTGCCTTCGCCTTTTCACCGCTGTGACAATCGATGCACCAAGTTTGTAGGAATTCTGCGCTATTTTCGGGCGGCGCATGCGCGCTGGCAATATTGATAGCCCACAATCCACTCATACAAAAGAGTGCGGCAATCAGCTGATTGCGTGTCTTCAAACCCATGGTTCAAGCGTATCCCAAGCAGAGTAAGAATTTCCATCTAGATAAAAATTCTCAGGGAGTCTTTGCAGGCGCGGGGGCGGGCACAGGGGCAGGGGCAAGCGCAGGCGCGGGGATTTTCTGTGCAGCTTGCATCGCTTGCAATTCAGCGAGTCGAATTTGAGCATTCGCAATATCTTCAGCAGCTTGAGGCGCACGCTCACGAAGAATCGCAATAATCTGAGATTCGAGAATGATTGACGTATCGATGTCGCCTTTCAATCTATTCAGTTTGGAGAGCAACGCAAGTGAAACCCCGAGATTGCGTGGGAAATTGCCTTCGTGCCTTCGTCCATCAACTGCGAATTGTGCAAATTTGATCGCCGAATCAAGCATGTCCGCAACATTGGCAGGCGTCGTGGCATTTGGGCTCTGTGGCTCTGTCGCAAATAAATAAAGAGTCTCCGCCAATTTTTGTTGAGCCAGAGTCACTGTTGGATGATTGAGCCCAAATCGAGGAGTGATCAACTCCAATGCATTGCGTTGGTGAATCAAAGAGAGATCCAACCGATTGCGCGCACTTTCGATCTCTGCGAGTAATGAAAGATTGCGTCCGAGTCGCCAATCTTTGCCACCATTTTTTTTGATCAGTACCTGAATTGATTCATCTGCGTAAACCTTTGCTTCGTCGAATCGCCCAGCCTTGCATAATGTGGTCGCTCTGGAGAAAAGCGTTCTCGAGAGTTCTTCGCCATTTTCTGAATCAAACTTTCGCGTCAAAGCGATTGATTCATTGCCTAACTGATCGCTGAGTTCCAATTCTTTCAAGTCGCAATAGACCATGCTGAGGTGCATCATGGTTTTTGCAGTCAACGGATCGGATGGTGGCAAGTATTGTTTTCGCAGTTTCAATGCCTCTTCATATGCGAGGCGTGATTCTGGAAGGCGCGTCCCGCCAAGCCAGTAGAGCGCGCGGCCGTACTCATGAAGCGAATTCCCAAGCGCAATATTTTCCGTGACGCCTCCATTCAAGGCAGCGTTGCGCCGATATTGCACGGAGGCCAACATTGTTCGAGCCGCAGACTCATAATCAGCCAGAGAAGTAAAGACTGGACCGATCGTTTCTCGAACATCGTTTGCAATGTCCTGCTGGCTCTGAAGCTTTTCGACGGCTTCTTTCTCAACGAGTTTTAAAAAGTCTTGGACGGTGACCGAACTGCCCGCTTGTGAACCAGAAACATTGGAAGATTTGAGTGATGTGAGAAACACAGCAAGGGTCTGTTCTGCGCGCTGCTGTTGTTTCTCTGCCTTGGACCAAAGAAAGCCCATCACGACAGCGAATGTGATCAATCCAACCACAGCGATACACCCAGCCGCGACTGCAACGCGGTTGCGACGCACGAATTTTTCCATGCGGTATCGCGTTCCAGGTGGACCAGCCAAGACAGCTTCTCCATCGAGATATCGACGCAAATCGGCGGCAAGTCCGCTCGCACTCTCGTATCGGCGCGTGCGATCTTTTTCGAGGCAACGCATAGTGATCCAATCCAGATCGCGCTTGAGCAATTTTTCAAGAGGGCCAAACTCGATACTTCGTGCATTTGTGATGGATTTGCGTTCTTCTATGGATGACTTCGCCAACCGCGCACTTGGTCGCAGAGGTTCTGTCTCCATGATGGTTCGGTGCAAGTGAGCAATGCCTGATCTTCGAAGTGTTTCGGATTCGATAGGAGTCGAACTGGCAAGCAGTTCGTACAAGATGACGCCGATGGAATAAATATCGCTGCGTGTGTCGATATCAACCGATCCACCCTCCGCTTGTTCTGGACTCATATAGACAGGCGTTCCAACAAATTGGCCGAACTGCGTTTCGAGAACATTGTCCACGACACCAGCTGATATTGCCTTTGCGATTCCGAAGTCAATCACTTTCGCGCGAAATCCGTCGTCAGTTTCGCCGACCAAAATATTTCCAGGTTTCAGATCGCGATGAACAACTCCCTTCATGTGGGCGTGCTGAATTGCGTCACAAATTTGCGCCAAAAGAGTGATGCGTCCTCGAATGTCGATACGACGATGATCGCAAAAAGCAGCGAGTGGTTCACCCGGCGCATATTCCATTACAAAGTATGGTTGACCTTCGGGCGTCGTGCCTGCATCGAAAACCTTTGCGAGGCCCGGATGATCCATGATCGCAAGCGCTTGCTTTTCCGCTTCAAACCTTGCCAATGTCGAAGGCGAAGCGAATGCCATCTTCATCACCTTCAGCGCAACTTTTCGGCGGACAGGTTCGATTTGGTCTGCGAGATAGACGATGCCAAATCCACCTTCGCCGAGTTTGGAAAGAGTCTTGTATCGAGCGCCTGACTGACCAATCTTTGGAGCCGATGCGCCATCAAAGGCTGTCCCACCCCACGATCGAGAATCCACGCCAAATCCTGTGGACTCAGGGGTCGGATGCACATTTTCTTGCGCGGTGGAATCCGAGGTGACATCCATCGCACGATTTTTGCGCGGATCGTCTTCAGGCAACAGCGTTTTTTCGTCGTCGTTTGGCGGCATCCATCAGCAGTCTAGCGTTTTTGGCTTAAAATGATCTTGATTTACTTCGTATCGGTGTTTGTGAAGAAGGCATTGCATCTAATTTCATTAAAAATTATTTTGCTTTATGTAAAACTTGCATTACATTGAATACATCTTGTTTTTTACAAAAGATTTCATATGGTAAAAATTTCTAAAACCCTCATCCTAATTCTTGTTTGCTCGCTCGCGGGTTCCGCATTCGCAGGTCCCGATTGGGATGAAGGCGCGAAGGATGCTGGGTCCACCCCCTCAACTTCTCAGCCAGTGAGTGCACCGGTGTCAACAATGATCACGAAAATTCGTGGAACAACATCTGTCGCACTCGTTGGCGTTTCAGATTTAGTTGATATGTATTTGATCAAGACGGGCAATACGGATTCTCTAAACAATTTTTATGTTGAATTGCAGTTCGACGGTGCACCTTGGAATGCACGACTTAGTCTTTTCAAAAAAGTGTCAGTTTCTTGTGATGGATTTACAAGCGTAGTTGCGCGACCAATTGCAACTGTTGTGAAATTCTCCAACTCGGAACCGTTTCCAAAATTCAAGGGAGGTACTGTGCTTGCTGGATCAACTTCTGGCGCAACCCTTTCAAGTTTGCTACAGGCCAATACAGAGTATTTCCTTGCAGTCAGTGGAGCTAATTTTTCTGCTTATGGTGATACTAATAGTTTGGTGTGCGTCGCAACTAGTTCAGATAAGGAATTATTTTTGAGTCTGACAAGCGCAAACACTCCTGGAATCTATCCGGCTGCCAGCCCCACCTACCCCACCATAGCAAGGCTTGGCGAATGGAAAATTGTTCCTGGTGCTTCGGGGACATCATTCGCAGGCGCATATTTAATGCCCGCCATTTCCATTTATGCAGTGCCGGCGAGTTCTTGTGGGGCGGCATATCCGATCAGTGGGCAACCAGCATCATCGAATTTCGACATGAAATTTGCAGCAGATATCTACAGTCTTGGTAAAAAAATTAGTTGTGCGGGAGAAAAGATTGTCTCGAGGGAACTTTATTTCGATTGGAATGCGCTATGTTCTGGACAGGCCACCATATCTACTTGTGGCTCTGCAAGTGGGTTTGATTGTGCTATTCAAGTTTTCCCGTTGGATGTTTGTTCAGACGACGCATGTTCTGCAGCAGGCGGTTGCTCACTCAGTTGCAATGACAACTGTTCAAGCAGTATCTACAGTGGTTCAAAAGTCACCTTTACTGCTGAGGCTGGCCGCAAATATTTGGTGCGTTTGATGGCGCTCGGAGATGGCTCATCGACTGGATGGTCATTGGGATCGATATCGTTCAGCTGTATAAATGGGAATTCGAACTGCTGCTCCCCGAATTGGGGGCAAACATGCTGTTCGAATTCATCATGTTGCGCATCAGTCTGCGAGGTCGATCCTTTTTGTTGCACGACTGAATGGGATCAAACTTGCGCTAATAGGGCTTTGGGTAATTGCCCTTCATGTGGAGGAACAACTCAATTTTCGGGTGACATCAACAACGATGGTCAAGTCAATGGCTTGGATCTCTCAATTCTGCTTGGACAGTGGGGAACCTCTGGATTTTGAGAATAAAAGACACTTTTCCAATTTGAAATTCTTGTAGATTTTCTGTCTTTCATTTGTATTTTGGCATTTACGATTTACAGTAAATGGTGAAGTATTGGTTTTCTGTATGAATCGTTGTTCAAGTTGTTGAAATTTTTCGGAGTTATATCAATGAATAAAGTCACATACTCAATGTCGACAGTCCTTCTGGCGTATATCGCGGGTTCTGCATTTGCAGGTCCCGATTGGGATGAAGGCGCGAAAGATGCGGGGTCGACTCCTACAACTTCTCAGACGGTTAGTGGGAGCACAAACACTGCCGTCACAAGAGTGCGTGGTGGGACATCGGCGACTGCGCTGGTTGGCACGCCAGATCTCGTGGATATATATCTGGTCAAAACGGGATCGAATCCCAGCTTGTTCTTATGTGACATGAACATGGGAACAGGAGGCGCACCTGCTTGGAATGCTCGACTTACGATTTTCAAGAAGACTGTTGTAAATTGCGGCACCCTCACAACTTTTTATGTGACGCTTGGATTCCCAATTGCAACCGTTGTAAAAGCTTCGGATTCAAGTCCGTGGCCAATTCTCGATGGATCAGTCCTTGTGAACAACCCCACTGGCGGTCCTCCTGCAACTCTTGGAAGTTTGATGGCTGCAGACACTGAATATTATGTTGCGGTTTCTGGTTTAAACAATCTGCCAATTGGATTGAATTCAGATTGTGGAACAACTGGTTCGACGAAGACTATGTTTCTAAATACAACTGGATTTGGAATGTATCGCATTCCAACAAATGATGCGCCTTACCACTTGACGAGTTGGACCGATCCAGCGACCGCCGAGACTGGTGAGTACAGCATTCCTGTCGATGGTATGTATCCGATACCAGCAAGTTCTTGCGGTTTCCCTGCGAGAGCAAATGGGTCACTCGTTCAAAAAGCATTCGACTTTGGATTTGCACCAGCGATGCCGGGAACGATCGCCTTACCTTGCGCTCCAGCGTGGTATCCAAACCGCCAATTTTTCTTTCTTTGGACTGCGAATTGCGCAGGTCCTGCAGAAGTGTCAACTTGTGGTTTGACCCTTACTGATTCTGGCATTGAAGTCTTTGAAATAAATGCTTGTAACCCGGATTTGTGCGCGGCTGCAGCAAGCCCTTCCATTGCATGCAATGATCAGTGCGGTACAGAAAATGCTTCCCTTGTCACTTTTACTGCTGAAATTGGGCGCCAATACCTTGTCAGGCTGACAAGACTCAGTGGACCCGCGACAACTGGAGATATCAAGTTTACTTGCACTCCTGCTCTTGGTTCCCGAGACATAAACGGCGATGGAGTTGTCAATGGAGCGGATCTTGCAGCACTGCTCGGAAGTTGGGGGACGAGCGGAAACTGAGACGCGCAGCGAGTTGCTTTATGCTCGGCGACGACGCTTTCCCAGTGCAAGCGCAGATGAAATCGAAAGTAGTGCAAGCGAACCTGGTGCGGGAACGATCGAGTATTCGATGACAAGTGTCGGGGCAAATATGCTGTCGAATGATTCGCTCGAATCAAATCTGCGCGTTGTTCCAGCCGCGGATTCGTCACCGCGAAGCATCCAACCAAATGAACTCTGCGGATTCGCCACCCACGCACGAAAATCTGCGGTCATTTGTGCGGATGTCCAAGAATAAAAACCGAGATCACCGACCGAAAGCATCGCGCTTGCGACAGAATTGAAATCTCCGCCCGCAGTGTTCCAAAGCGCACCTGGAAGTGACGAGTGCAGCCACGTCGCGTCACCAGTCAACGCCGTAGCGCCACTGCCTTCGGTGCCTGTTGCATCGCTCGCACCTTCGGTCCAATTGGAAGTCATGCGATAGAGAGAAAAAATGTTGGTCTGCGTACTTGTCGATGCGACATGCAAGCGAAGCGTCACGCTTTGAATGAGCGCATTCTCAGGGAGTATTGAAGTGGCTTCGAAGGCAATGAGCGCCCGACGAAGTTGCGGTTGGTTCGTTGTCCCTGCAAAGAAATATTGCCCCGAGCCATTTCCCAGCGCGCCTGTGGCGCTTTCATAGAGCGTGGTGTCTCGAGATACAGAAATTTGCATCATGTCAGCTGCGACTGGCAGGGTGATGAAACCGACCAAGCAGCCAGCTAAGCGAGAGCTTGCAGAACAACGAGCGAGCATGGATGAATTATGCCCCGAGAATCTTCGGATGCAAGTCAGGTCAAATAGATTTTGAAGTAATAAAGAAAAAATTCAGAGCAAAAATTCAGTCGTTGTCGTCTTTGTCTTTGCCCTTGCCGCCGTCTTTGCCCTTACCGCTGTTCCTGTCATTGCCCTTGCCTTTGCCTTTCAATTCTGCTGAACCCTTTCCGTCACCCTGCGGGCCGCCACGTTGCATTTGTTGGGGAGGAGGTCCTTGCATATTGAAGTTAGGGCCTTGCATTTGGTTGCCTTGCATTTGGTTGCTAGGCATTTGGTTTCCAGGCATGCCCTGGCCACGGTTCATTTGCGACTTTGAACCAGAAATCCGACCTATGGCGAATGAGAAGAATGCAATACCGATGATCAGTGCCACCCAGAGCCAGCGGCGCAGTCGTCGGACTGTGCGTTCGAGTTTTTCGAGGCGAGCGTTATCAGGATTTGACGGTGTTGCTGTTGAGTCAGACATGAGAAACCTTTCTTTGAAGTAAATGTTCGAATGTGATCTTATCGAAGTGAGTCGCAGAAGCGAAGCCGTAGTCGTGGAAGTGTTCAGAACCAAATCAACTGATGGGATGTAGCCTCAGCAACTGTTGGTTTCTCGGCCATAAAATTTCCGCCATGCATTCCAAAAATATCCCTAAATTTCATCTCGAAGGACAAGTGGTATTGGTCACAGGCAGCAGTCGGGGGCTTGGGAAGGCGATCGCATTCGCCCTTGGAGACGCAGGTGCAAAGGTCGCGTTGAATTATTGGAATGACTCCACAACGGCAAACGAAACTCTCGCCCAGTTCAAGGCTGCTGGCTATGCCGGAGAAATGTTCCGCGGAAATGTGATTGACGAAACTGATGTGAACCGAATGTGCGGCGAGATTGTGACGAAGCTTGGGTCAATCGACACACTCGTGATCAATGCAACTCCGGATCAGCCGCATAAGCCGATCGAGGAATATGACTGGGCGTTTCACCAATCGATGCTCGACTTCTTCGTCAAGAGTCCATTCTTACTGACGCGTGCGACGCTTGCTCATATGAAAGAGCAACGCCATGGTCACATCATCAATATCACAAGCGAAGTTTTTCATCGTGGTGTTGGAAATTTCAGCCCCTATGTCGCTGCCAAGGGTGCGCAAATTGGATGGACTCGAAGTATGGCGATGGAACTTGCGCCGTGGAATATCACCGTCAACGCAGTCGCTCCGGGTTGGATTCCAGTTGAGCGTCATGCAAATGATGCGCAGAGTGACAAGGATGGATACGAAACTCTGATCCCTATGGGCAACTTTGGAACTCCAAGTGATGTTGGCGGCGCAGTTGTTTTTCTGGCGAGTGAGGCGGCGCGATTTATCACTGGGCAATCGATTCACGTCAACGGCGGAACAACGGTTTATTAGAGGAGATAATTATGCGAAGAACTTTGATGGCAACATTGGCGGTGAGTTTGATCACGATCACTTCCTCTGGCGGCGCGAAGACTGCCGTCCCGCCAAAGCAGCGACAGGCCGAATTCGTGCAGGAATACGCAAAAAAGCCGTGCGTGAATCCGAAATTAGCGTTCGTCACAAATGGAGTTGCGGACTTTTGGTTGATTGCGCAGCGTGGTGCAGAGCAAGCTGGTGTTGAGAGTGGCGCGACGGTCACCGTGCATATGCCCGCAGAAGGAATAGCGGATCAAAAGCGAATCATGGAAGATTTGGTTGCGCAGGGAATCAACGGGATTGCTGTCAGCCCAATTGATCCGGCAAACGAGTTGGAAATTCTTGATCAGATCGCTGGTCACACATTGCTTATCACCCAAGACAGCGATGCGCCTGCGAGTGCAAGGCTTGCATACATTGGACTTGATAATTATGACGCGGGGAGATTAGCTGGCAAGTTGGTGAAGACAGCGTTGCCGAATGGTGGAGAGATTGCAATTTTTGTTGGTCGAATGGAACAAGACAATGCTCGCCGCCGCCGACAAGGTGTGATGGATGAGGTCTTCGATCGTACGCGTGATGACAAGCGAGTTGAAAATCCCAATACGCCACTGACGATTGGGAAGTACACAGTGCTCAATACGCTGACGGATCAATTTGATCGTGCAAAGGCGAAGGCAAATGTCGAAGACATGATGAGCGCGAATCCAAATCTCGGATGCGTCGT
>CAMAXY010000017.1 GCA_945862215.1 Singulisphaera sp. GP187 | reverse complement strand
TCACTTCACTTTCAAAAGATCTGCCCAGCGGGTTGTGTAACAAGGCGTGCGCATTTTGGCTTGCATTTCCCATGCCGGAGCTTCGCTTGGACTTGTGTTCCCGCACGCGCCAATCTTCAGAGTGTTCCTTCCCATGCGTGCATTGATCGCATCCATCACTTTCATAACCTTTGCATCTTGGGAATGTTGACCCTGATCGTCAAAGAGCGAAAACTGCACTGACGCGCTTGGACGAATATCCGAAAAAATCACGCCAGCTTTTTTGTATTCAATGCCCTCGCGAAAAATCTGTTCAAGCACACGGTTGGCTGCTGCGCTCAACCGGATTGTGGACGATGTACCTGCATCCATCTTGATCATGCCCGAGTTGTAATACTGCGGTCCATCTTTGAATCGATTGGTCTGAAAAAACACGCTCATTGTGTGGCAAATGCCGTCTTGGCGACGCAGTTTCTCGCATGCACGCGTGACATAGTTCGCAACAGCTTCTTGCAATTCTGCCAGCGTGCACACCGGCCGTCCAAACGATTTCGAACAAACGATTTGCTTGCGATCCTCTTGAATCATCTCAAGCGCCAAGCATGATTCGCCGCGCAATTCCAAGACGATGCGCCGTCCAACAATCGTGAGCAACTTTTGCATCTCATCCAAATTTGCATCGCGAAGTTGTTTGGCAGTGCGCACACCGGCATGATTCAATTTGGCAGCACTGCGTGCGCCGATCCCCCACACATCCTCGACAGGCAATGCGTGCAGAACTTCTTCCTGCGTCGCACGGTCGCACAGATTCAACACGCCATCGTTTCTATTATTTTTCTTTGCGACGCGATTTGCGACCTTCGCCAATACTTTTGTTGGACCAATTCCAATTGCAGTTGGGATACCAGTATCACGCCGCACCACTCGGCGAATCTCGCGTGCGTATTCGCTCAAGTCACGATTTCCAAAACCGTCGAGCGACAAGAACGCTTCGTCAATGCTGTATACCTCCATCTCTGGAGTGAACTGCGCCAAAGTGGACATCATGCGCGCTGAAAGATCGCCATAGAGCGCATAGTTCGATGAATACACCCGAACTCGATTGCGCTTGACGATGTCCTTGATCAAATGCAATGGATCGCCCATCTTGATGCCCAACGCCTTTGCCTCGTCGCTGCGTGAAACAGCGCATCCGTCGTTGTTGCTCAACACAATCACGGGTTGATTGTTGAGCGACGGATTGAAGACGCGTTCGCACGAGCAATAAAAACTATTGCCGTCTACAAGTGCAAACACATTTGGTGTTGCGGGAGAAGGAACGCGCGGCGTGCTCATTTGAGACTGTGGATCACATTCGTGCAGACGCCCACAACCTCGAACTGCATTCCTTCCACGATCACGATGTCCTGATATGCGAGATTTTCTGCTTTCAAAGTGATTTTCGAATTGCGGCAGATGTAACGCTTCACCGTGAATTCTCCGTTGACTATTGCAAGCACAATCGATTTGTTGCGAGGTTCTTTTGATCGGTCCACAATCAATAAATCATCGGGATGAATGCCCACGCCAATCATCGAGTCTCCAGCCACGCGCACAAAAAATGTTGCGGATGGTTTGTCGATCAGATATTCGTTCAGGTCAAGCTTCTTTTCTATATAGTCATCTGCAGGACTTGGAAAACCACATGAGACCGCGCATCCAAAGAATGGAAGTCGCACGCTTGGCTTGATCGCAGATTTTTTCTTTGTTGAACTTGGCACTTTGTCTTGCTCCAATTTTTCCTTGCGAGGAAACAGACGATTGACTTCGAACAGAGCTTGAATCTTATCCTCCCACCCTGCTTGAACGATTTGAATTATGACTCAATGTTTCGTGGCGGAAACGCCATTCTTCAAAAACTCGCGGATCGCAGCAGCGCAACCCTCATCGCATGCTTTCGCCGCAGCATCACCACCTTGATTGCTCGCGGCGAGAACTGCAAAACCTTTCTCAGGCGAGAGCCAAGCAACGCAATACCACAGTGTGTTTGAACCTGAGTGAGTCAAGACCTTGCCGCCCCAAGCGCGATCGGCTGTCATCCATCCGAGAGCTTCAAACGGTTCGATGTCTCCGCGCGCTTGAAGATGCGCAAGCTGGGATGTCGCTCCTGCAAGCGCCGCAGGTGGCTCTGCACCAAGATGAAACGCGATGAACTTCGCCCATTCGCCAACCGGCATGTGGAGCGTGCCAGCTGGTGCGATCGCATTTGGATTATCCATATCGCGCGGCGTTGCATCTGCTGCATGTCCACTTGGCGAATTTTCATTTGACTTCATAGGAATTCCAAATCCGAAATCTTTGATTGTCAGCGGCAACAGCAAGCGCTCTGCAAGCAGGGATTCAAAATCTTTCCCACTCGCGATCTCGATCATGCGTCCAGCAATTGCATAACCTTGATTGGAATATGCAAATGTCACACGAGTAGGTGCAGGCGCGCGCACAAGCATGCTGCGTACAAATGTCGCGCGACATTCTTTGGGCGAATCAGCGCAGGAAAAGGCTTCTTTCCAATCTTCGGGCGAAGGCGCAGATGGCGCTCCACTTCGATGACGCAGAAGTTCTTCGAGTGTCACGGTTTTCCACTCGGCATGCATTCCAGGAACATCACTGCCGAGCAACTCTTCAACGGTACTCGTCCACTTTAATTTTCCATCCGCAACAAGCACTGCGCACAGCGTGGCGGTGAATGCTTTTGTGCACGATCCAAGATGCATTCGATCGGTGGCGGTGATCAAGTTGCTCTTGCCTTGTTGACGAATACCGTCGAATGCGATCGACTCGACACCACTTTTTGTGACGATCGCCACAACCAAACCTGGTATTTTGTTTCGTACACGAATCTCAGCGACTGACGCAGAGAGTTCTTGTGGGGTAGTGTTTACGTTCTGGGACGAAGCTGACGATCCACTGATTGCGCAAACGAGAACCATCATGGTCGTCCAGTACAAGATGTGTACAGAGTACGACAGGCTTGATATGGCTTGGACGAAGACTTTTGTGATGATTGGTCAGCGTTCGACGATCGCGCTGTCGGCAATACGCAACTCTTCGAACAAAGTCGCAGCATCCGGCGCCAAACACACTCGCTCACGCGTTGCGATGTTCGAGAAAATCCGACTCACACGGTGCAGAACTTGAATGTGCTCTGTGATCTTGTCCGGTGGAGAAGCGAGCAGCACAATCAATCGAACTGGCCGACGATCGATCGCGCCAAATTCGATCGGCACAGAGGGTCGACCGATTGCGATCGCGGGGCGCAGAATGCTCGCACATTTTCCGTGGGGAATTGCCAAGCCTTCGCCGATTCCCGTCGATCTCTGTTGTTCTCGTTCCCAGACTGACTTCTTGAAAAGTTCTGGATCGGTCACCGCGCCGATGCTTGCGAGTGCATCGACTAATTCTTCCAGCGCGCCGCGACGATCAGTCGCAAGCAGCGGAACTCGAATCGCTTTTGGATCGAGGATGTCAGCAATGGAGAAGTTCATGATCACTTGAAGTCGCAGGATAGCAATGTTCAATTACTTGGCATACTCGATCGGATCAATTCAGCACGATCTTCCGCAATTTTCTGCTGTGTCTCGTCACCAATTTGCCGATAAGCCTCGCTGAGAAGTCCGAAAAGTTTTGCTTCATTTGGCGCAAGCTCGATCGCAGGAGTCAGTGTTGCTATGGCATCCGCTGGACGCTGAAGCCGCAACTGACCGAGTGCAATCGCAGCACTGATCGCGACATTCTTCGGATCATTCGCAAGAGAATTTCTGGCGATGGCGATCCCCTCTTCGACATCATTGGTGGTGCCGTGTTCGATCAGCAACATTGAAAGTCTACGGATCGGAAACGTCGAACCTGTCTGACTCTTCGCAACATCTCGTGCGATTACGATCGCTTCCTCGAGGCGTTCCTCTTGAAGCAAACGACCAACTTGCTCGTCGACGATTGTGATCCATGTCGGATGCGCTGCGACAACCGAGCGAAACCACTCCGCAGATTGTTGGTCTTTCTGCTGCGCATCAAGAACGCGAGAGAGAACCGTGGCGATCCACTCTTGCGGATTTTCATTCCACGCTTGACGCAGTAACGCTTCGCTTTGTGGAAACTCCCCGAGGACTGCGTGCAGCCAAACAATGCGCGTGAGAACATTTTCGTTTCTGGGAGCGAAGAGTGCCAAGCCGCCTGAATTGATCGAACGGGTGAGGCCATACCACTTCAGTCCATCACGCGCGGCAGACTGCATCGCTGGTGAGACCTCGCTTGGCTTTTGAGAGAAAACTTGCGACTCTGGCAACTGAACGATCAAATCACTTCGATAGGCCATCCATCCACTGACATTGACTGCGAAGTTGTCAGCAAGACCCAGAGAGAGGCATACGGTGATTGCGATCCATGCAAATCCCAGCGGCTGGATGCGATGTTGACGAACCAAACTTATGCGATGAAATCCCGTCGGCAATCGTAGAAAAATGTGCCATGACTTCCACGCCATGAATGCGAAGCAAGCGGCAATTCCTGATGCGAACAAGAGCGGAACTGTCGCCTTGGCTGCACTTTCTCCAAATGGAAAATAGACGGCATAGAAAGCAAAAAATGCCGCCGCCAAAAGAGCGAATTCGCCAGTCCAGGAAAGATCCCACTTCTTGACTGCGGTAGGCGCTTGAGGAATTCCCAGTGCGGTTTTTCCAAATCCAAATGAAAGCGCTTCTTTGGGACAAACCGAAACACAATCCATGCACTTCATACAGCCAGAATCAACCACCATTCCATAGAGCGCGACTTCTTCATGCACTCGAACATTGGAAGTGCAGACAGCAGTGCAGTGACCGCATCCTTCGCACGCATCCGAAACGCGAATGCGTCCGATGGCCAATTCATCGACTGGCGCGAACACGCCACCATACGGGCAGGCATACGTGCAATATCCTTTTTGACCAAGAAACCAAACAGTCACGAATCCGCAAACCAAGAGAAATGGTATCGCCATCATCAGTCCAGGAAAAGTTGTCCAATAGTCCGTCGTCGTCAATTTCCACGAGAGCGCCATGGGAACAAGATCTGGCTGCAAGATTGGGGCAATTGCGAATCGATAGACCAATGGCCAAACAAACATATATGCGGCGAGTGCAACGGGAATCCAGCGCAGTAAACGCGATCGAAATGCCTTCGGGCGAATTCCGCTTTTGTGCAGCAACGAACCGCAGAAATCTTGCAGCATCAAGATGTGGCAACCCCATCCGCAGAACCAACGACCCAAGATTGCCGTCGAAAGAATTGCGACAGCGAAGAAGATAAATCCAACTGTGACTGCTCCATGCTTGATCGTCTCCATCGATTCGCTCGGTTCGATCGGTGCAAGAGTCACGCCCACTGCAAGCCACTGAACAACATGGACGATCATCAATAATTGAACGATGACAAGAATCGTGAATCGTCGCACGGTCATTCGCGACTTGCGAATCGGCTGATTCGCGGGGATCGAACAGACTCTTTGGGTTGCGAGAAGCGGCAGCGAGACAGGTGCGTGGGACATCGGTGCAATCATAACCCTCATTCGTGACGGCTCGTCCTATACTTGCCATTCTCTATGGCGCGGGACTACTACGAAATTTTAGGAATTGCACGAACGGCAACAGCCGACGAAGTTCGTCGTGCTCATCGCAAGCTTGCAAAGGAATTTCATCCAGACAAAAATAAATCGCCAGAGGCTCCAAAACGTTTTTCAGAATTGCAAGAAGCGTATGACGCACTTTCGGATCCCGAGAAACGATCGCAATACGATCAATTCGGACACGTGGGATCCAGCGCAAATCCATTCAGTGGCCGAGGGGGTCGCAGTCAAGCTGGCGGCGGTCAAGGTGGTGCTCCTTGGCAGAATGTCAACCCCGAAGACCTCGAAGAAATGATGGGCGGTCTTGGCGGTATTGGAGATTTTTTCCGCGGTGGTGGAACGCAGCGCGGGCGATCGGGTCGCTCCGCAGCACAAGCGGGACAGAATATGGAAATCGAAGTGACGGTCGATTTCATGACTGCTGCGGTGGGAGGCACTCGCAATGTTTCTGTTCGAGATTCCCAAGGGAAAAATTCCGCGATCGACGTTCGGATTCCTGCTGGGATCGCCAGCGGCGGATCAATGCGAGTTGCAGGCAAGGGCCATGATGGAACTGGCGGCGGTCCGCCTGGAGATCTGATGCTTGTGATTCGAGTTGCGCCGCATTCTTGGTTTTATCGCGATGGCATGGATGTTTCGATCGATGTGCCAATCACGATTGCAGAGGCGGCGCTTGGAACTTCGATTGATGTCCCCTTGCTGAAGGGGACCGTTAAGTTGAAAATTCCTGCGGGAACACCAAGCGGGAAAAAACTTCGAGTGACTGGAAAGGGAATTGTTCCCGCAAACAAAACTGCAGGCGACTTTTTTGCCGTGATTCAAATTATTGCGCCGACAGATCTTGAACCTGCGGACGCTGACGCATTGAAGGTGCTGGGCGAAAAGTTGCCGAATC
This sequence comes from Singulisphaera sp. GP187, assembly GCA_945862215.1. Taxonomy (GTDB): domain Bacteria; phylum Planctomycetota; class Phycisphaerae; order Phycisphaerales; family SM1A02; genus F1-60-MAGs104. The sequence continues at coordinate 38,024 of CAMAXY010000017.1, read as the reverse complement.
CAAGAGAAAATCGCTGGGTTTGAAATGCGCTCAAAAGTGGTTCGTGCAGATTTTTGCAGCTGACTGATTCGCCCCCAACATTCAAACAAATACAGAACAGTTTTATGCGAACGCCGCGGGACGCATGCATGGACTCAAAAGTGGTTCGTGCAGATTTTGGCAGCGGAATGATTTGCCCCCAACGTTCAAACAAATACGGAACAGTTTGACGCGAACGCCGCGGGACGCATGCATGGGCTCAAAAGTGGTTCGTGCAGATTTTGGCAGCGGAATGATTTGCCCCCAACGTTCAAACAAATACGGAACAGTTTGACGCGAACGCCGCGGGACGCATGCCCTGGCGCTCAAACATGCTGCGCCTCGCCTACGCAGACTCCGGCTCGGCTTGCAAACTCGCGCAGGACATGGTCCCGACGGCGCACACGCAAATCGATTTGCGTGCCCAGCCGTTGAAAAATTCTGCCGGGCGAGTTCCGCAGGCGGCCGACGGGACTTGCAATAAAATTTCGTGAATCAGATCGTGTCGGTCGCCGAGGACTGTTTGAGCCCGGCGGGATCTTTTCACGGCTGCCCACGTTTGCGAATCAAATTCTCGCTCGAACGTTCTTCAGATCCGTCGCGAATTCGCTTGCGTCTCCAGCCGTTGGAAAGTTCTCTCGGGCGAGTTCCGCAGGCGGCCGACGGGACTTGCAATAAAATTTCATAAATCAGATCGTGTCGGTCGCCGAGGACTATTTGAGCCCCGAGAGGACTTTTCACGGCTGACCACTTATGCATGGACTCAAAAGTGGTTCGTGCTGATTTTGGCAGCGGACTGATTTGCAATCGGGCTCAAAAATGCTGCGCGCTGAAATCCAGCGCGCCCTCCGGCGCGCGCCAAGACAACTGCGCAGACTTGCTCGGCTTGCAAACTCGCCGGGGTTCAAATCATTCTGCTGCCCACGTGAGCGAATCAAATTCTCGCTCGAACGTTTTTCAGATCAGTCGCGCTTGCGTGCCCAGCCGTTGGAAAGTTCTCTCGGGCGAGTTCCGCAGGCGGCCGACGGCACCTGCAATAAAATTTCGTAAATCGGATCTTGTCGGTCGCCGAGGACTGTCTGAGCCCCGAGAGGACTTTTCACGGCTGCCCACTATGCATTTCTGTGACTCGATTCCGTGGCTCGAATTCAGTCTCGAATCTGTATGCGTGCCCAGCCGTTGAAAAATTCTGCCGAGGACTGTCTGAGCCCCGAGAGGACTTTTCACGGCTGCCCACTTATGCATTTCTTCCGCTCGAATCCAGATCTCACTTCTCACGAATCAGATCCGCATCGTTGTCAGCGACAAGCACAACAATCATCGGCTGACTCATCGCAGCAGCATGTGCATCAAGCGGCGTCTTCTGGGCATCTGCATTCACAGTCGATTGCACAATCAACTCTGTTCCAGCTTCTAGCGCAAGCGGAGGATCAAACATCCACGGCTCGCTCAATCTCTCATTCCACTTTGGAATATTCAGCACGCATTGCAATTGTCCCTTCGCATCCTTTGCGAAAACATCAATCGATTGCACCCTCGATCCCGCGCGAATTGAAATTGAAACTGCCTCGCATGCAGATGCGACTTTGGCCGGACGCGAAGGACTTATTGCGATGGCATGAACCAGTTTGCAGGGAAATTCTGGCGCGAGAAAACAGACATTTCCTGCGGTAGATTCCATCTTTCCCCGTCCTTCAGCATGGACCTCTGCGACCAGTACCGCATCGATTGGAATTTTCATTGCATAACCCTTCGGCAATTGCCAGAGTGTTGACAAGCGCGAAACGCAACCGCTCGAACCAGAAACTTCCAACCCGATATCTCCGACGGCGTCATAACCCGGTGCAGGATCGGAAGCATCCAACCGTGCGGCATAACCCAGTTCATCCCAAAGAAAAGAAACTGAGTGAACAACTCCAGGTGCATCCGCAACAAATTCGATCGCATTGAAAAACTTCGGTGTGTCAGGATTCATCGTTGGATCCTGTTTGATGGCGAAAGATCTGAGCGTCATCCCAGGATCTCCTCCGACTTGCAAATCATCTGCGACACGAAAGGCGATCTCGCTCTCCTGCGAAGGGCGGGGGGTGACAACTGCGCTGGGAACTTTGCCTTGTGCACTCTGATCTAGCCATTCCAAAAGGGATGCGCGATCTGTTGCAGAGAGTTTGCGTGAATGCTTCAACGGAGCACCCGATTCGCTTGGAAGCCATGGTGGCATCAATCCATCTCGAACAACTTGTGCTGCAGTTGTCGCTCTGCGGCGCAGCGAAATTGGATCAGTCAAGTCAAGTGCTGCTGGACTGTTTGCGCCATGACATGGCAAACAAGACTTGGAAAATACTTGAGCTCCATTCGAAATCTGCAGATTTTCAGCATGAATGTGCTGATCAGCAGATGCGCAAACAGCCAGAGTCGACACGCAAAAAAGAAAGCAAGAGCGACCCAATCGCTCTGCCCAGTAAATCATGCTGTTGCTGCAAGCCGCTGCGCAGCGCGGACAGGCTTTTGTGCGCGATTCGATTCCATCAACCGCCGTACTTCTTCTGCGTCGGCAAATTCCTCGCCGAATCTCACAAGTCTGAGACTGTTGGCGATAACGAAAATATACGCAGCTGCTTGATAGAAAGGTGTGACCCAAATATCGATCTGGCCAGTTGCTGCCAATGCAAGACCGATTGTTGCCAACAACAAACTCGCTCCGATATTGACCGCAATGATTCCGCGCGTCTTCGCTGCAAGTTCGAGCAAAAATGGAATGTGTCGAAGATCTTCATTCATCAAAGCAACGCCTGCGCTGTTGGTCGCAATATCCGAACCTGAAAGTCCCATGGCAACGCCAACATCTGCGCTTGCGAGAATTGGTCCGTCGTTGATTCCGTCGCCGACAACAAGAACCTTATGGCCGCGTTGCAGCAGATACTTCAATTCTTCGTGCTTCTCTTCTGGAAGGCATTCAGCTTCGATGGTGTCGACACCTACAGCTTCGCCCACTTGACGGGCGACAGCCAATCGATCACCTGTGAAGATGCAGATGCGCCGAACTCCCAATTGTCGCAGGCGAGTGACAGTTTCCGCTGCATTTTGGCGCAATTTGTCTTCAAGTCCGACTGCGCCTAAATATTTGTTGTCGACCATGACATGCACGCTCGACATGCCTTCGATGCGCTCTTCAACCTTGGCGACTTGTTCTGCGACGCTTGGATTGAGTTCTCGAAGCCACTGAGATCTTCCGGCGTGAATTGTGGATCCGGTTGCAGTTTTTGCAAGCACTCCGCGCCCGTGAATTTCTTCATATGCGGTAAGAGCGGTGGGTTGGATTCGTGCGCGCGTTGCAGTTTCAAGAATGCTGCGTGCAAGTGGATGGTTGGACGATTGTTCGCAGTCCGCGGCAGCTTGCAGAAGCGCGGCGCCTTCACATCCTTCTGCAGGAGCAAGTCTGCTGACGCTGAATTTTCCAGTGGTGAGAGTTCCAGTCTTATCCAAGACGACGGTGTCGATTCGTCCAGCGGCTTCCAATGTTCGCGTTTGCTTAATCATGATTCCCAATCGAGCCGCTGCAGCGAATGCTGCAACCATTGCAGTTGGGTATGCAATCAAAAGCGCACCTGGGCAAGTCACGACCAAGACGGTGATCGCACGCACGGCTGCTTGATCGCGAATTTCTGCAACCACGCTCTTGCTGGTGAAGAACCAAACTAATCCAGCGACCATCAACACGACTGGCACGTAATACGCAGCCAATCGTTCGATGAGTTCTTGGCGATCACTGCGAGAATTTTCGGCTTCTCGAATCAGCGTTTCGACTTTACCGATGGTGGTCTCTCCTGCGACAGCAGTCACAGTTATGTCCAATTGTCCCGTCAAATTCGTGGTTCCCGCATACACATCAAGTCCAGGCTGCGCTTCAACTGGCACAGCTTCACCGGTCAACGAAGCCTGATTAATGCTGCTTGTGCCGCGCACAACACGACCGTCGGCAGGAAGATTTTCTCCAGGTCGAACACGAAGTACATCTCCAACTTTCACAATATTGCGACTGACTTCACGCTCACTTCCAGAAGCATCGACGATACGCGCCATATCTGGAGTCAATTCCAGAAGATCACGAATTGCGCGTTGCGCACCCCAAGCAGTTCGCGAGAGAATCAGTTCTGAGAGCCAGAGAAAGAAAGCAAGAAATCCTGCGGCGAGATACAGATGATTCGCCATCGCTGCAAGCACTGCCAACGTGGCAAGCGAATCGCTCGACGCACGACCCATTTTCAATTCTTTCAGCGCACCGACAGCCATCGGTACAGTCAGAATGATCGCGCCGATCACAGCAGGAATTTGAGCGACGGAAGGTTCAATACCAAAAAGCGCAGAGCCCAACCACGCAACCAAGAGCATCATGCCACCGCAGAGTGCAATAAAAAGTCTCTGTTCAAGTCGAATGCCGCCTTGTGCTGCCTCCGCATCGCGGTCATTTCGAGTTGTTGAGGTTGATGCATTTATCGTGGTCATAATTGATGGGTCTCCAATTGTATTTTAGGTTAGCACGCTTGCCAATCGAAGTCGTGGTAGGGTGATTGGATGGCACAGCAGATTGCAGTCATTGGATGTGGGCAATTTGGAACCGTTCTTGCGTGCCACTGTGCGAAAGCGGGGCACAAGGTTTCGCTATGGGGACGCGATGCGCAAGAGATTGCGCCACTCTTGGCCAATCGCGAAAGTCCAAGAATCAAAGGGCTGCGAATTGCGGAATCGATCGCCATCACCATCGATGGGCGACATGCGATGTCGGGAGCGGATTTGGTCATCACAGCCATACCGGCTCAATACGCCCGTTCCATTTGGAAAGTTCTTGGCAAGGATTGTCCAAAGAGTGCATGTGTCGTGACTGTTGCGAAAGGGTTTGAAGTCGAATCCAAAATGAGACCGAGTGAGGTGCTTGCGTCTCTGAACATTGGCGGAGAAATCGTCACCCTTTCTGGCCCGACGATTGCAACTGAAGCGGCTCGTGGACTGCCGACAGCCCTTGTCGCGGCAGGTTCTGAATCTGCGACGATGCATGTGCAAAAAGCGCTTGCGACGGATTCGTGGCGTATCTATTGCACGACGGATCAGGTGGGAGTCGAAGCTGCGGGGGCGATAAAAAATGTTATCGCTCTTGCTGCGGGAATGGTTGATGGAATGGAACTTGGAATGAATGCCAAGGCGACGTTGCTCGCGCGAGGGCTTGCGGAGATTTCTCGTTTGGGAATTGCTCTTGGAGGTCGCAGAGAAACATTTTTCGGCGTGGCGGGAGTGGGAGATCTTGCAACAACTTGCTTCAGTATGGATGGACGAAATCGCACGCTTGGCGAAAGAATCGGTCGTGGAGAATCATGCGATTCTGCTGTGAACTCGATGGAATCTGTTGTGGAAGGGGTTGAGACTTGCAGAGTCGTGGTGCAGCTTGCCCAGCAGCATGGAGTTGAGATGCCGATTGCAAATGCAGTTCACGGAGTCTTGTTCTCTGGCCTTTCTCCCCGAAGTGCGCTGCAAGAATTGATGCGTCGCAATTCTGGCGAAGAGCGAATCTGATTCTTGTAAAGCGTGGCAAGATTTTTATGCGCGTTCACTCACAGTTTCAGGGAACGCTGACAAGCGTGCCAACAGCATCAATGCGTTTTTGAAATCGGTGCGTGCGGAGCAATTGAATTGCTCGTTGCAAGTCGCTCCAGAGCGGCGCTTGAAATGTCATGGGCTCGTTGGAGATGGGATGCTTAAAACCGAGCAGTGCCGCATGGAGCGCCTGTCGTGTGAGAAGTGGCGCGTCGCTGCTGCCGCCGAAATCTCGTTCAGTCACATGTTTCCCGCCGTACATGTCATCGCCCACGAGCGGATATCCAAGATGCGCTAAATGCACTCGAATCTGGTGCGTGCGACCAGTGAGCAGTTCGAGTTCGACTAACGAGCAACCTTCATATTCTTCTAGCACGCGATACACAGTCTGCGATGCCTTTCCTGTGTCGTCATGCCGCACTGCGTATTTCTCTCGAATTGTCGGATGTTTTCCAAGTGGAAGATCGATCAGATCGACATGCGGTTCCGGATGACCCTGCACCAATGCGATGTATCGCTTGCGTGTTTGACGAAGTTCGAATTGCTTGCCGAGTCGCCAATGTGCGGTGTCTGTTTTCGCTGCAACCATCACGCCGCTGGTGTGCTTGTCAAGTCTGTGAACGACTCCTGGTCGCGCAAAGTCTTTGCCGACGGTCGAAAGTTGTCCGCTTGATCGATGTTGAAAATGCCACGCAAGTCCGTTGATCAATGTTCCAGATTTGTGACTGCGTGCGGGGTGAACGATCAGTCCAGGCCGTTTGTTGATGACGATCAATTCGTCATCCTCGAAAAGAATATCGAGAGGCATTTCTTCCGCAGGAATTTCGCTGCTTGGCGGTGGAGGAAGAGTTGCGATTACCACATCGCCTCTTCGCAACTTCGTGCTGGCTTTGGCAATGCGTCCATTGACAAGCACCGCATCTTCTTCAATCAATTTCTGGAGCGCAGTGCGACTGAGAAATGGAACGCGGTCGACGAGATAGCGATCCAGGCGCTTTTCAAGATCGTGACTGAGGGTGAAAGTGACTTGGACGGGATGATCATCGTCCGCTGCCGCAGATTCTTCGTAGAGTGCGAAGAGAGCTTCGCGATTCACAGTTCCCGCAGTGGTCAGAAGATTCTGCGGATCATTTTCAGCAATATCGGCGGGAATATTGCTGGGAACTTGGCCGGGAACTTCGCCTGGAACTTCGCCGGGAACTTCACCAGAAAAATTGCTCGCTTCGTCGCTGGGACTGTTGGAGAGCAATTCAAATCTTCACAGTCTTATGGCGCAGGCGCAGGCGCAGGTGCAGGCGCAGGTGCAGGTACTGGAACTGGCTCAGCAGCAGGCGCAGGTTCTGCTGGCGTAACTGCAGTTGGTTCAGGCGCATTTCCAGGTTGAGCAGCACTCTTCGAAACATCACTCATGAGAAGTCGCATCGCATCTGCATCTGTTAGGGAAGAACCGCTGGGAAGCTTCATAGGCGATCCATCAGGAAGCACTGCAACAGGTGGTGCAGGAGGAATCGGATATGGAGATGAAATCACTCCGAGAGTTTCGATGCGAGCCTTTGCTTGACCCGCAACCCATGGATATTGAGTTCCTGCAAGAGCTTGCGCAGCTTCGAGCGAGGTCTTCGCAGTAGCAACATCACCCTTTGATTCAGCGACTGCAGCGCGACCGAAGAGTGCGCTCACTTCAAATCCTCGACTGGAAGCAGCCTTAGGATTTGCCTGAGCATTCTTGAGGACTTGTGTATACAGACCGTCTGCTTCATTGAGCCATTCCAATCTCATAGCTGGTGTCAACTGCGCATCAGTCGCTGTTGCTTCGCGATCAAATCGTTGCCCTGTGACGACACTCTGCAGATAACGATCTCCAGCATTCAACAGTGCAAACGATGCAACAGCACCTACATCAGCATGCTTGACTGCGACATCTTTTAGCGAGGAAGGAAGATCTGCAGCGTCGAGTTCCGCCCATGCGAGATCGCGCGCTTGCGCCGAGCGATTCTGCCACCAGTTCCATCCCATCACCAAACATGCAACAACCAATACGGCGAGAAGCCAATTCGGTCCGCTGGTCTTGAGCCAGAAAAGAAAGTCGTCGTTGATTCGACCTTCGGTCAAATCGGTTTGTTGAACGTTACCAAGTCGTTTGCGGTCCATAAGGGGTCGAAGTGTAGCATTCTGTAGGAATTCAATGTGCTGCAAGATTCTTGTGACTGATCTCGATGGAACACTGCTTGATCGCAGTGGTTCTGTTTCCTTCGCAAACCGACAAGCGATTGCTTTGGCGAGAGATTCGGGAATCGAAGTCGTATTCGCAACTGGCCGTTCTTGGCTTGAATGTCGAAGTATTTCTCAAGACGTTCTTGGAACCGGGATGGTGATTTCGGCTGGTGGCGCCGCTCTTCACGACATCGAAAGCGGTCGCTGCGAAGATCGAATAGTCATTTCCCATGATCTCGTCAGCCACTGCACGGAAAGTCTCATTCGGCATGGGCATCTCGCTCATCTCTTGAAAGATTCGACTCAAGCGGGATATGACTATTTATTAGTGGGCGACGCACAGCTCGATGCAGCAAGTCGTTGGTGGTTCGGAGTGCATCCAGTCACAACTCGCTCTGTGCCGCAATTGAATAACGATGCGAGCGAACGCTCTGCACAGTTGGAACATGTTCTGCGTGTTGGGACAGTAGCGATGGCGAGTGACTTGGCTCTCGTCGCAGATGCAATTCGCAAAGAAGTTCCAGAACGACTTGCAATCAAGCATTGGCCTGCATTAGTCGCACTCGGCACTGCTGGCATCGACACGCATTTGCTCGAAATTTTCGATGCGGATGTTGATAAATGGTCAATGATTCAGAGGCTTTGCAAGTTGCGCGGAGTTGATGAGTCGCAAGTTGTCACGGTTGGCGATGGTTTGAATGATGTTGGAATGCTCAGCAACGCGACGCAATCTTTCGCAGTCGCGAACGCGGATTCCGCTGTCGCCGCGCTTGCAAAGCAACGTGCCCCAGATCACGACGAAAATGCATTGGCATTCGTCGTCGCGGAAATTTTACGCAGACGATGACTCGAGCCTCTTCGCACTACGATCTCCCTAATGAACGCGTCGGAGGATGTAAATGCTGTGACACAATGGTCTCCACCACTGGCACGAGTGGATGGATCGGCATTGTGTACTGCGGCTGAAGCACTGTTGAAGGGTTTTCTCGAAACCGAACTTGATGTCCATGTGATTTTCGGTGTCAGGCGCACTCCATTCGATACCGTTTTCCGCGCTGCGGAGTTGGAAGCGAATCAATCAATTCTACAACGCAATGGAGTCCGAGTTGTTGAAGTGCAGGATGCCTCACGCGCAATCGAACTTGCAGCACAAGAAGCTGCGCGCGGTCGGCGCGTAGCGATTCTGATTCCCAACGATGATTTAGACAATGTTGTCTCGGCACTCGCACAATTATCCGAGACACCGCTTGGCGAATCCGCAGGAATTTGCGTGGTGATGGAGGACAACCCATTCGCCGTCGCGGCCACTTGCCCTCGGCGAGTTTGTCGCCGTGCAGGTTTCACAGCAGTCGAACCTTGCGATGTCGCTGGATTACGCAGTGGATGCGATGCAGTTCTTCGATTGTCTCGCGCCACTCGTCGTCCATCGGCGCTCATCGTTCATGTATCAATTTTGCGATCAGGCTCCACGCTTTCAGTCTCGCCGAATCGTCAAGTTTCTCGCATTGATCATGACGCATGGTTGCGCAGGAAGCAAGCACCGCGATTGGGAGACTCCGCGGATCCACTGCGAATCATTCGAGGACTCGAACTGAATCGACTCGAGCATCTTCCAAGTCCCGGCGAACGAGAGCAGTATGGTTTTCTTGCGGTCGGTGCAAGCGCAGTTGCAGTGCGACATTTGCTCGATGAGTTGAGTATGACGGGACGAGTACCAGTGCTTCGATTGACGGTCGTCGAGCCGATCGATCACGCTGCAGTCTCTCGACTTTTGGAGCGTTGCCATCATGTCATCTTTGTCGAGGCACGACCAGGATCCGTTGCCCCTCGAATTGTCGCAATTGCTGAAGCGATGCGTGGAAGTGGAGGAGTTCCTGCGCAAGTCTGGTGGAATGCGATGCCGCCCGCTGCAGGTGATGTTGAACCACTTGGAATCAACGATGGACTGAGGACAAGTTTGCTTACGCGTCGCGTTGTGCGCTTATTGCACGAGATTCGGCCAGGTTTGCAGTTGACGGAACGACTCGCCCGAGTTCCATCATGGGTGGCAACAATTGCTTTGCCTCGCAGAAGTGCAGGTATCGGCATTGGGTCCGCGTTCGATGTGATCGCATTTGCAGTCGATGAAGCCGCAGCGATCGTTGCTGCGCGTCAGTATCCAGATCAATTACACCGAGTGATTGTGAACGATCGCCAAACACCGCCAAGTGCAGATGTCATCTGCACAGTCGAGACATGGGATGGCCGTCGTTTCAAGCGCGAGGGTATTGGCGCCGTGAAACAAGCAGACTTCGAATCAAACCCGAGAATCATCGTTGTCTGCGATTTTGGCGATGATGCAAATCTTGACATTGAGCGGATTGCTCGAGCCGCTTCGGGCATTGTGGGAGAGACGAGTTTGACTTTTTTGCGCGTCGACATAAACGACAGCGAGGCTCTTCGAGATGGGATTGTGTTGGCGGCGGAGTCCACAGCGTTGACGATTGTGATTGCGCGTGATGGTCCGCCTCCACGTCGCAATGTCGCAGCACTGGATCGAACAGCACAAGAAATTGATCGTGATGGTTTTTTGCGATTTCAGCGATTCGTTCTGCCTGCGGATAATGCATGCGAACTTCGAGATCCTGGTCTTGCGACGCAAGTTGCTCGGGGACTTTTGCGTGGATCCGATCCACTGCGATCCGAACCGCTTGTCGAAAAGTCGATTGTGCCTGGTGCAAAAGGAGTCTTTTTTCGGCTTGAATCGTTGTTAGAACAAGTCGAAATCATTCGAACTCGTCCACCTGCTGGAATTGATGAGTTGCGCACTTCGGTTCGGATGACACCGCCGCGTCCGCTGCACGCAGAGCAGGGAATGTGGCGCATTCATCTCGCGGGATTCCGCGGCGATGCGCCAGGAGTTGCGGGACAATTGTTGGCAGAAGCTGGACGCAAGATGGGATTCCGAGTTGATTGGACGCATCTGGGTGTTCCAATTGGGCCTGGCCGTCGTGCTTGGACACAGTTGGTCTTCACACGGATGGAAGAGGAATTGATTGGTGGTGTGGAAGGTGGTGGGGCAGCGCCACTTGCCGAGTTGTCAAGTTTCACGACTCAAATTCCATATGGCGAAGCAGATGTTGTCATTGGAATTGATCCTGTAGAAACCATTCGCGCTATTGCAACTGATGCTCAACTTCGAGTTGCTGATCCACTGCGCACCGCAATCGTTGCGAACAGTTGTCCACTCGAAGATCAAATCGATGATGAGGCTCGCCAAGCGGCGAATCGGCTCGCGTCGGTGGCGGCAGTCACGACACGTCCGGATCGACGTGTGCTCATCGATATCGTCACCGAATCGCGAGCAATCTTCTTGACGGATCGGCTCTGCGATTTGGTTGCACTTGGAATTGCATTTCAGCAGGGATTCATTCCAGTCTCGATCGATGCGTTGGAAGAAGCCGCTCGTCGCATGGAATTGCGCGGATTCGCACGAAGTTTCGAGGCAATTCAACTTGGTCGAATCTTGGCGGCAAGAGCGGATCAAACTCTCGGCGCGACAGCAAAAATGACTGCGCAAGCAAAGGCGACTGAAGACACGCTGCGACTTGCCAGACGCGTGAGCGCAGATCGCCAACTCGGTGGGCGTCGGGATCGCAGTCGAGGTCGAAGACTTCGCAAGGCGGTCGCGGCAATGTTGGCACAGTTGACACCACTTTCGAATACTCGACATGGACGCGAAGCAATGCGTGACTTTGCGATGGCTATGCGTCGATGCGAGATGTGGGGGGGATTCGAATACGCAACTCAATATGCCGCATGCATCAGTGATTTAAGGCGCAACGATGCTCCAGACGACACCGGAGAGTTGTCGCGCCTAGCAATTCTGCCTTTAGCGGAGTGTTTTTTGATTCGTGATCTCTGGTATGTCGGAGCGCTCACGACAAGCCTCGATCAAAGTCATCGCATTCGCGAAACGCTCGGCGTGCATCTTGCGCGTGGTGATGAAATTCGGCGTCGCTATTTGCACCGAATGGAAATTCGATTGGCGAGCAATCGATGGGTCGTCGAGTTTCGTTCAAGCGACTGGCCGGACAAGATTTTACGAACCACATTGCCGTTCATACCAATGGGGCTGCGTGGAAATTTTCAATCACGCGCTGTTCGAGAAATGATGCAGACTCTTTTCGCTCGCGCTGCAGTCGATATCGTGCGAAGGAGTGCCTGGATCGAATTCGCGCGTCGTGTACACGATGCAGCAATCGACGGAAGTATTCGTAAACTCAACGCTGCAGAAATTGAACAATTTGCCGTGAATTGTGGGGCGTTACCAACGCATGCAATTGCTCCCCTTGAATCGAAAACAACGCTCGAATAAAGGCTGATTCAGACAGCCCGCACGTTGCTTGCGTGTTCGTGTCGCAATTGTCCGCAAGCTGCTGCGATATCGCGGCCGCGACTTGCTCGAATGTGCACATTGACCTCGCGCTGACGGAGAATATTTTGAAAGCGCAAGACATCTTCTGTCGAAGGGCGCTGATATGGCATGCCACGCACTTCGTTGTATCGAATCAGATTGACGTTGGCATGTATGCGCTGCGCATGAAATGCAAGTTCTTCAGCATGTTCTGGTCGATCGTTGACTCCACCAAGCAAGATGTATTCCAGCGTGATCTCGCGTCCAGTTCGCGTGAACCATTCGTCGCAAGCATCAAGCAATTCATCGACGGTGCTGAATTCTGCCCACGGAATAATTTCGCGGCGAAGCGCATCGTTTGGGGCATGAAGACTCAGTGCAAGGGTCACAGGAATCTCGAAGTCGCAGAACTTGCGAATAGCGACGGGCAATCCAACAGTTGAGAGTGTGATGCGTCTTGCACTAATTCCAAATCCCCATGGTGCATTGAGCGTTCGAATCGCATCGGTGACCGCCGCATAATTTGCGAGTGGTTCGCCCATTCCCATGAAGACCACATGCGAGATTCGATCAACGCCTTTCAATTGTCCAAGTTGAAAAACCTGTTCGATAATTTGTCCAGCGGTCAAATTTCCTTCCAGCCCGCCAATGCCGGATGCGCAGAATTTGCATCCCACTGGACAGCCGAGTTGGCTGGAAATGCATGCAGTTCGCCGAGATTCCGCAGGAATCAAGACACATTCTGTTTCTTGACCGCGCGCAACATTTGATTGGCCGACAATCGGAAGTGACCCAGTTGTCTTGGTTGGGTGAGCACCATCGGCCCATGACACGAGCAGTTTTTGCGTGCCATCGCTTGCGGATTGATGCGCAACTGTGCGACCCCGAGTGAATGCAATGTGCTCTGCCAAGTATGCCCGCTGACCTCGCGAAAGGTTGGTCATCTGAGCTGGATCGGAGACTCCCTTGCGATAAACCCAATCAAGAATCTGATCGGTTGTATGACGCGGCATTCCGTGTTCGATCACCCATGCTGCAAGCCTCTCCTGATTGAAGTCGAAGAAATGCACCATGTTGGACGTCGCATGACTGCGAGAATTTGATTGATCTGCAGATGGTTCGGTTGGCGGATCAGTCGGCTGATCAGTCGGCTGATTCGTCGGCAGGATGGATTCGTCAGGGGCGGTCAATTTTGAATCGCTGATCCCTGCACGGTCAGGTCGACTGTACGGAAAGGAATGTTGTGCTCGGCAAACCACGCGTGCAAACGAGAACTTTCATCACCGCGCACGATTCGACGACCAGCGGGATCAACTCCACGTGCACGCATCATGGTCTTCAGTGTTCCTGGCAAACCAAATTCGACTTCTTCGTGGCAGACATCGTGTTGCTCGACTTCGGCTCCGTGAGTTCGCACGAGATCTTCGATCAAATCGTGCACCAGATCTTCTGGAGCGCTCGCGCCTGCAGTGACAAGAAGCGTTTCGACACCGACAAACCATTCAGCTTTCATTTCGCTTCGATCATCGATCAAGCGTGCTGGAGTGCCGAGATTCATAGAGATTTCTGTTAGGCGGACTGAATTAGAAGAATTTGCGCTCCCGACTACGAGGACCAAATCGCACTTGGGAGCAATAGCACGCACAGCCATCTGGCGATTTGTTGTGGCATAACAGATATCGCTGACTGGCGGATCTTTGATATTGGGGAATGCAATCTTGAGTGCAGCAATGATTGTGTTCGCATCATCGAGAGATAGAGTTGTTTGAGTGAGATAGACCAACTTGTCTGGATCGGAGATGGTCAAACTGGCAATGTCAGAAGGTTTTTCCACGACCTGCATAACTTCAGGAGCTTCGCCGAGAGTTCCGACAACTTCCTGATGATGTCGATGTCCAACGAGAAGAATCTGAAATCCTTTACGGGCGTATCGAATTGCTTCTGCGTGCACCTTGGTGACGAGTGGACACGTTGCATCAATTGCCGCAAGCTTCTTGGCCTTCGCTTCCAAGCGAATAGCCGGGCTGACTCCGTGCGCACTGAAGACAACAATCGCACCATCTGGAACTTCGGCGATTGATTCCACGAATTTGACACCTCGTCTTTGGAATCGTTCGACAACATGTCGATTATGCACGATTTCATGGAAGACATAGATGACCTCATCGGGGCAGAGATCGAGCAGTTGGTCGACCACATCGATGGCCATATAGACACCTGCGCAGAAACCACGAGGATTGGCAAGAAGGATCTTCACGAGCATCGCATCATAGCCATTCGTCCCTCTTTTGTCGGTGTAGCCTATGAATACACATGAATGCGACGAAGGCAGATCGAACGGTTGCGCTCGCGGAGTTTGGACCGACGAGTTCGCGAATCGCATCGCTTGCGGAATCCCAGCAGTGGTGCAAGCAACTGACGCAGAGCCACGGCGAGAACTTCAGCGTGCTTAGTCGCTTCGTTGACGCATCTTTGGTCGATGATTTTTCTGCTGTCTATGCGTTCTGTAGAGCAGCCGATGATCTGGGCGATGAAACTGAAAGTCGCAAGCGCTCCACGGAGTTGTTGGCATGGTGGCGTGATCAATTGCATCAATGTTTCGCAGGTCACGCAAGTCACCCGATCTTTGTTGCGTTGATGCCTGTAATCGCACGCCATTCACTTCCGCAAGAACCGTTCGATGACTTAATCAGCGCCTTCGAGATGGATCAGACAAAGACGCGATACGAAACATGGGACGAAGTCATCGGGTATTGCAAATTGAGCGCAGATCCTGTGGGAAGGCTCGTTCTGATGTTGCTCGGTGAACGGCGCGACGAAGAATGCTTGCGCGCAAGCGATGCGGTTTGCACTGCGCTTCAACTGACCAATCACTGGCAAGATGCGCGTCGCGATCTCCTAGAACGAGATCGTATTTATATCCCTCGTGATTTCTGGAAAGTGGACCAATTCGAGGAACGGCTTGTCTCGACGTGTCGGCAGGGATACGCTCCTGATCAAATGTTTTTGCAATCTTGGCGAGAATCTGTGCGCGAACTGACTCTTCGAACGTGGGAACTTTTCGAATCAGGTTCTTCTTTGCTGCCCATGCTTCAGCCAGAGCACCGTCCATTGATATGGCTTTTTATCGCAGGTGGCACAGGAACGCTTCGCCAGATTGAAACATGGAACTATGAAACGTGTCTCTCTCGTCCTCGACTTTCTAAATTTGCAAAAATCTCCCTGTTGTTGCGAGCTCGATGGGCGACTCGCAATATCGGAGTAGTTGTGAAATGAGCTTGATCGCGCAGAGTTCTTTACAAACTGATGCTGAGACTTGCGCTGCAATTGCAGTTTGCCGAGAAATCACTCGAACGCGTGCAGGAAATTTCTATTGGGGGCTGCGCTTGACCCCAGAACCTCGGCGCTCTGCGATGTATGCGATTTATGCTTGGATGCGTGAAGCCGACGACATCGTTGATGGTCAAGTGCTTGGTGCGCAGTCTGGCGCCACTTCCAGGGCGAACTCTAGCGCAAGTGATATCCATGCTTTCCGATCTGCCACAGTTGATGCACTTGCGGGGCGTTCTCTTTCGGACAAACCAATTTGGCGCGCGCTTTCGGCCGTTGCAAGGGAATACCCACTTGATGCAAGTGACTTTCATTCAATGATTGATGGACAGATTGCTGACTTGCAGCCTCGGAGAATTGCAGACTGGAATGAATTGCGCGCATATTGCTATCAGGTCGCAAGTACTGTGGGAACAGTTTGTGTCCGTGTGTGGGGGTACGAAGATCCACTTGCTCTCGAACTTGCAGTTGATCGAGGTATCGCCTTTCAGTTGACGAATGTCTTGCGCGATGTTGTTGAGGATGTTGGACTTGGCAGGGTCTATCTTCCGCAAGAAGAATTTGATCGATTTGGAATCACCGCCGAAGATTTGTGTGCATGGTCAAAGCCCGCTCAGTGCGAACAGTTGATGCGTGCGATGATCGATCGTGCACGCGAACATTTCGTGCGCAGTCAGCCACTTGATGGGATGATCGATCCAATGTGTCGTCCAACGCTCTGGGCGCTCACCGAGATTTACCGTGAACTTCTGGAGCGAATTGCCCGTGATCCATCGCAAATTTCGCGCAAGAGAGTCTCATTGCCAACACTGCGCAAAGTGATGATCGCACTTCGTGCACGTGGTATGGGCCGTAAGTCATGAAGCCGCCAATTGCAATCGTCGGAGGCGGACTCGCTGGTATCGCCGCAGCTATTCGACTTGTGGATGCGGGCGAACGGGTGGTGCTTTTGGAATCTAGAAAAAAACTTGGCGGACGAGCGACGAGTTTTGTCGATCCTCGCAGTGGAGAAATGCTGGACAACTGTCAGCATGTATTGATGGGAAGTTGCACAAACTTGCTCGATCTCTATGACCGACTCGGAGTTCTTGGGAGCGTGCAGTGGCATCCTCGTGTGTGGTGGGCAAATCCGCCATACGAACCAGATGTCATGATGCCAGGGCGTCTTCCAGCACCAGGACATTTTTCAATCAGTTTCTTGCGAATGAAATTTCTTAGTGTGCCAGACAAGCGATCGATTGCGCGAGCGATGTGGAGATTGATTCGCCTCGGACGCGAAGGTCGAGAGCGATGGCGCGGAAAATCTTTCGGAGAATTCTTGACAGATACCAAGCAGACGCGTGCCGCGCGGGAACTCTTTTGGGAACCAGTCATCACCAGCGCCTGCAATGTTCCATGCGATCGGACCGACGCGTTCTATGCGATGTATGTGTTTCAACAGGGTTTTCTGCAGGATTCGTGGAGTCCTGTGATGGGGCTCTCGTCAGTTCCTCTTTTATCGCTCTATGACCCTGCCGAAGAAATTCTGCGAACAGGCGGCGGTGAACTTCGAATGGGAGTGAGTGCACTCGCACTTGCATTCGACGGTCGGCGTGTCACAGGCGTTGTCACCGATGAAGGAATGGTCGAATCATCTTCAGTGATCGCAGCTGTTCCACCTGATCGATTAGCAAAACTTTGCTCGGACACAATGCGCACAGCAGATATTCGACTCGCACGTCTGGAAGAGATTCAATTCAGTCCAATTCTTGGCGTGCATCTTTTTTTCGATCAACCAATACTGCAAACACCTCACCTCGTCTTGCCTGGCCGAGCGACGCAGTGGCTCTTCGATAAAGGCGTGGACTCGCAGGGTCGATATCACATTCATGCCGTCATCAGTGCAGCCAATGAATGGATGGAACTAGATGAGGCCGATATCGTCGTCAAGGTGATGGAGGATGTGCAGTGGGCGCTGCCAAAAACGCGTGGGCTCGATCCTGTTGGATTTCGCGCGGTCAAAGAAAAACGTGCAACATTTGCATGTACGCCAGGGATTGATGACCTGCGACCAAGCGCTGTTCGCGATGGAATCCGCGGAGGAATTGACAATTTATTGCTCGCTGGTGATTGGTGCGATACAGGTTGGCCGGCAACGATGGAGGGCGCTGTTCGCAGCGGATATCTGGCCGCCGATGGATGCTCTGCGTTCAACGGAACGGCGAAGATTCGTGGATTGATCCCAGATGTTCCGCCTGCGGGGCTCGCTCGAATGTTGGGCCTTTGACCATGTCGGGAAACAATGAGTTCGCATGTCCAATCGATCCATCTGATGCTTCGGCTTTGACTGCATGGGCACTCGCTCGAAGTCGCTCGCTTGGATTTGCTGCAGTGGGAATTTGTGATGCTGCAGCAAGTAGTCGCGGCGAAGAGTTGCATGCATGGCTGGCAGCGGGGCATCATGGATCCATGGACTGGATGAGTAAAAATATTACGGTCAGGCTTGATCCGCGCAAGCTTGTTCCTGGCGCGCAGAGCATTGTGGTTGTTGCTGATCGATATCACGATGGTCGACCAGATCAACGTCCTGCACAAGTCGTCGATCCTTCAACGGGCGAATTCGAATCTGCTGGACGAACGGCGCGTTATGCACGTGGGCGCGATTATCACAGACGGATCAAGAAAAGATTGCGCAGATTGCAGCGAGAAATGGAAGAGGCGCTTCCAGGAACTCGTGGAAAAGTCTGCTGCGATATCGAACCTTTCATGGAGCGTGAAATGGCGGAGCGAGCGGGACTTGGCCAATGCGGCAAGCACACGCTGCTCATCTTGCCAGAACTTGGGTCGTGGGTCTTGCTCGCTTCATATGTTACGACTGCGAAGCTGAATGTAACCGCACCAAACTTGCCGCATCGAGGTGATCCATGTGGATCATGCACGCGATGTATTGATGCGTGCCCAACAAATGCAATCACCCCATGGTCGGTTGACGCAACAAAGTGCATCAGTGGAATCACGCTTGAAGAGCGCGTGCGGCCTGATCCAGAATCCGCAGCAAAAGTAGGGGACTGGCTATTGGGCTGTGATATTTGCCAAGAAGTTTGTCCGCATAATCAGCCGACGAGATTGTCGCTTCGAATGGGAACTCATCCAGAGTATGACGGCCGAAATGCAGCGTTTTCTTTGCGTGCGGTTCTTGGGTGGGACGAGCAGACTCGGCGCGCAGCATTTGGACCGAGTGCGCTCAACCGAGTTCTTGCGCAGCATGTTCGGCGCAATGCGGTGTGGTGTTCGCTGGAAGTATTGCAGCGATCTAGCGATGATCCAGTTGGAGGAATTGTGCGGCGGATTGCTGGAGATGAAAATGAAAATGCAATGGTTCGAGAAGCCGCGCGTAAAGTCTTGAATCGACTGAGTCAGCCACCAAAGTTGGATTGAACTCTCCACGGAATCAACAATGGATTCAGCCACGGAATCGAGCCACGGAAATGCATCAGTGGGCAGCCGTGAAAAGTCCTCTCGGGGCTCAGACAGTCCTCGGCGACCGACACGATCTGGTTTTTGAAATTTTATTGCAAGTGCCGTCGGCCGCCTGCGGAACTCGCCCGAGAGAACTTTCCAACGGCTGGGGACGCAAGCTGATGCGCGACGGAATCGAGCAACTGAAATACATGAGTGAGCAGCCGTGAAAAGTCCTCTCGGGGCTCAGACAGTCCTCGGCGACCGACACAATCCGGTTGAACAAATTTGTTTGCAAGTTCAGTCGGCCGCCTGCGGAACTCGCCCGAGAGAACTTTCCAACGGCTGGGGACGCAAGCTGATGCGCGACGGATCTGGACAACGTTCGAGCGAGAATTTGATTCGCTACCGTGGGCAGCGGAATGATTTGAACCCCGGCGAGTTTGCAAGCCGAGCCGGAGTCTGCGTAGGCGAGGCGCAGCATGTTTGAGCCCGGGGGCAAATCAGTCCGATGCCAAAATCTGCACGAACCACTTTTGAGTCCATGCATGTTTGAGCCCGGGGGCAAATCAGTCCGATGCCAAAATCTGCACGAACCACTTTTGAGTCCATGCATTCGTTAGCGTTGAAAATCGAATCAGTTTTCGGTTGGGGTATTGTCGTCTTGGGGGGCGCCACCACCAGGGCCGCCCATACCACCCATTAACTTTTGCATGGCCATCATCAGCGCACCTTGAACAGCTTGGGCGCTTTTGAGTTGACCGTTTTCAATTCGTTCTGTGACTTGTGTCAATCCTTGTGTGAGTGTCCCCATCATTGCACCAACTGCGGACATTTGCGCTTTCATGGATTCATCCATTTGATTTGCGGTTGAATCCAGGTCAAGCTTCCATCCATTATCTGTGAGTGCTGCTTGAAATGACAGAGCACCTTGTGCACTCTTAATATCAATTGTCGCAGTTTTTTCTGTCGCATCCGTGACAGTTGCTTGTGAACCCTTCCCGATCATTGCAGAGAGTGGACCAAGATTGGAACTTCCAAATTTTTCCTGCATCGCAACTTGCAATTTCCCGATCGCTTGAACAGCTCCAAATGCGGTTATTGCGAGCGCTTGTCCTTCTGGTGTGGCCGCGACCAAGAGTTCATCAATTCGAGCCGTCGCTGCAGGATCTCGATTCGTTGAACCAAAGAACGCAGCGAGATCCTCGACGGTGGCGAATGGAAAAGCCACCGAAGAATTTCCCGAAGTTGCGGCGGTCGTTTCTGTTGAAGCCGTTTCAGCAGGTGCTTCAGATGGCGCAGCGCTTTCATCTTTGTCTACAGATTCTGCTTGTGCCGCAGCCGCCATATCAAAGGTTGGCATCTCGACCTTCAGCGCTCTCTCCACGGTGACAACAAGTGCTTGCTTCGATGGACTTTCAGATCCGCTGTTGGCAAGAACTTCTTGCAGCGCTTTGTATGCAGCAATCGCTTCATTGGTCGAGGCTTGTGCCTTGGCTAGCCAAGCATCAGCTTTACCTTTAAAACCATCTTCAGACTGACCCATGCTGGGGCTCATCGCAAGTGAACGAAACAGAAGCGCTTGCTGGAATTCTCCTTGACCTCGCATCAGCAAAGTTCGGGCTCTTGCTGCTGCAATACTAAAGAGGGAACTATTATTTGGTCCACTTCGACGCGCGGCAGCGTCAGCACTTTTTAGATCAGAGAAAGTCCGTTCATAGCAACCCTTCAACTCCAAATCTTCCTCAGGGTTCGACGCTGCAACAAGTTTCAAAATTGAAACTTTGAGCGCATCAGAGATCGTATTTTCCTGCGCATCCATTGCATTTTGATTCGATGACAACTCACCAAGCACATCAAGTGCCCCTTGAAATGCCTGCGCTCGACGCTGAGCACTGAGTGCTTCACCTGTTCGCAGTCGAAGGACAGATTCCTGAGCCATTGCATTGACCGCAGCATCTTCGGCTGTCGTTTGACTTGCAAGAGCCTCGTCACGTTTGCGTCCTGCTTCTTCCGCAAGAACTGAGATCTCACCACGCCGAGCACTCAATCCTCGAATTCGAATTTCCTCTGCTTCGGCAAGCAAAGTTTGGGCATCAGCGAGCGCGACCTCATTGACCGAGCGTAAATCTGCCAATTTGCTCGTGAGTTCTATTTGTTGCGACTCGCTTTCGCGTTGCTCGCTTACAGCCTTTGCCAAACTTGGTTGAATGTCTTTGGTTTCATTTGCAATTCCCGCTGTGTCTTGGGCAGCGAGGATCACATGAATATCGTCGACAACCTGAAGCAAACCATTCGCAAGCATTCTGCTGGATATGTTCGTGCTTTCAATCTGGTCCGCCTTGCCAATTTCGAGCAAGGCTGCTTGGGTCGATGCATTTGCAGACAAACTTGCAGCAACTTGTTTCTGTATTTCGCTTGCACCGGGAATATTCGTTAATCTCGAACCTGCATTTCGCATCTCTTCTGCCGCCGCGACTCGGTCGATGCTTGCTTGATGTGCGACTTGTGCGATCTTTTCGCCGCCTTCACGAATCTGTTTCGCAGCACGATCTTGCATCGCGACTGAAGGATCTTCGCAAGCAGAAGTCACGAGCAATGCGGAAAGAGAGCAGATAAAAAGTATAGATGTTCGTTTCATATTTTGCCAAGAAAAGTGATTTGGAAGTCTACGCTGATAAAGCACAAAATGCGTTATCGAGTGGGCTCGCCAGCATCGGCAGGAGTCCCTGGGGCAGGGGTTCGCAAGTCTGGAGGCTTGTACTCAATGGGATAAACAGGTCGCGGCTGATACATCGAACGGATCCACGAAAGTGTATTTGCAAGTTTTTCTGGATTCAATTTGCGCCCAAAAACTGGCCGCCAGCCCTTCACGGGTGGATGAGGGGTCGTTGCCTCTTCTTTAGGCAGTGCGTATTGGATCAAGATTGAACGGTTTGGATCAGTGAAGTCGACCAGTGGAATATCGTTCGAATTTCCCATGAGCAAATTGAGCAAATTTGTATATCTCACTCTTGCCTCTGCGTGATTCTCGTTTGTGAGAAAAAACTTTCCAGCATCTGGTCCACCGTGGCAGCGACTGGTCGCACAATTTGGGATGAGCCAAAGATCGTGAACATTTCGGCGAAAGAGACCGAGGGTTGCAGGGTCGCCGACGACGCGAATCTTTGAGTAAAAATCTCGAGCCTTTAATTCAAAGGCAAGACGAACGATCTTCATTGGATCTCCCACGACCAAAGCATTTCGACTTGGTGCATCCGGTGGAATACGTGGACTTGAACCGAAGTCCTCAAAGAAAGCCCGAGCGTCCGCGGGATCGATGATGACCCGTGGTGGATTATCGAAATCGATTTCGTAGACCCGAATAAGATTCACTTCATCATCTGTCAGAACTCTTGTCGGCAATAAATTCGTGTTGGGCGAATCGTCCGAAGGGATTGTTCTTTCGGTGGATTTAATTTTTTTAGATGCATTTCCCTTCATGAGAGCCAATTGGGCCTCAACACGATTGAGAAGCAAGACTGCTTCTGGCAGTTTCGTGTCCGCAACGAGAGCAACAAGTTCAGTTCGCGCGAGTGCATATTTCTTTTCACTGACAAGCCAATCACAGAATGAAAGTCTTCGAATGGCGTCTTCGGGATGGATCGATTTCTTCAGAGCAGCAAAGCTTTCTTCAAAAGAACGAATAAGCCCAACTCGATAGACCTCCGAGCGTGGTATGGATCGTTCAGTTGTACCGAGCATGTAGCGGACTTCATCAAAGTCATCAGCAACTAATTGGATCTGAATCGCACTGCCGTCTCGGCGATACAGAACTGCCATGGAAGGTTGTTTCAAGTCAATCAGTTGAATCGCATCAATGATGTCATCCTTTTTAAAATCCTGCTTCTTCCCATCGCGTTCGATCGTGATTCGATTCTCATCTTCGTACACAACGAATCCACCTGCTTCGGTCTTGCGATCGAC
Organism: Singulisphaera sp. GP187; assembly: GCA_945862215.1. Classification (GTDB taxonomy): domain Bacteria; phylum Planctomycetota; class Phycisphaerae; order Phycisphaerales; family SM1A02; genus F1-60-MAGs104. Next base: position 15,073 of record CAMAXY010000017.1, on the reverse strand, counting down.
GATTAAATGCACGCGTCGAGGTTGAGGAGTGGTGGGAGTCGCAACTTGTTCGGATGTCGTCGTTGGTACCGCTGGCGCAACTGCGGGATTCGTATGTGGAGCAACCGCTGGTGGATCAACGCTCTTTGTTGCGGAAGGGTCTTGGGAAAAGCCATCATTGTTTGCGGCAAGGATGGCTCCAAGGAGCGCTCCAATGCGAAGAGGACGGAGGATGGTTGAAAAACACTCTTTCATAAGGGCATATTCCCTTCGCGCATTGTACGGGATACTCTGCTCGCACTATGAAACTTGGAGTCATGTCAGCGCTCTTTTCAGGGCGACCACTTGAGGAAGTTGTTCGGGTCTGCGCAGAGAATGGACTCGCTGCAATTGAATTGCCTGTTGGTGCATATCCCGGGAAGCCATTCTTCGAGCCTTCGAAGGTCTTGGCCGATCGCCGTTCACAAGATCGCATCAAGTCGCTTTTGAAAGACCATGGCTTAGAGCTCTCGGGACTTGCTGTTCATGGCAATCCAGTTCATCCAGATCGTGCAATCGCAAGGATTCATCATGACGCATTTGTCACGGCAGTAAAGTTGGCTCCCAAATTAGGCACTGACATCGTGATCACTTTTTCTGGGTGTCCGGGTGGAGCGAAGGGTGATAAGACTCCAAATTGGGTGACCTGCCCGTGGCCAACGGACTTCAGCGACACTTTGAAATATCAATGGGACGATGTGCTTGTTCCATATTGGGCATCGCAAGCGAAGCTCTGTCGAACGCACGGAGTTCGCACAGCGTGGGAAGGGCATCCTGGATTTTGCGCTTACAACCCAGGAACAATGATCGAACTTTCACAGCGTGCGATGGCGGCATCGGGCATCAAAGGCAAACCCATTCTTGGCGCGAATCTCGATCCGTCGCATTTCTTTTGGCAGGGGATCGACCCGATTCTTTCAGCACAAATGCTTGGAGAAGCAGGCCTTTTGTTTTATGTGCATGCGAAGGACACCGAACTCGATCGACACGAAGGACCACGCAATGGATATCTCGACGCGCGACCATATTCCGCATTGAATAATCGTTCGTGGAATTTCAGAACATGCGGCGATGGTCACGGTCATGAGTTCTGGAAGCCATTTGTGTCGATGCTTCGACGGCAGGGGTATGACCACGTGCTTTCGATCGAACATGAAGATGCGCTGCTTAGTGTCGACGAAGGATTTCGTAGAGCAGTTCGATTTCTCAAAGAAGCGATTATCGAGGAACCGCCGGCGAAGCCTTGGTGGACTTAACGCTGGTGGACAGAAAACTGCCGGACAGAAAACCACCGAAGATCAGTTTCTGAAGAACCGGTTATTTTTCAGGAAGCGGAGTGATCTCAATATCTTTTGATCGACTGACCACGACTGTCCAAGTGACAACAGTTCCTTCGTTTCCAGATGGTGTCGGAGGAATCGAAAGATCCCAGCGCAAAATTCCCTGAGGAAATTGGGTCGCGATGTAATCCGCATCTCTTGAAAGAAGCAAGTTGCTTGCAGTGAGATTGACTTCAATCTTATCACTGCGACTGATGGGGCGCCGATCAAACAATTCCATATCGATCGATCGACCTGTTCCGTTGGAGATCGTTACGCGATAATCGCTGACAGTATCAAGCCCTCCGCCGAAAAGACCAGATTGTCGATCTTCTTTCTTGATCAATTCTCGACGTGCAGTAACTGCGGGATCTGCCCCGAAGAAAACAGCAAACTCTTGCTTGGGCGCAGCACCCACGAACGGAGTTGCTCCTACATAGTCGGCGCCCACGAAAACAGATGCGCGCCCTGGCAACAGTTGGAATGGACTTGCGTTGGACAGTGTGCCTCGAAGAAAGACTCCTTCGGATGCGATTGGTTGAGTTTGGAAGACAAACTTTGTTGGCGCATCAAATGATGCGATGCGTGCGCGGCGTCGGACTTGGTCATCGCTTGGCGCATCAAACGGCAATGCGATTGTGTACGTCACGCTCGGTCCAGACCCACCAACAACAGCGTCTTCGCTTAACTTTTCTGCTGCTGACTTTCGCATTCTCAAAAATCCAGCAGAAGCGTCTTTCATTTCCAGCGTTTCTGTCGCTTTCTCAGCTGCTGGAGCGGCAGTAGCATCCACAGCGTAAAGCTGCGAACTTTCGCTCACTTGAACGTATGGCGCGCGTACATCAACAATCCATGGTGTGACGGATGGCGGACTCGCAGCACGAGATGGTCGTGCGGTCGAGAGCGATAGTCGAACGCCTTTCCAATCTTCGCCAGATTTCTGAATGACGAGTGCGTCAAATTCAACGCCGACGGCATTGCGATCAGGCGATGCGCGAATGGAATAGACAGGCTCCCAGCGAGCATCAGTCACGAGATATGACAATCGCACTGGGACTTCGCCTTCGGTGGTCATCGCCAATAAGACTTCTGCAGACTGAGTTGTTTTCGCTCGACCTCCAAGCGCATTTCGACGATTCTGCGCAGAAACAAGGTCTTTTTGAAGCATCTCTGCTCGTTCAGTTGCGACGCGGACGAGTCCGCCAATTCGTGTGCGCTGAATCGCCATCCATGCAAGTTGTCCATCGAGGCTTGCAAGGTCAAGCTTCGTGGTACCGCCATCTTTGGTTGCATCTGTTGCTGCTCGCACTCCAACTGACTCGACAACTTTCAATTCGCTTTGTGCTCCAGTCAATGTGTCAGTTGTAGTTGCGATCTCTTGGTTGATCTTTCGAATTTCAGCATCCAGGACGGCGGCGTCTGGCGTCGAAGCAGCCTCTGGCGAAGCACGCTCTGAAAAATCAACCGAGAGAATTCTGCCTGATCCACTTTTTGCTTCAAGCGTTTCAGGTTGAATTGACGCAGGGAGATCTTCAAAGCGAAGTCTCCAAAGACCAGCGGTCAGCTTTGTTGTCGCAACTCGGGTGATTGCAGCACGCCCCTGATAGAGCACAACCGATTCGATTTTGGTTTTAAGCAATCGTTCTTCGGGAACGTTTGGGTCAATTTGCGAAGCATCCACTTGGCAGTTCGCATTTGTTTCGAAAGCGATACAGCAGAGTCCAACAGCAAGCAATTCCATTTTCATGTTTCTTTCTCCGATTATGTTTCAATCTCGAGCAGTGCCGCTCGAATTCCAGCACGTTCAAGCAATGCTGCGATTCGTGCCGCATGTTGAAGCTTGCTTCCTTGAACTTCTTGAATAAGGCCGCGCATTTCCAGCTCTTTTTGTAGATATCTCAGTGCAGTTTCTGCAACGGCAGATGGTTCCATCGAAGCAAAGAAGTCGATTCCTTCCCGGTAGACGATTCGGCTCGCCACGCCTTTGGCGACCACCCATTCCAAATATGCGGTTGGCAATTCAGCAAAGATGCGTTCCCCAACCGTCTTGGAGAGTTCACGAGGCATGTGATTGAGGACGACTTCGCGAAAGATTTCTCGATTGTTGGCAGCCCAACTTGCGACGGCAGGTTGAATGGCGTTTGCGCTTGCATTGATTGCCAAGGAAAGTTTCGTCGATAATTCTGGAAGTGGCACAGACGGATGTCTGCGTCCCTCGCCAAGCAAGATGATTGCTTCTTGGCGAGCGGCTTCACGCAATTTTTCCAGGACCTGTCCGACGAACGTGGGTTTGATCTTCAAAAACTGTTCTTCGTTCAACAGCATGCTGGATGCAATCTCGAAACTCGAACACATCACGCCGCATTTGTTTGCACTCGAATCTTTGATGATCAGTGTTCCCGCCTTCGCAAGCGAAATGCGCGCGTCTGGCGTAAGAAAGAGATTCGCTCCTTCAACGATCAGCGGGCTTGACGGCGTGCCGTTTGGCTGCAAATATTCACGCCAATTTCTTTCGTTGATTGTCGCAGGTCGTCCTCCTCCTGGGATGAAGGCATCACAAACTAGGCGATTATGCAGTGAGTTCCGTAGTTGAACGCCTTCTGGCGTATCGGCTTTGACTACGCGTCCTTTTGCGGAAAGAGACTTTGGATTGAAATGGGAAATTGCCAAACCCGCAACAAAGAGTCGTTCAAGTTCTGCATGATCGAGTCCTTGCGGATCTTCTCCAACTCCGCTGCCGTCAGCAACACCGACGATGCATGCGTTGGCACCATAGTCACGGTGAAGAATGCGCATCATGTTGCCTGCAACATCGCCATCGGGTCCACCAGTAATCTTGACCGTGAAGCGCTGCTTTGTTGGATCGATTCCTTGTGACAAAAGTGCAATACGCAGAAACACATTCACCCCTTCGCTGGTGACACCATATTCCTTGTGATTGATTCCACCATTTGGCTTGGAACTCATGAACGCATTGGCAAGTGGATACTTTCGTGCTGCTGCATGCGCCACAATCCAGTCGATGTGCATTGGGGTTATGTTTTCATCTGGTCCCAAGAAAATAAATTCCTCGCGCCCCAAGTGATCAACAATTCGAGAGCGCGTCACAGGGTCTGGGGTGATCAGATCAAGTATCCCATCCACGAAAGCTTTCACACAGCGATTCGTTTCTGCAGGTGGTTCGAGCACAATTGCCGCTTTCGCGCCGCCTTCTGGAATGTCCTTGTTTTTAAGCTGTTGTGCGAACGCAAGGCCATAAACCTCGTCGAAGAGTCGCTCAGATTCGCGGTCAAAGAGCACTGCATTTGCAGGCTTCACGACACGAAGTCCACCGCGTGCAATTTCTTTGAAGCGGACATGAAATCCGTGAAAGCCTCGGCCATAGACAAAGAAGACGCCGAATGGCAATTCGGGTCGAGTCGGACCGACGAGCAGCGCAGGGTCAAGCCGCACAGAAAAGGAGAATCTATCTGCAACAAAGAAGTTGGTTCGGAGCACTGCTTGCACGGCACGCAGGAATGCGGAAAAAATTTCGCGCGCATCATCCGAGTCGCTGATCGCATCGATCGTGGTTCGAAGTGCCGCAGAGCGTGCGTTGAATTCGACGTCGGCAAGTGGTTTCTTTGGATCGAAGCGCGAAGTGAAAAGTTCCAGCATTGGCAAAGTGATTGCAGAGCGCGATTCCATCGTCGATGTGACCCGGTCTCGGCTGAACGCTAAAGCGTCAGTTGGCACGAGCATCTGTCGAACAAGATCTGCAAAGGCGGAAATCAATTCGCCTTGGGGAAGTGTGAACTCTGGGCGCCTTCCAATCAATTCAACTACGCGGAAATCGAGCCATTTCAAGCGCATGATCTCACTGTGCAGAGTTGCCCAACGTGGGTCATTTGCTTCAATTCTGGTGTGATCGGCCCACTGGGCTATGAATCCCACAAATGTAACTGATCCGTATGGCGCATCCTGCACGATGTCCAAATGTGCACGTGTAATGCTGGCATTGTGTCGCATCAGAATTCGTGCGGCGCGTTCAAGCATTGTCCGAGTTCGTGCGTTCGAAACTGCAATCGTGATTCGACTTGTGGTTGGATCATCTTCCGATTCGAGAGACACGATAGGTTTATCCGTGCCCGAAATCTGTCGGAAGAGTTCGAAGTGACGGCACATGCGCAAGGGGGTCAGCGTCGTTAAATACCGCGCTGAACTTCCAATCAGAAACTTGCGAAATGCATCCGCTTGCAGGCTTGGGTGATGCGATCGCGAAAATTCAATTGTGGTTTCAATCGCAGCATTTTGCGCGGCATTCGATTTGTCGTATGGTTCTTGTTCTCCGAACTCGAAAGTATCGATGACAAGTTCGCCATCCTTTGAAGAGTGAATCTTCGCCGCTCGAAGTGACGAATCCATTGGAAGGTCGCGGACGATGTCTGCAAGAACTCCAGCTCGATTGCCACTGCGGATTGCAGTGATCGAATGCCCATCTTCGCTTTTCAACGTGACATCGATTGGTCGGCCAGAAGTTTTCGCAGCCAAGATCGATCGAAGGTGCACGCGCTGTGCTTCAGGAGAGGTGTCCTGGAAGTACATCTTTGGCATATTGTCGAGAAACCACGGTACAACCACGCAAGCAGTGGCATGAAATTCGGCTGAAAGTTGGTCCAGCAGTCCTTCAGTTTGGGGGCTGGCCTTGGTAGCGTCATTTGATCGAACGGTGGTCATCCCCTAAAAGTACCCTTTCTGCTCAAATCACGGTGAGCAATACAAGCGAATGACCACAATCATTATTGGAAATTTCGATGGCGTCCATATTGGACATCAAGGGCTGATTCGCAGTGCACGTGATCTCTCGCCGACAAGCGAGGTGGTCGCCGTGACCTTTGATTCCCACCCAGCCTTACAGACGCGAGGCGAAGCCCCTCCGATGCTTACGACAAATCACGATCGCGAGCGTTTGCTGATCGATTCTGGGGTTGCTCGAGTCGAATGTTTACAGACCACACCAGACTTGCTCGCTCTTGATCCAGATGCGTTCGTCGAATTTTTGCAATCACGAATTCATTTCTCCGCAGTGGTTGAAGGTGCAGATTTTCGATTTGGGTGTCGAAGAAGTGGCGATGTGAAAACGCTGGGCGAGATTGGTCTTCGAAGAAATTTTAAGACGATCGTTGCGGATGATGTCGATGTCGCCCTGCGCGATGGACAAATCGTCTCTGCACGAAGCTCGATGGTGCGTTGGCTCTTGGCAAACGGCCGCGTCGCAGATGCCCAGCGTGTGCTCGGCCGTTCCTATTCTGTCACTGGAGTTGTTGTGCTTGGTCAACAGCGAGGTCGCCAATTGGGATATCCCACTGCGAATTTTGCACAATTGACTTCTGTTCTTCCCAGCGATGGGGTCTATTCAGTTGGCGTCGAAGATGCACAAGGTCGTCAATGGCGCGGCGCTGCAAGTATCGGAACGAATCCGACATTTGGTGCGTATCCACGTACTCTTGAAGTTCATGTCCTCGACCTGCCAAAAAATACTGATCTCTATGGGCAAAGTATGCGGATCACTTTTCACGAATGGTTGCGTGGCATGATCCGATTTGATTCTGTCGATGTGCTCGTCTCACAGATTGCACGTGATTGCGCACAGGTGGTCGCATGAGCGCCTATCTCTCGACAACAGATTTGCCCTCAATTGCACGGCGTTTGCAGGCTGCTTCGCATATCGCGGTCGTCAGTCACGCCAAGCCTGACGGAGATGCAGCGGGATCAATTCTCGCCATGACACGCGCACTGCGTTCGATGGGCAAGCGAGTCGATGGAATTTTTACCGGAGTGGTAGATCCAAACATCCAAGCCCTTGCCGTTCCGGGCGAAATTCAATTGGCGACGGTTTTGCCGCCAGATCCCGCAATCGACCTTGTCGTACTTGTAGATACTGGAGCTTGGAGTCAGGTTGAACCGCTTGATGGTTGGCTCAAATCGATGGCAGGTCGAATTGTCGGGCTTGATCATCATGCGCGCGGCGACGACATCGCATCGGATCGAGTCGTTGATTGCTCGATGGCATCAGCCACGCAGTTGGTGGTCCGCTTGATTGATGAACTTGGCGTGCCGCTCATCGCTGTAGGTGCGAGCGCAAAGTTTTCGATTGCAGAAGCAATTTTTGTTGGACTGGCAACTGATACTGGTTGGTTCCGTTTTCAAAGTGCAGATGCTGCGGTCTTTGCCCTCGCATCTCGTTTGCTTTCACACGGCGTAGACAAGATGGCTCTATATCAATTGCTCGACGAGAATGGACGGCCAGTTCGTCTTGCTGCAATGGCCCGAGCACTTTCATCATTGACATTTCATCTGAATGGTCGTGCGACGGTGATGGCTCTTTCTCACGATGATTTTGCACAAACAGGTGCAAATTCTGATGACGTTGGTGGGCTTGTGAATGTTCCGTTGACAATTGGATCGGTGGCAATGTCTGTCGTGTTGACTGAAACGCACGCTGGAATTACAAAGGCAAGTTTTCGCAGCAAGCCCACTCCATCAGGTGCTCCAAGCGTGAATGTCAGCGATTTTGCAGCGCAATTTGGAGGCGGGGGACATGCTCAGGCAGCGGGTGCGAAATTGATGTTGCCTTTGGCAGATGCGCGCCGTACCGTTGAATTGGCGATCGGTTCTCTTACTGGAGTTTAAGCATGCTTTCATTCACTTCTCGCAATTCCATCCGTTTCCTTCATGCTTTCATTTGTTCGAGCACCATTTTTTCTTTCATCGCTTGCACTGGCTGCGATAAAATGTGTTGTCAGGATTCGGGGCAGGAGTCCGCGCAGAATGCTGTTGGGAATCCAGCGAAAGCAGTCACCCCGATTTCATTGACGACAACAACTTTATTTTTGGATGTGCAGGGGATGCACTGCGATGGTTGTGTCCAAGCGATCGATGCAGAAGCAAGGTCGATCGATGGCGTCAGCGACGCGCAGGTTTCACTCGAAAAGCATTCGGCTCAGATAAAAATTTCCAGCCCTGAACTTGCCGCAAAGGTGGAGTCCGCAATTCGATCGCTTGGTTACACCGTCACGGTCGTTGCAGCGCCGAACTAAATTGGCATTCTCAGACCTTTCTTGCTTTTTCCCCATCAGAACCAGTCAATCTTGGGAAAATTCTGAGCGCCGCTGGCAGCAAAGTCACTGCGCAAATGAGGCAGGAAAAGCTGCCGACAAACATGATTAATCCCAGGCTTTGAAGTCCGCGATGTGACGCAAAAAGCAATGTTCCGAAACCGACTGCAGTGGTCACCGCGCTGAGAATCACTGCGCGCATTGTCCATCCAAACGCATACGAATTTCCCTGCTCGCGTGCTCGGTGCATGACATGGACGCAACTATCAATACCGAATCCAAGCAGCATCGGAACACTGAAGAAGTTCGCAAGGTTCAGCGAGACCCCAAACAATCCGAGCAGTCCGAAGGTCCAACTCATGCCGATAAATAGGCATGCCATGCATGTCGCTGTTGATACGACAGATCGCAAATCGATCCAGACGAGGAGCGTTATTGCAAGAACAGACCAAGTGGACATAAGTATGAACGCCTCTCTCATGTCGACGATCGACTCGAAGACTGTCATCGGCGCTCCCGTCGCATCGGGGTCGATCGTGCGAAGTGTTTTCACAAATGATTCAAGCGGTGCGAATTCCCAGAGATCTATTTTTGGAAAAATCGACACAAGCAATCCGCCTTCCGGTGAGACAAATCGAGCACGCACGGCAAGCGGCAAACTCTCTCTTAATCCCGCATTTGCCCCCACTCCCATTTGTTTCAGTGCGTTTCCAGTGTGCTCGACCATCTTTTGGGCTTGCGTCTGTGCGACTACTCGCAGCTGTGGATCGTTCAACTTTCGCTCAAGTTGGGTGAGTGCTTCCGCGATTTTTCGTAGAGGTGCAATTTCTTCGGGCTTTGCTTGTAGTGAAGCAAGCGCGAGCATTTGCCCCAATCGCTTGCGAACACTCTCAACGAAAGCGCCAGTCAGTTCTTGTTGTTGGACAGGAGTCGCTTTCAAAGAACCTTCAACGGCCGCTGCTTTGTCGGGTAAAAGCGCCGTTGCCAATTCTGCGCGAAGTTTGATTCTCTCCGCACTGTCGGGCTGAACCAAATCCAGCACGCTGCGAACTTCGGCAACAAGCGGTTGCGCACGCGCACGTTCCACTGTGCTTGTGACCTGCGCTTCAGTTCTGCAAATCACAGCGCCGAACCATGAGGCACTCAATGAGTCTTCGAGAATTCGGTGTTCCCATTGGATAGATTCCAACCCATCTGCCTGCAGTTTCAGCAGGTTGCTTTCGAATCTCATCTGTGGAATCAAAGAGCAAAGAGCGATCGTCGCAATTCCACAGCCGATGAGAATTCGCGTTGACCTTTTCCGCGATGGGTTTGATGGCTGTACATCTGCAGGTAGTGAAATGACACTTTCAGAAACGCCGCAATCCTTCGCACGATTCTCACGCCAACCATCCACCAGAATTATGAGCGCAGGCAGCACAGTCGTCATCATCAATGCGCAGATAACAAGTCCACTTCCAGCAATGATCCCAAGTTCCTGCAAGCCTCCAAATTCTGTACCAAGAGCAATAAAGAACACGATTGCGCTGGTGAGTGCGCCCACCCAGGTGGGAATCGTGTTGGCCTCTATCCCAGAACGCATTGCTTGAAAAGTGCCAAGTTTGCTGCGAAACTCTGTGTAACGCGCAATTGTGTGAATTCCATAATCCACTCCCGCGCTGACCAGAACCAACATGAAGACGAGGCTGAGCAAATTCAATCGACCGACGAGCAGCGTGGCGGTGCCATAAGTGCACGCAAAGGTCATCGCAAGAACGATGCATGCCAGAATTGGACGCACAAGACTTCCAAATGTCCACATTGTGAAGATCACCACAAGAATTGCTGCGATGAACGTTCCGCGTGTCATATCTTGATTTGTTGTCAGCAGTTCGTCCGCTTGCAGAACAGGCTTTCCAGTCAGCCCAATATCGACTGCAGGCGAATGGGATTGCACTTGGGAAATGACGGCACGTATCTTTGCTAAGACGGGTTCGATGGTTCCCAACCCAGAGAAATCTTTCTGCGGGAGAATCTCAATGAAAAACATATTCCCACTCGACGAAACCAGATATTCACTTTTGCGTTCGTGGGCGAATGCAAATCCATCGTCTGGTTGTGCAGAGACGGCACTCATCAAGAGCGCTGCTCCAGCACCGATTCGTTGGCGCTCTTCAACACTCATCGAAAGACCGTTGCTCATGAGCCTTTGTAAGCGTTCATCGGCGGCGCTGAGCACCGTGAATGCATTCGCAGTTGTCTCCGCAGTGGCGAGCAGCGGCTGAAATCCATCAGATGCGATGAGAAGCGATTTTAACTCTGTCGTACTCATCGCACGAGGCGCGAGTCGCCACTGTTCATCTCCATCGATGCGCGCATAGACCCCTGGAAGGTCCGCAAGAGATTCAAGTCCCAGCTTCAGTTCGTCCACTGCGGCCTTTGCGGCTGCGGGATTTCCTTTGGCATCGACAGCGACATAGAGATATTCAAGGTCGCCAAATTCCTTGCAATATGCAGTGTATTTCTGCATAAATGCGCGGTCTGGGCTGATGAGTGAATCGGTGTTTGCATCAAGCGTGAGATTCTTGGCCGCATACCACGCACTGATCAACGAAAGGAGCACCGCGCAAATCACTACGGTCTTGGGCGCACGAGTCACGAAGTTGGTCAGCGACGCGATGATTCGCGTTCGCCAGTTTGGATATGCCGTTTGGGTATCGAGCGAACCGTTATGCATGAGGGCTCATGATCATTTTCGAGAGTCTGTTCGCTGATCAGTTGTGCCGCTTTCACCAAGCCACTCCGACGCTGCCTGATGTACATCCAATTCTTGTGCAATTTTCGGTGCAGCAATATTTGGCCGAAGAGAGTTGAGCGCAATTCGCCTCAGTGCATCCCACGCAGGTCCAGGAAAGCGGTGGATCCCAAGCATTATCTTCTCAAAAGCACCAAGAAAATCAGTGACATCATCCGAAGAGATCGTTAATGGAGGAGTCAACTTGAGCACAGGAATCGCATGCCCAGCGACTTGCGAAAGAATTCGATGATCCTGCATCAATGGAATCGTCACCGCTTGTGTGAATAGATTGTCGTCGAGGGCATGAATCATTCGCCACGCCATTCGTAATGTCAGACTACTGGGCTTTGCAAATTCGATTCCGATCATCAGCCCGCGCTGTCGAATCGCACCGATGAACTCGAATCTTGGCTTCATTGCCTCGAGCCCATTGCGCAAGAGTGCGCCCATTTGTGTCGCATTTTCCCCTAGTCGCTCATCTTCTAAAACGCTCAGAGTCGCAAGGCCAGCAACCATCGCAAGTCCGCTCATATGAAAAGTCGAAGAATGCACAATCGCACGATCAAGACGAGAAAAGACCTTGTCCCAGACGACAGTCTTCGTCATCACCGCACCAACTGGAACATAGCCGCCAGAAAGTCCCTTGCTCAGCACGACGATGTCAGGTTCAACAGCACCTTCTTGATCGATCGCGAGGAAAGATCCTGTTCGCCCAACGCCGGTCTGAACTTCATCCACAACAAAGAGCGCACCATGTCGATGGCAGAGAGCGGAAGCCTCGGCAAGGAAACCATACGAGTGCACATTGACTCCCTTTCCCTGAATTGGTTCGACGACGAATCCTGCAACATCCCCACTGGCAAGTTCTCGTTCGAGAGAAACTAAATCATTGAAGGGCAGGGCGCGAAAATCTTTTGGATGCGGTTCAAACCCACTACGGAAACTTTCGCATCCATTCATCGCCAGCGCACCAGTCGAAAGTCCGTGGAATGCGCCTTTTTCATAGAGCATTGTGGGTCTTCCAGTTGCACAGCGCGAAAACTTAATTGCCGCTTCGATGCCTTCCGTTCCTGAGTTGGTGAAAAACACTCGATCCAAATCCCTTCCAACGCGACCTTTCAACTGCCGCGCCAGCAAACCGGGAAGAATCGACGCGTCGAACTGAACCATCGAAGGAGTTTGTGATGCAAGAAAATCTGTGAGCGCTTTTCGAATCACAGGATGGTTGCGCCCCACATTGCAAACCGCATATCCACCGATCATGTCGAGATAGCGATTTCCATTTGCATCCCAGAGATATTGCGACTCCGCACGTACATATTCTTGGTCGAATCCAATCAGTTTCAGAGCCTGCATCCACTTCGGGTTGACATGGTCACGGTGGAGTGACTGTGCTGCGCCGCGGTGGGTCGCTTGAAGTTGAGCGAGATCAAAGGACATTAAAGCTTGCGTGTGCAGTGATTGTTGGAGTCGCTGGCAATGCGCCACCTATGAGGACATGTCGCCCAGCGACAAAGACATCTGTTGCTCGCCCTCGAACTTGCCAACCATCGAAGGGGCAATTGCGACTCTTCGATTGGAAAGTTTCCGAATCGATCTTCCATGTTGCGTTGGTATCGATCACCGTCACATCCGCCGGGATGCCCTGCGCAATTTGGCCATGTCCGATGGAATCAATTCCCAAGAGTCGCGCAGGCTCGATCGTCAGCAGCGCAATCAGTCGCGGCCAATCAATCGCGCCACTCTCAACGAGTGCCTTGGCATAGAGCGCAAAAGCGCATTCCAATCCGATCATTCCAAATGGTGCAGCAGTAAAATCGCGGGCTTTTTCCGCAGATGCATGCGGCGCATGATCAGTTGCAAGCACAGTGATCGTTCCATCCACGATTCCTTCGATCAATGCACGAATGTCTTCGTCGGTTCGCAGCGGGGGATTGACCTTGGCTTGCGTGTTATAATTATTACAAGCTTCTTCAGTCAACAACAGATGATGCGGCGATGCTTCTGCAGTCACGCGCTGTCCATCCGCACGTGCGCGTCGAACAATGTCCACTCCACCGCAAGTCGTCATGTGCTGCACGTGATAGCGACAGCGATGCCCACGGTTTAAGCGAATATCTCTTTCAATAATGACTTCTTCTGCGACTGCAGGCCATCCGCCGAGTCCAAGTCGCGCGCTGATCACCCCAGAATTCATCACTCCACCCATCGTCAACGTGGGATCTTGGCAGTGCTGCATAAACACTTTGTCCAGCGATGCACACACTGCGAGAACTTTTCCCATCATCCCCGCACTTGCGATGCAGTCACCGTCATCGGTGAATGCGACTGCGCCGACTTGCGACATCGCTCCCATTGGCGCGAGTTGTTCTCCAGCGCGTCCAACCGTGGCAGCACCTGCAACAAAGACACGCGCCTTTCGACTTGCTGCGGCTCGCATCTGCACGAATTCAACGGTGCTTGGAAGGTCGATGGTCGGGGTCGTGTTCGGCATGCAGCACACGCTGGTAAATCCGCCTGCAACAGCTGCTGCGGCTCCAGTTGCGATTGTCTCTTTGTGCTCTGCTCCAGGTTCTCGAAGATGAACATGCGGATCAATCAATCCTGGAACAACCAAGCGGCCTTCGCATTCGATCAACGTACCGCCTGCTGACGCAGAAAGTTTTCCAGGTTTCTTTGAGATTTCGCAGATCACACCAGCTGAAATCAACACGTCAGCTGTGGCATCAAAGCCACTCGCAGGATCGATGACCCGACCTCCACGAAGAAGAAAGGTGTTATTCACGGTGATTTCATAATAGCGAATCTTGGTTCGTGAAGACCAAATGAAAACCGCAGAACCCGATTGATCGGGCTCTGCGGTTTCATTCAATCTCGGTGATTATCGAAATCAGCCGTTGGTCTTGCCAGACATTGGGCAACCTGTGGCTGCGCCGGACATTGGGCACGCGCCGCAACCCGACTTCTTTTCGCCACTGACTGCGCCTGGCGATGCTGCAGCTGGTGTAGCTGTCTTGTCGCAGGTGGCTGCCTTGTCGCAGGTGGCTGCCTTGTTGTCCTTGCAGCATGCAGATGACTTGCCACTGACAGCTCCTGGAGCCGTGGTGGTGTCGGTGTTTGCGCATGCAGCGAGTGAGAGGAGGAGAATGCTTCCAGTAATGATTGCGAAACGCTTCATAATGTTGATTCCTTTGGTTGTGAACTTGTGTTCGGGTTGGTGTAAGAAACAGAAAATCGTTAGACAAAGTATATCGGCTCAACGGTCGGAGTTATCTAGAATTGCACAAAATGGTCAACAATTTGACTTCGCAATTGCTGAAAAAAGCTCGTGGATTGCCGCCAGAGTCTGGGGTCTATCTCATGAAAGACGAGCAAGGGGGGGTGTTATATGTTGGGAAAGCCCTCCATTTGCCTGATCGGGTCAGTTCCTACTTCATTTTGAGCACCGACTTGGGGCCTCGCAAACAGCCCATGCTTGCTCTGATCGTTGACTTTGATGTGATCATCTGCGAGAGCGAATGGGAGGCGTTGTTGATGGAAGCGCGCCTTGTCAAAGATCTTCAGCCGCGATTCAACGAGCGGCTGCTTGACGATAAAACGTTTCCATATCTCGCGATCACCATGCGCGACGAATTTCCAGGAGTCTTTGTGACGCGCAATCCGCAAGACACGCGCTTTCAGGGAGCGCGCATCTTCGGTCCATTTCTGAGCGGCGGATCACTGCGTCACGCGGTGCAAATTTTGCAGCGCGTCTTTCAGTACCGCACATGCGAACTCGACATTCGTGCGGACAACCCAGCGAATCGATCGTTCCGTCCTTGTCTGCTTCATGCAATTGGGCAGTGCACTGCGCCATGTGCAAA
>CAMAXY010000016.1 GCA_945862215.1 Singulisphaera sp. GP187 | reverse complement strand
GGTTCGCAATCGGATCCAAAGATTGAAATCAACGGACTCAAAGGAAAATTTTCAGTCGAAGACGCTGGTGTGCGCGCAACGTTTTCTGCCGCCACAAAAGTTGGAGAAAAAACTGGATCGCTTTCACTCAATGGCATGGTTGGTGGACTGTTTGCAAAGGATGGATCTGTCAATATGGATGCCGCATCGATCGACGTCGATCTGCAAGCGAGCGCGCTGGCAATTCCTTCTGCAGGAGTTCCGCTGGAAATCGACTCGCTTTCAATCAAAATCACTTCGGCAAAATTCGCTGACGCGGTTCGCGTGTCAGGCAACACGACCATTCAACTTCCCACTGGAGAATCAGCCAATTCCACCATCAGTTTGGATGCAACAAATCCGATGGATGCAGCAAAGCGATCTCTCGCAGGATCGATCTCGTTGGTCAACCTTCCAACATCTGCGCTTGCGCCATATCTGCCGACTGCTTTGAATGCGGCGCGCGATCTTGGATCGTCGCTGAATGCGAAGATCACTCTGGAAGGTCGGACAGGCAGTGCGGAAATTTCCTCGCAGAAGTTTTCGGTCACTGCAGCTGGCGGACTTGCAGAAGATGGCAATCTTGTAACGATCGATCGACTCGCGGTCAGCGCGCAGATTGATCCCGCATTATTGCCGCCGACTTTGGGAGTTTCTGCACCAGTTGCCGTTTCAATTCAAGGTTCTGACATCTCTCTTCCAATCCCAGCAAAGAATGCGGCGATGGCTTGGAAAGATTCGCGTATGAATACAAGTGTTTCAATCGCGCCGATGGCGATGAAGATTTCTCCCACGATGTCATTCGCAGTTGGCGCGACCACAATTCTGCTTGAAACATCTGATCCAACAAAGTCAATCACACTGAAAGTTCAATCATCAGTCGATGGATCGGCGATCGCAATCGACCAAGTCATCACAGGTTTGGTGAATGCACAAGGACTTGCAGTCGATGCTGCCACTGCGAAGGGGCGAGTGCAACTCTCGCCGATGATGCTTGCGGACGCGCCTTGGCTTGATGCAAGCATGCGCTTGATGTTGGCAGATGCGGCGATCACGAATGTCGCAGCGCAAATTGAA
The DNA here is from genome assembly GCA_945862215.1 of Singulisphaera sp. GP187. Classification (GTDB taxonomy): domain Bacteria; phylum Planctomycetota; class Phycisphaerae; order Phycisphaerales; family SM1A02; genus F1-60-MAGs104. The sequence continues at coordinate 47,859 of CAMAXY010000016.1, read as the reverse complement.
AATGACGGGGGAAAACAAGGAGGAAATGCTTCTGTCACTCTTGGACTGAGTGCGACTTCCATCGCAACAAAAATCACTTGGACTAACAGTGGTTTCTCGACTCAGCCGATTGATTGCTCTTTGATCGTGCCGCCTTCTGTTGTCGATCGATATGCAGGGCCAGCGGTTGTGCTTGCTTCACCAACACGTGTCGCAGTTCAAATTGCTGCGATGACTGGGACATGGGATTCTTTTTCGGCCGGTCGATTTCTGCCCTCAACGATTTCAACAAAGATCACAACAGATGCAATCGATCTTTCTGCCGCACCTGGTTTGACTCATGGCGGTCGCTTGCAAGGTTTCTCCGCATCTGCGACGCTTTCAACGCGCGCAGATGGTTCAATCGGTGGAGTTGATGCACAGGTGGGTCTCAAGTTGATGCAGATGCCAAGTGCAACGAATCCTGGGCGTGACGCCGCAACAATCGCAGCGACTGTGCGATTGCCAGACTTTGCAAGCGCTGTATTTCAATCGACATTCGATGTGGCAATCTCACAAGGCGACACGCTGGCGGCAATGATTGATGCGGGCGAGGGCAGCGCAGCACTCGTTGGCCCAGGAACTGTGAAAGGTTCTTTCAATCGCGAACTGACGAAGGATGCATTCACTACAGACATCAGTCTGCCACGACTCGCATTGAAGAGTTCGGGGACTCTCACTCCAGGAAAAGTCGCTGCAGATGCAAACGGCGCGCCAACTGCTGCGCAAATAGATATCGCGAAAACGACTGGAAGTTTCGATGTTCCTGCAGAAATCGTAGAGCAAGCACTCGGCTTGCGAACCGGAGTTGATTGGCGTCCGCTTGTTGCTCAAACTGGTGGAAGATCCATTATCGGATCGATTGACATTGAAAGTTGTCGCTGGACTGGTCGCGCGGAAGATGCATCTGTTGTCATGAATGTTGTTGTGGAGCCAGGATCAATCGCTCCTCCAAATCGCGCAGCAATTGCATTCGAAAAAATCACGATGAGCGTCAAGAGCCCCCGACTGGCTGAACGCGCTCAGGGTTCGATCGCAGGGAAGTTCAAAGTTGGTTCTGGTGCGGCGGGAAATCTTTCTCTCGCGCTTGATGCGAACGGTGATCTTCGTTCGCTTCTCGGAGCATCTTCTGATGGCAAGGATCATCCGTTGGCACTGAAGGCAAGCACGCTCTCGATCAAGATCCCCGGCGCGTTGGCAATCGCGTTGGCAGATTGGAATGGTGGATCGGATTCGCTCTCGAAATCCATCACACAGCTCGGCGATATCAACGCTGCCTTCAATATCAATTCTCTCTCGCTGCCTACAGGTGCAGCGACAAGTGGTGCGGTTGATCTTCGAATGGATCTCGCAGCGATCGCCATTGAACCTGCGGGCAAGCAGAAACTTTCGATGGGAGCGATTGCATTCACGATGAAATCAGCAGGATTTGACCGCGAATTGAATGCTGGACTGAATGGAACATTTCAAGTTGGCGATTCTGCTCCAGGGCCGATTTCTCTTGGAATCGCGGCAAGCGGAGACTTGCGCTCGCTCTTCGCCAGCGATGCTTCGGCTGGAGCAGTCGGGGGCGCAGTTACAACTCCTCTCACGCTTCAAGCAAGCGAAATGCAAGTCAAGATTCCTGGCGCGCTCGCACTTTCATTGGTTGATTGGATGAATGGCACGAAAGACGCATCTGCAGCGCTGACTCGTTTGGGATCCATTGATTTGAGTGCTCATATCAAATCGCTGATCATGCCTGCAAGTGGAATGCTCAATGGCTCTTGCGATGTGTCACTTGATCTTGCTGCGATCGAAGTTGAACCCAAGGGAAAGCCCATCGTGGCACTTGGCGCAACGCATGCAGAAATTAAATCGCCTCGATTGTCAGATTCGATGACGCTCTCGTTGACGAGCGGCGGGGAAAAGACCGGGTCGATCACAGCGCAAGCGAGTGGTCAAAAACTTTCCAATGCGGCTGGAATCTTTGATGTTCTCGCTGGTGCGTGGACTGCGCAAGTTCGATGCGTAAAAGTTCCGACGGCGATCGTCGATGCTGCCGCAGGTCAGGGTGGGCAAATGGTTGAAGCGCTTGGCCCAGAAATCGACGCATCTGTTGATGCGAATGTTGTCATCGCTCCCAACGGAATTCAGACAACTGTGGTCAAGGCCGATTTGAAGACACAGTATTTGTCAGTCGTCGCCCCCAAGGTTGATATCTCAAGTGGCATGGTGTTTATTACCGCGGCAAATCCATTGGCGGTCACTTTTACAATCAACAAAGTCCTGCAGCGCAGACTTCTCGAGCCGATGAATCCAGTTCTCGCGGATATTCGAAAAGCCCCGCCCATTCGATTGCAAGTTTCGCAGGCTGCCTATCCGCTCGATGGGCAGTTGGCGAAACTTGATCTTGATGCGCGCGTTGATGTGGGTGATGTCGAAGTCGTGCGAAGTAATCAATTCCTGGGAATGCTTGCTTTGGCGCAAGATGCAAAGTCGGACACGATCCCTGCGCTCATCGAACCGCTGGTGGTCACGGTGCGCAAGGGCAGCTTGAAATACAAAGATTTCATCGTGAAAGCAGGCAAATTTGGCGACCAATGGCAGCAGGTACTGAAGTTGTCAGGCGATATCAATCTTGGCAAGACGCCGCCATATGCAAATGCGATTACCTGTCGATATCCGCTCTCGTCGCTTGGTCGATCGATTGGTGGTGCATCGGGCCCGTTGTCTTCGACTGCGCAACAACTCAGCGAGGCGATCAAGACATTACCGATAGATCCAGGCGATCTTGTGCAAGTCGACATCACACTTTCAGGACCTTTAGGTGATGTTGATGGCAAGCCCGTTCCGCTGCAGAGTCAAGTCAAGATGGTCTTTGATGCATCTACGCTTGATGCGAAAAAGATTGGCAAAGGAGTGGGAGATTTGATAAAGATGTTTGGGAAATAAAAAGAAAGAAATTCAGTCGAGCCGCCGGCCTCTCGCAATCACATTGGCTTTTCAGCAACCGTGTGATCATAGATTTCAAGCAACTTCGACTTATCGAAGATCAACTCTGCGCGAGTCAATCCTGAAACTTCATAGTGCGGGGTCAATTCGATCGCATCAACTGGGCATGCTTCTTCGCACATGCCGCAATAAATGCAGCGCAGTTCGTCGATATCAAATTGCTTGGGATATTTTTCGCGGTCTTCCCAAGGGCTTTCTTCAGCCACGATGTGAATGCAATTTGCTGGGCAAGCAGTCGCGCACATGAAACATGCAACGCATCGAACGCGACCATCTTCATCTTTATTCAAACGGTGAACACCGCGGAAGGTCGGCCGAAACTGTCCACCTTCTTCGACTGGTCGATCGTCGCGCTTCTGTTCTGGATATTGCACGACCCACAAGTTTTTCTTATTCGTTCCATCACGCCCGACATTTTCGAAAAAATGTCGCAGAGTTGTGCCGAGACCTTTGATGATGCTGGGGACGAAGAGACTCTCGCTCAAGGTGAGAGGCTTCGGAGTGACATCGACAATTTGATCGTCTGGGATCGACATAGCGGGAGAGGATAGTAGCCACCGCTTCACTGCAGTGAGTCACCGCCGCGAGTCATTACTATGCACTCTTGGATTCCAAAAAGTCATCTTCGATTGGTTCTGCATCTAGCACGGGCGTGCAAGATGAACAGGCGCAGGTGCGCATAGGGTGGAAAATGATGGGACTTGGCTGGCAATTCGTCACAGAAATGCTTGCGGGCGCCTTCTTTGGTTGGATCGTTGGAAGATGGCTGGGAGACGAAACTATTGGTGCACTCATTGGGACAGGATGCGGATTGGCAGTGGCGACATACACGCTCATTCGAGGCGCTTTAAAGTTGAATTCTGCACTCGACCGAATGAACAAATCCAAAGGAACGAAACCGACGCGGCCGGTTCTGCAGGAAAAATGGAAGAACAGAGATGAAAGCCATGATTGATGCCAATCCACAGTCTGCCGCAAATTCTGTGCCAAAAACTGTCCCTACGCCCAGTTCAAACCTCGGGCCACTGCTGAAAATTCCCTGGCTGAAGATAATGTTTGGAATCATCGTTGTTGCATCCTTCGTTGCGATTTTGTGGTCGATTTGCGCCCCACTTTGGGGATGGGAAGGTTGGCAAATGGCTGCAAGAGCAGTGGTTGCGGTGGTACCCGTTGCCCTTCTTGGGTGGGTGATCACCGCACCCTGGCGGCCACGTTTTGCGATCGACCTCATCACAGTCTGGCTTGCGGGAACGGTCTTTCGCCTGCTGTTGACCCCTCTTGCAAGCCTGGCGTTATACTCCCAAGCCCCCTGTGATAAAAGCCAGTTTGTGGTGGCGGTGGGGGCTTGCTACTTCGCAGTTGTTCTTGCTGAAGTGGGCATGATTGCCTTGAGTTTGCCTCGCGCCGCAGTCGGCGACGCGCGGCAATAACACATCCGACTTTGAGGTGCGTGGCGAATGTCAGTTTTTCTAGCAAGCGAGTCAGATCCAATCGGCCACATTGTCGACAAGGGAGTCCTTGGATTCAGCTTATTTGATCAACCAGTCATGCTCAGCATGATCACACTGATCGGTTGTGCAATTGTGCTTTATCTTTTGATGCACAAGGCCGCAAAGTCAATCGCAACCGGTCCTGTTGAGATGGGCAATCGTCGCTTCATTCCGATTGGTTCATTCGCAGCACTCGTTGAAGTTGTGGTCGTCTATTTGCGAAATGAGATGCTCATTCCAGTGATGGGCGAGCGATTGACCAAGCGATATCTCTCATTCTTGCTTTCGCTCTTTTTCTTCATTTTAGCGCTAAATATAGTGGGTTTGATCCCATTCGTTGACATCCAAGATGCGATCTATGGATTGATGGGTAAGAAATTTGACATTGCAGAACATGAAACCTCTGCAATCTTTGGCGGCGCTGCGACGGCAAGCATTTCAGTGACGGGTGGATTGGCTCTTGTCTCGTTCATCGTCATTCAGTTTCAGGGATTCCGAGAACTTGGAGTCAAAGGATGGCTGGAACATTTGTGCGGCGGACACGAACTGGTTCACGGATCAATCTTTCTCTGGCTCGTCGTTCCGATCATCTTCGTTGTTGAATTTTTCGGCCTCTTTGTGAAGCCCGCAGCCTTGGCGATTCGACTCTTTGCCAACATGGTCGCTGGGCACACGCTATTGATCACCTTGACGATGTTCGGTGCGATGGCCATCAAGGCTGGCTTGGGCATATTTGCCGTCGGCGGCATCACCATCGTCAGCGGTATTGGCGCGATTTTGATCACATTCCTCGAAGTTTTCGTGGCTGTTCTGCAATCCTTTATTTTCATGTTTTTGACCGCTGTCTTTATCAGCCTGATGGCTCATGAAGAGGAAGAGGGTCATTCTGAGCACGGAACCCATCAAGGTCATGACGCTTCTGTCACGACTGCCGCACACTAAGAGAACTCTGTATATTGCCCACCCCTTGCGGGCGATGTTCGCCAGCAAGTTTCATTCCTGAATCACGTATCAAAACTGCACTTAACCCACTGGAGAATCGACACCCATGAAGCTCGCTCATTTCACTCTTGCCTTGATCGCCGGAACAGTATTCGTCAACCTCGCATCAGCTGCGGATGCAGTTGATCCAGCCGCCGCTGAGATTGCCAAAGTCGCTGCTGCGAACGCTGCGGAGATTGCCAAAATCGCTGCTGCGAATTGGGGTAAAGCAATCGGTGCTGGATTGGCCTGCGGTCTTGCAGCAATCGGTGCAGCCATTGGAATTGGTCGTATCGGTGGCAGTGCAGTCGAGTCTATTGCTCGTCAGCCTGAGATGGCGACACGAATTTTCATCAATATGATTTTGACCGCTGCTCTCATCGAAGGTGTTGCACTTTTCGCTGTGGTCGCCGGATTCCTCAACTTCAAGTGATCGAACAGAGTTTCTTTGTTCGCATGCCCTTGCATGCATTGGCTTGGATTCCTTTGGAAACCTCTGAGGAGATTGTCTGATGTTGATCGCTTCTACTGATCCGCTCGCATTCAACTTGCTGCCGTTTATCACCACTATCGTGGTGTTTTCGGTGGTTGCGATTGCGCTTGGTGTATTTGTCTGGCCGAAAATCCTGAAGGGACTCGATGATCGCAATGCAAAGATCTTGCACGAGATCGAATCTGCAGAAGCAGCTCGCGCTGTTGCTGCAGCCAAGCAGAAAGAGTTCGAACAGAAACTCGCTGAAGCGCTTGAACAAGCTGCTCAAATGATCCGCGAGGCAAAGTCCGAAGCGGTTCGGATGGGTGACGAGATTCGAGCAAAGAGCGAAGCAGATTTGGCAGAACGTGCTCGTCGCGCAGGCGAAGAAATCGAAAATGCGCGGCGTGCAGCCATCGCAGAACTCGAATCTCACGCGGCTACTCTGGCGGTTTCCATTGCTGGTCGTATTTTGAAGCGTGAGATCAATCCCGCAGATCAGAAGCGAATGATCGAAGAGTCGATGGCAGGAATGTCCACAATGTCCACAATGTCTGGGTCTGGGCCTAGCAAGCGCAACTGAGTTTTTATGATTGCCACTGATAAAATCGCCACCGTCTACGCCAACGCATTGTTGGAATTGGCTGTGAAAGAAGGCGGCAATTCTCGCGCCCAAGAAATTGGCGAAGAACTTGATGCACTCTGCGAAGTGATCGGTGCAAATAAAGCATTCGTAGAATTTCTTGGATCGCCAGCGGTTGCTCGTGCTGCGCGAACTGCAACGATTGAACGTGTTCTGAAGGGTCGAGTCAGCGATGCGATCTATCGATTTGTGCGAATTGTGAATCACAAGGGACGCCTCGGTCATCTGCTTTCGATGGGAAAGGCATACGACACGCTTCTTCAGAAATTGTTCGGCAAGACAGAAGTCGATGTCTATACGGTCGATGGTCAACCGATGGGCGAAGCAACCGAAACATTGATGCGCGAGAAGTTGCGCGCGACCATCGGCAGCGAAGCGATTTTTCATTATTACGCAGAGAAGTCCATGATCGGTGGAATCAAGTTGCGCATCGCAGACCAACTTGTGGATGGATCGGTTGCGACTCAACTGCGTCGATTGCAAGAAACCATTATTGAATCTGGAGGCGCGGCTGTTCGCAGCGACTCAAAGAGATTCATCTCCTGAACTATTTTTTAATGCTCGTTCTTAAGAGGAAACAACTATGAAGATCAAGACAGACGAAATCGCATCAGTCATTCGCCAAGAGATCGAACAATTCGGCAGCACGCTGGAAGTCAGCGATGTCGGACAGGTCGTTGAAGTCGGCGACGGAATCGCCAGAATCTATGGACTGGGCAAGGTCATGTCCGGCGAACTGGTCGAATTCGAATCACAAGGTGGAACGGTCATGGGCCAAGTTATGAACTTGGAATCTGACACAGTCGGCGCTGCGCTTTTCGGCGATGCAACTGGCGTTCGCGAAGGCGATACAGTTCGTTCGACTGGAAGACTTCTGGAAGTTCCTGTTGGTCCGCAACTTCTTGGACGCGTTGTGGATCCGCTGGGCAAGCCACTTGATGGTGGAGCGCCGCTGGGAACAACTGAAACTGGGAAGGTCGACATCGTCGCTCCTGGAATCGCAGCGCGTCAGCCCGTCAAGGAACCGATGCAGTTCGGCATCAAAGCCATCGATGCGATGGTTCCCGTGGGTCGTGGTCAACGCGAACTTGTCATCGGTGATCGCAAGACTGGCAAGACAGCGATCTGCTTGGATTGCATCATCAATCAACGACAGTATTGGGGAACTCCCGATGCAGTCGTGTGCATCTATGTTGCAGTCGGCCAGAAAGATTCGACTGTCGCAAGTGTTGTTGATGTGCTGAAGAAAAATGGCGCGATGGATTACACCATTGTCGTCAATGCAGGCGCAGCATCTTCCGCGCCGATGCAATACATCGCTCCGTACTCCGGATGTGCGATGGGCGAATATTTTATGTGGAAGGGCAAAGACCCTTCATACACCGGACCAAAGCATGTGCTCTGCGTCTATGACGATTTGTCGAAGCAGGCCGTTGCATACCGCGAACTATCTTTGTTGCTTCGTCGTCCACCAGGTCGCGAGGCATATCCCGGCGACGTTTTCTATCTGCATTCGCGATTGCTTGAGCGATCAACGAAACTCTCCAAGGAAAACGGCGGCGGATCGCTGACTGCTTTGCCAATCATCGAAACGCAAGAAGGCGACGTCTCTGCATACATCCCAACCAACGTGATTTCCATCACTGACGGTCAGATTTATTTGCAGCCAGAACTTTTCTCGGCAGGTGTGCGACCCGCGATCAACGTGGGAATCTCCGTCAGTCGCGTCGGTGGAGCTGCGCAGATCAAGGCAATGAAAGAAGTCGCCGGTTCGCTGCGACTCGATCTTGCTGCATACCGAGAACTGGAAGCATTCGCCCAGCTTGGAACCGAACTCGATCAAGCATCGACGCGCCAACTTGCGCGCGGCGCACGCATGGTCGAACTTCTCAAGCAAGGTCAATACAGTCCATTCGACACGATCGACCAGTGCCTTTCGATGTTTGCCGGATCCAAGGGATTCATGGACGATGTTGTGAAGGAAAAGGTCAGTCAGTTCGAAAGCAATATGCTTGATTATTTCCGCGGACCACAGAAGGCTTTGCGCGACGAACTCGCCGCGGCGAAGTCCTTCAAGGGTCTTGACGAAAAGTTTGTTGCTGCATTAAAGACCTTCAAACAATCCTGGAAAAACTGATAGTGACCACTGCTGGCCACTGGCTTTCTCAGCATCGCGCGGCGTATGCAGAGTGTCCAGTTTGCGTGACTGGTGGAGCGGGATTTATTGGTTCGCACATTGTTGCTGCACTTGATCAATTGGGTGCAAAGGTCACCGTCATCGATAATTTGTCCAATGGTCGGCGCGAGAACATCGAGCGAAGTTCTGAACGCGTCACATTCATCGAGGCAAGCATTCTTGATTCGTCAGCGATACAAAGCGCGGTCAAGGGCGCGAAAATTGTTTTTCACCTTGCAGCGCTCGGATCTGTGCCAGCGTCTGTCGAAAATCCGATGAAGTTTCAAGAAGCAAACGCAACTGGAACGATGGCGGTTCTGGAAGCTGCGCGACATGGTGGTGTTGGTCGCGTGGTCTATTCCGCATCCAGTTCGGCTTATGGAAACACTCCCACGCTTCCAAAGATTGAAACGATGTCGCCTGATCCACTTTCGCCGTATGCGGTGACAAAGTTGGAAGGGGAGCATCTGTGCCGCGCATGGAGCATTTGTTATGGTCTCTCAGCAGTCAGCTTGCGATACTTCAATATCTTCGGGCCGCGGCAGCGACCAGATTCGCAGTATGCCGCTGTGATTCCAAAGTTCGCAACAAGTTTGCGACAGGGAATGTCTCCGACGATCTTTGGCGATGGCAGACAAACACGAGACTTTACTCATGTCGACAATGCAGTCCACGCCAATTTGCTTGCAGGATCTTCGACGCAAAAGTTGCAGGGCGAAATGATGAACATCGGATGCGGTTCAAAGTTTACGCTGCTCGACTTGCTCGATCAGATGAACGCAATTTTGGGAACAAAGATTTTGGCGACATTCGCACCGACCCGTCAAGGCGATGTGCGCGACAGCATGGCTTCGATTGATAGAGCGAAGGCGTTGATTGGATACGAGCCTGTGATTCAATTCGCAGAAGGCCTGCAAAGAACGCTCTCGGGTGGATGAGCGTTTATTCGCCGATGTCTTCGGCCCACAAGTCTGGCTTTTCGCGCTTCATTCTTTCCATCAATGCGATGCAACGCGGATCGTCGAGCACGGTCAGCACGATGCCGCACTTGATCATCCAATCCTCGGCACCGAGAAAAGTTTTGTTCTCGCCGATGATCACGCGGGGAATCTTAAAGAGGATCGTTGTGCCTGAACACATCGCGCAAGGCGAGAGTGTTGAGATCAGCGTCAGTCGATGCCAATCGCGCCGTCGACCAGCTTTGCGAACACAGTCGACTTCGGCATGCGCAGTTGGATCGCCAGATTGCACGCGCTGATTGTGGCCGCGCGCAACGATGACTCCATCTTCGTTCAGCAGTGTTGATCCGATTGGTATACCGCCTTCACGCCAGCTGTTTTCAGCTTGTTCGATTGCCGCAATGAGACCGAGTTCGATGATTTCATTTGTAATGTTGCTCATGAAGCGAGTTGCTTTCGGTTGCTTCCTGTCTTTCGTCGTGCAGGCGTGGACTTGCGCGTTGCAGTCTTGCGTTCGTGTATCAATGACTTTGGTTCTCGAAGTGTATTGATAATTCCCGCGGTCAAGAGTGCAGAGATGGCGGCAACTGCGCAAAATGGAAGCGCGCTCAATGCAGCCAGCGCGCCAAGTTCTGCAGCGCGGAAGAAAAGTGGTAATGCAGCGAAGAATGAACTTGCCACCATCATCGTGGTGAAGAGGCCAGCGTTTGCAATAAGGTTGCTTCGATCACGCAGATTTGCAATCAGCCAAACCGTCGCGGCGAGCGACAATGAGAGTACGCCGCAGACAAACAGGGGAGAAAAAATGATTGGTGCCGACATTGGAATGACGGCAATCAATGTCGATGCCGCGGTCACTCCAGATGCGCCGATCACGACGCGTCGCATCAGACTCTCGCGGCGTCTTGCAGCAAGTGGGTGTTCAATTGGCGCAATCGTTTCGCCCATTTCGTCGACTTCCATCTGCGCAGAAGCGCGCGCGAGTGTCGCAAGTTGAGTCATTCCCTTGAATGCCCAACCAACCAACAGGGCCCAAACACCAGCGGCTGCTCCAGCAATTGCAACCATCATTGGAATTTCATCTGGATTTACAGCGGTATCAAGGATGAATCCGGCGGCAATGACGATCACCACCATCGCTGTCGCAAGGCCGCTGAGTACAAGCGTGTCTTGGTGTCTGCAGCGCGATGCGATCAAAGATGGAAGCCAAATTGCAAGTCCAACAATTGGTCCCAGCGAGAATGCAAGCGCTGGATTGCGCGTGACACTTTCGACTGCGAGTGCGCCGAGTGCAAGCGTGACGATTCCCCAAGTTGTTGTGCCGCATGGATGCACAATGGGTCTGTGCGGAGAATTTTCTGCGGTGCGCTGAACGGTCACGAGTGGAAGTGGAAGATCGAGTCCGCCGCCTGGTCGAGCGAGCAGAGCAGCGGGAGAAGGGAATCGGACGAAGCGATCCGCGCCGACAGTGATCGCAGCACCGAGACAAATCGCTGCGTGCGCTGTGATCAGTCCTAGAAAAACAGAAGCGCCAATTGGCGCGGGAAAAATGAAAGCGACCAAGAGATTCATCGCAAGTAAAACCGCAAACCAAAGTTCGAAGTTGGCCAGAGATCGAAGTTGACTTTCGGCACGGCGCGATCGTCCACGAACGAGATGGAAGGATGTGAGCGCAGGAAGAATCGGCAGAAGCGCAGTCAGCGCCATAACACAGGCAGCATTGATTCGTTCGTGTGCGACAAGTGATGGCGCATCATCTTCAATGATTCCTTCTATCGCTGCTGCAATATGTCGTGGCGAATGCGCCGATGCAAGCGAACTCGCTGCGATTGCAGACCATGCTGCGAAGAGCGCGATCCAAGCAGCGGGGGCAATGGTTGTCAGCGCGCCGTCGATTCCAAGCGATGCGCATGATGCACAGAAGAATGTCGCACAAACTGCCAGTGCGCTCCACGCAACAAGTGGAGCATGCGATCGAAGCGATTGAGTGAGATGTGCGACAATCAAAGCGACCATCAGCAGCGCAAAGATTCCTCCAACGGGAGAAGCAATTGCGGTGGATGCGATTACTCCAGAATTATTCGCAAGTGAACTGAGCGTCCATGGCACAAGTGTCACTGCAATGCCGATGATCGCAAGAAGTCCGCTGATCATCGATGCCGCAGAAGCGCGGCTTGCGAACGCGCTGACAATCAGGTCATTTGATCGACATCCTTGCACTTGTCTTGCATCTGGCCACGCGGCATAACACATCATCCAAGGCAATGCGGCGATTGCAGCAAGTAGCCAAGTGCCAATCCATGGCGCAGATCCGAAGGCAAGATTTGAAAGAGGCGCAATCAAGAGCATGATTGCGGCAAGAGTCGGAATTCGACGAGCGAGAATTGGTTCGCATCGAGTCGTAATGAGTTGCACGATCGCAATGATTGCTGGTACCGCAATCACCCATCCTGCGATGCGGGTGAATGCGGCGCGCAAATCGAGTGCGTGAAATTCTGGGAGCGCAGAAATGGTCGCAGTGATGACAATTCCAAGTGCAGTGATTGAAACGAGTCCGATGCTTCTGGGGGCAATCTCGGCAACATCTGCTGCGCAATGATCGTCAAGCCATGCTTCGTCCACGGCTGCTTGAGAAACAGTGCGACGCGACGTGTTGGTCTGCGCAATATTTGTTGGCGGCGGCTTTGCGACTTGAGAAGTGGGACTAGAACTAGAATCGTCGTCGGATGACGACGAAGATTTTTGCGAGTTTGGCTGAGAGACACGTTCACGCTGTCCGCCCATTCGACCCGTTGTGTTTTGCACACTGCTTGAACGCGCCGCCTGTGGCCGAGATGGAGCGGTGTCATCAACTCCGCCATCGATCATGCGAAAGTTGACTGGTGGTGCTGGGGAACGGACGGGGGTTTCGATTCGCTGAGACTGCAAAGGCTGCGCTGCATTTTGCATGACATGCGCAGCAAGCGAAGCCGCGGATTCTGCCGCAGCTTTCGCATCGGCGGCAACTTTCGCCGAAGCTTCGCGCGGAAGAAGCGGCACGCCAGGAATCGTTCCACCCGAAGCGATCAGTCGCTTGCTGGATTCTGCAACGAGTTGCTCGAGAACATCAATCTCTGCTCTGGACTGGGCATAATCCTCGTCGAGACGCTGCTTCGAACCGTTGAGTGCGATCATCGCAGCTTGGACAGATCGTTCGTGCGTCGCTCGTGCATCGCGCTCGGCTTTGTTCGCTCTTTCATTAGCACTGTTGATCTTGTCTTCGGCTGCTGCACGTGCGGACGCTTCTGCGCCAGCTCGCTTCGCATGAGAATCTCTGTCACGAGTCATCGCAGTGCGCTGCTCTTCGATGCTCGTCATCTTCTGTGCGACAATTTTCGATTGCGCGTGTGCTTCGGCGAGTGATGCGATCAAATGTTCTTCGCGAACACGAACCGCCTGCATGTCATGTCCAGCTTCAGAAAGTTTGATTTCGAGATCGGTGATTCGGCGACCCGTGTCGTCAGCCAATTTTTCATAACTCGTCAACAGTTGTCGCGAACTCCCTTCGGCTTGATCGCGTAGACCACGCTCCGCAGAAACTTGTTGTTCGCGCGATGCAACTGCGGCATGAGCAGTTGCGAGTGCCGCTGCAAGTTCGTCGCGCTCTCGACTTGCGGCTGTCAACGATGCGCGCGCAGATTGTTCGAGGCTTGTCAGATTTTCAAGTTCTTGATGCGCTTGAACCATCTCTGCGGTTTGGGCCGCAACAAGAACTTTCGAAGCCTGCAAATCGCGTTGAACTGCCGCGACCTGACCAGTCGCATCGTCTGCTCGTCGCAGTTGCGTATCGAAGTCCGCACGAATAGCCGCAATATCAGCGCTCAATTTTCGGTTTTCAGTTTCACGTTGCTCGCTGCGCAAAGATTCCCGGAAAATCAATTCGTCGCGCGCAACGATTCGCGATCGTTCTTCGGCAAGTTCTCGTTCAAGTCCCGCTTGACGTTGAGATTCCAAAGCGACTGCTTCACGCGCTGTGGCAAGATCGCCCTGAAGCGCAGCCGCTTCACTTCGCGCACTGTCTCGATCAATTTCCATTTCTGCCGCAAGAAATTCGATTGCCGCAAGTTTCTGTACCAGGTCGCCGCCACGACGATTTTGCTCTTGCAACTGTTGATCCAAACGTTGAATTTCTTCGTTCAAGTGCGCAACATCTTCAGTTCGCCCATCACGCTCGACAGTCAATTCCTGATTCTGCGCACGCATCGTGGCGATAGCATTTTCCAGACCAGCAGCACGCGCAGTTTGTTCCGTCAGTGCGATACACGCAGAATCAAAGTCACTTCGCAAAGCGTCAAATTCGCGGCGCACTTTCACCAAGTCAGTCTGAGTCGCACCAACAGCAAGTCGAGTCGAATCGCGCTCTGTCAAAGCTGCGGTGCGATCTGCAAGAGCCGCGTCGCGTTCTTTCATTGCGTGATCACGTTGTTCCGTGGCTCGACCAATCCACACTTTCGCTTCCGCTTTGGCGTGATCCGCCTCGCTTGCGATAGCTTCTGCGATTTCGGTTCGCGCCACCAACGCGGCGTATGCCGTGCGAGATTCAGCAACCGTCGCGCGAGTTTGCGTCAGTTGATCTGCATGCTCGGTCACTGTTGTCTTGAGTGTTGCGATTGTCTTTTCAAGCGCACGGCGCAGATCTTCGCCAGCGAGAATTGCATCTTGCGAGTGTCCAAGCGATGCCACAAGTTCTTCGCGGTCTGCGATTGCTTCTTCAACATGCTGCAGGGCCACGTCGCGTTCGCGCACAGCTTCTTCCAATGCGAGTCCTACGGATGGATCGAGTCGCACGCGTACTTGCTCGGACAAGTCGCGGATTTTCCCAAGCAATTGCGTGCTCTTGGATTCGTGCGCTTCGTCTGCTTCGCGCGCCGCCTGATTTCGCGTGGCGTTCTCCTGTCGAAGTTGATCGATCGTTTTTTGCAGTACAGCTCCCTGCGCAGCTTGCGCAGTCAACTGGTCAAATCTTGCAAGAATGTCGCCGTTTTCGCTCTGCAGTCGATCAATCTCATCACACGCTTTCGCATACACGCTGGAAAGTTTCTCGATCTTGCTTAGAGCCTGCTCGCTTGCCTGCGAAAATCGTTCGGCATCATCGAGTGCTGCTTCGACAGCTGCACTCAATCGATCGACTTCATTTTGTGAGCGGTTGCTCTGGTCGATCATCGCAGCGCTCTCGCTTTGCAGCCGTCTAATTTCGCCGCGTGCGCGTTCAATCTCCACATTTGCTCGTTCACTTTCACGGCGCGCATCATCGCTTCGCTGCAAAAATTCATCGCGTTCGTTCAAGAGTTGATCGCACGCACTTTGCAATTGTTCCGCACGATGATTCGCTTGTTCGATCTGCGGATCAGGAACCACTTCAACAATTTGCTTGATTGGCTCGACGGCCGCAATCGGCGCGGCCTCCACCGCAATCGGCGCGGCCTCCACCACAATCTCTGGTCGGGTGCGAATCGGAAGTCCCGACAATGTTGCAGCAGATCGCCATCGATCATCACCCGTCTTGCAAATCATGTCATCCGCATACAGATCATTTGCCAGAGCCATCTGGCGAATATCCTTTGGAGTCATTCCATGAATCATCGAGCCATCAGCGCGACGCAAGTCGTATGCATTGGATTGAGCGGGAGTAGGTTTTGCGATCATCAGGGCACCCTTCCTTGGGAGGCGCGCTCAGCATTTCTCCAGCAATCCGCGAGTACAAGAAATCCGTTTCAAGCCACTCGCACCAAGTCGCGCCGACGCCAATTTGTGACGGAGTCCATTACACACGATCGGCGACAAATAACAAGTGCAAAACCGCAAAAAAGCCCCAAAATCTCACTTGGGCAAACTCACTCGTCCGAGACTGGCTCCACGGTCAACTCTCCGTCTCTCTCTCCGTCTCTCTCGCCACTCATCCCGCCACTCATCCCGTCGGCATCTTCTCCGCCAGCCTCCATCGCTTTCATGCGCGCCCAATCGTCGCCTGTGATCAACACTTCGCGAGCGACCGAACCCTTGTGGTCGGAGAGAATTCCAGCCATCGACATCTGGTCGACCAATCGCGATGCTCGGCCATATCCAATCGCAAGTCGGCGCTGCAAAAGACTGACCGATCCACGACCAGTTTCGATGAGGATGTCAACCGCTCGGTCGAACATTGGATCGCGTTCATTGGGATCAACTTCGCCACCTTCGCCAGGATTCCCATGGCCAGAACCTTGCCCAGAATTATGAGCGGAACTCTTTACAGCAAGCAGACTTCGCTCGAAGCTTGGAGCGGCAACATCCTTCAAGAAGTTGACCACCTTGCGGGTTTCATTGTCGGTGACAAGCGTGCCTTGGCATCGTCGAAGTTCGCCACTGCCCGATGGAGTCACCACCATCATGTCGCCTTGGCCCAAGAGCAATTCTGCGCCCTTTTGGTCGAGCACAATTCGACTGTCCATACCACTTGCCACTTTGAATCCGATTCGGCAGGGCATATTCGCCTTAATCAGTCCTGTCACAACATTCGCCTGAGGTCGCTGTGTGGCAAGCACCAAGTGGATGCCCACCGCGCGTGCCTTCTGAGCGATGCGCACGATGTGCGTTTCGACTTCCTTGTTGGTCAACATAAGGTCCGCCAACTCGTCGATCACAAAGACCATATATGGCAATTTCTTGGGGATTCGTGCCTTTGCAGCGTCGTCAACGGGGTTCAACTTGGCGAAAATTGCCTCTTCTCCAAGCGCGTTGTAACCCAAAATGTCGCGAACTCCGGTCGATCTGAAGAGTTCGTATCGCTCTTCCATCTTGCTGACGGTCCATTCCAAAATTCCCGCTGCGTGATTCATGTCCGTCACGACTGGAGCCATCAAGTGGGGGATGTCCGCAAACTGACTCATCTCGACCATCTTCGGATCGACCAAGACCAACTTCAATTCATCTGGTCGCTTGGTATAGATCCAACTCATGATGATGCTGTTCATGCAGACGGACTTTCCAGATCCAGTTGTTCCCGCGATCAACACGTGAGGCATGCGGGTCAAGTCCAGAACCAAAGGCTCGCCAGAACTGTCTTTGCCCAAGAACATTGGCAGTCGCATTCCTTCGGCGTGTCCGCTGGACATCAATTCTCGCAGGCGAACTTTTTCCTTCTGACGATTTGGCACTTCGATTCCGACCGCGGTCTTGCCGGTCATATTTGGAATGATGCGAATGTTTGGAGCGCTGAGCGCGCGCGCGATGTCCTTGGCAATCGTTTCCAAACGAGCGACGCGAGTTCCCGGTGCGAGCTCTACAGAATAGAGCGTGACGACTGGACCACTTTCAATTCCAACAACTTCACCATCGAGTTGATATGTCCGCAGAGTTTCTGTCAGCACTCCAGCTTGCTCGCGCACGAAACCTTCCATACGCGCAGAGAAATTTTCCTCGGGCTCTTCCAGAAGGTCAAGCGTTGGAAACTTGTATCCGGTGTAATCCACTTCGCGCGGAATGTCTTCGTCGCGTGCAAGCACTTTGGTTATGCCCGCCATTCGCACAGGCATGCGCGCAATTCGTTCTCGAAGATCTTGCGCACTCAGTGCAGGGCGCGCTGCTTCGACCTCTTCCGCATCTGCGATTTCTGCTAAAATATCAGGGGAATCTGACTCTTTTACTGCTTTGGATTTTGCTTCTTTCGTCTTCGCAGCGGGCGAATATGCCTCGCTCACTTCTTCGTCATCATCTGATTCGATGACAACACCAAGGCTGGCCGCCGTCGCCGCCTGACGCGATTCTCGCACCAGACGACGACGACGATCCAGCGCACTCTCCACAATTTCCTTTTCCGCAACGTCCGCCCCATCATTCAACTCGTCGCCATCAACACCAATCATTGCTGGTTGGAGACGAGTTCCCTTTCGACCGCCAAAGACACGGCCGAGCATTCCCTTGTAGTCAACATTCCAAACTGGATCGAGTGCCTGCACAGCTTTCACAAGCGCACCCGGGAGAGCCATAACAATTTCATCAACTGCCACGATGAATCCAATCAGACAACCTGAAAGAACAATGATGTTCGATCCGATGGGACCGAAGCGTCCCCAAATCTGATTTGCCATCCATCCTGGAACCAATCCCGCTTCCGCTCCGGCCAAAGATCCGAAGTGCGGAAACCAAAGAGCGTGTAAGGCCGAGACCGAGAGCATTGCGATGCACGCACCAATCGATCGAACAATCGGATGTGGTATCGCTCTGCCAGTCGCGATCACACCAAGTGCGTATCCCCCGCAAAGCACTGGCACCCATATTCCAAATCCAAGTGCTTCATAGAGTCCATACGCCAGCACTGCGCCAACTCGTCCGCCCCAATTGTTCGGCGGGTATTGCTGCACAGCAACCGTGTGGCTCGGCCAGTCGAAGCTGGAAAAACTCAGGAGGCAAGCTGTGGCATAAAGCCACAATGCGGCACCTGCCAACCAGAGGATTTTCCTCGTCATTGATGCGGGAGGGAGAATTCCCGAGCTGTTGCTCGGGCGTGCGATAGCCATGGGCGACTTCTTTGCCATTCTTGATTATCGGCAGGACAAGCCGCCCTGAATCAATTAGCCTTGGGATTCATGCACTTTCGACTTGTAGACCAGATTCTTGAATGCGGCCCAGATAGAGCCGTCACATTGAAAAATGTGACTTTGGCCGAGGAATATCTGCAGGATCACTTTCCGGGGTTCCATGTCTTGCCAGGGGTCTTCATGCTGGAGGCTCTGGTGCAATCCGCCCGCTTGGTCTTGGAAGCGCGCGACCGAGCTAAGGGTGATGGGGCTCCACGGCGAATGGTGCTTGGGGGAGTTCGCGCTCTTCGGTATGGCAACTTCGTGCGACCCGGCGAAGGATTGCGCAGCGAAGTGATCGTTGACAAGGAAACAGACGATGGAAGCGTTGTCTTCCGCGGCAGTGCGACGGTATTGCGACATTCACAGATTGCGACTGCCGCATCTGCGGGGTCTGCGATATCGTCGTCGGATACGGCAGTAAGTGGACGCTTTACAATGCGTCTTGTACGGACGCTTCAATTCTGACAGGAGGTTCAATTTGTCAATGAGTCACGATGAGATTTTCAAAAAAGTTCAGGGAGTTTTGGTTGATGCACTTGGTGTGGATGATGACGAAGTCACTCCAACTGCACGCTTGACGACCGATTTGCACGCCGAGTCGATCGACTTTCTGGATATTGTTTTCCGTATCGAGAAGGCGTTTGGTTTCAAGATTGGTCAGGGAGAACTTTTCCCAGACAACATCAATGATCCCAAATATGTCACCGATGGTGTGGTCAACGCAGCTGGCCTTGCGCTCTTGAAAGAGAAAATGCCGCATGTCGATTTCACCGCATTTTCCGCTGATCCCAAGCTGGAAAAGGTCTCCGAGGTTTTCACGGTCGACAGCCTCGTCAAGTTTGTTGCCTACAAGTTGAAAGCAGGAGCGCCCGCCTGACGCGCGGCGTAACGCATGCGCTGGCTTTGGATTGACGCCATTTTATTGCACGAGCCCAATGCAAGGCTTGTTGCGATCAAGAATGTTTCACTTGCGGAAGATCACTTGCACCAACATTTCCCAGAGGGCGATGATGGTCCATCGCAACCAATGATGCCCGCAAGTTTGATGCTTGAAGGTATGGCGCAGACCGCAGGAATCTTGGTTGGCAGTGTGCGGCAATTCAAAGAGAAGGTGATCTTGGCGAAGGTGACCGAGGCAATTTTCGAGAGCGATGTTTTTCCTGGTCAATCGATTCGTTATGACGCGAAGATTGATCGCATCGATGACATGGGCGCATCAACCATCGGAACGATCAGCAGGTTTGATCACCGCGGTGGAGGATGGATCGACATCGGTCGTACTGAAATTATTTTCAGTCATGTTGATCAGAATCGTGCGGGTCTCGATTTGCCAGAACACAACTTTGTCTTTGGCGAGAATTTCAGGGCAATTCTCGGCGGCTTACTACCGAAAAAATAACCGGGGGTGGCGGGGGGGTTTACGGGCAAAAAACGCTCGTTTTTGGATCATTTTTGCCCGTAGACAGGCAATAGACAGGGGGGGTCCGCAAACGGCGTGTCGCTTTCTGCCCGCAAACCTCAAGCGGCAGTCTCTCCTCATAGTCGCATAGGTCGCGACACCTTTACATGACACTACGAATTGAAGCGATGAGAGCCGGGAGTCGGGTGATCGTGAGTCCATACACAAGCCGCGGATCGACGATGTCATCGCTAGCGGTGATCACGCCGCATAGAGCAGAATCGCATCGCGCCGAAGCGAGTCGAGGAGCAGCGGATTTCGAACCCCGCGGATGGTGATCACATCGACTGGGCGCGCGAGGATTGCAGCGAGGTCCTCTCGCGAAGTCCCAAGAATGATCCAAACAAATCAGTCGTTCCATCTGGAAAGTCGACGAGCACGTCGACGTCGCTTCGGGCTGGGTCAAAATCTTCACGAGCCGCTGAAACTACGAGTTCCATGAACGACACTCCATGGCGCTTGCATGCGGCGGCGAATCATCCGACCCCCTTTGTTACGGGCAAATCGTAAGGTTGCAGTACTCCGATCTGCCCGTAAGCGGGGGTCCGCAAACGACATGTCGCTTTCTGCCCGTAAACCCCAAGCGCTGTCGGCCGTAAAGGCTGTCGGCCGCAAAACGACGAAAATCAGCAAGCTTTTACTTCGCAAAAAACCTTCTTAGAGCGGTTTGAATCGGATTTTCGCAATTCCAGTTTCTGTAAAAGAAATATGGACTTTGCGCTTCTTGGGGTTATCTTGAAAGCAGTTCAGGTTTTCCGGTTGATCAACTTCAGGAGTCCATATATGAAATCGCTAAAAATTCTGCTTTCACTCGTCGCCGCAGTCACTATGACTTTCGGTCTTTCAACTTCTTCGGCGCAGGGGCAGGGGAGTTGTGGCGGCGCTGATACGAATGGCGATGGTCTTGTCAACGGCGTCGACCTCGCGGTCGTTCTTGGTGCTTGGGGAGTTTGCCCAGGCACGATTACATCCGTGACTCCGCTGCAAGGTTCGATCTTGGGCGGCACTCAAATCACGATAAACGGAACCAATCTGACTGGAACAACTGCCGTGAAGATTGGCGGAGTTGATTGCACCAGTCTGCAAGTTCTATCGCCAACGCTTGTCAAGGCAGTCACACCTGCAGGCTCAGCTGGTGAAGTACCGATTTCAGTCGTCACCCCAGCAGGAACACTTCTCGCTCCAATTCCTTTCACATATGTTCAACTTTCGATTGCATCAGTCTCTCCCAATCAAGGGATTTTTTCTGGTGGTACTGCGATCACGATCACTGGGTCTTTTCTGAACGGTGCATCGAGCGTCAAAGTTGGCGGAGTATCTGCGACTGATGTCGTTGCAGTGAATTCAACCACGGTGACTGCCGTGACTCCAGCAGGATCAGTCGGACCAGCATCAGTCGAAGTCACAGGCGCGAAGGGAACTGCGACGGCAAGTGGAGCGTTTACATATATCTCCATCGTTGTTCCCGCGTGGGCAACGCTCTTGGAAGCCGCGCCAGACCCTGCGGTTGTGACCGACGCGAATCTTCGTGCTGCGATTGTGGCAAGTGGATTTGCGTGGAGAATCAAGGACACTTCAAGCAACATCGAGATGCTGTTGGTGCCAGGTGGGACATTCATGATGGGATGCAGTCCTGGCGATTCGGAGTGTGGCGGCGATGAAAGCCCTGCTCATCAAGTGACTTTGACAAATGCTTTTTATATGGGCAAAACCGAAGTGACTCAGGCTCAGTGGCAGGCGAAGATGGGGAGCAATCCGAGTGCTTTCTCTGGGCAGCCAAACAACCCTGTTGAAAATGTTTCTTGGGACACGATTCAAAGTTTCAATAGTGCGACTGGTTTGCGCTTGCCAACCGAAGCTGAATGGGAATTCGCATGTCGAGCAGGGACTACGACTGCGCGTTATGGCGAAGTAAACGCAATTGCGTGGTACTACCAAAACTGGACTAACTACGGCACTCAACCAGTTGCCGGCAAACTTCCAAACGCCTTGGGTCTCTATGACACGCTTGGCAATGTTTGGGAGTGGTGCCAGGATTGGTATGGGCCTTATTCATCAGGAAGCGTGACCAACCCCACCGGACCTGCGACTGGTTCGTATCGTCTGCTGCGCGGCGGCAACTGGGACTACAACTCCAACTACTGCCGTGGCTCGCAGCGCGGCTACCTCTACCCGAGCTACGCCAACTACTATTTCGGGTTCCGTGCCGTCAGGGCTCCGTAATTCCCTTTTCTCTTTTTCCTCTTCCCTTTTCTCCGATTCCGTCTCCTTCGCTGCTGCCGCAAGGGCAGCAGCGAAAACGAAAACAAAAACAAAAATTTTTTAAAAATGGCAAATGCACAACCCTCTGAGCCAGCGGCAGTGATCTTGGCGAGCGATATTCTGAAGTGGATTATTCCCAAGGTCGGAAAGTTTCCAAGAACAGTTCGTTACGGTCTTGGCGCGCGCATCGAGGCAGCGCATCTCGATGTGCTTGAAGAACTCGTCCACGCGCAGTACACGCGCGGCGCGGATCGAGCGAGATCACTCGAATACGCCAATCGCCGACTCCAAGTGGCGCGGCTTCTGGGGCGGTTGGCCAACGAAATGGAATTGTTCAACAACAAATCAGCGGTCTACCTGGCAGGCTTGCAGGTCGACCTCGGAAACCAGGTGGGAGCATGGCGAAAGGCATCGGGCGAAATGGCGAACTCTTCAAGATCCTTTGTGACTCAGGCCACCTGATCGAGAGCGCACGGAATGCGGCGCGCGGCAAGAGGCGCAAGCCCGATGTGGCCAAGTTTCTGCTGAACCTCGAACCAGAGTGCTTTCGACTCGCTGGCGAACTTGCCAGCGGAGTTTGGCAACCCGGGGAGTACAAGTCGTTTTACATCCTCGAACCAAAGCCACGGATGATCAGCGCCGCGCCGTTTCGCGATCGCGTCGTGCATCACGCACTCGTTTCGATATTGGAGCCGCATTTCGAGCGCCGATTCGTTGCTCACTCATATGCCTGCCGAGTTGGCAAGGGAACGCACCTTGCTCTGGCGCGCTCCGCGCACCTCTCTCGCACACGCGCCTTCGTGTTGCGCGGCGATGTCGTCAAGTTCTTTCCCAGCATCGATCATGAGGTCGTGAAGGGCGAGGTGCGCCGAGCGGTCTGCGATGAGCCGTTCCTGCGGGTGCTCGATCAGATCATCGATGGCAGCAATCCGCAGGAATCAGTGAGCGCGTGGTATTCGGGCGATGATCTTTTCACGCCGCTCTTTCGGCGACGTGGACTGCCCATAGGCAACCAGACTTCACAGTTTCTTGCCAATGTGTTACTCGATCGCCTCGATCACGCAGTCATGGACCAGTTCGGATTCGGGGAATACATCCGATACTGCGACGATTTTTTGGTTTTCAGCGACGATCGAGCCGCGCTGTGGGATTTGCGCGCAAAGATCGAAGAAGTCTTGGGAACTCTGCGGCTGAGCCTTCACGCGCGCAAAGGCGGCGTGCATGCGACCAAGTCAACCATCCCGTTTCTCGGCTTCACGCTCAAGCAGGGGCAGCGACGGCTGAAGCACAACAGCGTGGTGCGCGCCACACGCCGGCTGCGCGCAGTGGGCAGGCAGGTTGCTGAGGGGATTGTCACCAAAGAGTCGCTGCGGGCGAGGGTCGCGGCATGGGTCGGGCACGCATCGCACGCTTCCAGTCCGCGAGTCATTGACACGGTGTTGGCGAGAGCTGGATTGCTGCGCCAGTCTGAGGGGTGTTATGCTTGTGGCGGCGTGATCCCAACACCGACACGAATCGTCTGCTGCGCGGCGGCAACTGGAACAACAACTCCAACAACTGCCGTGGCTCGCAGCGCAACAACAACAACCCGAACAACGCCAACAACAATATCGGGTTCCGTGCCGTCAGTACGCCTCGCCTCGAACTGTTGCAAGTGATTGCGCAGGAATAGCCGGCAAGGAGTCCAGGGATCAAGCCAGGGTTGATGGCATCGGCTCGCGCCAAGCGCGCTGGCGAATCGCCGCGATCCGAATCGATGTAGTCGCCGCCGCGATCTGGGAATCCAGCCCGCGGTGGTGCTAAGGCGCGCGCAGTTTTTGGTGCACAGCTTTTCGTGCAACGCACTGCACAAACACTTGCTCTGCGGCGACATCGTGCTCTGGATGATTCACAAACTCGGCGCCGGCGGAAAAAGTGCACCGATCAGGGCGGATTTTCTCCAAAGTGAGGCTGCGCGTGCCTTCGCCGCTCGAAAGTGCAGACCGAGCGCGATCACTCGAATACGCCAATCGCCGACTCCAAGTGGCGCGGCTTCTGGGGCGGTTGGCCAACGAAATGGAATTGTTCAACAACAAATCAGCGGTCTATGTGGAGGCACTTCAAGTCGATCTTGGCAATCAGGTGGGATCTGGTTGGATCATTGGGCGAAAGGCAGCGGGCGAAGGGCTACGAACTTGGATATTCTCGTCACATGCCTTCACTCGCCGAAGCACTCGCCATAATCGACCGCATTCGCCCAGAACTCGCCGCGCTGCGAGTGGTGCGCATCGGCATCTTCGGCTCTGTAGCGCGCGGTACTTCACGATCCAATTCGGATGTCGATTGCCTCGTCCAACTTGCGGACAAGGGCAGTCTCTTTGATTTGATCTCCGTCAAACAATTGCTTGAAGAAGCGTTCGGTTGTCCTGTTGATGTTGTGACGCCGCGCGGTCTGAAGGCGGATGTGCGCGATGCTGTACTTGGGGAAGTTCGCTATGCCGCGTAGCGACAGCGCGAGATTGAGGGACATCGCAGACGCTGGCACTCGGATCCAGAACAGAATCAAAGGCATGACGAACGAAATCTTCAGGAACGACGACACGATCCTGCGTGCAGTGATGTTCGACTTCGCAATCATCGGTGAGGCGGCGAAGGGGGTCACTCCAGCGACTCGAGTACGACTCGCCAGCGCTCCGTGGAAGGCAATGGCGGGCATGCGCGATTTTGTGATTCACCAATACTGGGGAATCGATTCGGACATCGTTTGGTCTGCGGCCACGATCGAGTTGCCACCGCTCGTCGCAATCATTCAAGCGGAACTCGATCAGGTCTGATCTGACAGGAGCGCCAAGCATGGCTCTGGCGTCTGGCAAACAGCAAGAACTGGATGTTGCGCAATTTCTTCTCGATATTGAGCAGATCGAACCGAGCACTTGCTCGTGCGGCGGCATTTGCCTGAACTCGCAAATATGTTTTGAATGGCGATGTGATCAAGATCTTCCTCGGCGGTGTCGTAGGTTGAAATGCGCCATGAAACATTTGACAATCGCTCGTCAAAGTATATACTCGGGTATATATACTAAAAAGAGCACTATGCCACCGATCAAACGACTTTCATCTCGACGCGCAGCAAACAGCAAGTCCACGACAGCCAAGGTCTTTCTCAATGGCGCGAGTCAGGCGGTTCGCCTTCCCAAAGAGTTTCGCTTCGACGACGATGAAGTGTGTATCAAGCGAATTGGCACTGCTGTGCTGCTCTTCCCAAAGGAAAGTGCCTGGCAGTTGCTCGCAGATGCAATGGGTAAAGCTGACGATGATTTTTTGCCAGCGCGTGGTGAACCAAAGCGCGCAGAGCGGCGACGACGGCTGTGACTCGCTTCATGCTCGACACCAATATCTGTATCGAATTCTTGCGTACTGGATCGAGCAAGATTTTAGCTCGCATGCGTCGTTACGACATCGACCAAATCTCCATTTCGAGCATCGCGCTTGCAGAATTGCAATTTGGCGCAGAAAAGTCTGGACGGCCTCTGTATCACAAATTGCTCCTTGCGCAATTCTGCGCGCCCATTGCGGTGCTTTCATTCGACCACATCGCGGCAGAGTGCTATGGGATGGTTCGGACTGCGCTCGAGCGAAAGGGGACACCGATCGGTCCCCTCGACACACTCATCGCAAGCCATGCTTTGGCACTCGGCGTGACTCTCATCACCAACAACGAACGCGAGTTTCGTCGTGTCGCTGGACTGCGCATTGAGAATTGGAGCAAGAGTTCGCCGCAGAGATTGGGGTCTTGAACTTGTCGACGCTGCCGCTCGACGAGTCGATCCTGCGTGGTTGAGAACATCCAACCCCCTGGTTACGGGCGTAAAACGCTCGTTTTTGGATCATTTTTGCCCGTAGACAGGCAATAGACAGGGGGGTCCGCGAACGGCGTGTCGCTTTCTGCCCGTAAACAGGAATTGCACACAATCTGGATGATGAAAAGTGTGGCGCTTTTTCGTTTTTTAGAGAAAGTCGCGTTATCACTCATAGGCTCGTTTCGCAGGAGGATCCTCTGGTCATGGCGAAGCGAAAATCAATCGACGGTGCGATCGTTCGGCGAGTTTCGTCCAAGCAATTTGTGCTCGCAGTTCGCTCTCCGCTGAGCTCGACGACGCGTGCAGTTGGTGCGCCAAAGTCCACTGCGCTCTTGGGCGAGTTGCGCAAAATGATTTTGAAGGCTCGCCAAGGAGTCGCCCATGCAGTGGACGCAGGGCTCACCACACTTTATTGGCACATTGGACGGCGGATTCATCAAGACATTCTGCAAAGTGAGCGAGGTGAATATGGAGAGCGAATTGTGGCTGTGCTCAGCGAGAAGTTGGAATCGGAATTTGGAAGAGGGTTTGGAACGCGAAATCTGTTTCGAATGATCCGATTTGCCGAGGTTTTCCCAGATGACAGGATTGTGTCCGCACTGCGGACACAATTGGGATGGACTCATTTCAAGGCGATTATTCCGATGACGGATCCCATCAAACGCGACTTTTATTCGCAGTTGTGTCGAGTGGAGCGATGGAGCACTCGCACACTTGAGAAGAAGATTGGGGCGATGCTTTTCGAACGAAGTGCGCTGTCGAAAAAGCCTGCGAAACTTGCGGCAATGGAACTGAAACAACTTCGCCTTCGTGACAAAGTCACTCCTGACATTGTCTTTCGTGATCCATATATTCTTGATTTCCTAGGTTTGAAAGACACCTATTCTGAAAAAGATGCGGAGTCTGCGATTCTGCGTGAAATGGAATCGTTCATCCTTGAACTTGGCGTTGGATTTTGTTTCGTTGCACGGCAGCAGCGGATGCAAATTGATGACCGTGATTATTATCTCGATCTACTTTTTTATCATCGATCAATGCGACGATTGATTGCGATTGAATTGAAGATGGGTAAATTCGAAGCGGAAGATAAGGGGCAAATGGAGTTGTATCTCAGTTGGTTGCGAAAGCACGCATGCCAAACAGGCGAGGCCGCGCCGTTGGGAATGATTCTTTGTGCAGGGAAACGTGACGAACACATCGAACTTCTCGAACTGCAGAAGAGTGGGATACACGTTGCGAGTTACAAGTTGAATGTTTTGCCCAAAGAAAAAATTCAACGCAAATTTCGTCAAGCAGTCAGACTTGTGCGATTGAAGAGTGAAAAGAATGCGTAAAGAGAATGCGCGAAGTGGCGTCTTGTGCAAAAAAAACGACAGCAAGTGGTGGATTTCTGCCAGCAATCGACGGAGATCCGTAACACCCGCATCTTCTTACTTCTCGCCAAACACAATTCCAGCCGCGGCAAGTTGCTGATCGACTTGCGGCGCCCATCCTCGGTTTGCCGCAGGACTCGCTGGGCTTGGATGCAAAACTTTATGAACGGGCGGCCGCGCGGCGGCTGATGCGCGTGACGGCATCGCATCGATGACTCGCTGCGCGCGATCTGCCGCGAATGCGCCAAATCCAACGACATTTTCTGGTTCGAGCGCATCAATCGCAGCTGCGAGCGCTTCGTCGCACGCACTCTCAAGCGCTCGAACACTCGCCGATCCTCGCCCGACACGCGGCAATTTATCTGGAGTGAGATTCGCTCCCGTCTCTGACATAAACGCAAGCGGGCACCAGTTCCATATAAATGCATGACGAAAGAATGCGTCGGCGGTACCGAATCGTTCGCGCGCCCACGACCAGACGCGCGCGCCGCTGACTTCGCTGCGCGTGCACGCAAATCCTTCGACGGGTCGCTTGGGATGCATTCGCATCGGCGCACCGATTTGAACGGTGCGTTCATCGATACCGAGAAAGTCCCGCACAGAAGCGACCTCTCCAAACGGCACGCCAGTTTGCGCCATCCCAAACGGTCCTGGATTCATGCCGACGAAAAGAACTGTTGGACGCATTTGCGCTCGCGCAAGAAATGCACAGTGCGCGGACCATGCGTATTCCAGCGGGTTATATGTGAACGCCACGGGTGCGCTGAATTTTATTGCGCCGCACTTGTGCGCAAGAGTCGCTGCCGCGTCTTGCAATGCTGGCTGCGATGATGATTTATTTTGAAAACGTTTCATCCTGAATACGCAGGAATCTAGCGGATCAGGCTTGCGTGCAATCGTGGATTATGGGGGATCAAACAACGCAAAAATAAAAAGGCCCCGCTCGGGGAGGCAGGTCCGATGCGGGGCCGATCCAGGGTTGTTCGTACGGTTCGCGAAACATTCGCGATCCGTTTTCTACCTCCTCAGTCGTTCACTTCACCGACTGCATATGAAATATGGAATTCCTGATTTCGAATGCAAATGAAGTTGCCAAGAATTCTCATAAATTTATTTTTGGGCGCACTTTGCCCATCTTTATAGACACCCTACACTTGGCAATTATGGCTGGCGGCTCTCAAAAGCATCATTTAGCGATCTATCCCGGTTCGTTCGATCCCGTGACCTTAGGGCATTTGGATGTGCTCAGCCGCGCTCGCCGACTTTTCGACGAAGTCATCATCGCCGTTGGTCGCAATCCAGACAAGCCGGATTTTTTCCCAGTCGAAGAACGCGTTGCGCTGCTCGAACCACTCATCGAAGAGATCATGCGGCGCGAGCCTGACGCCGCGCGCGTCACCATCGCGACCTATACCGGCTTGACCGTCGACTTCGCGCGGTCGCGTAATGCTTCTGGAATCATTCGTGGTATTCGCAATGTGACTGATCTTGCTTCGGAATGCCAACTCGCAATCACCAATCGACAAGTTGCAGGAATCGAAACTGTGTTCGTTGTCACGGGCGAGGCGTTCGCATTTCTCTCGTCCAGTCTCATTCGTCAAATCGCTGCGTTCGGTGGATCAATGGAAAAATTGAAACCATTCGTGCCAGCTAATGTTGCGCAAGCCATCGGAGAAAAAATGAGCGATCCAAATCATTCGCTTGCGCGCCTCGCTTTGGAGACTCAGGCAGACTGAATTCTGCTGCGAGAAAACCACAAGAGAAAATCATGTTGCAATTTCGTGTCATCTCTATCGGAACTCTTGGCGCTCATCCTCTTTGGAATGAAAAGGGAGCAGTCCGCGAGGCGCATTCCACAACCACGCTCATCGAATCTGGCAATCGCAAGATCATCGTCGATCCATCGCTGCCTCCGCAGATTCTCCAGCCACGAATGCATTCTCGAACAGGAGTGAAGTGCGAGGAGATCACGGATGTTTTCTTGACGAGTAAAAATCCAGGTCAATATCGCGGCATCACGCTTTTTCCAAATGCAACTTGGTGGATGGCAGCAGCAGATCGCGAAGCACTTGCTGCAGTCAGCGAAGAAGTCGAGCGATTCGCAGAAGTCGACGAGATGCAATCAAGCGATCCCAAGACGCGCGGCGTGATCGACTTCGTCAAGACATCTTTGGAAGTCGGCCGGCGCGTGAAGGATGCGCCCGATCGACTTGCAGATGGAGTGGATCTCTTTCCACTTCCAGGAGTGACTGCGGGAACTGCGGGATTGCTCTTGTCGATTCCATCGTCGACAATTCTGGTCACTGGCGATGCGATCGTGACCGAAGAACATCTTGTGCAGGGACGCATTACAACTCCCTGCGAAGATATGAAACGCGCGCAAGAATCTTTTCGTGAGGCGGTCGAAATCGCAGATGTCTTCGTTCTTGGTCGAGACAATGTGGTCTTCAATCCAATGCGCGGATCGTTTGGCAGATTTATGAGTGAGGGAAAGCAAGATTAGTTTCGGATTGCACGGTTGACATATTCTTTATTCACAATTGTCGAAGCATCACTTCCTATCATTGGAATCATCAAATGAACTCCCAACCAAACGAAAAAAACAAGACGCTCGGCACCCAGACTTCTGCGCAAGTTGCAGGAGAAATGGCCAGTGAAAATAACGCCGCCACGACGCGCGTTCCATTCACCTTGCGCAGTTTGCTGAAGATGGTTCGCAGTGGCGAAAAGTTTGCTTGCCTGACTTGTTATGACGCAACGACCGCACGATGGTTGCAAGCTGCTGGATTGCATGTGCTTCTTGTGGGCGACACCGCAGGTGAAATGATTCTTGGATTGCCAAACACGATGCACACTCCGCTTGATTTTCTCATTGCGTTGACAGCGGGAGTGAAGCGCGGCGCGCCTGCAACTTTGGTGATGGCGGATATGCCATTCATGAGTTATCAAGCAGATGACGCAGAGGCGATCCGTAATGCGGGGCGTTTCATGACTGAAGGTCTGGCCGATCTTGTCAAGATCGAAGTCGATCGTTCATTCGCAGGATTGGTCGCCAAGATGAGTCGCGCTGGAATTCCTGTGGTTGCTCATATTGGATCGCGACCTCAGCATGTGAAAATGCACGGTGGGTATTACGCCGCGGGCAAGAGCGCCGAGAGTGCGATTGCGCTTCTTGATGATGCGCGCGCGATGATCGAAGCGGGGGCGATGATGCTGCTGATCGAAGCCGCGCCTTCAGAAGTCGCAGAACAAATTGTGCGCGAATCAACTGTGCCAGTGATCGGTTGTGGCGCAGGATCGTCGTGCCATGGTCAAGTTGTTGTGCTGCAAGATTTGCTGGGCATGAGCACTTGGCAACCTGCATTCGCGTTGCCGACGGCTCAACTTGGCGGACAAATTATGGCGGCCGCAAAGATTTGGATGGACCGAGTGAAGTCGGGACAACTTGGCGAGCATCCATATGTAATGAACGATGCGCAGCGCGCGTCATTCGGCGAGACGCTGAAGCATCGCAACACTGCGATTCCACGAGTTGAGCCCAAGCAATGAAAATCCAAACGCTGTTGCCAGCGACAATCGTGGCAATCGCAGCGGTTATTGTGTTGGTCGCAACGCCGCAAGCTATTCGCGCTCTCAGCAAGGCGAAAGTGGATGCAGAAGTTGTCGCAGCGAAGTCCAGACTGACCCGCAGCAATGCGCTTGAAGAAGTCAATCAAGCGACGCGCGATATTGCAATGATTGTTGAACCTTCTGTTCTTTCGTTGAGCGCATCTGGTTCGCAAAAAGGGCGTGCAGGTGGCAGCCAAGTCAGCACCGGATCTGCGTGGATTTATGATGTCTATGGACACATCGTGACCAACGGCCATGTTGTCGATGGTGCGGAGGAAATCGATGTGCAGTTGCATACTGGGCAAATCGTGCAAGCGCAGTTGGTCGGGCTTGATCTGAAAACGGACATCGCAGTCCTGCGAATTGAAGCAGATGATTTGACGCCCGCGCAACGTTCGATCGATATTCCAACGCAAGGTGATATGGTTTTCGCATTCGGTTCGCCATTTGATTTTCGATTTTCGATGAGTGCTGGAATTGTTTCTGGCATTGGCCGCAGTGCGGGACTTTCAGAAGTGGATTATGAAAATTTCATCCAAGTCGATGCGGCGATCAATCCTGGAAATTCTGGCGGACCACTCACGGATATTTATGGACGCGTGATTGGAATGAACACAGCGATTGCAACTGGTCGCGGAAGCACGCTTGGGCAGGGACAATTCGGCGGAATTGGTCTTGCGATTCCGATGGACATCATCGAATTCGTTGTCGGGCAATTGATCGCAACCGGCGAAGTTGCAAAGGGTTTTTCTGGTGTTGCTGTCCAGCCAGTCAACTCGATTCTGCCGCCGCAGATGCGTAATCCAATTTATCGCTGCATCGTCGAACATTACAACGCAGATGGCGCAGTCATCACTCGCGTCACTGCGGGAAGTCCTGCCCAGCGCGCTGGATTGCAAATTGGCGATGTGATTGTGTCGATCGACGGAGTACGAGTGACCGATGCGGATAAAGTCCCGTCGATCATCGGCACGCGTCGGCCTGGACAAATTGTTGTCTTTCAAGTGTGGCGACCACTTCCGGATCAAGGTCGCGGAGAAGAGATGAAATTTGATGTCGAACTGATCAAGCGAGAGCCGCAAATGGAAGCTGCAGATATCGCAGACATCTTGCGTAATTATGGCTTTGCAACTTTGGCGACAAGTTCCCAAGAATTCTGCGCAGCACTCGGTGTGCCGCATCGTCGTGGAGTCTTGGTGCAAGCCGTCACGCCAGATTCAAAGTTGGCTGGAATCGTTCCCGCAGGATCGATCATCGTCGCCGTGGGCGGTCAATCTGTTGGCACGCTGGAAGACTTTTATGTTCGCCTGGCGCGTGGTGCGATTTCCAGAAGAGGAATCGGACGAACCAGTGCAATCTTGACTATCGCACTTCCTTCAGGCACGCTGAGCGACTTTGATATACCACTTCGCTGATTCCAATGACCAAGCCACTGCTCCAAGTTCAAGACCTCAATGTGCACTTTCCAGTGCGGCGCGGAATTCTGCAGCGCATCGTCGATCATCGACGCGCTGTTGATGGCGTCAGTTTTTCGATCATGCCTGGAGAGACTCTTGGACTTGTCGGCGAATCTGGTTGTGGCAAGACAACCGTTGGCCGCGCGATACTGCGACTGATTCCTGCGACGAGTGGAAGCGTCACTTTCGATGGCGTTGATGTTTTCGCGCAAGGAGCAACGAGTCTGCGAAAACTTCGCCGTCAAATGCAAATCATCTTTCAAGATCCAGGTGGATCGCTCAATCCACGAATGCGCGTCGGTCGCATCATCGGCGAGCCTTTGGAAGTTCACGGAATTGTGCCCAAGGATCAAGTGCGAGAACGCGTTGGCAAATTGCTCGAGCGATGCGGCCTTTGGCGCGGCGCGGCAGATCGATACCCGCACGAATTCTCTGGAGGTCAGAAGCAGCGCATTGGCATCGCCCGCGCTCTTGCACTCGAACCTCGTTTGATTGTTTGCGACGAACCAACCAGCGCGCTGGATGTTTCGATTCAGAGCCAAGTGTTGAATCTTCTTTCGGATTTGCAAGATGAATTCAAGCTTTCATATCTTTTCATCAGTCACGACATGGCGGTCATTCATCATGCCTGTCAACGAATCGCGGTGATGTGGAATGGCAAGATCGTCGAGCACGGAACGCGCGAAGAGATTATCTATGCGCCGAAGCATCCATATACACAGGCACTTTTGTCGGCAGTTCCAGAAGCGGACCCAGCGCGGCAAAGGAATCGTTTGCGAGTTGAAGGGATGCAGATGTGACAACGGCTCCACTTCAGTCTCGTAGAGCCGCAAAATTTCTCTTTGCTTTTTTTATTATCCTTGCGGTCGGAACTTTCACCTGGGGGTTTTTCGTTGTGGAGAAAGTTCGCGCGCGTGCGAAAGAGACGGATGGCGCATTGCGATCCGTCGCATGGGCGTGCTTGTGTTATGCGCAGCAGACAGAAAGCCATTTGTGGCCTGACAGCGAAGCAACATTGATCGCGGCAACAAGCGCATGGAATTGCGAGAAGATTGATTCGCCCAATTCGCCGTGGCCTGCGAATCGCGAAGCGGCGATGGCTGGTACGACGGCGCCGGCAAGTTTGACGCTTGCTCTGGGCATGGCAGGTGTTCAATTTTCGAGTGATCCGCAGGCTTGTCCGCACCTGACGGCGATGGGAAATCCCAGCGGTTTGGATACTCTAGAAGTGGTCAACGGATGGTTGACCGAGTATGCCAAGGCTCAGTTTTTGAAATCGCATTCAGCACCAAACTAGAATGAAACTAGAAATCAAACCAGAAACAAAATGACTTCCCAGCAGACAACCCAATCTACGAATTCACTTTCGCAATCCGACTCCATCGTGCGTGTCATGCCAGAAACGGAGATGTTCGATGTGATGGGAGGTGCTGCGCGTCTTGAAAAGCGCGTGCTCGATCACGGATTTGTTGCGCTTGTCGACTGCATGCCTCGCTTGGCGCCCGTTGGCAAGACTGCAGATTTTTCGATCGTGCAATCGGCGCGCGTTTCATATGGCGAAGGCACGAAGCAAGTGAACGAAGATCGCGGTCTCGTGCGATATTTGCTGCGGCATCGTCACACGACTCCATTTGAAATGGTCGAGTTCAAATTTCATATCGCAATGCCGATGTTTGTTGCGCGACAATGGATTCGTCATCGCACTGCGAATGTCAACGAGTACAGCGCGCGCTATTCGATCGTGCCTGATCGTTTTTATCGCCCGTCGCTCGAATCTGTGCGTGCGCAAAGTGGAACGAATCGCCAAGGCGGCGATGGTCTCGTTGATGCCGGAACTGCCGAAGAATTTCTGGTGATGCTTGATCGTGCAGAGGGGCTATACAAGGATTATTTGGGGCTTACTGAAAAAGGTGTGGCGCGAGAATTGGCGCGAGCCGCGCTGCCAGTTTCGGTTTATACGGAGTGGTATTGGAAGTGTGACTTGCACAATCTTTTTCACTTTCTTTCGCTTCGTATGGATCCGCACGCGCAGTATGAAATTCGTGTCTTCGCCGAAGCGATGTATGAATTACTGAAGCCAATCGTTCCAATTTCCTGCGAAGCATTCGAGGATTACCGACTCGGCGCGATGCATTTGACGAAGTTGGAGATCGAGTCAATCAAGTCGGGATCGCCACTTGCGACAACCAATAAACGCGAGCTTGCAGAGTTTGAAACCAAGTGCGCGCAGTTGGGAATAGCAATGCCTGCGGCTGCCGCAATGCCAGCGGCAAAAAACAGCGGTTGAAATTTCGCGGCGTCGCTGCGGCATCGAGTGCGCGGCGGATCAATACCCAGCGTCGGCAGGAACGACAGCAACTAATCCCAGTAAGGGAGTCGTTTCGTCGCGCTGAATTTGCACTAAGACCAAAGGCGTTGGCGGACGCGTTCGCCAGAAACCGCCAGGCTGCGGGCATTGACCCCAAACATCACGGAAACCCGTGATGGTCACTTCGATGGTTTGTCCAGCCAAAATTTCAGTGATATGTTTCATGTATCTGCGATTCACCCAAATATCGATATCGCGATAATCCGTTGCAGTCCCATTGATGATTTGCAACTCTGTTTCCTTCGGCACGGCTTGCATCTGAATCACTTCAGCTTGCAAAAGCAATTCGGGATATGCCCGAGTTGCCAGCGCAGGGTCATAAAGAGGAGCGGTGCAACCGCCCAGCGTCATAGAGATCGCCCCAACTGCAAGCAGCGCAAGTGATCTGACAATCGACCGCGGGGGAGTCGCCCAACAAGAGATGGATCGGCATTCGATCATTGAAAGACAAGTGTATGAGATTGCTCCGTAGACTTTGGGGTATGAGCGTCGAACTGAACCCAAGTGAATTGCCTCCGCGAAAACTCTCGCGTTCCCCCGCGGAAACTGCGAAATTGGTGCGGGTTGATCCGCGGGTGCAGGCACTCTTGCCAAGATTCGACGCGCCGTTCTTTCAGGCTGGGCTTGCGGGATATTCCGACGGCGCAATGCGATTGATTGCGCGAAGGCACGGCTGTCCATTTTGCGTGACAGAGGCGTTGCTTGATCGAACGCTGCTCAATGGAGGCAAAGGAAAAATTCGCGAGGATCCAGATTTGATCGCCACCGAATGTGGGATGGGCGAAGTCGCCGACAACATTGCTGCGACGGTCGATGATCATCCTCTTGCAGGTCAAATCATGGGATCGAAAGCAGACGAGATGGCGCGCGCCGCGGACATCATCGTCAAGATGGGCCACGATGTTGTCGATGTGAATCTCGCATGTCCGGTGAAGAAAATCAGTGCCAACAATCGAGGCGGACATTTCTTGGCGCATCCTGATGAAGCGATCAACATTCTGCGCGCTGTGGTCGAAACAGTTGCGGGTCGTGTGCCTTGCACTGTGAAACTTCGACGCGCTTATGACGATACTTCTCAGATGGCGAAAAATTTCGAGCGCATTTTTGATGCGGCGTATAAATGCGGTTATGCCTGGACGACCGTGCATTGCCGAACGGTGGAACAGAAGTATCACGGTCCGGGTCGCTGGGAATTTCTTACGGATTTGACAGCGCGACATCCCGACAAAATTATTTTCGGTTCTGGTGATGTGTGGACCGTGCAAGATATTTTTGCGATGTTGGATCAGTGTGGTGTGAGTGGAGTCAGCGTTGCGCGCGGATGTATCGGAAATCCCTGGATTTTCAGGCAAGCGCGCGAAATGATGGCGGGGGGAGAGCCCACGCCGCCAACGATTGCCGAACAGCGCGCTGCGCTACTTCAACATTTCGAGCTTGCAAAGTTTCTGTATGGCGACAACGCCACAGGAAAACGCATGCGCAAGTTTGGAATCAAGTTCGCGGCGCATCATCCGCAGGCTGTCACGGTCAAAGCTGAATTCATTCGCTGCGAAAATTCTGCAGAGTGGCAAGCGGTGATTGAAAAGTTCTATCAGTCCAATTCTTAATCATTGCACGCTCTACTGCTTGAGATGGGCAACCAGTGTCGAAAAACGACACTGCGTGCCCATTTCAGCGCGACAGCGCGCGCCTGAGGCCAATAGACATTCGCCGCTCCAGGACCCGGAGACATATCTGGATTGCCCGCACGACCGACGACAAGAAATGGAATTGCACTGCGAGTTTCACTTCTTGCGCCTGCCTGTGTATTTCCTGCCTGTACGCAACCAAGCGCCACTCGATATCCATCGTGCACATCGAATGTCGCGTCGGGTGCAGTCAATCGTTCGCCAGTGCGCGCGCCAAAGTCCCATGAAGTTCCTTCCACATCCGCGGGGTGGAATAAATAGACCGCTCCGCTTCCTTCTCCTTCGTCGTGATTTTCGCCCGCAGCAATTGGGTTGCAAGATTCCGATGCGCCAACTGCGAGAGTTCCTCTGCGAATACTCAGCGACATTCCAAATGCTTCCGGGCGGTATTGCAACTCTCCACACCAAGGTTTGGGCGAGGTCAACGCAAAGATCGCTTGCCACGCTTCGCCTCCGCTTTGCATTTCAGTTCGCTTGAAAAGGTGCACCACTCCAGCGTGATCAGGAAATGCCTGTGATTGCAAAGGCGTCTCGCGTGGCGCACCAACCGCAAGAATGTTGCGCGAGACCGCAACGCTCATCCCAAACCACGCGCTGGATTGTGGATTCGGCGCTTCGATTCGACCCGCGTGTTGCCACCCATCTTTTTTTAGGCGAAAAATATCTGCACGGCCGCTCCCAAATCCAATTTCACTGAAACTCGGCGAGCCCACGGCAATCGTCTCTGCGTCAATCGCCAAACTCGTCCCGAAGCGCATGCCTGCAATGGGAAGTGGTATCGCAAGCTCACTCTCGTGCACCCATAAATCGCCGCGGCGAACAAAGACATCGACGCGTCCCACTGCAAATCCGACGCTGTTGTGATCGGGCGATCCAACCACCACGCGCGTGCCGTCCGTGGCGATAACAGATCCGAAGTGTGCGCCGACACTTGGATGCGGAGATTCGAGTGTTGCGCAAAGTTTCCAGTTCGCGCTGGAATTTTCCCCAGCGCCATTCCCAGCGCCATTCCCAGCGCCATTCCCAGCGCCATTCCCAGCGCTACTCTGCCACTTATATAAATAGACGCGTCCCATCTGAAAGTTTTCCGGCCACTTGCCGAGATCTTTGTCAGTGCCATCTTCATTTGGCGCGCCAATACATAACACGCTCGCCGCAGGATCGATGGCAAGCGCATTTCCAAACGCAGATTGGCGATGATCCTTTGGATGCATAATTCTTTCTTGCGCAGTCACATCATTGACAGAACAATTCCAAATCGCAACCGCACCCGCATCCACGCCAATATCGCGATCTTGACCTCCGCCCACAGCGATCACCCCTGTATCACTCGCAGCAACAGCAGCGCCAAGACCGAGCGGCAACATTCTCTGCGGCGCATCGAGGCGCGTGCGATGTTGCCAGTGCGCATCTTCGTTTGCACTTGCGCCCAAGCCCATTTCAAAACTCAGCATCGCAAGAATACTCATCAATTTCACCAGTAAATCAAGTCTTTTTCTTCCACTTTTCATGCTCGACTCCTTTCGAACTCACACAATAAACACTCGCCAAGTCACATCGGAAAATCTCTCCCTTTTTCTTGTCGACTTGGGGTACAACCCAACCCATGCAACAGGAAATCTATAAGTATTCACACGGCGACCTTCCATGCGAGGGATTGATCGTTCGCAAGCCCAATCTCACGCTGCCCGCGCCAGTGGTGGTCATCTGTCATCACTGGAATGGTCGTGACGCATTGATGGATAGCCATGCAGAGCGCATTGCGCAGTTGGGTTATATCTCGCTCGCTGCGGATATCTATGGCCAACATCAGACGTCGACTGATCGCGAGCGATGCGCCGCATTGATGAATCCATTCGTTGAAGATCGCGCGCTGCTGCGCGAGCGTTTGCGAGCGACGATCGCCGCGGCGCAGCGCATTCCAGGATCAGATGGCAAGCGCATCGTGGTCATCGGATTTTGTTTCGGCGGACTCTGCGCGCTTGACGCTGCGCGCGCATGTTTGCCTGGCGTGATCGGTGTGGCTTCTTTTCACGGACTCTTGAATCCACCAAATATCGAAAAGCAAATTTCGATCACTGCGAAAGTTCTTGTCTTGCACGGCTATGACGATCCAATGGCAAATCCAGATTCATTGATCGCCTTCAACAACGAGATGACCGCCGCCAACGCGCACTGGGAAGTTGATGCGTATGGAAACACTGTTCATGCGTTCACCAATCCCAACGCTCAGGATCGCGCAGCTGGAATGGCATTCGATGCGACGATCTCCAACCGTGCGTTCTCGCGCTTGGAATCTTTTTTGCGTGAATGCCTCGCCGTCTGATTAGCAAAATGATCTCTATTGATCGCTCTCTCTCGCGACGTTACGATTGTCAATAGACTCACCAGTGAGCGATAAAATTTGTATTTTTCATCATTTTTTTAGCCCTCTCGAAACCTAGAATCGAATCAGAAGGACACGGCCCAATGTCAGAAACCAAATCCAAATTTCGAGCGTTTACTCTTGTTGAACTTCTTGTCGTCATTGCAGTCATTGCAATTTTGATCGGTTTATTATTGCCAGCTCTTTCGAATGTCAGAAATCGAGCTCGCTCCGCAACCGATGCGACGCAAGTCATGCAGGTTTTGAAGGCAATGATCATTATGGCGCAGGAAGACCCGCAACAAAGATTGCCAACTCCAAGCAAGATCAATCGTTTGGCGAATATGTCAACAGGTGTCGCCACACAAATGCAAGGAATGGGAGAAGAAAACCCGCTCGAAAACACAACTGCAAATCTCTATTCAGCATGCATTGCTAAGGAAGCCTTTGGAACGGACATCCTGATTGGACCAACTGAATATTCTGGGTCGAATGTTGTTGAGATGGGGAAGGCGAGTTCGATTGGTATGCCTGCCGACACCACTTATGATCTCACGCAGTACAACCCTTCAGCGGATAAATATTGGGACACAAAATTTTATTGCAACTTGAATGGCAATACGCCACCCGCAGGACAGAGTGCCGTTTGTTATTCGTCCTATGCACATCAGCCAATTTTCGGCCAACGAAAGGCACTCAGTTGGAGGGCTGTTGGCGACAGCACGCGGCCTCTGATGGGAACGCGTGGTCCAGTTCACGCCAATGATGGGCCAAATTCGTCAATCACCAACCCTACTGATCTGAAAGAAAGTCCCACTCTTCTGTTGCATGGATCGAAAAAGGAGTGGGATGGGAATATTGTGTTTGGTGATGGTCACTTTGAATTTCTCAGCACAATGTTTCCAACACAGACTCAATTCAAATGCAGTGGTTCAGACCCGCCCAGCAAGGACAACATTTTTGCGATGGACTTCTTGTGCAATGGGGCAACCGGTGTGGCAGGTGCCGCAAAACAAGCTGATTCGATCATCGCATTTACGATCCAACCTCCAATATCGATCAATGATGGAGTTGTGGTCTATGACA
The DNA here is from genome assembly GCA_945862215.1 of Singulisphaera sp. GP187. GTDB lineage: Bacteria > Planctomycetota > Phycisphaerae > Phycisphaerales > SM1A02 > F1-60-MAGs104. The sequence continues at coordinate 8,020 of CAMAXY010000016.1, read as the reverse complement.
AGCCGCTTGCCCCTTAAGGTGCTTTTCTTGTGAATCACGATCCGCGTTTGCCTCTGCGACCTTGCTTGAATCCCTTCTTGTGACCACGCTCCGTTCGCGGTGCGCCGCGACCGCCGACAAAACCTTTGTCGCGCTTGCCACGTACTTCGCTTTCTTCGCTCTTGATGCTGCTCGCCTTGCGCAGTGATTTCACCAATCGCAGTTCCATCTGCCGAGTTGCAAGATTGATTTCTGCAATTTGCACTTCGACTGGATCGCCCACGCCAAGACTTGCTCCACTGCGCGGCGAAGTCATTCGACCCGTCGTTTCGCTTCGTGCCCATTTCTCTCCGCCGCCGCCAATTTCGCGCAGACGAATCATTCCATCTGCAAGGAATCGATCAAGCATCACGAAGACTCCGCCGCCGCCAGGCGAAACTCCAGTGATAACACCAGTGAGTGTCTTGGTGAGGAAATGATCAAACAAGAATTGCAGAACAAGGAAAGTTCGCAATTCGCGCTCGGCGCGTTCCGCATTCACTTCGGTCTCGCTGCAATGCGAACCGCATTCGACCAACGAGTCTGCATTTTCCACGCGCGGATCTGTTCGCAGTTGATCGAGCAACGCGCGCCGTTGCTTTCCGCCAGGCGGCTTGCGTCCGTTGTCAGTCAATTCAGTCCACGCTTCCAACATTCGGTGCGTGACAAGATCTGGATAACGCCGAATCGGACTGGTGAAATGCAAATAATGTTCGCTCGCAAGCGCGAAGTGTCCGATCAGCGCAGGTGCATAGACAGCTTTCGCCATCGATCGCAGAACTGCAAAGTGAATTGCGCGTTCGCTCTCGGTGCCGCGCACAGCATCCAGCAATGCTTGCAAATCTTTTCGCGTTGGCGTTTCAGGCAAACGAATTTTCGCCGTGCGCGCGTACATGCGAAGTTCCTCGACATCATGAAACGATGGCTCGGGATGAATACGGCGCAGCGCAGGAATTGCCAGCGACGCAAAGAGTCTTGCAACGGCTTCGTTCGCTTCGACCATAAACATTTCAATCAACTTGTGCGTGAACGCATCGTCTTCAGGCTCGACATCTTTCACGCGGCCATCGTCGCCATAGACCAATTCAGATTCTGGAAGACTGAGAACAATCATTCCATCTTTCAACCTGCGCGCGCGCAGAATCTGCGCAAGCTTCGCAGACATTCGCAATTCGTCGATGAGAGTCTCATCCACAGGCGTTTCGGTTTTAGCGTTCTTGCGCGCCGCTGCCATATCGCCGTCGATGACTCCTTGCGCTTCCAAATATGTCATGCGCTTTCGCGAGCGAATGACCGTTGATGCATATCGCTCATATAGCACACGGCCATTCTTGTCGAAAGTCATCCACGCGGTCTTCGTGAATCGCGCAACGCCTTCTTGCAAAGAGCAGACTCCGTTGGAAAGCGTTTCGGGCAACATCGGAATGACACGGCGGGGGAGATACGCGCTGTTTCCTCGAGCGCGCGCTTCGATATCAAGCGCGCCGCCGCGCGGAACAAATGCTGCGACATCTGCAATGTGAACTGCAAGCGTCCATTCTTCCTTGTCTGCATCAAACGAGATGGAAATCGCATCATCGAAATCTCGCGCATCGGGCGGATCGATCGTGAAGACAGAAGTTGCGGTCAAATCTTCGCGACCTTCCCACGGTCCTTCGCGATGAGCCTCGAAACTTCGCGCGGCTTCGGCTGCTTCATCCAGAACATCTGCTGGAAATTCGTCGCGCAAGTTGTAAGTCACCATCACCGATTGCGTTTCAACATCGGGTTCTCCAGCCGCACCAAGACGCTGCGTGATCACACCTTCAGCTTTCGATCGCAGATCGGGAAAGCGCGTGATCTCGACAATAACTTTGTCGCCGATTTGCGCATCCTTTGCACCAGGATCGCGCACGACGATTGGCTCGGTCAGACTGCGTCCATCAGGAATCACAATCCAACCTCGACCTTCCTTTTCAAGTCGCCCAGCGAATCGAGTCTGTTTGCGCTCGAGAATTTCGACGACTCGCCCAGTCGGTCTTGCATCGGGAGATCGATCCCAATCCTTGCCACGGCGATTCACGGTGACGCGAACGCGGTCGCCAGAAATTGCGCCACCTGTATCGCTTTCCGCGATAAAGAGATCGCCTTCGCGGCTTGGAACATCTGGGATCAAATATCCGTCGCCTTTGCCTCGAGCGTTGATGCGGATTCGCCCGATGGTCTCGTCTTTGAAACGCGTGAGCCGAACGATGTCTTCGTTGCTGATGTCGATCAGATCTTCGGTCGCGAGCGCGTCAAGCGTCACTCGAAAATCTGGAGTTTGATCCTCCAAGATTCGCATTTGGCGTTCGAGTTCGCGGGATCGGACGGGCTGATAGCCGTTGTGTCCGAGGTGATTGAGAATTTGATGTCTGAATGATTCGCTCATTTATTTTTTGTCTTTCGTGCCGGCTTCGATGCACGGCTTGGAGTCTTTGCTGGTTGTTTGAGATTTCCGACACCGCGACCTTCGCGAGCAGATTTCTTTTCTTGTTTCTCTCTAGGAATCGTGGGCGTTTCCTTTGGAATTTGGGAGGTCGCTTGCGATTTTGATTCACTGATTGTTGATGCGGCTGCCGCTTTCTCCGCAGGTTTGTCTGTTTCTTTCGCCACAGGGGCTACTTTGCTGTCGGTGGTTTTCGCGCTCTCGGCAGGCTTTTTCTCCGAAGCTTTCTCGGTCTCTTTCTTTTCTGCTTCTTCGGTCTTGCGATACGACTCGCTTCGATAATCCGTTTCATAGAAACCGCCACCCTTAAAGAGTACGGCTGCACCGATACCGATCTTGCGCTCGACTCGCTTGCGCCCACACTTGGGACAAGTTCGTACGGGTGAAGAAGTGATCGGCTGGAATCGCTCGAATTCGTGCCGACACGCGCGGCAGACATATTCGTATGTCGGCATCTCTATCAGGCGTCCGGATTTGGAGTGACCGCGACCTTTGCGGATCGCAGTGGAATTTCGCCAAAGCGATAACCCGCTTGCAGGCATTGACCAATTCGGCCAGGAGCGATCTTGTCGACAGATTGCTGCATGACGGCTTCGTGAAATGTTGGATCGAATTCGGATCCTGGTTTTGGATCGATGCGTTCGATTCCGCATTGACCAAGTGCCTTCAGCAATTCGCTACGCATCAGCGTGACGGCGTCGGCAAGTTTGTTTGCATCGAGTGATCGCAAATCGTGACCAAGTGCAAGATCCATATTTTCCAGCACGGGAACAATTGCTCGAGCGACATGCGCAATTCCGTGATCGCGTGCACGCATTTCGTTCTCTCGCGATCGTCGTTGAAAGTTTTGAAAGTCTGCAAGCACGCGCAAGTATGCCGTTTGCTTTTCTTCCACTTGCTTGTGCAATTCTGCAAGCAGGGTCATTTCATCGATTGCTTGAACATCAGGCACTTCTGCAGTTGGTTGTTCTTGCGGGGGTTGGGTTGGTTCAGCCATCATGTCTCTCTCGTCCTTCAACTTCCTGAAATCGTGTCCTTGATTTTCTTCCAAACGCCTTTGCCTGCAGGGCGCAATTCTTCGTCAGGATTCGGCTGCGTCTTTGCAAACTGCTCCAGCAACTCTCTTTGAGCTGCGGTGATCTTATTCGGAACTTCGATACAGATACTGACGCGCAAATCACCGCGAACTTTCGGCGAGCGCAAGTGAGGCAACCCAGAACCTTCGACGGTCAAGACTTCTCCATGCGGTGTCCCGTGCGGGATTTCCAAAGTCACCTTGCCATCAAGAGTTTCGATGACAGTTGTTCCGCCAAGTGCCGCGAGTGAGAAACTGATATCGCGCGTGGTGATCAGATCATCTTCGACTCGCTCGAAAACTTCGTGATCGTTGACCGCGACAACCACATGCAAATCGCCGCGCGGTCCTTTGCCAGCGGGATCTGCTTCTGGTGGTGGGGGTTCACCTTCATTTGCAACTCGGATGACTTGTCCGTGAGAGATGCCAGCTGGAATCTTGACATTCAGATTGCGCTTTTTTGGAACGCGACCGTTGCCTCGACACTCTGCGCAGAATTCGGTGATGACCATGCCGCGCCCACGGCAGTTGGGGCAAGTCGTGACCATACGAAACATTCCACCAAGTCCTTGTTGCGCAACTTGACCGCTTCCACCACAAGTTGGACATTTGATTGGCTTCGTTCCGGCTTTCGCTCCCGAACCATCGCATGTGTTGCAACCATCACGTCGAGTGAATGCGACTTCGACATCTTTGCCGTTGAGTACATCGATCAGTTCGATCTCGATACTGGTTTCGAGGTCGTATCCGCGAACTGGACCGCGTCGTCCTCCGCGCGATCCGCCGCCGCCGCCGCCGCCAAAAATGTCGTTGAATATCGAGAAAATATCGTCGGGTCGCATCCGCGAGAAATCGTGTCCCGGCGCTTGCCGAAGTCCAGCGTGGCCGTACTGGTCATAGAGCGCTTTGCGCTGAGAATCAGAAAGCACTTCATATGCCTCTGCGCAAACTTTGAATTCTGTTTCTGCTTTCGGGTCACCCGGATTTCGGTCGGGATGCCACTTCATCGCCATGCGCCGATAGGCGCGCTTGATTTCGTCACCGTTGGCGGTTCGCTCGATTGAGAGAATTTCGTAATAGTCGCGTTCGACGGGCACTGTGAATCTCAGCAAAGAAAAGTTGAAAGAAAAACGGAGGATCGAAGAACAGTGGTGTGTTCGACGATCCTCCGTTGTCTAAGCAAATGAATCAGGAGATCGCCCCTTCAGTCGCAGCGGTCTCGTCCTTCAGTTCTGTGACCAGAACATCCGTTGTCAGCATCAAGCCAGCAATGCTCGCTGCGTTTTCAATCGCAGTCTTAGCGACAAGCGCTGGATCAATAATGCCAGCCTTGATCAAGTCTTCGTATTCGCCAGTCGACGCATTGAATCCGAATGAGCCCTTGCCTTCGAGAATCTTCTCGACAACAACATCTCCATCGGTGCCATAGTTGGTTGCGATCTGCCAAGTCGGACGGCGCAATGCTTCTGCAACGATGTCATAGCCGAACACTTCGTCGCCTTCTGCATCTTTACGAGCTGCATTGATCGCTGCGATTGCGCGCAGATATGCAACGCCACCGCCAGCAACATAACCCTCTTTCGCCGCAGCGCGAGTTGCATGAAGCGCATCGTCGACGCGATCCTTCTTCTCCTTCATTGAAACTTCTGTCGCTGCGCCAACATGGACAATCGCCACGCCGCCAGTCAGTTTCGCCAAACGTTCCATGAACTTCTCGCGGTCATAATCAGAGGTCGACTTTTCGTGCTGAGATTTGATTTGCGAAACTCGGTCAGCGATTGCGGCTTTCTTGCCAGCGCCTTCGATGATCGTGCATTCGTCCTTGGTGATGACAACGCGACGAGCAGTTCCGAGTTCGGAAAGTTCGACATCAGCGAGATTGCGACCGATGTCTTCTGCGAAGAAGACGCCGCCAGTCAGCGTGGCGATATCACCAAGCATGGCCTTGCGACGATCACCAAATCCTGGCGCCTTCACAGCGCAGATTTGCAGAACTCCGCGCAGACGATTGACGACGAGCGCAGCAAGAGCTTCGTTCTCGACTTCTTCGGCGATGACCAACAAAGGCTTCGACGAAGTCGCAATCTTGTTGAGCAGTGGAAGGAAATCAACAAGATTGGAGATCTTCTTCTCATAGATAAGCACGTACGCATTTTCCAAGACGCACTCCGCCTTCTTTGGATCAGTCATGAAATATGGCGAGAGGTATCCCTTATCGAAGCACATGCCTTCGACATAATCCAGCGTGGTGTCCGCAGTCTTGCCTTCTTCGATTTCAACAACGCCATTTGCGCCCACTTTATGGATCGCTTCAGCAATCAGATCACCGATTTCGGTGTCGTGATTCGCACTGACAGTTGCGACCTTCGCAAGATCATCTTTGCCTTTGCACTTCGTTGAAGCGGAGGTGATGAAATCGCCAGCAGCTTTGGCAGCAGCGTTAATGCCGCGCTGAATTGCGACAGCATTGGCACCTGTTGCGACGAACTTCAGTCCACCGTTGAAGATTGCAGCGGCAAGCACGGTTGCAGCAGTGGTTCCATCGCCAGCAACATCGGCAGTTTTCTTTGCAACTTGTGCAACCAACTTCGCGCCCATGTTTTGGAATGGTTCGGAGAGTTCAATTTCCTTCGCGACGCTGACGCCGTCTTTGGTGACGGATGGACTACCGAAAGACTTTTGCACAATCACATTGCGTCCAGCTGGACCCATCGTGACGGCAACTGCTTTGGCAATCTGATCGACGCCACGCTTCAGTTCTGCGTGAGCGGCGGTTGAGAATTTCATTTGCTTACTAGACATAGTTTGGATTCCTATCTGTTGATGGATTGGATCAGCCGTCGATGACGCCGAGCAATTCGCTTTCGCGGATGATGAGATGAGTCACGTTCTTGATTTCGATTTCAGTTCCCGAGTACTTGCCATAGACAACTGTGTCGCCCTTGGAAACAGTTGGTGCGAGTCGCGTGCCGTTTTCCAGCAACTTGCCTGGCCCGACGGTGATGACTTTTCCCTTCATCGGTTTTTCCTTGGCGGATTCCGGCAAGAAAATTCCTGATGCGGTCTTGGTCTCTGCGTCAAGAGGCTTGACGACGATGCGATCTTCTAGTGGTCGAACATTGCTCATGTGTGAATCTCCGTAAGTTGAAAGTGAGGTTGTGAATTGTGAATTTGAACGTGTGTGAAAAAGTCTGTGTAATAAATTCTGCGTGGGATCAGAAGTCCATGCCACCCATGCCGCCCATTCCGCCCATGCCGCCCATGCCACCCATACCGCCCATGCCACCGCCGCCGCCGTGATCGTGACCATGGCCGCCCTTGGCTTCTTCCTTTGGCTTGGGTGATTCGGTGATTGTCGAATCGGTGACCAACAAGAGTCCTGCGACGCTTGCAGCATTCTGCAAAGCAGATCGATCAACTTTTGCTGGAGTGATGACGCCTTGCTTCATCAGGTCGCCATACTTGCGAGTGAGCGCGTTGAAGCCTTCGCTTCCCTTCATTTGTGCCACTTTGGTGACAACAACAGTGCCGCGTTCGCCAGCGTTTTCTGCAATTGTGCGCAGCGGAACGACGAGTGCTTCAGCGACAGTATCGACTCCGAAGACTTCATCTCCGATGCATTCTGCGCGAACTTTCTTCAAGCCTGGAATTGCGCGGATGAATGAAAGTCCGCCGCCGGGAACAACGCCTTCAGCGACTGCAGCGCGTGTTGCGTGCAATGCGTCTTCGACGCGGCTCTTCTTCTCTTTCAATTCTGTTTCGCTGCTTGCGCCAACTTTGATTTGTGCAATACCACCAGCGAGTTTCGCCAAACGCTCTTGCAGTTTCTCGCGGTCATATTCGGAATCAGTTCGTTCGATTTCGGTACGAATCTGAGTGCAACGACCTTGAATCGTCTTGGTGCTTCCAGCGCCTTCGATGATCGTGGTGTTGTCTGCGTCGACCGTAATCTTCTTTGCTTGACCGAGTTGCGAAATCGCAACCTTATCAAGTTCGATTCCAAGATCCTTCATGATCGCAGTTCCGCCGGTGAGGATCGCAAGATCTTCAAGCATCGCCTTACGACGATCGCCATATCCAGGAGCCTTGACTGCGCAAACATTCAGAACGCCACGCATCTTATTAATGACGAGAGTGCTGAGTGCTTCGCCTGTGACATCTTCGGCAATGATGATGAGTGGCTTCTTTGATTCCATCACCTTCTCGAGGAAAGGAACCAACTTGGTGACTGAGTCGATCTTGTCTTCGAAGATCAGGACGAGTGCTTTGTTGAATTCAACAGACATCGCTTCGGTATCGGTGACAAAGTTCGCGCTCAAGTATCCGCGATCGAAGCGCATGCCTTCGACAACATCAACGATTGTTTCGCGACCCTTGCCTTCTTCGACGGTGATGACGCCATCTTTGCCGACCTTCTCGAAAGCTTCAGCCATGATCGCGCCAACTTCGGTGTCGTTGTT
>CAMAXY010000015.1 GCA_945862215.1 Singulisphaera sp. GP187 | reverse complement strand
TGATGATCGTGTTGACGAGCGTCGGATTGGCGCCATCGATGATGCGAAGAATCGGTTTCGATCCGCTCAACTCCAACACGCACATCACAATTGTCGCAATCAGTGTGTTGGTGGCAGGCGTCTTGCAATGGATCTGGAGTGCGTGGTCGCTTCGTGGACTTGAAATTCAACGCGGTGTGATCTGTCCCGAGTCACGACAAAAATTCATACAAGTCATTCGTCAAGCAATTCCCATGGCGCTTGGACTTGGAGTCCTGCAGGTCAACACTTTCGTCGATGGACTGATCGCAAGTTATCCAACCTTGATTGGTCCGACGATTTTTGGAATCGCATATCCGCTTCAAGAAGGATCAATGGCTTCAATTTCATTCGCGCAGCGACTGTATGAATTTCCTCTTGGAGTCTTTGGAATATCCGTCGCAACGGCTATTTTCCCGCAGCTTTCGCGCGAGGCAAACAATCCAGAGGCATTTCGAAACTCGATGGCGCGTGCCCTTCGTTTGGTGATGTTCATCGGATTTCCCGCAAGCATTGGCTTGATGTTGCTGCGCGTTCCACTGACCGCAACAGTGTTTCAAGGCGAATCGTTTTCTCCAGAAGACACCGAGCGAGTCGCAACAATCTTGCTGGCGTATGCGCCGGCGATTTGGGCTTATAGCGCCAACCAAGTTTTGACCCGAGCGTTTTATGCTCGTGGTGAACCAATGAAGCCAGTCATGGTTGCGATGAGCATGGTGGTGCTCAATTTCATTCTCAACATCACGCTCATTTGGACTCCACTCAGGACGGCGGGCCTCGCGCTCTCCACTGCATTCTGCGCAATCCTGCAAATGATTATCTTGGAAAGATTGCTCGTGCGTCGTGTTGGACCGATGATCACTGGCGACGTGCGCACAAGTTGGTTGCGCACGCTTCTCGTTTCCTCCGTCATGGGTGGCGTGCTTGCGGGAGCAATGATGTTCGTGCCAAGCGAAGCAAGTTGGCTGGTGATGGCCAGCGTGTTGATGGGAATGGTCATCCTCGGTGGCGGAATATTCTTTGTTGGCGCACAGATACTGCGAATGCCCGAATTGCGCTGGGCGCTCGGGAAACAGTGATCAAACCGAATGCTGGCTCAACCTCCAGTTGCTGCAGGCTGGGCTGCAGGTTGGGCAGAAGCAGACGTTGCAATCGGCTTCAGCGAAATTGGATCGCGCATCGGCAATTGGATTGCGGGACCGAATTTTTCATTGAACTGCTCCATCGTTGCTCGGCCTTGCGCATCTCCCTTGGAAATATCTGACCACTTGCCAACAACAAGAATTGTCATATTTGAAGGCACGAGATATTTCTGTGCGACCATTTGGATGTCCTGTGGAGTCACAGCGCGAATCTTCTCGCGATAATTTTCCCAGTATCCCGCAGGTCGGTTCGTCCATTCGTCGCTTACGAAAACGCCAAGCATTCCTGCTTTGGAAGCAAAGGTCGAAGGGAATGTTTCGATAAAAGAATTCTTCGCTGTTTCGAGTTCTGATGCGCTCACAAGTGTTGTGCGCATTCGATCAAATTCTTCGAATATCAACTTCGCGGCGAGCGCCACAGTCGGACTCTTGCTTTCGTATGCGGCGCGGAAAATTCCGGGATAGAAAGCACCCGCGCGGAATCCAGTTCCTGCGCTGTACGCCAGGCCTTCGTCGCTTCGAACGCGCTGCATGACGCGACTGGAGAATCCGCCACCGCCAAGAATTTCATTCATCACTGTGTATGCATAAAAGTCTGGATTTTCACGCTGAATTGAGCGCAATCCGATTGTGACTTTTCCTTGGGGAATATCTTTCTCTACGAAATAAACGCCTGGTTTCATTTGGTGAGTCGGGGCAGTTGGCGGCGCAACTTTTGGGCCTTTCGCCCAACCTGCCAACGCCTTTTCAAGAGTCGCAGGCATCGTCTTGGGATCGAAGTCGCCATAAATCGAGATGATCATGTTGCCAGGATGAAAAATCTTCGCAGCCATATCTTCCATTTCGTCATCGGTCAGCGCCTCGAGACCTGCGCCAGTTGGTTGGCGAGATTCGAAGTGGTCCTCTCCATAAGCGAGATATCCCCATTCGCGCGCACTGATAGAAGCAGCATCATCATTACGTTGCTTGAGTCCTTCCATCGCATCGCCTTTGGCAATCTTGAATTTCGCTTCATCAAATCCAGGATTCTTCAGGAGGTCGATGAGAATCGCCAAGCTCGCATCGAAATTTGACTTGAGGCAGTCAATCGATGCAGAACTATTCCAGTCGCCGCCGCGAATACTGAGATTGGTTGCCATGAATTCAAGATTCTCATTCACTTGATCTGCGCTCATCGTGTCGCTTCCGCCACTGCGCATCATTGCTCCAGTCATTGATGCCAATCCAGCACGATCGGCAGGATCAAGATCCGCTCCGCCCATGCAGGTGATGGTCAAATTTATGAGCGGAAACTCGCGCGTTGGCAGCATAAAAACAGTTGTTCCATCAGATAGTGTCGTTCGATATTCACTCGCCTTTGGCGGGGTGAAAGTCAACGGCGGATAGGTGATGGTTTCAGGGCGTGGGGGAATGGTCGCCCCAGCGAATGCGCTCGTTGCGAATGAAGCAGTGAGGATAATGGTCAATGAGTTCTTGATGATGTTCATGTTTGTCTCCTGTTTGATGTTCGATGGAGTCTTGGTCAAATTCACTTTGCACCTCCAGCAGTTTCAAGTTGCGAAATGCGCTCGCGCATTTTACGAAGCATGAAATCGATCATGGGTTTCATTTGAGGAGGCACTTGAGCCGCCTGCGCCTCCATTTGGGTCATGCCTTCTTGCAGTCCCTTGAGATCAGTTTCCTTCATGAGTTGTGCAACCATCTGCTTTGCACGTGCCTGCATTGGAGCAGGAAGCTTTGCAATCTCTGGATCCTCGACCGCAGCATCAGCACCACTTGCTGCAGTTGCATTGCGCATGAATGTTGCAACAGATCGATTTGAGACATCGAAATACTTGCGGGCTACGCGCTGAATATCTGCAGCGGTCACGGCTTGTAGTTTCTTTGGGCTTTCGTTGATTTCTTCCCAACCACCGAGTGCTTCGGAATACGCCATTCCGACGAGAAGCCGGAAATTTGCCTGCAATCCTCGATAAGAATCGGCTGCAACTTGATTCTTCACTTTCTGCAATTCGTTTTCGGTGACAGGTTCGTCTTGCAGGCGCTTCAATTGCGTGTACCACTCTTGCTCCAATTGCGAAGGCGTTCCCTCACCTTTGGTTTCTGCGCTGAAGGCGAAGAATCCAGCGGTCTTGCGACTGTCTTGCTGAGCCGAAGTGCTCGAAGCGATCTGCGTTCCTTCAACCATCGACTTGTACAAACGACCCGTTCGACCGTTGAGGATCTGCGACATCATGTCCAGCGGATATGAATCTGCGTGGCGAAATGGAACTGTGTGATATCGAATCTCGACTTGCGGTTGGCAATCAGCTTGCGCATTCATTCGTTGTTCGGCCATCTGCTTGGCTTCGAGTGTGATGATTGCCGGTGGAGGAGTCGTCCCAGCTTGCAGCCTGGAAAAGTACGACTCGATCTGCGGCTTGATCTCGGCGGGCTTGAAATCTCCAACGATAAATCCAACGAGATTATTTGGGCGGTAATAAATGTTCCAATACTTCATCGCCTCATCCATCGTGTATGAATTCAGATCACTCGTCCATCCGATGACAGGCCATGAATATCCGCTGGACATCCAGAACATCGCATCGAATTGTTCTTGGAAAGCGCCAGTTGGCGTGCTTTCAGTTCGCAGGCGGCGTTCTTCATGCACCACATCGCGTTCGCTATAAAACTCCCGGAAAACACTGTCATTCAAGCGGTCGCTTTCCATCCAGCACCAGAGTTCAAACTTATTACTTGGGACTGTGATGAAATAGAATGTCAGGTCGTACGAAGTGAATGCGTTCATTCGACTTCCGCCACTCTTTGTATAAATCTGATCGAATTCGTCTTTGATAATCGAACCAATCTTTTTCTGATCCGCTTCGAGCGCAGCGATCTGTGCTTTGACCTCTTCGGTTTTCTTCGCGCCATCTGCAGACTTTGCATCGATCTTTCCCAATTCTGTTTTCAGTGCAGAAAGCGCAGTCGTGTTGACTCGGCCTTGTTGACTGTCCATCGAAGTCTTGAGGTCAGATCGCATCTTCGCCAATGCTGGCGTGTCATTGGCGGCATTCCACGGATCATCAATTTCTCCTAGAAAAAACCGTTGATACTGAGTGGTCCACACATACTGATTCATCGCATCCCGAAGCGCCTTTTGCTTGGCACGGAATTCAGCGTCCTTCTTCGCGTCGCCGGTTCCGATTGTGTTGGTCCCTTTGAACATAATGTGCTCGAAGAAGTGAGAAATGCCGGTAATGCCAGGGCGTTCGTTCGCGCTTCCGACTTTGGCAAGCCAGCCAGCCGAAATAGTGTTTGGCTCGTCGGTCCGTGGGATGAGAACAAACTTCATCCCGTTTTCAAGGGTGAATATCTCAGGGGTCAGTTGCTGCGCCTGAGCAGGAAGTGCGGTCAAAGCAGCGGCGACGAGTGCGAAAATAGTTCCGAAGGTCAATTTCATAGGTTTCTCCAGTTGGGGGGGATATATTTATAGGCGAATTTTGAAGAATTTGCTTCACGAAGTGAATTTTGGGGCTATGTTCCCTTTATGAGTTTCGCATCACGAACTACCACGGTGTTCGCTGTGGCTTTTATGGCTCTCCCTTTGGCAACTCCTGTTTTTGGGCAGCTGCGCATAGTGAATTACAATTGTGCCCATATGGGGGGCGATGGTCCAGCTTTTCAGCAGGTGCTTACCGCCGCTCATTCCGATAACAAAGCAGGTTGGGCCAAGCCTGTTGATATTTTCATTTTTCAAGAGGTCAGTTCGAGCACTGTGGCCGAATTGCAGTCTTTGGTCAACGCAGCAGCTCCCGCGGGAACCACTTATAGCCGTGCGACCTTCACCACTTCGGGAACCGAAGACAGCGCAGCAGGATCCCAGTGCGCCTTTTACCGGGTCCAAACTATTTCGGAGACGACGGCGGCACACGCGGACATTTTTACAGGTGCGAGTCGCAACGCAGATCGCTGGCTTTTTCGATTGAATGGATACAGCTCGACTGCGGCTCAGTTGTATGCGTACAGCTTGCATTTAAAAGCCTCGGTTGGATCTGAAACGGATCGCCAAACAGGCGCGCTCGCCGTACGTGCAAACGCGGATGCGCTCGGTGCTGGAGTGCGCGCAATTTTCGTCGGCGACTTTAATGTTTACAACAATACAGAGCCTGCATATCTCGCTTTCTTGGCAGGTGGAAATGCGCAAGCTTTCGACGCTCTTGGAACTGGTTCGTGGAGCGGAAGTTCGCGCGCAATCGTTCACACTCAAAGTCCTCGGGACATAAGTGGATCACTCGTTGGCGGTGGTATGGATGATCGATTTGATCTTCATCTCGCGACTGCTGGGGTCACAGATGGTGAAGGAATCAGCATGATTTCTGGGACATATCGATCCTTTGGCAACGACGGCCTGCATTACAATCTCGCGATCAATACGAATGGAAATTCGTATTATCCTGGAGAGTCAGCTCGTTCAAATGCACTTGCGCTCGCAATCTTCAATGCATCTGATCACATTCCAGTTATTGTGGATTATCAAGTTCCCGCAGTGATGTCCGCGACGCTGCTTGCATTCCCACCGCGCGTCATCCAAGGATCATCCGTGATAGCGCAAGTTCAAGTAAAGAATGTCGCGGCGGTCGTCACTCCACTTGGCTCGGATGAACTTGATTATGTCGTGACAGGAACAAATCGTCTGACAGGCAACTTCAGTGGAATTGCGCCACTCTCACCAGCTGTTGCGACGGTGAATTTGCAATTGAATACTGGAACGATTGGTCTTTTTGCAGTCGAAGCGCAAGCCACAAGTTCTTCCGAAGGCGCGCAAAATGCTGCAATTGTAATGCCCGCCGAATGTTCGATCGTCTCACGCGCAAAGCCATCTTGGCAACCGACTTCGATCGTGACGACCATCACCGTTCCGGTCGCGATTCCAGTTGGGAGTGGTGTTGTAAATGTTGATGTCCCTTTGCATAATGTTGGATGGGGGACTCTGCAAGCAATGCTCGACGCGGATTTTGTTCAGTTGCCCACAGGCTCTTCAGTTTCGGTTGTTGGGTCTTTGCCACAGTCGATTATGGCAACGCCTGGGATTCTGCGTCTGCGTGTGAATCCAGTTGGACTTCCAGTTGGGCTTACAAATGTCAACGGGACTTTGCTGACGAGCGATGAGAACATTCCCGGCGAAGGCGATACGACTTTGAGTTTCACAATCGCAATCACGGTTGGGTCCGCACCACGACAAGGCGACATCAATGGCGATGGAATTGTCAATGCAACTGACCTTGCAAGCTTGCTGGCGCAGTGGGGCGGTCCTGGATCAGCCGACATCAATTTGTCTGGCGTTGTCGATGGTCTCGACTTGGCAACCTTGTTGGGAAATTGGGGCTAAAATTTGCGCTTTTTTTATGAAATTAAATTATGACTCATACCGCAAGCTGCTTTTTCCACTCGACACTTTGTCTGCGATTTCATGTGATCGCAACCGCACTCGTTTCGACTGTTTTAGCCACCAGCGCAATAGCTGGCGATCTTGCAGTGACAAGCGTTGACCTGACCCAAGGAGCTCAATTCGGCACGACGACATTGGTCGCTGGTCGTTCGACGATGGTCAGAGTCAAGGTTGCTGTGACGGGCCAAACCGTATCGCAATCAAATGTTGATGCTGTTCTGCGCGTCTATGTCGGCGGTCAGCAAATGGCGGGTTCTCCATTCTTCTCACGGAACGGTCCGATCACTGCGCCGATCACGCCGAATGTTTTCAATGTCAATGACACGATCAATTTCACGATCGTTGCACCAGTCAGCACCGATGTTGATTTCGAGGTCGTGCTTGATCCGCTGAATAAGGTTGCGGAATCCAATGAAACAAATAATCTCTTTGTCTTGAGCAACAAAGTGTTCTCTTGTCGTAAGACGCTCGATGTCGCTTATGTTTCGGTGAACTACACACCAGGTGGCGGGCAACCGGTTGCAGCGACCATCGAGCCTGGCATTGGCGACGCATTTATGCGCGGCATCTACGCGGTGGCGGAGTTGAATTATCACCGGTCTCCGCTGGGCCCGTTGACTTGGACAACAGACATCAATACCAGCGAGACATCACTTCTTACGTCGCTTCGAACCATTCGCCTGACAACGATTCCGACCGCGGGTTATGCGCGGCCAGAGTTCATCTATGGTTGGCTGCCAGGAAATCCTTACAGTGGCAATGGTGCGGCGAACGGAGTACCGGGTGACGCAGCATTCGGTAATACAGAGTCGACGCGTTTTCAGCGCACATTTGCCCATGAAATTGGCCATTGTTGGGGGCGAAGCCACACCACCAATGCGATTACAACTGTTGGGTTCGATGTGGAACATCATTTGGTAACTCCTCTGAGTCTTGGTCAGACTCATGCAACAACTCAGTACGACGTTATGGTCGCAGGTCAGTTGACCAATGTTGCGTGGGTTGATTCTGGAACCTATCTCGATTGCCTCACCGATACTCGTTCGCAGTGCACGGCGTTTGCTCCACCAGGTGGTGGAGAAAATCCCGCATCCGATGCGCAGCGTGTTCTACAAATCAGCGGTGCGTATCAACATCAGTTCGGTCGCAAACCAAGTCGAATTGAATTGTTCCCTGTCAATCAAATTGATCTCGCTTCGCCCACAGCAGATGATGCGCAAGGCGATGTATTGTTGCAATCATTCGCAGCAGGAGGAGAGTTACTTTCGAGCGTGCGATGGAAATCCGCAACGACTCGTGAGTCATGCGCAGAGTGCGTGAATGGTCGACCGCATCTTCACGACATCTCTGCAGTTTCGATTCTAATTCCTGCGGCAGTTGCGAATCAAGAACCTGCTCGGATCGAGTTGCGTGATTTGAAGAGCGGCAATTTGCTGGCGACTCGAACGCGCACTGCATCTGCGCCAGACATCGCCAGCCTTGGAAGTCGATTGATCGACGGTGTGAGAGTCGCGAGTCATAGTGGCACTGGTCCATTCGTCGAACTTTTCTGGGATGCAACCGATGCGGATGGTGATGCACTTTCTGCGGACATCTTGCTGAGTTGCGATGGCGGTCAATCTTGGTCTGCGATGGGAGTGAATCAGCGCGGATCATCAATGAAATTTGCACTTTCCGATATCCCAGTCGCAAAGAATGGGCAGGGGATTGTCAAGGTTCGTGTAACTGATGGATTGAATGTGGTTGATGCGGAAATGCCTACTTCTATAGGTCATTTTGGCCTGGATAGATCTGGGTCAAAAGTGCTCGACGAAGGATCGATCGCAGGAGATTCGCAGTGGTCGAATTCTTGGCTGATCAATGCGCCAGACATTCATCTGATTTCCCCCAATGCCAGTCAGTCATATCCCTTCGGCGCATCGATCTTGTTGCACGCATCTGGTTGGGATTTGGAAGATCAGTTCTTGCCTAATACTGCTTTCACTTGGACTTCGTCGATCACAGGCGCAATCGGAACTGGTCGGCAAATTCTGGTTTCAACGCTCAATCCTGGAACACATCTGATCACTTTGCGCGGGACGGACTCTGGTGGTTCGTTTGTCGAGAAGAGTGTTTCGATCATTGTCACTGCTCGAGTTATTTTCCGCGCTGACATCAATGGAGACAGTATTGTCAATGGACTTGACCTTACAGTGATGATTGCGAATTGGGGCGGGAGTGGCCTCGGCGACTTGAATTTCGACGGGTCAGTTGGCGGTCCTGATCTCGCGGCA
This sequence comes from Singulisphaera sp. GP187, assembly GCA_945862215.1. Lineage (GTDB taxonomy): Bacteria > Planctomycetota > Phycisphaerae > Phycisphaerales > SM1A02 > F1-60-MAGs104. The sequence goes on along the minus strand of CAMAXY010000015.1, from coordinate 41,912 downwards.
TTGCTATCGGGGTGGACTGGATGAAACGATTCTGTTTTCGTTCGATATGTTTGGCGACCACCTCATTGATGTGCTTTGGGTTGAACGCTCACGCAACAACCATCACCCTCGGCAGCGTAAAAGATTCCACGCTCATTTCAGACAATTCAAGCCAACTTGCACTTGGTGCTGCGTACAACATCTATGCAGGACGCGTGGGAGATCAAGGCGGCGCATTTTTGCGACGCGGGCTTATCCAATTTGATTTCCAATCTATTCCTGCGGGTTCAGTTATCACGAGTGTGCAGTTGAAACTTTATATGAGCCAATCGCAAGGAGGGACGTACACAGTCTCTCTCAACAGATCAACGTTGTCTTGGGGCGAAGGAGCATCATTCGGATTCGGCGGTGGTGGCGCGCCCGCACAACCAGGCGACTCAACATGGATCAATCGATTTTATCCCTCGTCGCCTTGGCCCACTCCAGGAGGACAATTCAGTTCCGTCGCATCGGCTTCAACCAATGTCACTGGCGTCGCGTGGTATGTCTGGGGATCGTCCGCTCGAATGGTGGAGGATGTTCAAGAATGGGTGAATCAGCCAACAACAAACTTTGGGTGGGGCGTCCTAGGCAACGAAGTCACGCTTCAGTCGGTCAAGCGCTTTGAATCTCGCCAAGCGAGCGTGAATAATCCGCAGTTGATCGTGACATTCAATCCGCCAGCAGCTAATCCAGCAGATCTGAATAATGACGGCGTTGTCAATGGAGTCGATCTTGCGATCTTGCTTGGCGCTTGGAATTCAAGCAATCCGACAGCGGACATCAATCGAAATGGCATTGTTGATGGCACCGATCTGACGATTCTTCTTGCATCGTGGTAAAACACTTCTCGTGGAAGATAAAACGGCTTTGATCGAAGCGATCGGGCTTCGTAAAAATTTTGGTTCGCTTGAAGCAGTGTGCGGGATTGATCTTTCCGTCGCGCGCGGCGAAGTGCTTGGTTTTCTGGGACCAAATGGCGCTGGCAAATCAACCACGATGCGCATGCTGACTGGTTTTTTACAAGCTGATGCGGGAACAATCAAAATCGCTGGAATCGATTTGGAGATTGATCCGCTTGGCGCAAAGCGCAACTTTGGATATTTGCCAGAAGGAGCGCCGGCATACTCCGAAATGCGCGTCGAAGATTTCCTTGCATTCTCCGCGCGTGCTCGGGGATATCGAGGCAAGGAAATTGCGGCGCGTGTGGATCGTGCCATAGAGCGCGTGCATCTCCAGCCTTGTCGTGGTCAGCGTATCGAAACTCTTTCCAAGGGTTACAAGCGACGCACGGGAATCGCCCAGGCGCTCTTGCATGATCCTCCCGTCTTGATCTTGGACGAACCAACCGATGGTCTCGATCCAAATCAGAAATTCGAAGTGCGTCAACTTGTGCGCGACCTCGGCAGAGATCGTGCGATCATTCTTTCGACCCATATCTTGGAAGAAGTGGAAGCGGTTTGTACGCGCGCTGTGATTATCAATCGTGGCATGATGGTCTTTGATGGAACGCCAAAGGAACTTGACAGTCGTGTTCCTGCTGGAATCAGTCAGAATCGTCTCGATCATATTTTTCGCACACTCACTTCTGCCAAGACCACTTCGGGAAGTCAGCAATTTCGCAAGGCGAAAAGATGAGCGAAGGTCCTCCACCAACCCCATCTGCATTCGCACGCACATCGAGCGTTTTTCGCCGTGAATTCGTTGCATATTTCTCGACCCCGCTTGCCGCAGTCTTTCTGGTGATGTTCGTGTCAATAGCGGCACTCTTGACTTTTCAGGTGGGCGGACTCTATGTGCGCGGTCAAGCAGATCTGCGTTCGTTCTTTCAGTGGCAGCCGTGGCTGGGACTTTTCTTTATGCCCGCACTTGGCATGCGCCTTTGGGCAGACGAACGCCGCAGTGGATCGATTGAACTATTGATGACTCTTCCGCTGACCACACGCGATATGGTTCTTGGAAAGTTTCTTGCTGCATGGGCGTTTGCTTGTGTGTCGCTCGCATTGACGATTCCACTTTGGATCACGATTTCTTGGCTTGGAACGCCAGATCACGGGGTGATTTTTGCGGGATACATCGCATCTGCATTGCTCTTCGCAACAATGCTTTCTGTCAGTGCGTGTCTTTCTGCTTGCACACGTAATGCGGTGGTTGCATTTGTGCTTGGTGTCGCAGCATGTTTTATTTTGTTGTTCACCGGGTTGCCAGTCGTGTTGGATTTCTTCGCACAGTGGGCCCCGAAGGCGGTGATCGAAGCTGTCGCGGCGATGAGCGCCATGGTGCACTTCAACGCACTCATTCGTGGAGTCTTCGATCTGCGTGATCTGCTCTATTTCGTTTCGGTGGTCATTGCATTTCTGTGGATCAATGCTCGCCTTCTTGATTGGAGGGGATCTCGATGAATTCGCACAAACAGAAAGCCAGCGGAATCGGGGCAATCTTGCTGATTCTAGCTGGGTTGATGGCGCTCAATGCAGCCGCGGCATTTGGTTTGATTGGATGGAGAGTGGATTTCACCAAGGAAGGTCTTTACAGTTTTTCCACTGGAACTCGTGCAATTCTGAAGACTCTCGACGAACCTGTGCGACTGGATTTTTATGTCTCAAGAGAATCGATTGCTGACATTCCAGAACTTCGTGCGCACGCCCAGCGCGTAGAGGAATATCTGGAAGAACTTATCGACCTCTCTGCGGGCTCGTTGGAAATTCGCGTCATCAATCCGCAACCCTTCAGCGAAAGTGAAGATGACGCACGCGCCGCTGGTCTGGTGGTGACGCCTGTCAATAACAGCGGAGGAACAGCGATCTTGGGTGTGGTTGCAGTCGGACCGACTGGTCGAACGAAATCGATTCCCATCTTTGCACCTGAACGAGATTCATTCATCGAGTATGAAGTCACGAAGGCAATTGCAACGGTCGGTCGAACTTCCAAGCCGAAAGTGGGATTACTTTCTTGCATGCCACTTCAACCTTCGCGCATGATGCAGAATGGTTCGCCCGCTCCGGCTGGTCCGCGCCCATTCGTAATCGAGCAAATGCGCGAGCTCTTTGATCTTGTTGAAATCTCGGTGGATGCTGCGACGCTTCCGCAAGGTATCGATGCACTTCTGTTGGTTCAGCCGCGCAAGTTGTCCGAGTCAATGCTTCGATCGATTGATGCGTGGGCAGTGGGCGGACATCCATTGTTGGTCCTCGCAGACCCATTCGCTGAAACAGATACGCACCCAGATTCGCGTGAAATGGGCATGAAAGTCTCGGCGACAACTTATGATTTTCCTCTGCTGCGTGCATGGGGCTTGGACATTCCACGCGATATGGCTGTTGGTGATTTGAATTACACCACGCGCATTCAGACGCCCACCGAGGGCGGAACGATGCGAGAGTTGAATTATCTCGCGTGGCTCAGCCTGACTCGTGATGCACTCAATCAATCTGATCCGCTTGTGAGCGGCTTTGAAGCGATCAATTTTAAGAGTGTCGGTGAGATTCAGCGGGCGAAAGATGTTGATCCTGCGATTGCGCCGAAGATTGATCCAATTATTTTTTCGAGTGATCGTTCGCAGCTCATTCAGACTTTGAAGTTGGGATATTTCGGCGATGCCGAGCAGTTGCTCCGTGATTGCAAGCCCGATGGCGTGCGCCGCATCTTGGCGGCAAGAATCACTGGGCCGATTGGCAGCGCATTTGGTCCGACCATCGGTGATGCGAATATCGTGATCATCGCCGATGCCGATTTATTGGCGGACGAGACATGGGTGAAAGATGATCCTCAGTCGGGAATGAAGCGCGCGTTCTCCGACAACGGTCCACTGATGATCGGTCTGCTTGAACGAATGGCAGGCGACCCAGCAATTGCAACGCTTCGTTCGCGCGGAAAATTTCGCCGACCGTTCGAGCGGGTCGAAGAAATTCGCAAGGCAGCGGAGGAGCGATACATCGCCAGAGAAAAAGACCTGCTGCTTGAAGTTCGAAAAGCTGAAATCAACATCGCGCAATTGCAAAGCAAGAGTGGGGGCAAGGAATCTGGACAGATGCTGCTTTCAGCCGAGCAACAAGCAGAACTGGCGGAATTGCAGACGAAGGTCAACTCGTATCGCAAGGAACTCCGTGGCGTGCAGTTTGGTTTGCGACAGGATGTCGATTCGCTTGGCCAGAGGCTCCTTGTGACGAATGTTGTTCTCTGGCCGTTGATCGTCGCACTTGTTGCGGGGCTTTGGTGCTGGCGTGCTGCGCGAAGAGTTGATCGCTCGCGACCAGAAGAGAACTAGAGCATTCTCCCAATCAAGTTTGATCGTTGCAATCGCCGATGGAGTCTCTGCGGCACTCTCGCTGCAGAAGGAGTCTCATCGATGGAATCAGGTACAGGAAAATCGTGTTGTTCAACTTCAGGTCAGTGTTCGTGCAAGTCTTGCAAATGCCGCATCGTCAGTTTCATTTTCAAATTAGCAATCGTGGGATTGCTCACGTGCATCGCAAGTAGTTTGTGGGAGATCGACAAGTCGATCGGAAGAATGGCGCCAGCTGCAGTTGCGAAGCCATAAAAAAACGACCTTAAAAAACAACCGCCCCAAATTGAGTTTGGGGCGGTTGAAGAGGCCGAGGTGGGATTCGAACCCACGAATAACGGATTTGCAATCCGTCCCCTTGGGCCACTTGGGTACTCGGCCAAGGGAGTGCTATGTTGGCTTGTATCTCTCTCGCCGTCAAACGGTTGAAAAAGATTTTCGAAATATGGGATGTCAATCTGGGATTTGCCGTAAACTGATCTGCGTCACAAAGGAGACACTAAATATGAGCCAAGCCACCCAAGCTGCCCCTGAAACTGCCACAGAAACTGTTGTTGCGCCAAAGCCAATGCGAGCTGGGCCAATGGGTCCATGGGCAGTCATCGTTCATAACGACAATGTGAATACATTTGACTTTGTCATTCGCTGCCTGCGGGAGATCGCTCGGCTGGAGATGAACATGGCTGTGACCAAGACCAACGAAATCCATCACGAAGGTGCATCGCAAGTCACGCACACGCACCGCGAACACGCGGAGTTGATCTGCGAGCGTTTGCAAGGCCGCGGACTCACTGTCACTGTCGAACCAGCGTGATCGTTTTCTCGCGAAACATTTTCGCCGCTGTTCTCTTATCTTTTTTTGCGCAGTCTGTATTTGCTCAGAGTGTTCCTGCTCAGCAGGTTCCGCCTGCACCTTCTGTTCAACAAGCGCCACAGATCGCGCCGGATAAACCCGCAGAATCTGCGCCGATTGCACCCTCGGTCGCATTGCCGAGGATCGAAAACATTGGCGCATCTAAAGTCGAGCCACCTGCTGCGGCGAATTCCACACTTGTGATCACTCCAGCCCAAGAAGCGGCGGAAATTCTTGCTTCCGGAAAATTTCTTGCGCCTTTGATTCCTGAAGGTGGATTTCTGGTGCGCGCTTTAGGAACACTTGGACGCGACGAATTTTTTGGTGTTTGGACATTCGAATTGGACGGTCGAGTCGATGGCGCTTCTGATCGATCACTGATTCTTCTGCCTGCCGAGCCTCTCGCCGACATGATTCAGCGCCACGTGTCAACGATCAAGGATGGAACGTCCGCACCAATGTTTGAAATCAGCGGACAAGTCTTGGTCTTTCACAAAAGAAATTTTCTCTTGCCCACATTCGCAGTTCCTGTAGATCGACGCGTTGAACGACCTGCGGTGCCGAAACTCTTGCCGCCTGGTTCGAAAGGTGCGCTTGAACTTGGGAAAAATCGTTTGGTTGCAGCGACTGCTGAAACTGCGGGGAGTATTCCAACCGCGGCAACTTCTGCAGTTGGGACAACTGCGGTGGCAGAAACGAAGGGCGTCGATCCAGAAAAGGTTGCACAAGATCTCGAGCGCCGACTGAATGAACGTGTTGCAATTATCCCCTCAAGTGCCGACAACTCTGCACCTGCAATCGCAGTCGCGCCGGGAACAGAGCAACCGTCGCTCGCAGTCGCGCCTGCCACTGATCTCACCGCCAGCGTGATGCCAATGATCGAAGCGCGAACAACATCTCTTTCATCTGCCGCGCCTTCAGCAGTTCCATTGCTGCCGCCCATGAGGGTGCAGAGTCGACGCGGAACGATCACGCGGGATCCGCTGACCGGAACGTGGCGATTTATTTTCGCTTCTGGTCAACAAGACAATGGAGACATCGCGCTCGAACTTCTGCCATGTGGGATGTTGAATCAATTGATCGCAAGCGCAAGGTTGAGTGATGGAGCATCTCATGTCATGTTGACTGGAGATGTCACCGTGTTTGAAGGGCGAAATTATCTGCGACCAATTCGATCCCAGCCTCTTGGCGCTGGAAAATGGATCGGACCATAAGGGAACTTGATTGGGCGGTGGGTTTGAAGCGGGGTTCGCACGTACTTCGTTCGCATTGATATCCTGTCTACCCCTATGGCAAAGACACTATCGAAATCAGCTGCAAAAGCAAAAGCAAAGACACCAGTCAAAGCAAAGGCGCCAGTGAAAGCAAAGGCTCCAGTGAAAGCAAAGGCGCCAGTGAAAGCAAAGACGCCAATCAAAGCAAAGGCGCCAGTGAAAGTCCCGGCAAAAACAATGACAAAGTCAAACAACATTTTCCCAACGGCTCGCGTCGAAACATCTCTCGGCAATTTCGAAGTTGAATTATGGAAAGATGTTGCGCCCAAGCACGCAGCAAACTTTCTGAAGTTGGCAAAGAGTGGTTTTTATGATGGTTTGATTTTTCACCGCATTCTTGCAGGTTTCGTCATTCAGGGCGGTTGTCCCGATGGCGATGGCACGGGTGGTCCAGGTTGGGAGGTTGAAGCGGAATTCAATAACCGTCGACATGAAGCTGGCGTTCTTTCGATGGCGCGATCAGCCGATCCAAATAGCGCCGGCAGTCAGTTCTTCGTCTGTTTGACCCGCGACGGATGCAAGCATCTTGATGGTCAATACACGGCATTCGGCAAAGTCACGTCGGGAATGGACACGGTTGAAAAACTTGGTGCGCTGACCTGTGATCGAAATGGAATGCCGAAGAATCCACCAAAGATGGTCAGGGTTTCTGTCACGTGACCGATTCCCCCGCGAGCGGCGGGGATCGTTATGCGCAGTTGCGTGATGCGATGATCGCCTTTCGCGACGCACGTGATTGGCGGCAATTTCACGATGCAAAGAATCTCGCAGAAGGGTTAAGCCTCGAAGCCGCGGAACTTCTCGAGATTTTTTTATGGAAAACCACGGACGAGTCGCGCATGATGGCGGCAGATCCAGCAGTTCGAGCGAAGGTGAGCGAAGAGGTTGCGGATTGTTTCTTGTTCTGCGTGTTGATGGCCGACGCATTCGGCATAGATCTGATCGATGCGGCGATAAAAAAAATCGAAATAAATGCGCAGAAATATCCTATTGAAAAATCGCGCGGACGGCGGGATAAATATGACACGCTTTAATGGAAGCGCAGTTTGAAGGCGATACAGAATTGCAGTGCACGCAAGCGAACAGTTTGAAAAACATTTCAGAAATCAACGTGCCGTTGGCGCAACTTCGCCAACCTTGGTTGTCGTCTTGATGCGATCTTGACGACGATCGATCCCAGGCATTCGAGCAGGGGCAGTGACAAGTTGCATCGTCAAGATCACTGGGATGTTCGCAGGTCGACCTTCCGCGATATCCGCAATCGGAGTTGCCGCGATCGAATCAACAGCACGAGATCCAGAGACTGCATATCCAAACGAGCAATACTGCCCATCAAGTCTCGCGGTCCCTTCGCGCCCGAGCGCGAAAAAGAATTGCGAACCTGCTGAATGTGGTTCATCTGCGCGAGCCATGGAAATCACCCCATAATCGTGCGGCAGGGTGCTTGGTTCGAGAGCAAGTGCAAATCCTGGTCCGCCGTTGCCGGTCAATGTTGGATCACCGCCTTGAATGACAAAGGGTTTTCCTTCACGATCAGCGGGAACAACGCGGTGAAATCCACTGCGGTCATAGAAGCCATCACGCGCAAGCGTGCGAAAGTTCCACGCGGTGCTGGGCGCTTCGTCTGGCGCGAGTGCGACGAGAATTTCTCCGTGGTCTGTGCGAATCAGAACATCCATATCGATGTATGTCTTAAACCCAGAAATGATCGGCGGATCACCAGCGATCCACGTCTTGCGCTCTTCATCGATTGTTGGATCATCCGCGTCCAAAGGTTGATCACCCCATCCGATAATTTTCGTGAATGTCGCAGTGCTATTGGGTCGAGTTGCGCGAGTCGTTCGCACTGGTGGCGGTTCACGAATTGGTTGAATGACGATTGGAGGCCCGAGGGGATGATCGTCTTGCACGAGTTGCAACCATGCAGCACATTGGAGCGAGTCGATGCCAGAAATGACTTCGAGGAGATTGACTCGTCCTTGAACATCTTTGGCCATGCCGAGCACTTCTCCATTTCGATCGATGAGCATCAGCGTCAACGTCTCGCCTGCATCACCGCGGCGAATATTGATTTCCAGTGGACGGTGTGGAGGACAATACAAACGTGCTGGGCGCATTGATGCGGTTTGCGTTCTTGGTGTTCGCATAGAAGTTGGATCATTTGGATCGATTGTGTTTTCTCGAAAGCGTCGCAATCGCTCTGTGACCTCTGGCGAATCAGCGGGGACGACTGGGCGGGTACGAGTTGTGTCTCGCTCTGGTCGCTGAACTGGATTTGCAGCTGGTCTTGCAGTTGGAACTGCAGTTGGTTCAGGAATTGGAGAAGCAGGAATCTCGGGACTTTGCGCTTGCGCATTCACAACGAATACGAATGTCAGTAAAAGCGCAAATTTCATCGTGATGGACATAACAACACGCTATCACAGAGGCGACTTGAAGTGCCTTCAAATCTCATCGCCAATTCGTATGATTCAATTATGACCGAATCGACTCGACCAAGCATTTCGAACTCCAGACTGATTGTTGGCTTGGAAATCCATGTCGAATTGGCGACGAGATCAAAGATGTTCACTCGTGCAGCAAATGTAGCGCATCCAGATTTTTTCTCGGCCGAGCCAAACACCTTGGTGGATCCCATTGTTGCGGCACTTCCTGGAACGCTTCCTGTTATGAATCGGCGTGCAATCGAAATGTCGATGATGGTCGGACTTGCCTTGAATTGCACCATCGCATCCCAATCGAAGTGGGATCGGAAGAATTATTTTTATCCCGACTTGCCCAAGGGTTATCAAATCAGTCAGTACGACATGCCGCTCTGCGCGAAGGGTTGGTTCGATCTGACTTTGCCTGATGGGTCGTCGAAGAGAATTGGAATTGTGCGCGCACATCTTGAAGAAGACACTGGAAAACTCGGGCACGAACTTCCAGGCGGCATTCCATTTGATGGATCGCTTGTCGATCTGAATCGTGCGGGAACTCCGCTGCTCGAGATTGTGACCGAGCCAGACTTTTCGACATCCGAAGACGTTGTGGCATTTGCGCAGGAATTACGCAATCTTTGCAGATTTCTTGGAGTGACCGAAGGGATCATGCAGAAGGGGCATATGCGCTTCGAACCAAATGTCAATCTTGCGCTGACACTTTCAGATGGTCGCGAAGTGCGCACGCCAATCAATGAGATTAAGAATCTCAATTCGTTTCGAGCAGTTCGCGGTGCGATCGATCACGAAGTCGAACGTCAAACGAAGGAGTGGATCGAAACTGGTCGAGAGCAGGGGCGTGGCATGAAGTCCACGCGTGGATGGGATGATGTTGCCAATGTCACCATCCTTCAGCGTGAAAAAGAAGACGCGCACGATTATCGATATTTCCCAGATCCTGATCTTGTTCCAGTTGAAGTCGATGCGCAGTGGCTTGCGAAAGTCCGTGCTGAGATGAAGGAGCTTCCATCAACGAGGCGATCTCGATATATCGCCGCAGGAATTGGCGAAAAAGATCTTCGGCAATTGATGGACCTTCCTTCGCTTTGCGTTTTCTTCGATGCCGCAGTGGATGCGGCAGGTGGCGCAGCGTCATCAATTCTCGTCGCAAAGATTGTTTTGAATGCTGGAGCGCGCCGAGCGAACGAACTTTCGATCGCAATCGCAGATCTGGGTATCACCCCTCGGCAAATCGCAGACATCATCGCGATGCGCGAAGCGGGTTCGATTTCTGCACAGGGAGCTGAACAACTTTTTGGACTCGCCTGCGAATCTTCTGATTCAGCGCAAGAACTTGCGGCACGCGCAAGTCTGATTGTTAGCAACGACCAAGGACAATTGGAGTCATGGGTTGACGCGGCGATTGCTGCGAACAAGCAGGCAGCTGATGATGTTCGCGCTGGGAAAATGGCGGCAATTGGACGCATTGTTGGTGCAGTTGTGAAGCAAGCGGGAGGATCGGTCGACGGGAAAGCCGCGCAAGCGATGATCATGAAAAGAATCGGGAGTGAGGCGTGAACACTTCTCCACTCGTTCCCACATATTGGCGTGATCAAGGTATCGAGCAGGTGCTTATCGATGAAGCTTCGATCGCACGTCGTGTGCGCGAACTTGGCCAAGAACTTTCCCTTGAATTCGCGGATGGAAAGGATGTCGTGTTGGTCGCGGTCTTGACTGGCGCAGTTGTCTTCGCAGCAGATTTAATGCGTGCAATTCCAACGCGCGTGGCGATTTCGATGGTCAGCGTCACTTCCTATGGCGCATCGACGACCAGTCAGGGAGCAGTTCTTTCGTCTGCGCTGCCAAAGAATCTTGCTGGCAAGCATGTGGTCATCGTTGATGAGGTACTGGATTCTGGCGGAACTCTTCGATTGCTCCGAACCGAATTGAGTTTGCTCGGCGTTGCATCGCTACGCGCCTGTGTGTTATTGAGAAAGCAGCGCGAACAAGCGATGTCCACGAAATGCGAGATGGTTGGATTCGACATCCCTGATGTTTTTGTTGTTGGCTATGGATTGGATTTCAACGATGAATTTCGCAATATGCCATTCGTGGGCGTGCTCGGCGAGGATGGAATTCGTGAGAGATCACCGCGGTGAGCCCCGCCATCGCCAGCGACGCCGAGGAAGTTCGGGAGTTCGCGGGATTGATTCGCGATGATGAAACTGTTTTGCTGATGATTCGACCGAGCGCATGGTTTATTGTTTCGACGAGTATGCGTGCGTTACCTGCGGCCGCAGTCGCAGGAGCGCTACTCATACTTGCGTCGCTCGATCCATCGATCCCGTGGGATTTTCGTGGAGCAATTCTTGCGTCGGTTGCAATTCTTATCGCACGCGCAGCATGGCAGACGATCGATTGGATTTTGCGACTCTATATATTGACTGACCGAAGAATCGTGGTGCGCCACGGAGCGATACCAGAAATTCACGAATGTTTGTTGGGCGAAGTTGCAGGTATTGGTCAGCCGTACCGTTGGCCTGAGCGGATGGTTAACACAGGTTCGCTCGCAATTTTGTCTGGTCCTTCGCGCAGGATTCGTCGCGCGCGTCGAGTGAAGCAGACTCAACAGTTCGAAGAATCAACGCCGAGCCCAAAGAAGCAAGAGGGTCGGCGAGAGCATCCTCGCGTTCATGTCGATCACAATTTGGAGTGGTCTGTGATTCGCGATTCAGAGAATGTTCGGCGAACAATTCTGAATGCAGTTTCGCGTTATCGCTGAATTGAGCGACGGATATAGCGACGGAAACAGCCACGGAATTCATAAGTGAGCAGCCGTGAAAAGATCCCGCCGGGCTCAAACAGTCCTCGGCGACCGACACGATCTGATTTACGAAATTTTATTGCAAGTCCCGTTGGCCGCCTGCGGAACTCGCCCGAGAGAACTTTCCAACGGCTGGGCACGCAAACGGATGCGCGACGGAATCTGAAAAACGTTCGAGCGAGAATTTGATTCGCCAACGTGGGCAGCGGAATGATTTGAACCCCGGCGAGTTTGCAAGCCGAGCAAGTCTGCGCAGTTGTCTTGGCGCGCGCCGGAGGGCGCGCTGGATTTCAGCGCGCAGCATGTTTGAGTCCGGGGGCAAATCAGTCCGCTGCCAAATTCTGTACGAACCACATTTGAGCCCATGCATAAGTGGGCAGCAGTGAAAAGTCCTCTCGGGGCTCAAACAGTCCTCGGCGACCGACACGATCCGGTGGTTCGATGTTCGAGCGCAAATTCAGTCGGCCGCCTGCGGAACTCGCCCGAGAGAACTTTCCAACGGCTGGGCACACAAATAGATGCGAGGCTGAAACAGCTACTAAAACAGCGGTGGAAACGAGGAGACGCTCAGTGTTTAAAGAATCAGCGGGGAACAAAAATTGAAGGCGACATCACTTCCTTTTTCCCCGTCGCGCTTTCGATCCTGGTGATCCAGGTGGAACTGATCTTTTCGGCGCTTCGTCTGGTGAATCATCGCTCACCTCGATCAAACTCTGAGTCAACGCACGAACACGCGCAAGTTCATCACGCAACTTTGCCGCACGCTCAAATTGCAATTCAGTAGCGGCTTCGAGCATTTCCGTTTCGAGTTCATCAGCAAGTTGTTCGCGTGGAATTTCTCGTGGTGGAGATCGTTTGGAATTGCTGCGGCGATCGGATGCAACTTGATCTTCGAGCGCACGTCGATTCTCCTTGATGATCGTGCGAGGCGTAATAGCGTTTGCTGCATTGTGCGCCAATTGCTTCTCGCGGCGGCGATTCACTTCGTCGATTGCTCGTTGCATTTCAGGTGTCATCTTGTCCGCATAAAGAATGCAACGAGAATCTGCATTTCGTGCAGCTCGGCCCATCGTCTGAATGAGACTCGATTCACTGCGCAGAAAACCTTGGCGATCTGCATCCAGGATTGCAACGAGCGCAACTTCAGGAAGGTCAAGTCCTTCGCGCAAAAGATTCACTCCAACCAAGACGTCAAAGAGTCCTTCGCGCAGATCACGCAAGATTTCGAGCCGTTCAAGAGTTTCAATATCACTGTGCAAATATCGAACACGAACGCCTTGTTCATGCATAAAGTTGGTCAATTCTTCGCAAAGTCTTTTGGTTAAAGCTGTCACGAGTACTCGTTGCTTATTCAGCGCAATCGGGCGGATTTGCTCTAGAAGATCTGGGATCTGACCACGTGCGCTGCGAACTTCAACTGGCGGATCGACTAGCCCCGTCGGGCGAATGATCTGTTCTGCAATAATTCCGGCAGACTTCTCCAATTCAAATGGTGCTGGAGTCGCGCTGACGAAGATGCACTGAGGAATAATCCCTTCCCATTCTGCAAATGTCAGCGGTCGATTATCAAGTGCGCTTGGCAATCGAAAACCATGCTCGATCAATGTTTCTTTGCGCCGTCTGTCGCCGAAGTACATCCCGCGAATCTGCGGGACTGCAACATGACTTTCGTCGACGAAGATCAACCAATCATCAGGCGTGCGGCCAGGGATCCGTCTGAAATAGTCCAGTAAGCAGAAACTTCGTGATCCTGCAGCACGACCTTCCATGTGCCGAGAATAATTTTCAATTCCAGGGCAGACACCAGTCTCGGTGAGCATCTCAAGATCCCACCTTGTTCGACCAAGTAGTCGCTGTGCCTCGAGCAATTTCCCCGCAGATTGCAGTGCCAAGACTTGCTCGTTCATTTCTGTGCGAATAGAAGCCACGGCTCGAACCATCTGATCTTCTGGCATCATGTAATGCACAGCTGGAAAGACGAAAACGCGATCATCGGTGCCAAGAATTTCCCCCGTGAGGGAATCAAAGCGTTCAATCCTCTCAACAACATCTCCAAAGAATTCAAATCGAATTGCATACTTTTCATACGCCGGCCAGACTTCAATGCACTCACCTCGCACGCGATAGCAACCTCGCTCTGGCGCGACATCGTTGCGACGATATTGCATCGCATACAAAGACATCAGAAATCCGCGGCGATCCGTCGGCTCTCCGCGTGTGACGAGCGTGGTCTTATTGGCATATTCCTCTGGAGAACCTAATCCATAAATACACGAAACGCTTGCGATGACAATCGTGTCGGATCGATGCAGCAACTGACTCGTTGCAGCTAATCGCAGACGGTCGAGATCAGCATTTCGCGAAGCATCTTTCTCTATAAAAATATCCCGCTGAGGTATGTATGCCTCTGGTTGATAATAGTCGTAGTACGAGACGAAATACGAGACAGCATTATCGGGAAAGAGTGCTTTGATTTCTTCATACAGCTGAGCAGCAAGTGTCTTGTTATGACTCATGATCAACGCAGGTCGCTGAGTTTGTGCGATGACATTCGCCATCGTAAAAGTTTTTCCAGTTCCTGTCGCACCCATCAGAGTTTGAAATCGTCGTCCATCACGCAGCCCTTCGCAGAGTTGCGCGATTGCCCGCGGTTGATCACCGGCAGGTTCGTATGGAGAGTGTAATCGGAAGGGAATATGCATAGAAGATCTTCGCGTTGTCCTCGTGGTGAAAGCCTAGCCCTTTGGTCCGCCAAGAAGTTCTCGAGGAGATCGCCGAGTCAAACTGCGAACTGCTGGAGCTGCAGCGAGAATGGCTGCAACTGAAGCAGCAATAAACCCTCCAACAACAACGCCGACGGGGATTTTAAACGACAGTTCAAGACCAGCCATATCTCGATAGCACCGAGTACCCATCCACGCCAAGTAAATCCCAAAGGCACTGCCAGTTATTCCCGCAGTAACTCCGATGAGCAATGATTCAGTCAAGATCAGTCTGCTGACCAAGCCACGACTCGCTCCGACAGCTTCGAGAACTCCCAATTCGAAGGATCGAGTTGCAATTCCTGCCGCGATCACTCCGCCGGCAGCCAATGATGCCAGCGCCATCGCACCAAGTGCAACGAATGTGCTGACAGTCAGCATGATTGCGCCGATACGAAGAATCTCCTTTCGTATCGCTCGACCGCTGGCAAAGACTGCGCCTGGTGTGGTGCTTTCGACAGCAGTCGCAAGTTTTTCTTCGTCAGCTGTCGTCGCTTCTTCTGTTATTCCCATCTGTACGAGGAATGCTTCGCGCGTGCCAAAATTTTTCGAGACTCCGCTGAAATCCATAAAGACGCAACTGACTGCGTGCTCCATATACATGCTTTGAATTCCGAAGAATTGTGTTGCGACATCCAAACCCGCTGCGCCAACGACTCCTACGACTTCAAATGGATGATGATCTGATTCGCTTCCGAGTTCGAGCCACGTTCCCGGTCCAATACCGCGCGCAGTCAAAAATTCTTCAGCGACGAGAATCGCATTGCCGTCACGCAGTCGCTTCGCTGCATAAATTGGATCTCCTTTGATCCATTCCAATCGATTCATTTGAAGAAACGGCTCCGAGTCAAATCCGATACAAACCACATTCGGTGTCGAGAGTCCATCCAATCCAAGAACTTGCTGGCCAATGATTTTGAGCGGGAGATATCCAACGGCAGCAGCGGAAGTCACTCCTGGAAGCGTTCGTAATCGATTCGTTTCCGCAGAAGAAAATCCAGTTGACTTAAAAACAAACGCATCACCAAATCGAATGCGTTCGCTGATGTCACTCAGTATCGCATTGCCATTTGTCCAAGTGCTCACGAGCACCGAAACGCCAACCATCAGCGCACCAGCGACAAGTCCAAATCTCCAAGGATTTGCGGCAAGTGACCCTGAT
The DNA here is from genome assembly GCA_945862215.1 of Singulisphaera sp. GP187. GTDB lineage: Bacteria > Planctomycetota > Phycisphaerae > Phycisphaerales > SM1A02 > F1-60-MAGs104. Next base: position 26,314 of record CAMAXY010000015.1, on the reverse strand, counting down.
AAGAGTCCTTTGGGAATGCGTAGAAAACTTTCCAACCATGGAGAAAGTATTCGACCGACGATCCACAGAGTTGGAACCGAGAGCACGAAAAACGCAATGTGCAATAACGGCAGCCCTCCCAAAATATATCCCCAGAATCGCGACTCTTGATCTGAGATCGTGAGCATCGAAAGTTGAATTGCAATGCATCCCATTCCACACACGCCCGCAATCCAAATACCTCTGACGGATGCAGCACTCACTTGTGTTCCAAGCGCCCGAAGTACAGAAACGCGCGAAGCCTTCCATGCTGGCCACATCGCGCCAATGATTCCTGCAGCAGTCGAACCGATAATCGCCAGAACGATCCCAGTCCACGACACCGAAAGTCCAGCAGGCAACATTTCGCGGTAATACTCAGTTGCAATCCAAATCGTTGCAATTCCCAGCGGTACTCCCGCGGTGCCAGCAATCAGACACAGTGCAGCACCTGCGAATAATTGTCCGCAAAAGAGTTGTGAACGCGACGCTCCAATGCAACGCGCCATCGCAAACATTCGCTGTTGCTCGCCGATTGCAGTGGTCATCGCAGTCGCAACGATGAACGAGCAACAGAGAAAACCAAGCATGGTCGCAACTGCAAGAGCGATCTCACTTCCGCGTGTGGGTCGATCGAGCCCGCTCTTAGCAAGTTCGATATTTTCTAATCGCAGGGGCAATGCGATCTTTGCTGCATTCGCTTTTACCCACTCATTTGTGTCCACACCTTTCTGAAGCACAATCGAAATGATCGATACATCACCATCTCGATCATTCACTGCGGCGAGAACCCGACGAGAGAGATGACCCTTCGGTCTTTGAAGCGCACCAAGCGTGGGTCGTTCAAGCACTCCAGTCACCGTCAATTGGACAGGATCTCCAAAGTGAATGACAGACAAGACTGTCCCAGGCTGGGCATTCAACAAGCCAGCCGCAAGGGGATCGATACCGATTTCGCTTTCAGATTCAGGCGCACGCCCCACGGTGTACTTCACTTGATCGAATGCGCGGTCTTCTGCGAGATCGGTCCCTTTGCATTGCAGAGTTGCGTGCAATTCCCGTCCCTGCGAATCAACGGCGCCATCCGCGCGACGAACCGAAATCGATCCATTTAATCTTCCAGCTGCAGCGACGATGTTTGGAAGGGTGCGAACAAGTTCAAATTCGCTCGCATCAAATTCTGCTCCATGTTGGTGAACGACTCTCGCATCGGCCTCGCCGATCAATGTGCCCATGCGCGATTCAATATTCGTCAGTGCGGTGGTGAATGCGCAACTGATCGTGACCACAAGCGTCGACGCAAGAGCGACAGACACTCCGACAAGAATCGTTCGGCTAGGCCGTCCGAGCAAGCTCAGACGAGCGATGTGCCAACTGGGAGGGATCGAGTCCATGGCTTTCAAATTCTCCTGCGACGCGGCCATCTTTCAGAATGAATGTCCGTTGACAATGTGAGGCGGCGATCGCCTCATGAGTCACCATCAACACGATCATTTTCCGCTTTGAAGCTGTCTCTTCCAGCAATCGCCAGAGTGCTGCGCTGCTTGTTGAATCCAAATTTCCTGTGGGTTCATCCGCAAGAATGACAGGCGGTGAAAATAACAATGCGCGCGCAATCGCAACACGCTGTTGTTCACCGCCGGAAAGCGCCTCGGGCCTGTGATGCAGCCTATCGCTCAATCCAAGCTCACCAAGAATTTCTCGTCCTCGAGTTTCAAGTTCTTTCGTTGGTCTTCCGTCGAGAACTCCAGGCAGAATTGTGTTCGCAAGCGCATCGAGTGTCGTTAGTAAATTGAATTGTTGGAAAATCACGCCGATCTCTCGCCGGCGATATTTCACAAGTTCATTTTCTTTCATTGAATGAACCGCACAACCGCCCACAATAATTTCTCCAGTGTCGGGGCGATCAAGTCCTGCCAACAAATGCAACAGCGAGCTCTTGCCACTTCCAGAGCGGCCCATCACTGCATAAAAGCCAGGTTCGCGAATTTCTAAATCAACCCCTCGCAGAGCTTCGACGTCACGTGGTCCCGTTTTCTTGCCGGTTTTACTTGGGGATACGGAACCCGCAAGTGAGTAGGTCTTTCGAACTGCGCGAATAGAAATCGTTGCGTCAGCCGACTGGATGCTTGGCGTCATAAGTAGATGCGTCCATCAAACCGCCAAGTTTTTCAACATCCGCTGCACGCATTTTCACTAACCATCCTTTTCCAAATGGATCGCTATTGACGAGTGAAGGATCTTTGACCACTTCTGTATTCACTTCAACGATTGAACCAGCAAGCACGCTATAGATATCGCTGGTTGTCTTGACACTTTCGACTTCCCCAAGGCTCGCGCCGGATTCAATCGCTGTTCCACTTGGTTTCATCTGGACATAGGTGACGTCAGTCAGTTCATTCGCTGCGAATTGGGTGATTCCGACCACAACGGTCTCTCCTTCGACTCGGAACCATTCGTGCGATTCGGTGAATTTGCAATTTGCGGGGCTTGCCATGTGTTTCTCCTTAAGATGGGATGCAGATCATAGCCACCTGTTATCCTCTGCGTATCGGCTTGGTCGAGAGTTCAATAATGAGTAACCAAATTCTTCTATCACTTTCAGGCTCGTGCTTGCTTCAACCCATTCCTCGAAAGGGAACAAAGTTGAACTTGCTCGACATGCCACAATTTGTTGCGGAAGAATTAGAACTTCGCGGTTTAAATCTTCCAGTCGAGTTGATTCGGGGTCAAAATGCGGCATCATTGGAAAAACTTCGTGATCAGGCGGATCGAGTTCACTGTCCATGCTTAATTCTGTATCAAGACGAGCCCTTAGATTTTCACGGCAATCCAGAAGGTGCGACTGCGTCATTAAAGAATCTTGGGCGTGCTGCGAAAATGCTTGGATGCAGTGAATTGGCTGTGCGGGTTAATTGCCCAAGTGAAAGCATTCTTTCGGTCTCTGCTGCAATGAAAAGTGCGGTCGCTGTGCTCCAGCAATTCGAAGTGAATTTGTTGATTCGTCCATCAATCAAGCCTGTCGATTCTCCAGAGGTCATTATGGATCTCGTCAAACGAATTGGAGGTTTTCATATCAGCGCAATGCCAAGCTTCGCCAATGCTCACGCAACTGGAAACGGTGTTGAGACATTGCGTAAACTCGCGCCATATTCTGCGGCGATCGAAGTATCAATCTCAGGATTCAACAAGGATGGCGTACATATTGGATACAACCTTGATGAGTACATCGAATCTCTCTTGAATTTGGGATATGTCAATAAACTTTCAATTGACTGGAGTGGAACGACCAATTGGGTTCAAGGAATTCAAAAGTCTCGTGAACGATTATTGGAATTGATGGGACGAGAGGATCCTGTCGCATGATGCTGCCGATCATCATCACAATCGATGGCCCTGCAGGTACTGGAAAGTCCTCTGCCGCATCGCAGTTGGCAGATCGACTTGGATTTGACATGTTGGATACTGGAGCGATGTATCGCGCAGTCGCCTTGCTTGCGGTGGAACAGCAGATTGATCCACATCATGAATCTGCCCTTGCTATTGCGATGGATCGTGCGACTTTGGATGTGGATTTTTCTTCTCGACCTCCGACGATTCTCTTGGACAAGCGAGATGTGCGCGACCGCATTCGCGATGCAGATGTCACCAGCATCGTTTCGCTGATCGCATCGCATCATGAAGTTCGTGTTCGACTTGTAAAGGCTCAAAGGCAGGTCGCACTTCAACACGAAAGATTGGTCACAGAAGGTCGAGATCAGGGCAGCGTTGTCTTTCCAGATGCAACTGTTCGCGTTTGGTTGGATGCCCGTCCCGAAGTTCGCGCTCATCGACGTACCGAAGAATTGCGCGCGCGAGGCCAGAGGGTGGATGAAAAGCGCGTACTTGCAGAAATCATCGAACGTGACGCTTCCGATCGGGCTCGTGCAGAAGGTCCGTTGAAACAACCGATTGGTTCTGTGTCGATCGACACCAGCGATCTATCTTTTCAAAATGTCGTGCATGAACTCGAACGTCTTGTCCGCGCCAAATTGCACGATTCAAATGTCGGCTGTGGTTGCGGGGGCAGTGCGTGAGAAATTCATTTGCCCACCGGCGCCGGGCGCCGGGCGCGGGCTTTGCGAAGACAGCATTTTGGGATGCATGCTCGCAGGTCTGTCAAAGTGTATTATCTTGGCGATATCGTTTTCGAGTCGAAGGCACACACCATATTCCTCGTGATGGGCCGGTCATTTTTATCGCAAATCATCAGTCTTATTTGGATCCGATGATTCACGGACTGGCTGTCGGCGATCGCATCGCTCGCCCAATGGCGAAAGAAGAACTTTTTCGCAATCCAATTTTTGGTGCTCTTCTGCGCGCTCTCAACTGCATCTCAGTTCGTTCGGATGGTGGCAATCGAGATGCCGTTCGAACTGCGTTGGACGAACTCGCTGCTGGTCGTGCAATCATGATCTATCCCGAAGGTTCTCGATCGCCCGATGGTTCAATCAAAGAATTTCGCCGAGGCGTCGAATTGCTCGCTCGAAAATCGGGTGCCCCGATCGTGCCGATGGCGATTGATGGTGCGTTTGATATTTGGCCCACAGGATCAAAAGCCCCGCGTTTGCATGGGAGAATTTGGGCAGCGATTGGTCCCGTCATTTCACCAACTGAATCTGCGACCCTCTTCGCCGATGCCCCCGCAGGCCTGGAAGAAATTCGCAGGCGCGTGAATGAGCTTATGCATCACTGTCGCATGCGACTTCGTAGTCATTCGAGAGGGGTGTACCCAGCGATTGGACCTGCAGATGAACAAGCCTGAATCCGATTCACAAGAGAGTTCTTCTCGATTGCCGGAATGCACCGCGCACGAAGCCGCAGTTGCAGTCTCGCGTCTTATCATTGAGAGAGGATTCATCGCATACTTCGCAGGTGGCTGTGTACGTGATGAAATACTCGGTCTCGTACCCACCGATTTTGATATCGCAACGAGCGCTCCACCTGAAGAAATAGCCAAGATTTTCCGCAGCGCGCGCGGAGTCGGCGAGGCTTTCGGTGTCATGCTGGTTCGTTGGAAAGGTCGAGTGATCGAAGTTGCTACTTTTCGAAGCGATGGCGAATATCGAGATGGCCGTCGTCCAAGCGACGTTCGATTTGCAAATGCGAATGAGGATGCTCAGCGTCGCGATTTCACAATCAATGGTCTCTTTCGTCATCCATTAACTCGCGAGGTTGTCGATTTCGTCGACGGGCAAAAAGATTTGGCCAATCGAATTCTTCGTGCAATTGGAGATCCTTCGGCTCGATTGCGAGAAGATCGTCTGCGCACTCTGCGCGCTGTCCGCTTTGCTGCGCGATTCGAAATGGCAATAGATTCTGCTACAGAACAGGCAATTTGCGATGCCGCACGCGACTTGAGTGGTGTCAGTCGAGAGCGCATCGGTGGCGAGTTTCGCAGAATGTTTGCGCATTCAACACGCTTGCGCTCGGCGCAATTGATTGAGAAATGGGGACTTGATGCGCCGGCGCTCGCCGAGTCGAATTCGATTGGAGCGTGCGCACGGATTGCTGGGTTGCCGAGCGAAGTTTCATTCGCAACTGTCTTGGCTGCTTGGCGTCTTGACCGTGCAGAGCGCGCACCGAATGATTCATCTGGTGCGTGGAGGGAATCGCTCAATTTGTCTGGGAACGAATCCAAGGAGATGATGGAGATTCTTGAAATCATCTCCACACTTGACTTGAAGTGGGACGATTTGCCAAAGTCTGCTCGCAAACGTCTCGCATCTCGAAGCGCATTTTCTTCTGCTCTGAAGGTTTTATTTGGAGTCGCACCCGAGCGCGTTCTCGAAGTTGGCAAGGCCGTGACCAGCCTTGCGACCGAGAGTGGCGGCCTCGCCCCCGAACCCTTTGTAAGTGGATCAGACCTGATTGCACTTGGGTTTCAACCTGGCCCACGATTCAAAGGGCTTTTAGACCAAATGTACGACCTCCAATTGGAAGGGGATATCAATTCCAAAGAGGATTCGGTTGCTTTTGCTCGTCGAGAGTGGGAACGCTGAAGTGCAATGAGTCCGGAGGGTTTTTGATCGTACGAATATCGAGAATCTCCAAACGGCACCATTGGTTTTAGACGTGATTTATGGCTATGATCTTGCGATGATCCGTACGAAGATTTTTTTAATAGTCGCAGTCGCGAGCATCTTCCTTGTTGACCTGAGTGCTTCGGCCCAATCAAAGCCCGCGACAACACCACCTGCGACTTCGAAGCCTGGAAAACCCGTCACGCCATCGGCAAAGGCGACGCCCAAGGTGGTCGCAAGCAAAGAGACTCCAGCTACAGTTGCGCCGGTCATTGCAACAGAAAAATCACAGACTGTTTACGTTGTCCCAATGGGGATAAAAGACAAAGGGCAATTCGGTCTAGATATTCATCCACAAGTTTATGAGCAGATTGCCAAGGACATTACGGAAAAGCGCCCAGACATTGTTGTATTCGTCCTGAACTCTGCTGACATCGATAGTGTCAGATACCTCGGTGATGATCCAAGAAAATTCGGAATCTTTGACGACGATGGGATTCGTAAGATGTCACGAAATCTGAAGGAAGTCATCGAAAAGGTCGGCGCAGAACCGATAATGATTGTTCGAGACGCTGTTGGCTATAGCGCACTGTTGGGATTGTACTGGTCGAATATGTATATGACAGACTCAGCCCGATTGATGGGGCTCGAGCGTATTCAGGAACGAACCAAAGTTGCTGATCCCGAGGTCTATGCAAAATTTCGAGAAGCATTTGTTGGAATCTGCAATGGTTTCCTCATTGCAGGCGGCTATGACCCAGCCATAGGTTTGGCGATGATGCGAGAAGACAAGATGCTCAGCGCAAGTTTCAAAGGTCGCGAGATCGAATGGTCAGATGACGCGAAGGGGACTTGGGTTGTCGATGGGAGCAATGAAAAAATTACTGCGCACTTCACCTCAGAAATGGCAGAAGAACTTGGACTTTCCGATGGCACGGTATCCGATGATGACGCAACGATGATCGAAGATCTGATGTACCAACGGGGAATTCGTAGTTTCGTGCGAATGCCTCAAGATGGTGAAGTCTTGGTTCGGGAATACATCGATGGTTGGCGAAAGGGACTGGCAGATTGTGCGAAGTCATATCCGCAGTACCAAGCAGCTTTGGGGGACGCCCAAGGAGTTGACGAAAAAAAGAATCTGACGAAGGCAAAGGGAATCTTAGAAAAAGTCCTATCAATCATTAAGAAATATCCTGCGGTTGCAATTAAACTGAATCAAGAATTCGGGATCTCTAAACTGGAAGTCGAGACTGAGTTGCTGAGATTGCAAGAACGTATTCGTGGCCTGAGTAAATCGACGGCGCCCCCGCCATCAGGTGGTGGCAAGAAGGGCGGTGGCGGAGGATTGGGGCCTGGTTCGAATCTGGGTTCGAATCTGGGTTCGAATTTTTCGAGTGAGCAATAAATTTTGGAGTTTTCTATGAAACATTTTTCTCTTCGAGTATTCAAAAACATTTGCATTGCGTGCATTCTTTTGTCTGCGCAATCACAAATCTTTGCACAGTCTGCTGCTCCCAAAGGTGCAGAGAGCAAACCGCCTATTCAGACCGACTCCAAAGCCGCAACGAAATCTGCAGCAACAGCTGGCGCTCAAATCCAAAAGACGAAGAAGCAAGTTTTCGTGCTTCCCCTCGACGGCATGGTTGGAATCGGTTTGCGTCACGATGAGATGGAGCAAGTTGAGAAAATCGCTGACGGGTACGGACCTGGCCAAGTCATCATCTTGCGAATTAATTCCAATGGTGGGCTCGTGACCGAAGGCGATCTGATTGCTGCAAGCCTCACCCGAATCAAGAATAAGCACCGCCTAGTTGCCTGGATTGAAAAGGCAATTTCGGGCGGTGCGTTTACTGGGCTCTATTGCGATGAAATGTATTTCATGCCAGAAGCCGCATTGGGTTCTATCACAATGCTCAATGGAGCAACTCGTCAAGAAATTACATCCGCTCGTGAAGATTGGAAGTCTCGAGTCGCGGAAGCATGCGCGGCAGGCGACCGAGATCCAAAAATTGGCCCAGCAATGGTTCACTCCGAAGTCGAATTGTCTTACGACAAAGTTGGAGACAAGGTCACTTTTTACAACGATTACAAACATGAGTTTAAATTAAGCGATAATAAAGAGAACCTTGATTTCAGCGCAAAATCTGCAGAGCATTCTGGGTTTTCAGATGGAACTGCTGCAACGGAGATGGACTTGTATCGCGAACTTGGAGTGAATGACACGACAAAATTCGAAGCCAATAGTGCCGGTAAGGTCATCGCAGAGAAATGGCAAAAACTTATTCTTGGTGCAAAAGAAGAGGTTCCACTTCTTATGCAAAAGCGCGGGATTGAAGGTTCGAGTCAGGGTGGCATAGCCTTCCTCCAAGCGCGAATTCGTAATACCCAGAAGATCGTCGATTGGTACAAAAAGTGCGCGGCAGAAATGACGTACGACTTGCAAATTGGCGAAGAGGCAATTGAACAATTGAAGGAAGAGATTGTTCAGATGCGTAAGCAAATCAAGGAAATGCAAGCTGGGTCACAGCCGGGCGGTTGACACAGGCTGGCGTTTGAATCTGTTCATCCCACCTCGCGGCGTTGAAACAATGCCGTTGCAAGAGCAAGTGCGGCAATAGTCATCAGAACCGCGTATGGAACGACAAGAGAAATATATTCCAACGGTATGGGTTGTCCTTGGTTGACTGCATCAACGACCCAAAAAACTTGGAAATTTGGGAGTATGGCATACCCCGCCTTGTAAGCCCAAAGTGCAAGCTGATCGATATCAAATGAACTTCCTTGAGCCGCATCTCGCACGGTAATCAATTGTTCGAGAGCCACAATTTTTCGTGCAAAGATCCAGTCTGAGAGTAGGCCAAGGACCAATATTGCAAGAGTGATTCCAATGGTTAGCACTTGCCCCAAACGAGTACTCACTGCCACGGAAATCGCCGAAATGATTCCAAGCGAAAGGAACATAAGCAGGATTGAGACGACCAAGTCGAAGCGGAACTCTGTTTCCGCACTCATCGCAACCCATTTCGAGTCAAAAAACAGACTCAAGACATAGGCGATAAGCAAAAGTGGCCCACCTAAAAGTGCTGCAATAGCAGCAAATGATTTCCCATAGAAAAAATTACACCAAGTTGCTGTTCCGATGGTCATGAAAACGGCCGCAAGTCCAAAGACGATACATGGCCAGTTATATGGTGTTGCGGCAGTTTGCATAACGCCGTGGACTTCAACGAGTAGAAATGTCAAGGCTGGAACAGCAGTGATCGCAGTTAATGCCAAGGTTGCACCGAGATATTTGCCAAGAATGAAAGTCACTCTGGCGACTGGCTTTGAAACAACCAAAAGCACAGTTCGGTTTGATATTTCTTCATCGATGACTGCAGTCGCCAGAAAAGCTGCAAGGATTGCACCTGACATGAAAACCGTTGAGAGACCGATATCCACGTACATGCGTTGGTCATCTGACATGGTGAATGCGGAGAGTGGGTTGCTTATCAAAACAAGCAGGACCGATGCGATCAGAATGACCAACGAAATGGGTTGGCGGACGCACTCAAAGAAAGTGTTCCGTGCGATCGCGAGAAGTTGTTCTATAAATGCCATAGAAACAATTTTATTCTACGCTCATTCGACTGAACTTGTTTGTGGAGTGACCGAGAATCGAACCAATTCCTTCATTTCACCGTAAACTAGTAGGAGTTATGAATCGAGACCATTTCGTTTATCAACAGGCAACAAGAATTTCTGTTTTTGGACTTGCCATCCAATCCATTCTTGGATTTGCACTTTTGGTTTTTGCACGAGTGGTCGGAGATTCTGTGCTCGTACTTGCCTCTGTCTATGTGCTTTCTGGAATCTTGATTTGGACATCTCTGATCATTCTTTTTTATCAGCACACTCTCGAGCGAATTGAAGCAATCGAAAATGAAGAAATTGATCAGCAACAAGGTGGGGCTGAAAGCGTCTTTGTAGGTGAGCGGGAACCAAGTCAAGCTGCAGCTCGCAGATTGAAATTTATGAATCAGTGGTTCATGCCAATTGTGAGCATACTGATGGTCATTGTTCTTGGGTCGATCGCATATTTTACATTGGCATGGCTTGGGCGGTTGGATGACACAACTGGAAATGCAGTCACATTTGGCGTTGGAGATAATCTTGGATGGCAATTAGCGATTTGCACAACGCTCTCATTGCTTACGTTTATTTTCTCGCGATTTGTTGCGGGGATGGCTCAGCAATCAGCGTGGCAGAATTTGCGTGGCGGAGCGGGTGCGATGGTCGGCAATGCACTCGTCTTGCTTGCAGCCGCAGTTGGAACAGTCTTTCAGGTCTTTCGTAAGCCAGCAGTTCTGGAAGGTGTTGCATATGGAATTGCACTCTTCCTCGCAGTCATTGCAGGGGAGATTCTCCTCAACCTCATTCTGAATGTGTACCGGCCTCGAAGACGAATCGAACTTTCTCGACCAGCATTCGATTCAAAGTTGCTTGGTTTGGCTGCAGCACCAGATTCGATTGTTCGAAGCATGAATGAGGCGGTGAATTATCAATTTGGATTCGACATCACAAGTTCTTGGGGCTATCAACTTCTCCTTCGCAGTATTATTCGCCTTTCTGTACTTGGCTTGGCAATCCTCTTACTCATGTCGATGGTCGTGGTTGTTCAGCCCGGCGAGCAAGCAGTCAGATTGCGTGGTGGACGGGTCCTTGGCGACGTCACCCAAGGTTCAATGATTTTTAAGTGGCCGTGGCCTTTTGAATCTATAGAACGCTTCAGCGTTGGGCAGATTCGCACACTTGTACTGGGTCCGAAGATCCTTCCAGTTGCAAACGTCAATCTTTGGCCTGTCGAAGGAGAGCCAGATTCGACACGTTCTTCATTTATAGTCTTGGCAAGTTCAGATGTTGTTGGTCAACCTTCAAATGCGGCAAGCGATTCGAACTCTGCAACCCCAAACGCCGATGGATCCGAAGCATCCCAAGTTTCCGTTCAATTCGCTTTAGTTGATGCAGACATTGTCTTGGAATATCGAGTCAAGACGGATGGGTTGCTTGACTATCTGAATTTCTCAAGTGATTCGAGATCGCGTCGAACTGTTCTTGATATGCGCGAGCGTGCAATCAAAGCAATCGCGATGCGCGAAGTTAGTCAATTACTTTCAACTCTGACCCTGAATCAAGTTCTTTCACCTTCGGGAGATTCGCTCGTTCTGCAACTCAAGGAACGAATTCAATCATCATTTGATCGCAGTCGAAGCGGAGTCGAGGTTGTTGGAATACTCATACCAATGCTTCGACCTCCAGCCGGGGCATCTGCAGCAATGTTCGAAGAATTGTCAATCGACATTCAGAATTCTCGCAAGGTAATCGATGAAGCAAAGCGACTCGTCAATACAACGATGTCTACTTTGGTTGGGAGCCCGGATGTTGCCCGAAAAGTTGTGGCTGAAATTCAAAATTTACAGTTGCTCGAACGAGAATATGGCAAAAGTTCTGAAGCATCAATTGCGAAGCGAGCGGAGATCGAAAAATTGATTGTGGACGCACGAGCTCAGGTTGCAAGTGTTATTGGCTTGGCGCACGCAAGACGTTGGGACATGTTGCTACGTGCGCGCTCTGCGGCAAGCAAAGTTCTTGGTCAGGCTCCTTCGTATCGGACTGCGCCAGAGCTTTATCGTGAACGTGCGATTATGAATGTTTTGGCACGCGCCGTCTCTGAAGCACGCATTAAATATGTTTTGGCTATTGACCCTTCCCGTATCGACTTTGACGTTCAGATGGAACAGCCAGAGCCTGGGTTGAACCTAGGTGACTACCTCGAAAAGAAGGATCAGAAATGATTCGTAAAATCCCAATTATTATCGCATCGATTATCGTCTTTGTGCTCGTGCTTTTTAACACAACTTATACCGTCAATTTTCATGAAATTGCCGTCTTGACTCGCTTTGGAAAACCGGCGGGCATTCAGCGCGACCCTGGATTGCACTTGAAGGCGCCACTCTTTATTGATCAAGTTGCCAAACTTGATTCTCGACTTCAGTTTATTGAAAGTCCACTCGAAACTGTACTGACAAAGGATGGCCAGCAAGTCTTGGTTCAGGCATACCTTCTTTGGCGAGTAGAAGAGACTGGTGATGCTCCACTTCAATTTTTCATCTCGTATGGAAATCTCGAAGGTGCTGGCAAAGAACTTGCAACTCAATTACAAGGCGCTGTTCGTTCTCTTGGTGGATACAACTTTCGTGATCTGATCGGTCAGGGAAGCAAGATTGCAGAAGCAGAAAATGCAATTTTGGGGGATCTCCGCGCAACAAAGCTGGTTGGAGTTAATCCTGTGAGCGTTGGCATTTCACAAATTGTCCTGCCGCCAAAGACAACGGTGGCTGTCTTGCGACGAATGGCGGCAGTTCAAGAAACTCTTGCAAATCTTGAGGAGTCAAAAGGAAATTCCGAGGCAGAAGCAATCAAGAGTCAAGCCGCAAGTTCCGCTGACACGATTCGAAACTTTGCAGCGCAGTGGGCTGCTGAAATTGAGGCTTTGGGCAATGAAGAGGCGACGCGTTACTACCAACTGATGAAACAGGAAGCGGATCTTGCAATTTTTCTAACGTGGCTCGATACGCTGAAAAGTTCCCTCTCTGGAAGCACAACGTTTGTCACGGATCTCAATCGTGCGCCATTTCATTTGCTCGATCTATCAGCGCCAAGTAATACAAATGGAATTCCCCAACCGAAGAAACCATACATCGTCGATGGTGTCGAAGATTCTGGTTCAAGCGCGATTCAAGGTGTCAAGAGCAAAGGGAATCCCTAATTATGGCACAAGATTTGCCAGAATCTCCGTCTCCTGATCTAACTGAAAACGAGAATCTGTCGGCACATACTTCCCGTCGCGGGAAGAGCGCAATTTTGAGTGGGGGTTCGCTGGGAAACGAGCGCGCTTCGATGCGTGAAGCAATGGATCCTGCGAATCAAAGTTTGGGTGAAGCATTGCGCCTTTCATATCGCTTGTTACAAATCGCGATTGCAGGATTAATCGTGACTTTCTTTGTTTCTGGTTTTCAATCAATCCCCGAAGGTGTGACAGGAATTCGAACAATCTTTGGAAGCGTTGCAGGTGATTCTGGTGATGAAATCGTCTCTCCTGGTCTCCAACCTTTCTGGCCATATCCCATTGGCGAATTCGCAACAATGCAGCAGCGTCAAAACTTAGATGTTCGCGATGCATTTTGGCCATTTCGTGCGCAGAAAGAGCTGACCTTGGAAATGGCAACTGATTCTGCTGATACAAGTGCTCCAATTCGTCCAGGGCGTGACGGCTCTGTGATCACAGCGGACGGCGATCTGGCACATTTGCAACTTTCTGTTGATTATTCAATTGTCGATCCAGTTGCAATGCTGACCCAGATCAGTGCAGACAAATCCGACGCACTTGTGCAATCAGTCCTTCGTCGCGCTGTTGTTCAGACGGTAGCGCAATACACTCTTCAGGAACTTTTGGAACAGCGTGAGACGCCAGCACTCGATATTCGTCAGCGCATGCAAACTTCACTGGATCAGCTCGATGTTGGAATTCAGATAGGTGCAGTTGTGATTCTTGAAAGAACAGCGCCGTTTGCAGTGCGAGGTGCACTCAGACGCGTTCAAACTGCTCGAGAAGATATGAAGACGAATTTGGAACGTGCGCGACAAGAAGCAAGTGCAATGCTTGTCGGGGCAACCGGTCCTCAGTTTGCAGAAATTTTAGATTTGATACATCAATATGAATTGTCGCTTTCAGCTGGCGATCAAGATGTATCTGACCAACTTCTGAAGAAAATCGGGATTCGATTTGAGCAGCCAGATATCGGCGGAGAAGCATCAAGGATTATCATTCAAGCGAAGGCATATCAGTCCACATTGGTAGCAACTCTTGCAAAGGAGACACGACGCGTCACAAGTCTCTCAGCAACGTATAAGGAAAATCCTCGTCAGCTTGTCCAGCAATTATGGCTCGAAGCAGTTCGTCAATCGATGGGGCAGAAGGAAGTTGAAGTCTTCTCTGTTCCAAACGAATTGGCTCGCTATGTGATTCGAGTCAAAAGTTCTCCCGACATTATGCAGGCTCGGCGTGATTCCGAAATTGCCCGCAAGAAAATGGCTGCCGCGATGATCGGAGGGGAACTGCCTTCATTCCAACTTGGAAGCCGTCAAATTATGATTGACCGCCCTGGACGTCGATTAGAACAGTCCGGCGATAAAGGATTTGGGCGATAGGAATAGGAGAATATGATGAGCAGAACTTCTCAGACAGAATCAGCGCATCCTTTGGTAGAAGCAACTGGCCTTGTAAAGATTTTTGAAGATTTCTGGTTGCGGTCCAAAGCTCGAGCAGTAGATGGAATTGATTTCGAAATTCGGCCAAATGAAATTTTTGGATTGCTTGGACCAAATGGATCTGGGAAGAGCACCACGATCAAATTGATCTTGGGCTTATTGCGTAAAAGTAAAGGACGTTTGACTGTTTTTGGCCGAGACCCGGCCGATGTTTCAGTCAAGTCTCGAATCGGTTACTTGCCCGAAGAGTCTTACATGCATCGATTCCTGAATCCTCAGGAGACACTTGAATATTTTGGAAAACTTTTTGGGATCCCACGAACCACTCGTCGTAAGAGATCAGGCGAGTTGCTTGAAATGGTTGGATTGCAAGGTGCAGCGAACCGACCAGTTGGGGAATTTTCAAAGGGAATGACTCGACGTTTGGGTTTGGCGCAAGCTCTCATCAATGATCCAGAATTTCTCATTCTTGATGAGCCAACTTCTGGCCTTGATCCAATTGGGACTCGCCAAGTCAAGGATCTTCTGTTGGACCTTCGCAAGCGCGGTAAGACCATACTTCTTTCATCTCATCTCTTGGCAGATGTCGAAAACGTTTGCGACCGAATGGTGGTGCTTTATGGCGGCAAAATTCGAGCTGCTGGAACGACGGATGAACTTCTTTGCGATACCAACCGAACAATGATTACGGTGTCTCGGCTTCATGCCGAGACCATCAGAAAAGTGGACAATCTTTTGCTCAAAGAAGAAGGTGTGACGATTGAATCTATTCATTCTCCTCGCCAAAAACTTGAGGATCTCTTCATTCAGATTGTTGAAAGTGCACGCACAGAACAGGCTGCGACAAGTGGAGCACAACAAGGTGGGGGAACGGCATCATTTCTGATGCAAAGTGGAAGTGAAACTCCAGAAGACTCTGGCAGCGCAGTGATTGCTGAATTGCAGAAGCTATCAGCTCAACCGAATTCTCCCAAAGCAGTTTCTCCATCGATTGCTGACAAACTCGAGACAGGAGATGGTAAAACAACTAACGCAATTTTTGATGAATTGTTGAATTCCAAGTCGGTTCCTCCAACGGCATCCACGAGAGTTCCAGATGGAGAACCGCCGACAAATTCAAAAACTCCTCAAAACCCAAAGGCGTCTGTCGATCGTTCAGTCATCGATGATCTCATGGATGGTCCTTCGGAGAAGAGGACGTGATTCGAATTCGGGAGTGGCGAGAGCGTCTGTTTGCATGGCAAGATGTCACGCGCAATCGATGGATATTGTCTTTCGCATTCATTCTGTGTGGCGTTGCTTTGCTTGGTCCACTTTGTTGGTCTTCATACAACTATTCAAAGTTGCGATGGCGAATCGCATCTGTCCTCTCAGAAGCAAATATCGCAGAAAAAGATCCAATTGCCGTTCAATTAATCGAACGCGGCTCTGTCACGATCGATGGTGTAGAAATTGGAAGTGAGCGCATTCGAACCGTTGCCGACCAAATGTTTGATCGCAATGGAAAGATAGCAGAGGCGGATTATGTCTCGTCATTCATCGCATCATCCGTTTCTCCAGGCTGGGCACCAGTGACCATTATTGAACGTCCGTGGATCGTGGCAGGCATTTCTCTTGGATTCATAGCATCTATTTTGCTTGCAGTTTGGGTCGGAATGGGAATTCAATTCATAATTGTTCTTCTCTTGTCTGGAGGACTGATGGCTCTTTTTTGGTTTCTGTCCAATTTGCAGCTTATGGTTGCGGTAGCTGGTATTGGGCTTTTGATTTTTGCATTCATTCTCTTGATACGTATTGCACTGATATCGCTCTCATCTCCAAGACAGATCATGGCTGTTGCTCACACATTATTGATAGAAGCGCAACGACTTCGAATATCAATTGGGTTTATTGGGGCACTTCTCATCATTTTGCCATTGATCCCTCTTTGGATTGATCAACGCGAACCGCTTCGGTATCAGATTCAAACTTTTATTTCCCGAGGAACTGGCTTGGTCTTTGTCATTGCAGCATGCCTCACTCTTTTTCTCTCATGTGCAACAGTTTCATTCGAGATTCGAGATCGACAAATTTGGAATGTTCTGACGAAGCCGATTTCTAGATTCCAATACATGTCGGGTAAGATCCTTGGCCTCTCTGTGCTGAATGGAATCGTCCTGATTGTCGGAGGAGTGGCTGTCTTTTGCTATGTGCAACTCTTAAGCACTCGTGCACCAGCTGATCTTCAAGATGCTTCTGCAGTTCAAAACCAAGTACTTGTCGCGCGTGCAACGGAACGTCCTGCATATAAGTTGATGGATGTAGAAAAGCTGCGAGACATCGTCAATAGCACGATCGAAAATGATTCTTTGTTGAAGCAGGCAATTTTGGATGGGATCAAATCCGAGGTGGATGTTGCTCGCGAAATTCGGTCTACAAAGACAACCGAATTTATGGCAGCCCAGCGAACGATCGAGCCAGGGAAAAGTCGTTCCTTCGAATTTACGGGTTTGCAAAATGCGCGACAGTCTGCTTCGCAGCCAACCCTGCGTTATGTTTTTCATATCAGCCAAGACAGTTCTCATGATCTTTTTCCGGTGCTCATTTCATTTGGAGATTCTCCTGCGTTTCAAGTCAATTATGTTCCAGTCCAACGGAATGTGGTCGTCATTCCCATCGAGGCAATTCGAGAAGATGGGACTCTCCGAGTCACGCTCTTGAACGGTGGTATCACAAGTGATGGACAAATATATCCCTCTCCATGGTCGATGAACTTTGACGCAGATGGACTCGAGGTACTCCATCGGGTTGGAGGATTCGAGGCGAATTATTTCCGTGCGATGTTGATTGACTGGGTCAAATTAATCTTTATCGCTTCATTAGGAGTTGCTGCCGCAAGTGTGTTGTCTTTCCCAGTTGCTGTTTTACTTTCAGTAACAATTTTCATTGCTGCCTCGATTTCACCATTTCTCGCTTTGGCGTTAGAGAACTACGCAATCAGTCCTGATTCAAATATTTTGATTCAGATATCTCAGTTCTTTATAGAGAAAGTAGTCGGTGCCGTTCAGTGGTCTCTCGCCCCATTTGCTGCCGCAGGAAGTTCAACAGATCTCATAGATGGCCGTGCAATCACATGGACCAAAGTTATGAGTTGCATCGGTCAAATTGGTATTCTGTGGAGTTTTGCAGTTTTCATGTTGGGCTTTCTTGCATTCAGAAAAAAAGAAATTGCTATTTATAGTGGAGGCGATAGTTGATCGATGCGTGATCGACTCATCCAACTTGGATGCGTACTACTCGCAACGATCAGTGTGATCGTTGGTGGGCGTCTATTGCCTGACATTCTGCGTGTCAGTGACGAACGGAGTCTGCGTTACACAGATGTTTCAATCGAAGGCGCGCCGCCAATCGTCGCATTGGGAACCGCCATTGGCGCACTGAGGGGAATCATCGTGGATTATCTCTGGATTAAGACAAATATCCAGAAAGAGAAGGGACTCTTCTATGAGGCGATGGCTGATGCCTCACTCATTACAAAACTGCAACCTCGATTTGGCGATGTGTGGGCATTTCAAGGCCACAATATGGCCTACAACATTTCCGTCATGACAGATACGCCTCGCGAGCGTTGGGAATGGGTCCGTGCAGGCATTGATTTAGTTCGTGATCAGGGGCTTCGCTATAACCCAAATGACTTGATTTTACATAAGGAAATTGCCTTCTGGTTTGCGCACAAACTTGACGGAGTTTCTGATGATGCTCACTTGTACTACAAGCGAGAGTTCGCTCGTGATTGGCAGTTTTTGTTGGGAGTACCACCAGCTTCACATCAGGATCGGATTGCATGGATCGCGGCGATCAAGGATGCTCCGGATTCCCTTGAAGAATTGGAAATCAAGGATCCATCTGTCAAGGTGATGGTGGATCAATTGAGGGGAAGTATGTCTGGTTTCGACCAGAAGTTTCAATTTCAACTCGACAGTGATTTTCTAAAGAACATTGGTCGATGGCAATCCGTTCAAGACAGTCGCTATGCGAAAATTCTCGGTCTTGAAGCGACATTTCGTAAAAATGATCCGGTCTATACCGCATACGACACGATTTTTTCGAAGCCAGAGTTTAAGCCAGCCATGGAGGCATTTCTCCCTTTCCTACGGAAGAAGGTTTTGCGCGAGGCTTACAACATGGATCCAGCCCTCATGTGGGAATACACACGTGACTTCGGTCCATTTGATTGGCGTCATCCTCAATCGCATGCCTTTTACTGGGCACGAAAGGGATCGACAACTGCGGCAAAAAGAACGACGAATGAAGAAGATATTTATAAGGTGCTCAACAACGATCGCCTGAATATTCAGGCGATGCAGGCACTCGCTCGAACAGGATTGATGCACTATGACCCATTCAGCAATGACAATCCTGGCAGGCTGAATGATCCTCGTTGGATCAAAGCAATCGACAAGTATTTTGGAGAACTCTATCGCAAACACTTTGGTACTCGTGGAGGTGGAGGCGATTCATTTTGTGACTTTTATCAAAACTTCATGTCACAGGAGGTGCGCGAACTGTTTCGTTTTGGCGACTATGACGGTGCTCAAACTATTTTGACCAAGCTTGATAATTTGTTTGGTCGAGGCGGTCTAATCCCAAACAATAAATATGAGGCTCCGCTTGAAACATTTGTTCAAAATGCAACATATGGCGAATATGTTGGAGCGCCAGATGTTGCCCGAAGCGATGTCTATGCAGCGTTAACACGAGGATTCCGAGAGGGATTACTTATGAATCGGCCGAAGGTGCTTGAAGAAGCAGTCAAGTTTGCCCGTGATCTCACAGAATATTTTCAAGGGAATCAATATTCAGACTTTGTCAATAAATTTGGTGAGCGGCGCATGGCTGATCTCATTGGAAATCTTCGAACGAGTGTTCGAGATGTTTTTTCCAACGTACTGATGGATCCTTCACAACCACTTGTCGATCGATTGACGATCTATAATCGCGCGGGAGAACCTGAGCGACGTATGGTCTTCGATCTTGTAAAGGCGGCACTCGAAGCAGAATTTTTGAATGACCCTTTATCTCAGTTGGCTCCGTTTTCTCAATTACTCCCCGAGCCTCCAGACATGGAACCATATCGCCAAGCCATGGCCGCCGAAGCCGCGAAGCGGGGAACTGAGGGCGAGACTTCCAAACGCTCGACTGCGGAATTGAAATGACTCATTCACCTATCTCTCCTTACGTATTTTTACCGCCAGCAATCTTGGCCATTGGTCGCAATTATGCAGATCACGCCAAGGAAATGGGCGGAACTATCCCAACACGACCGATCGTCTTCTTTAAGAATCCAGCCTGCGTGATCTCAGATGGGGCACCGATCATCATTCCCGCAATTTGCCGTGAGGGGGGACCGCAGGTCGATTTCGAAGGAGAATTAGCAGTGATTCTTGGCGCAAATTGCCGTGAAGTTTCTCAAGCAGATGCACTTGGAATGGTCGAGGGATATGCAGTCGCGAATGATGTCAGCGCGCGATGGTGGCAAAATCAAGGAGCAGGTGGGCAATTCAGTCGAGGCAAGAGTTTCGACACATTTTGTCCTCTCAGCAAGATCACTTCTGCAAGCAATATAAAAGACCCGCAGAATCTTCGGATTCAAACCCGAGTTTCTGGAGAACTGATGCAGGATTCATCAACTTCCAACATGATCTTTTCTGTTTCCAAACTGATCAGCGATCTTTCACGCGGCATGACGCTCTTGAAAGGAACAATCATTCTCACGGGATCTCCTCATGGCGTCGGGCACGCGCGAAATCCGCCGCGTTACTTGCAGCATGGAGATGTTGTAGAGATATCAATCGAATCTGTTGGCACATTGACAAACCCCGTGATCGAATCGTCGTGACAGCGCCTTCGCTTGCGCGCCCATCTTTCTTTGCGCGAATTTGCATCGCATTGATTCGCTTGTATCAAATCGTGCTCTCTCCAGTCTTTGGAGGCCGATGTCGTTTTTATCCTTCATGTTCGATCTATGCAACCGAAGCATTTATTCGTCATGGCGCGTGGAGTGGGGGATGGCTGACTTTTCGTCGTCTTGCTCGGTGTCATCCATGGGGCGGATGCGGTGACGATCCTGTTCCATAAATGCACGAATCATTCATTCGCTGCGTGGATCCTTCAATTTCAGTTGAATAGCAAGTCGCTTCGATTCTTCCAAGATTGCATGCTTGTAATCCGCAAGCGGTCGATCTGGATGAGATCTTGCAGAGACCACAACATCCATACCCGGTGGAATTTCAGTTCGAATCAAACGAAATGCCTCTCGAATCATTCGCTTGACTTGAACGCGCCGAACTGCTTTTCCAACGCGTGTTCCGATAGAAAGCCCGAGTCGTGTGCGGCCGAGATCATTGGGGGCAGCGTGGAGGATGATCCATCCGAGATCGCGTCGTGCTTTGCGGGCAAAAACGCTGGCAAACTCAACAGCGGATGAGAGCCGAAAAGACGCTCCCGCACGATGTCGCCTGGGTTTCATTGCACTCCCACTGCGCTGTTATAGACAGCCATAATTTGACTGCGGCTGATCAGTCCAATGGGCTTTCGAGTTTGTGCATCAATCACAGGAAGCGCTTGTGTTTCGTGGCGTGAAAATCTTTGCAGCGCAGTGTCGAGCGTGTCATCGGATTCAAGTGGAGCAAAGTCTGTCCGTTCAAGTTCAGCAACCGTCAAGAGTCGAAGCGCATCTCGATAGACGAGCGCAGAGCGCACATCGCTACCGCAGACGAATCCGTGATATCGCCCATCACGATCGACGACAGGAAAATTATGAACTGCATTTCGTTCGCCGATCTCAATCAACATTTCTGCAGAATCGCTTGCAAGCACTGGCACCGAAGGCAACAGTGAAAGATCTCGAATCAATGTGCTTCGCAAGATTGAATGATCCGCAACAAAACTCAATCGAATGTTGAACGCGGCAAGTTCTGCGGTGTAAATACTGTTTGGATAGACCAATCGTGCCGCGACAGTTGCGATCACTGCTGCCAACAGAAGCGGCAAGAGAATTGCATAGGAGTGAGTCAGTTCATAGACAAGAAAAGCTCCTGCAAGCGGTGCATGGGCGCCAGCTGCAACAAATGCGCCCATTCCCACCAGAACTCCATGAGTGGGGGAGACATCCGGCAGCGCAGGCACCAGAACCGTCAATGCGCTGTATGCCGCTCCAAGAATTGCACCAAGAACAAGTCCAGGCGCAAAGAGTCCACCCGCACCACCAGAACCCAGCGTAAATGCTGTGGCGATCGCTTTGAGAATCATAAGCAGAGCAAGCGAACCAAAGAGCACCAGCGCACTGGTTTCGGTTCCGATTGGTTCGCTCAGCAGACTCTCGATCAACTTATATCCATTGCCATAAAATGGTGGCAATTCTCCTGCATTTGCTGCGATTGTCGTGATCGGCGATCGTTGTTGATGCAGCAATGTCCACGCCACGCCACATGCGACAAGCAGCGCTGCGCCAATAAGAGGCTTGACGAGCGGCGGAATGCGAAGAAGGTTGAATGCACGATGTGCAGATTTCATACCAACTGCGAAACCTGCAGCACAAATTCCAATGATCACGCCCAACAATGCATATTGTGGAGTCTGCGACAAGAGCATCGGAGTTTGATCGATATGAATGAGAGCGATACCGAAAATTGGATCAGGAGATTGCAAAATTGTTTGGGCCGTCGCAGCGGCGGTTACGGATGCGATCACGATTGGCGTGAATGTTCTGGCAGTAAAGTCTCGAAGGATGACTTCAAGCACGAAGAAAACTCCCGCGAGTGGAGCGCCGAAGACAGCTGAAAGTCCCGCAGCCGCTCCGCAACCAAGCAGCGTTGTTCTTCTCCCTGCATCCAAATCGAGCCACGAAGCGAAAGTTGAACCGATTGCAGAACCGATTGCCACGATCGGACCTTCTGGTCCTGCAGAACCGCCAGAACTGATCGTTGCCGTTGATCCAATCCATTGCCTTGGCGCAAGGCTCAGTGGTAATACAGATTTTTGTCGATGTACGGCGAGCATGACACGCGAGACACCATGGCCCTTGAAGGAACTCGGAAAAATACGAAAAACGATGACCGTAATCGCTGCACCAGCGAGGGGCATGGCGATCGCAATCCAAAGCTGAGTTGTTCCTTGCGATGCAAATTGATCGAGTTGCCTCAGAAGCCAGTTCATAGTTCCGATGAAAACCAAAGCAAGTGCTCCGATAGATATGCCACAGATTGCAGCCAGAATCAGCACGTGCCAATCTTGACCGAGTCGAAGGGCGTTCCCCATTCGGCGGAAAAAGTGGTGAATTGACGGACTTGATTTCATTGCGTGTCTAAATGGTCTGCTTTGCGGGTTGCTTTCAACGCCAGGGATCGCTATACTAATGGGCTAACCATTTGGAGCACACACTATGAACGAAGCATTAAAAAGCGATGATATTGTTGAAAAAGTTGGAGGTCGTTTCAAGTTTACTGCGCTGATTCAGCGTCGCATTGCGGAGTTGATCAATGGTGCTCGTCCGCTCGTTGAGCGTGATGGCCGAAGCGACTTTGAGGTCGTCATCGAAGAAATTGCTACTGACAAGATCACGATTGACTGGGAAAAGTCCGGCATTGTGAAGTCTTACCCAACAAAATAAGCCAGCTTTCGCTCGAAACGAGCCTGAAATAAAATAAAAGTACACCTCCAAGGTTAAAGTTGACCTTCTGTTTGCATTGACCCTGACGAATGTGGAATAGCGGGAACATTTCCTTCTGTAACCGTTGCACATACAGATGCAAACTTTGGTGGCGGATCAATTATTGTGCAAGCGAGAATGGGAAAAACTCAAGCTGCCGCAGCGTCCTATCTGCTTCCAGCCGTAGCGTTTCCTCTGCATCTTGATATGACCGAGATGATTTTCGCAACAAGCAATGCCGCAGTTCAAACACCGACGCAGTTTCCTCTTGATCTGAATGGCGATCAAGTTGTGAATGGCCTAGATATCACGACATTACTCTCCGCATCGGGAACAAACAGCGGGCCTGCGGATATAAATCATGATGGAATTGTCAACGGGAACGACCTCACCACGCTTTTGAGCAATTGGACAGGCTGAGGATTAAAGGCGATAATTGTAGTACCTGGAGAGGTGTCCGAGCGGTTGAAGGAGCTAGTCTCGAAAACTAGTGTGGGCCTCGTGCTCACCGTGAGTTCGAATCTCACCCTCTCCGTTTTTAAATCCGCAGGTGCGGATTTTTTTATTCACTCGCGCGAGCGAGTTCGCCTGAGACTTCGCCTGCAACTTGTGCGTCAGAGGTCTTGACCCATCCTGATTGACCGTCGGTCAATCGAATTCGATACCAACCCGGGCGCATTTCAATCATCGTGAATTCTGCTCCACGATTAAGTGGTTCGGTGAACGCAGGCGCGAAGCCTTCGCCGTTACCCTTGCGCACAACAACCTGATCGTTGATAAGCACGCCTAGTGGATTAATTTCTCGTCGAAGAGCGTCGACTCCGACCGTCAGAGAAATTCCAATACAGATCGCAGAGACACAAATCAGCAGGGGACGCCACGGCACTCGAGTTGTCCATCCGCAGAGAATGCCAGCAACGATAATGGACCAAACCAATGTCCATGAAATGAAAGCTGCCCAGACGCGTGTTGGAAATCCGACCACTTTCCAAAGTGCCGCGACTTTATCCAGTGGTTCGTTTTCTGCAGTGGACGTCGCATTCGTTGCGACGAGAGATCGTGCATGAGCAAGATTCGCTTCAATTCGTGCATCTCCCGGCAAGAGTCGCTGAGCTTCAAGATACGCACCGATTGCTCTGCCAAGATCATTGGATTGCACAAGCGCATTTCCCAGATTGAAAAAGAGTTCTCCGTTGGAGATTCCGCTGTCGACAATGCGCTGAAACTTTCCAGCAGATTCGCTGAAAAGTTCGCGTGCGTGTTCTGGATCGTTGACAACCAATGTTGTCGCCTCATCATATTTACTCTGGGCTTCAGTTGCGATCACGAGGTTGGTTTCGTCACTGACCCGTGGAGTCGATAAGACTTGTGCCTGAGCGAATGTTGTCATTGAGAGGACGACAACAGAGAACGCAACAAAGTTTCGTAGTGAATCATGAAGGGGGAAAAATTTCATGATCGATTCTCCATATGTGCGGCACGCGCCTTGCGCCAGTCAAGTTTCTCAAGTCCTTGAATGCACGACTTTGCTTCCGTGACCGATTCGGAAGAGACACCAGAATCATTCCCCGCCGAAAAACGAGAGCGCTCGAATTGTGCCAGAAGTCGATCGACTCTTTCCAGCAACTCGGTCGAGGCGTTCGCAGCCGTCATCGAACTTCGCGCTTCTGCGCGAGTGACGGTTCCGCTGGGTTGATTGATGCGATCAGCGATGTATCCGACAAGTGCAGTTGCGCCATCCCCGACAGCAAGTCGTTTATTCGCAGCACCTCGCGCACCTTGCTCTTTCGCAAATGCCACGTCGCCTGCATATCGATCGCTTCGACGTCGCAGAAGCAAGATCGCAGCGCAGGCAATTGGAGGAGTCAAAAACATTGCAATTCCTGCAAGAAAACCAATGCTGCGTGATTGATCCCGAACCATTGCAAGGGTTGGCGCAACATTCGCCGTCAGTCCACCCTCGGTTGCAGTGAGTTGTTTCGCAGGTGTGGTTGCGCCTGCTGAAGTTCCCAAGATCGCATCTGTCGCGATGCGTTCGGATGCGACAACTTTGATATCAATCGGCATCGTCGATGCACTTCGATATTCACCTGCAACAGTATCGAACCATGAAAATTCGATCGGTGGAATCTTGTCGACACCCGCTCGAGTTGGGCGAAGTGTTTGAGTAAAGGTCTTTGTGTTTCCTTTGACCGATCCGGCGAGTGGCGCTGTGGGCATTCGAAAGTCAGATTGAATCGAGGGAATATCCAACTTTGGCGGTTGCACTGTTTCAAGATTCCGAGTTCCGGAACGATCAGTCATTGTCAATGTAAGCGTGATCGGATCTCCAACGGAGACACTGCTAGGCTTGGCAGAAGCATCGATTGTGAAAGAACCAACTGCACCCTGAAAAGACTTTGGTTGCCCCTCAGTTGGCAATGGAAGCACGTCGATATTGACGACGGATGCGCTGGCACTGATGGGCTTGGTTGAGGAGACAGAGAGTTCATTTCGGCCAAAGAAATCACGGGCGGCGCTGATGCGAGTGGGATAATTCCACGCAATTCGAATTTCACTGAAATCTGGAATGCCACTCGTCGAAGGAATGATTTGCGCTGGTATTTCATAGACCAAATAAGCTTTTCCATCTATCAGCTGTTCGTTTCCGACTGGTCTTTGTCGATTCTGCATCATTTCTCGAAGCGTTTTTATAAATGGCCCAAAATCAGATCGGTCCTGATCGATAAATTGCCACATATCAGCTTCGCCCAGAGTCACGCGATGTTCAGGACTCTGAAAAGGCTTGACCAGAATGCGTAGGGTTACATTGAGTGGTTGACCTATCCATGCTCTCTTCGCATTCCCTATGACTTGTGCGCTTAAGAGGTCGCCAGTTGTGGAGACAGAGGACGAAATCGATGTGGGTTCGATACTGTGCTTCACCCCATCGACCACGATGCTGATTGGAGGGATATTGATCACCCCAGCAACCGATGGCGTAATCATGATTGTGATTGTCGTCGTGTTGCTGCGTGTCGTCTTGCCATTGATGATTTGCATCGAGTTCATCGTCTGGCGTCCAGGTTGAATCTCGAAATCAAGCCCAGCGACTTTTGGCAGCACTGGTTCGCCAATCACATCTCCATCACGCACGATGATCTTGAGAATGGATGGACTCCCAATCCAAGTTTCGCGTGGAGAAAAAGAAAACTCGACATCGGCGGCGTTGGCATACGCGTTTGCAAAAACA
>CAMAXY010000014.1 GCA_945862215.1 Singulisphaera sp. GP187 | reverse complement strand
GTCGTTTGACTGATGCGCAGCGCTTATTTGAGCAATCTCTAACCATGAAGTCCGCATTAGTCCAAGGCGATCATCCCGACATTGCTTCAGGAATGACTCATCTCGCTGGAGTTCACCAATCACTTGGCAATTTTGAACAAGCGGAAAAGATATTGGTGAAAACTTTAGAGATGCAGAAAAATCTTCATCAAGGTGACAACTTGCTTGTCGCAGATTGCGAGAACAATCTGGCAAGTGTTCTTCAATCACTTGGGCGATCAGCCGAAGCCGAGAGATTCTTTCGGCAAGCGCTTTCCATGAAGGAACGGATACTGAAGTACGACGATCCCTCTATTGCCAATGGGCTGACAAGTCTCGCATTTGTCGAGCAAGCGCAAGGAAGAAACGACCTTGCTGAGCCTTTACTGGTTCGAGCGCTGGATATGCGCAAGCGTTTGCATCCTGGAGATCATTCAAGCACTGCACGCTCTCTGAATTGCTTGGCGTGGGTCATGTTCGATCAGGGAGAGTTGAATGAAGCTGTGGTGAATTCACAGGCGGCGGTTGATATGTACTCCCGCACAGCACCCGATGGCAGCGCGCAACGGGCAGTTGCAATTGCGCTGCGGGCACGCATTGCAAACAAGCAAGGTGATACTGCAATGGCCACCGAGTTGATTTCTCAGGCGCAAGAAATGGTTCTCGCTAAGGAACCTGCGACTGGGGCGAATGCGAAAGCTGTGATGACCCTCAAAGATGAGATTGCTGGCAAATAGTTTACGCGGTGAAAGAGCGTCACGTTGCTGGATTGACACTACAAATCTGATCTTATTCGGTCTCCGCCATCAAAGTCGCACGCACTTCTTTCAACTGAGCCAATCGTTTCTCATCCACTTTTGGATAATGCAAATTGAGCGACGCAAGCGTGTCAATGATGATTCCAGAAACTGCGATGCGCGTGTACCACTTGTTGTCGGCGGGAATGACATGCCACGGAGATTCCTTGGAAGATGTCGCTTGAATCATCGATTCATAGGCGTTCATATATTGATCCCAGTACTGTCTTTCCTTGACATCTGCAGCTGAAAATTTCCAGTTTTTCTCTGGAGTGTCAATCCGTTCTAGAAAGCGCTTCTTCTGTTCTTTCTTCGAGACATTGAGAAAAAACTTACGCACGACGGTGCCATTTCTCCCCAAGAACTCTTCCATCTGGCGGATATCTGCTTGGCGCTTTTCGAAGATATTTTCCCCGACCAGCTCTGGCGGAATTTTTTGACTCTGAAGAATTTCAGGATGCACTCGCACCACGAGAACCTCTTCGTAATACGAGCGATTAAAAATTCCAATCATGCCTCGTGCGGGCAATCGCCTCATCGATCGCCAAAGAAAATCATGGTCAAGTTCTTCCGTTGACGGCGCTTTGAATGAGTGGACCTCACATCCTTGCGGATTGATCCCAGACATCACATGTTTGATAACTCCATCCTTGCCCGCAGCATCCATAGCCTGAAAAATGAGCAGGATCGACCAGTGATCTTGCGCATAAAGCATGTCTTGCAGTTCCGCCATCATCTGCACGCTCTCTTCCAGGAGTTCTTTTGAATCCCCCTTCTTTATTCCAGGCAACCCAGATGTTTCATTTGGATCGCAATGCTTCAGCCGAAATGGCTCACCGTCGGTCACTGCATACTTTTTTCGAAGTGACTTTGCAGCTTCCAGTAAGTCTTGCGGTTTCATAATCGCAAGTTGTAACAGGAAAAAATCATTCTCAACTTCAAATGCGACGTTGCAAATTATTCTGAAGCGCATCCGCCCGCATACATCCCCCTTTCGCAACTTTGGAAAGGGGGATTGAAGGCGAAAAGCAAAATGAACCGTACTGGGCTCGAACCAGTGACCTCCTCCGTGTCATGGAGGCGCGCTAGCCAACTGCGCCAACGGTCCTTCAAATCACATCCTACGGCGATGCGAACGAATGGGCAAGCATGGCTGTTCTTGAAGCTTGGCTGTTATTAAAGTTTGCACGTTCTTCACGCATGCGCAGCGACGCAGCGCTCGATTCGCTTGATAGAACTCGCCTTTCCAAGAATTGCCAGAGTGTCAAAGATTGGTGGACTGACTGTTCCGCCACAAAGCGCAACACGCAAAGGTTGGGCAATGACTCCGAGATTCCCGCCCGCTTCAACATCAATATATGTCTTGATTGCTTTTTCGAGACCTTGCACGGACCAATCGTCGCACTGAGACAAAATCTTGTTGAGCGCCTTCAAGTGGTCCTGCCCGTTCGGCGCCGTTCCCTGCAGCACTTTCTTGACAGCCTTCGCGTCCCATTCAAGTGCATCGTCAGCGACTGTGATAAAGCCATTTGTTCGAAAGAGATCGTCAAGTGTCTTGCTGCGTTCTTGACTTGCATCACAAAGCGATCGGAACTGCACATGTGTCACACGCGCCATGAATTCGGGATGAAATGTGCGTCCATGCTCGGCAACCTTGGTCACAAATTCCTCGCGTGGCATCGCTTGTAATGCATGCAAGTTAAATGCAAGCAATTTCGATCGATCGAATTTCGCAGGAGTTTTCACGACACGTGGAAGATCGAAGTGGCTCTTCAGAAATTCTCGATCAAACTTTTCCAAGTCTCCACCAGGACTCCATCCATTGAGAGATAAAAAGTTGCAGAGGACCTCTGGCAAATATCCAGAGCGTCGAAAATCATCGACATTAATTTCTGGAAGTATCACGCCCAATGCAGAGGCGAGAGCACCTGCAGAGGCAAGATCCAATTGCGTGTTTTTGTCCTTGATCCACGCTGAAAAAAGCGTTGGATCGACCGTATTTGCTGGCGGCGCAGTCATCCCCCGCTCCGCGATCGCCTTGCGCAGAACTTTGTCCTTGTCTCGCTTGGACATCTTTGATCCATCTGGATTGAAGATCAGCGGCAAGTGACCATAGATGGGTCTGCGAAAACCAAGTGCATCCTGCAGCACGATGTGCTTTGCGCTGTTATTGAAATGCTCTTGTGCTCGTAGGACGTGCGTGACTCCCATCAATTCGTCGTCAACCACAACTGCAAAGTGATACGTTGGGAAACCGTCAGCCTTGCGAATGACAAAGTCGTCGGTCTCGCCGGCGGGAATGATCGCTTCGCCCAGAATCTCGTCGCAAATTGTGATTGGCGTTTGCGGAGTATGAAATCGAATGACCGCTGGCTTTCCTGCAGCAAGAAATTCAGTTACTTTTTCTGCGCTCAATGAACGGGCGGCTTCGCCTGTGTATCGAAATGGCTTGTTTTCAGCCTTTGCACCGTCTCGAAATGCAGCAAGTTCTTCGGTTGTCTCGAATGCGTAGTACGCTTTGCCGCTGGCAATCAAGAGATCAAAATACTTCTGATAGGTCTCGAGCCGCTGCGCTTGAAAGTAAGGACCGCGATCGCCACCACCACAACCTTCGAAAACCGGTCCTTCATCCCAATCAATTCCAAGCCACAACAAATCTTTGACGAATCCAATGCTCGCTGCGTCACTCGATCGTTTCTGATCGGTGTCTTCGATACGCAGAATAAATGTTCCGCCTCGGCCTTTGGCAAAGGCCCAACAGAAGAGCGCAGTTCGCGCCCCTCCAACATGAAGATGTCCCGATGGACTTGGAGCAAAGCGGGTGACGATTTTGTTGGGAGTCGAATTCATTGGTTGTGATTTTTACAAGCGGTCTAAGATGAAGCCGTGAAGCCTAGCAAATCGGAAGTTGCATCAAAGGAAGGCACGCGAATCGGCGTGCTTTCGGATAGTCATGGAGATGCGATGCGCACTCGGCGCGCGGTCGAAGAACTCACTCGACTTGGCGCAACAATATTCATTCATTGCGGAGATA
The DNA here is from genome assembly GCA_945862215.1 of Singulisphaera sp. GP187. Classification (GTDB taxonomy): domain Bacteria; phylum Planctomycetota; class Phycisphaerae; order Phycisphaerales; family SM1A02; genus F1-60-MAGs104. The sequence continues at coordinate 47,707 of CAMAXY010000014.1, read as the reverse complement.
TCGAGACAATCGAGTGTCTCGACCCACTGGCTGGACTCGACGCACACATCGTCTTTGGCAACTGCGACGAACCTTCCGATTTGCAGGACTATGCACGGTCGATCGATATTACTATTCATCACCCCTTGGGCGAAATCATCATCGACGATCAGCGAATCGCCTTCACTCACGGTGACGATCCCAAGTGCATGCAACGCACAATCGATACCAAGGCGCAATGGCTTTTTCATGGTCACACGCATCTCAAGCGCGATGTCAAAATCGGATCAACTCGAGTGGTCAATCCTGGCGCGCTGCACCGAGCGAAACCGCATACCGTTGCTTTGGTCATACCGAGTAGCGGGCTAGTAGAGTTTCAAACGGTCTCGTAAGAGCTTGCACGACAAATGAAAAATCAAAATGAAATGCGATGAATGCAATGAAATCTGAAACGCTTCCATTCCTAATTCTCTTATTCAACTTTGCATCTGCTTGGATGATGGTCGGGTTGATTTGGTTGATCCAGATCGTTCACTATCCACTCTTCGCTTTGGTTGGCAAAGATGCATTCGTCTCATATGCATCACAGCATGTCCGATCAATCACTTTGATTGTTGCGCCAATCATGCTGATTGAACTCGTCACATCGATCGCACTTTTACTTGTTCGCCCACACGCAGTAGAAATGTGGATCGCAGTTCTGGGAATGTTTCTGGTTGTCGCCGCATGGTTTTCAACTTGGCAACTCCAGATCCCTGCCCACGAAAAACTTGCTGCGGGATTTGATTCTGAGGCATATCTCCGACTTGTTGCCACAAACTGGATCCGTACAATCGCATGGACTTTCCATGGAATTGTGACGGGTTGGATGTGCTGGATGTGCTTGACCACGATTGAGTAATCCGTCGAATCAAAGGCAGAACAAGTACGCTGTGCCAATGAAACAGCTCAGGAAACCTCGCAAGCGCGTTGAACTTCCGCCAATTGATTTGGGGCCTGGAATACTCGAGCAATCGCATGTTGTCACTCCGTTTTCAATGAATATTTTTGCTTGGAATACAGATCGCTTCATTCAACACAAAATTACATCCCTCGTTGATGTCCAGGGGCTTCGTGAGAATCTTCCGATGCTGTGGCTCAACATTGATGGAACGCCGGACGCTGCACTTCTGTCACAACTCGGTCAACTCTTTGATCTCCATCCGCTTGCGCTCGAGGATGTGCAACATCCGACTCAACGCGCAAAGGTCGAGCCATTTGGAACAAATCTTTTTGTTGTCGTTCCAATGCCTATGAATCAAGATGGGCATTTTGAAACAGAACAGTTGGCGATGTTTGTCGGACCATCTGCGGTGATCACGATCACAGAACGTCCTGACGGTGATTGTCTCGAACATGTGAGGCGGCGCATTCGACAGCACGAAGGTCGCATTCGCGATAAAGGCGCTGCATATTTGGCATTCGCGATTTTTGATGCGGTCATTGATCATTATTTCCCGATCGTCAACCAACTCGGCGAACGTATCGACATGATCGAAGAAGAAGTTGTCGGGAGTCGCACTGCGCCAGATATGTTTGCGATCCGCGATGCGAAACACGATCTTGCGAAGGTGCGTCAAGCGATCTGGCCGATGCGTGATGCGTTGACGGCGATGATGACAATGGAAGCTTGGTTTGACATGGAACATCGCATTTTTCTGCGAAACGCACTCGATCATGTCATGCGACTCATCGACATGCTCGACTCGGAGCGCACGATGGCTTCTGACTTGATGGAACTTGCGATCGCAATCGCCAATGCGAAACTTGGTGAGGTGACGAAAGTGTTGACGATGATTGCCACGATTTTCATACCGATCACTTTTATTGCAGGTGTTTATGGAATGAATTTTGATTTTATGCCTGAACTGCATTGGAAGTATGGATATGCGTTAGCGTTGGGGCTGATGGGATTGACCACGACGGGATTCATGGTGATGTTTTGGAGGCGTGGATGGTTTCGTTCGTCGATCATGGTTGAACGTACTTCGCGGATATAAAGTTACGGATACAGCCACAGGGGATCGAGTCACGGAAATGCAAAGGTGGTCAGCCGTGAAAAGTCCTCTCGGGGCTCAGACAGTCCTCGGCGATCGACACGATCCGATTTACGAAATCTGTTTACAAATTCCGTCGGCCGCCTGCGGAACTCGCCCGAGAGAACTTTCCAACGGCTTGGCACGCAAACAGATTCGAGCCACGGATACAGATATCAATACAGCCACGGAATTGCATAAGTGTGCAGCCGTGAAAAGTCCTCTCGGGGCTCAGACAGTCCTCGGCGACCGACACGATCCGGTTGAGCGAAGTTTGATTGCAAGCCACGTCGGCCGCCTGCGGAACTCGCCCGAGAGAACTTTCCAACGGCTGGGCACGCAAACAGATTTACGACGGATCTGAAAAACGTTCGACCGAGAATTTGATTCGCCAACGTGGGCAGCGGAATGATTTGAACCCCGGCGAGTTTGCAAGCCGAGCAAGTCTGCGCAGCTCGGCGCAGCATGTTTGAGCCCGGGGGCGAATCAGTCCGCTGCCAAACTCTGCACGAACCACTTTTGAGTCCATGCATGCTTGAGCCCGGTTGCAAATCAGTCCGCTGCCAAACTCTGCACGAACCACTTTTGAGCCCATGCATGTTTGCCTTGTAAATATTGCTGTATTTACCCCCTTGCGCCCACAGGAAAAATCTTGGATGATGATCTATATGCAGCTCGCGGAGCAGCACTTTTACCTTCACGGATGAGAAAGATCGAATGCCCAAACCATTCACAATGCCCATGGACACGCAGACAACACATCGCGCTTCTGATTATTTCGGTTCGCTCACCTTCAGCGGTGATGTCATGCTCAAGAGATTGCCGCCGGAAGTTTTCATGAACCTTCAGCGCACCATGCAACGCAACCTGTCGCTCGATCGTTCGATCGCAAACACAGTTGCATCTGCAATCAAAGAATGGGCGCTCGAACATGGTGCCACTCATTACTGCCATTGGTTCCAACCGCTGACTGGATTGACCGCCGAGAAGCACGACGCATTCCTCTCGCCAACTGGTGATGGCGGAGCAATCGAAAAATTCTCTGGTGATGCTCTCATTCAAGGCGAGCCCGACGCCTCCAGTTTTCCATCAGGCGGAATTCGCGATACATACGAAGCGCGTGGATACACAGCGTGGGATGCAACCAGTCCTGTCTTCTTGTTGCGCGGAAGCGATGGGAACATGACCCTCTGCATTCCAACTGCTTTCGTTTCCTGGACTGGTGAAGCGCTTGATCAAAAGACGCCACTTCTTCGATCGATTGATGCAGTTTCAAAACATGCTTTGCGCATTGTGCGATTGTTTGGCGATACAAAAACGACGAACGTAATCGCAACACTTGGTTGCGAACAAGAATATTTTCTTGTTGACCGTGAACTCTTTCTGCAACGACTTGATCTCGTTGTTTGCGGTCGAACTCTCGTCGGCGCTCAGCCGCCCAAGGGACAGCAACTGGAAGATCACTACTTTGGTGCAATCCCTGAAGCTGTCTTGGGATATATGACCGAATGCGAAGAGCGTTTGTTTGAACTTGGAATTCCAGTTAAAACCCGTCACAATGAAGTTGCGCCAGGTCAATACGAACTTGCGCCGACCTTCGAAAATTCCAATGTCGCTGTTGATCACCAGATGACAACGATGCATGTATTAAGGTCGGTTGCTCGAAAGCACGGATTTGAGTGCCTGCTGCATGAAAAACCATTTGCTGGCATCAACGGATCTGGCAAGCATAATAATTGGTCGATGTCCACCGATACTGGGGTCAATCTTCTTGATCCACGCGACGACACGCATCCCAATATGCAGTTCATGGTCTGTCTCGCCGCAATCATTCGCGCAGTGGATTTGCATGCAGATTTGCTGCGGGTTTCCATCGCAACGGCTCACAACGATCATCGGCTTGGTGCCAATGAAGCGCCTCCTGCAATCATGTCCATCTATCTTGGTGAAATGCTCACAAGCATTCTGGATCAACTCGTTGCAGGCGAAACAAAGAAGTCTGCAAAGACTGCGGATCTTGAATTAGGTTCGAGAACTCTCCCTCAGATTCCTCGACACTCCAGCGATCGCAATCGAACAAGTCCTTTCGCATTCACTGGAAACAAGTTCGAGTTTCGCGCGGTCGGTTCTTCGCAGTCCGTGGCATGGCCGAATACTGTGCTGAACACCATCATTGCTGAGAGCATGGATTACATCGCAACTTCACTGGAAACAAAACTTGGAAAGAATCCAACCCCTGCGAAGATGGAGACCGTGGTTCGAGGCTTGTTGAAAGACATCGTCAAGACGCATAAGCGTGTTTGCTTCGATGGAAATGGTTATAGCGCTGAATGGCATGCGGAAGCGGCAAAACGTGGGCTGCCGAATTTCCCATCGACTGCAGATGCACTTCCAGCACTTGCGACAAAGAAAGCAGAAAAGTTGTTTGCTGCATACGGCGTTCTTTCTCAACGCGAATTGCACGCGCGTTATGAAATTCAGATGGAGCAGTATTGCAAGATCGTTCAGATCGAAGGACGAACTCTTTCGCAAATGGCGATCACTCAAATCTTGCCCGCAGGTCTGCGAGCGCAAGGAGAATTGGCAGATGTGGTTGCTGCAACTCAACACGCGGGCGTCCCCTGCCCCGAGAGCGAAGCGGCACTTCGAGATCTTGCAGGACAAGTCGCGGCCTTGCGTACTGCTGCTGCTGTCTTGGATTCTGCGACCTCCAAAGATGTGCCGAATATCGAAAAGCGTGTTCGCCATTTCCGAGATGTCGTGGTTCCTGCGCTTGGGAAAGTTCGCGAAATCAGCGATGCTTTAGAGCGAATCGTGCCTGCAGACATCTGGCCAATGCCCGATTATGCCTCGATGTTGCTGATTCGCTGAACTGAGCAGTCTTTGTAAAGTTTCCAAGACCCTGATGCAAAGTCGGGGTCTTTTCTTATACTCTTGAACTCTTCACAATTGAGTCACTACTGAAATAAGGACCACCATGAGCACCGCAACGACCCTAGAAAATACTGTCCGAATCACCGATGCCGGCCCCGCACTGAAGCGGATCGATATCACCATCCCAACTGCGAAGGTGAACGAACAAATCGAAAGTGCATTCAGTGGACTCGCTTCACAAGCTGTTGTTCCTGGATTTCGAAAAGGACATGTTCCCCGGGGACTTCTGGAAAAACGATTCGGCGAAGCGGTCCTCCAGGAAGCTCGTCAACAACTTGTTTCTCAGGCATATCAATCAGCTTTGGAAGCGAATAAAATTCGTCCGATTGGTCAGCCCGAACTCGCACCAGGCGCAGTCGATGCCGAACTTGTCCGTGGAAAAGATTTTCTTCTTTCGCTCGAAGTTGAAGTGATGCCAGAGTTCGAACTTCCAGCATGGGAAGGGCTCGCGCTGCGCCGACCAATTCTCGACATCGAGCCAAAGCATGTTGAAGAGGAAATTGAACGTCTGTCATATCGCCTTGGAAATCCCGCACAAATCGAAGGCCCATTTCAACCACTCGACCGCATGGTTGGAAAAGCTGTTGTCCGTCTCAAGGGAGATGACAAGGTGTTTTTCGAAACTGACAACGCACTTTCAGTTGTTCCTGCAGAAGATGATGCAGGAAAAGGACCGTTTCTTGGATTGCTTGTTGATGGTCTTGATGCGATTCTCGGTGGCAAGAAAGTTGGCGATGTAGTCACAATTCAAATGGATGGTCCAGAAAGTCACGAGATCATCGAGATTCGTGGCAAGCCGCTCTCGGTTGAATACACGATCAATGCTGCAGAACGAATCGCCCCTGCGACTCGTGAAGAGATCGCATCGAAGATGGGCGTTGAGACGGTGGATCTCATGCGCGAGAATCTCAAAGGTGTTCTCGAACGACGGCGCGACGACGAACAACGCAGCGCGCTGCGCGATCAAGTCTTCGAACAACTCGCAAGTAAGGTCGATTTCGAACTTCCTGCTCGTCTTTCTGAATCGCAAGTTGGTCGCGATCTCGAACGCCAACGATTGGAAATGCTCTATCGCGGCACAGACCCCGAAGTCGTTGAAAGTCGACTTGCAGAAATTCGCAGTGCGACTGCAGACGAGACTCGTCGACGACTTAAGTTGTTCTTCCTTCTAGGAAAACTCGCCGAAACTCTTGGAGTTGAAGCAACTGAAGGCGAAGTCAATGGACGAATTGCGGCGATCGCTCGATCGCGCGGAATGCGACCTGATGCCATGCGAGCGGAATTAGATAAATCAAATCGCGTCGGTGAAATCGCATTGCAGATCCGTGAACACAAATCTGCGGACCGTGTGATTTCAAAGGCTGTAATTTCTGACATTCCTGCTGAGAAGTGGAATGAAGAAGCGCAAGCGAAGACGAAAGGGCTATCCGGAACTCCGTCGACTGTTTCTACTCCCAAAGCTAGTGCTAGCAAAGCCCCTCCAAAAGCCCCTACAAAGGAATCGAAAGGTAAGTCCAAGGACTAAGAATCTCTTCGTTGTATGCGAGCAATGATCACATCATTGGAGCCAAATCATCTGACTTTTGCTGTTCAGTCAGCTGCAAGTACAGGTGATATCGGAGCATCAATCTTGCCAATTTTGGGTTGGCTTCTGGTCATCGTCTTCGTAGGAGGATTGTGCATCTACTTCATTGGGCGTTGGATGCGCCGAGAGACCCATGATCCAGTTGGATTTACTCTTGGGGATCTTCGAGAGATGCTCGCGTCGGGCGATATCACACCAGTCGAGTTTCAATCTGCACGCGATGCGATGATTGCTCAAGTCAAGAAGCAAGCAGCATCAGGTGCAACAACAAAGGCGAAGGATGCGAAGTACACTCCCAACAAGCGCAAATAAAATGAAGAAGAACCCTAATCCACATCCTTTAACGACAGCCGCCGGCCCAGGAAATGGTGGTCGCAAAGGCGGACCGCGTGAAAGTGGGCTTGGCCCCAATGGTCCACCGTCAAGCGGTGGAGCTGGAGGCAGCTCTGGTTCCGGCACAGGTGGTGACGGCGGATTTCGTGGAAAGAAAGTCACGACCTGCAGTTTCTGTGGAAAGACAAGCCGCGAAGTTGGTCCGATGGTCGAAGGTCCCAACGATGTCTACATCTGTGCCAATTGCACCGATCTATGCCAGAATATTTTTAAGCAGGAAAAGCGGCGCGTTACCGGCGCAGCTCCTGCATTAACGCAGATTCCTTCACCAAGGCAGATGAAGGAATATTTGGATCAATATGTGATTGACCAAGACCGTGCAAAAATTTCACTGTCCGTTGCAGTGCACAATCACTACAAGCGATTGACGCAGATTGATAATGCCGAAGCACCGGTCGAACTGGACAAGAGCAACGTTCTTCTCGTTGGTCCAACAGGAACTGGAAAAACACTTCTCGCAAGGACACTTGCTCGCATTCTCAATGTGCCATTCGCAATTGGCGATGCAACCACTCTGACCGAGGCTGGATATGTTGGAGAAGATGTTGAGAATCTCTTGCTGAAACTCTTGCAAGCAGCTGACTTTGATGTTGAAGCTGCACAGCGCGGCATCATTTATATCGATGAAATTGACAAGATTGGCAAGACAAGCGGAAATGTTTCCATCACACGCGATGTTTCAGGCGAAGGTGTTCAACAGTCTCTATTGAAGATGCTTGAAGGAACGGTCGCAAATGTTCCGCCGCAAGGTGGCCGAAAGCATCCCGAACAACAGTACATCCAACTCGATACCACGCACATTCTTTTCATCTGCGGCGGATCATTTGTCGGTATCGATGACATCGTTCGTCGGCGCATTGGCAAACGCAGAATCGGATTTTCAACAGATGGCGTTCATGCGATTTCCAAAGCCGATGATGATTGCGCAATGTTGAGTCAAATTCAACCCGACGATCTGCTCGAATTCGGCTTGATTCCAGAATTGATCGGTCGTCTGCCAGTCGCATGTGCATTGATGCCGCTGAATCGCGCTGCGATGATTCAAATCTTGACCGAGCCAAAGAACGCACTTGTCAAGCAATATCAACATCTCTTCCGGCTTGAAAACACATCGTTGGAATTCACAACTGGAGCTCTTGAAGCAATCGCAGATCGTGCAATGGAGCGCCAGACTGGAGCGCGTGGATTGCGTGCTGTCGTGGATGATTTGATGACTGATTTGATGTACCAACTTCCTGACCTCGATAACTCGAACACGATTTATCGAATCGATGAAGATTCCATTCGCCAAGGGAAAATTGTTCTGGAAACAGTTCGGCAGCGTGCGCGTGAGAGTGCGTGACCGCAAGAGAAGTGTCAATGAACCAGTGGCGGCAGATTCTCAATGACGCTGGAAGTATCTGCAGAAATTTTCCTGATAGAACCGCACGAATGACAGCGCTGGTCGATCTATTGTGGCAGGAACTTTCGCCAAATGGATTGTCTTGGATCGGCTTCTATCTTGATCAACCAGATCAGGCCGAAGAAACAAGATTAATTTTGGGCCCCCGCCGCGACAAGCCCGCATGCAGTCCAATTGGATTGCATGGTGCGTGCGGGAAAGCGCTCTTGACTCGCACGCCCCTCATCGTTGCAGATGTTCGAGAACTGGGCGCGGGATATATCGCTTGCGACCCATTCGATCAGAGCGAACTCGTACTTCCCTGCATCGATTCTGATGGCTCTGTTTGGGGAGTCTTGGATGCAGACAGTCACCAAATCGGTCATTTTGACCTTGATTACCAGCACAATTTGGCCAAGGTGCTTCAAGTTTCTGGCCTTTCTTGTATGTGATAAGAAAGATTTGCAATCAGCGCTTGCATTTCTCCCATGGTTTGAGTAGTCTGCTCGACCCCTCGGAGAGAACCTATATGCCACGCGTTTGCTTTTTTACTGGAGCTCGAACTACTACTGGAAACCGTATTACCCGTCGCGGTAAGGCGAAGTATCTCGGTGGAGTCGGCATCAAGACGACCAGCGTTACCAAGCGTAAATTCAAGCCGAATTTGCAGCGCGTGAAGGCTTTGGTCGATGGAAAGCCAGTTCGGATTTTGGCGAGCACGCGCGCAATTCGAACCGGATTGGTTGTCAAGCCAATCCGCCGAAAATTCGCGTACACCAGAAAACTCGCTGTTCAAGCCTGATTTTTACGGTATCGCTCTTTTCTCTGTTCTATTATTGAACATTTATCAGTAAGTAGTTATAAGTTTGTTGTGTCAGAATCTGCCACATTCAAGCGAATTTCACGCACTGATCAGAATGAATTTGTGCAAATTTCAATAATTTTTCTTGACGAATTGGTTTTTGGATATACAATCAAATCGTACGCAGCGGACTTCATGCCCTGAAAGTCAACCACAAGCGCCATGGTCGGCACTTTATGGCTTTCAATTATTGGGCTTACAACTCCCTGCAAGGCCGGATTCCCGGTGACATTGGTTTGGATGGTCCGTCGCTTCGGTGACGCCTCAGTCCTAAACCGCCGTTTGCTTGAGATTGGATCCTGCGTTTTGGTTTTTGGATCAGAAGTCTTTGCTCTGGAGTTTTATCTTAGGATTTTTATCCTGGGATTCTTATTCCAATAAGGGTTCCAACCATCTTCTTTCAGATGGCTGGTTGCTTTGTTTGAGCTGAAGGTTTCTGGTTACAAACTTCCAGTGGGAAAATCTCAAGAAAATCAGTCAGGTTTTCGAACGAATTGTGTTTTCGATCTGTATGAGTGCGTCCTTCATGTCCCTATCTCCATTGCCTGCATAGGCTTAGAAAAAGTTTGGCTTCGAAAAGAATGATCCCCTCCCGCTCCGATTCATCCGATCGAGACCGTGTTCTCGAATTGACTGACCTCGTTTCCCTTGTGGGCGAGTCAGTTGTTCTTCGCCCAAAGGGGCGTGAGCACATGGGGCTTTGTCCTTTCCACGAAGATCGCCGGCCATCATTTTCTGTGGTCACGCATAAGGGAAACGCGTTTTACAACTGCTTCGCGTGCGGCGCGAGTGGAAATGCGATCGACTTCATGGTGAACTATCACCGGATGGATTTTCTCGAAGCGCTGCGATTTCTCGCACAGCGTGCTGGGATTGAATTGCAGGCGCGCGGATCGAGTGGTCCCAGATCCTCCGATCCTGATAGCCCCGCTTCACTTCGGCGTGCGAATGACGCTGCGCTTCGATTTTTCAGTCGAACATTAATTGATCCTGTCATTGGAAGCGCTGCGAAAAAAGCGCTTGATGATCGAGGTATTGATGCCAAGATGATTGAGCGATTTGCTCTTGGTGCTGCTCCAGCCTCTGGTGATGGATTGGCCAACTATGTTGAAAAACTTGTTGCAAATCAAAGCCAAAGCGGCGAAGAAGTACTGGAACCAGCGATGATTCGTGCTTCATTCGACGCTGCCGGACTTGTGCGTAGTCGCGGCTCACTTGTCGATGTATTTCGAAATCGAGTGATGTTTCCCATTGCGGATGAACTTGGAAGATGTATCGCCTTCGGTGCGCGTGCGATTGATCCAGAGGATCAGCCCAAATATCTCAACAGTCCAGAGACCCCGCTCTTTCATAAATCAAAATCGCTGTATGGCATTCACCTTGCAAAGCGTGCGATCATTCAATCGCGCACTGCGATTATTACTGAGGGTTACACCGATGTGATCGCGTGCCATCGCGCAGGAATCGAAAACGCGGTCGCAACTTTGGGAACTGCATTGACACGAGATCATGCTCGTGTCCTGCAGCGTCTTTGTGACACGATTGTCCTTCTCTTTGACGGTGATATTGCTGGTCAGCGTGCTGCGGATCGCGCTTTGGAAATCTTCTTTGCCGCACCAGTTGATCTGAAAATTTGCACGCTGCCTGATCAACTTGATCCCGATGAATTACTTCGCCAACCCGATGGACGCGAGCGGTTCGATGCTGCAATTGCCCAATCCGAAGATGCGCTGACTCATCTCGTTGGCAATTTCCGTCGAGAGTTGGATGCGCATCGTGGACTTTCCGCTCGTCAACGAACGATTGAAACCATGTTGACGAAACTGGTCTCGCTTGGTCTTGGATCGCTCGACGGCATTCGTCGTCGACTCGTAATCGATTCGATCGCAGCGACGAGTGGAGTGACTGTCGTTGAAATCGAACGCTTCTTGAATGCAAGCAAGCGTGCAACAGCGCCAGCCCGTGATGCAACAACGCTCACCGAGCCAATTGAAATTCCAAGTGCAAATGCACGCGGAAGTGCTGAGCGCGATTTCGTTTCAATCTTGATTGCATGGCCATCAACTGGTGATATTCGCATTTCGCACGAAGAAGGTGACGCGGCTCCCCTGAGTGAGTTCCTCACTCCGTCTTCGCTCGAAGATTCTGCAGCACGAACTCTCTATACCCCGATTTTTCATTGGCTCGAGGATGCAAAGCCATTTGCGGTGCAAGATCTGCTTGCAGAACTTGCTGATCCTGCGATGAAAACTCTTGCAACCGATTTATACACGCTTGGTGTGAAGCGATTCGAACGAGACGCGGATGCGCGTCAAGGGCTGATCACAGCAGCACGCGCGCTTGACAGTTTGAATCGTCGCCTTCAATTGGCGATCGCCCCCACTGCAACGACACCCGAGGAATTGGCTCAGCGGCTGAATCAGATTCGCGCTGCTGGTCCAAGACCTTCTGCCATCGCCAGGACGGCGAGGAGTGCATCATGACGATGCGAGTGATTTCATCTTTTCCTTTCACCACGACCAGTCGGGAATTACCGACTCGGTACAAATCAAGGAGTATTTCATTATGAGTCTTCTTCTTCAAGAATTGCACCCTGTTCTTCGTTCGCTCATTCACGCTGGCCGCAAGCGTGGTTGGATCAGTTATGAGGAATTAAATACATGTCTGCCTGATGACTTCGTCGATCCATATCCATTGGATGAGTTGCTTGTCCTGCTGACTCAAAATAACATCACTCTCATCGACGAAATCGAGATGAAGCGTGCAGGTCATCGTGCATTCCCTGCTCAATTGCAGACTGATCTGCGCTTTCTGCGCGATACGGATAAGAAAGTTCGTCGTGCGCACGCAACCGAACAACCTGTTGCGACTGCGACTCCCGTCGCTCCTTCGGCTCCACGTCCACTCGTTGGTGCAGCAGCTGCAGCAGTCGCTGCCGCTCGACTGAAAGTCCGTCAACAAGATGGTGCAGGAGCTACAAGCGCAGACGCATTCGCGATGGAGGACGATGGCCTCGATGAAGATTTGCAAGGAACACTTGATTTGGCAATCGCCGAACCCAATCCAGTTCGGATCGACGATCCAATTCGTATGTACCTGACGCAAATGGGATCAATCCCATTGCTGACTCGCGAAGAAGAAATTCGTCTTGCGAAGAAAATCGAGATGAGTCGATACATCTTTCGCCGCATGGTCTTGGAAAGCGAATATTGCGCTCGGCAGGCTGTCGAGATTCTGCAGCAAGTTCATGAAGGAACGCTGCCATTCGATCGCACAATGCGCATTTCCACCGCGGAGTCCAATGCGAAGGATCGCATTGCGTCCAGAATTCCATACAACCTTTCTACGATTCGTACAAAACTCGACCAGAACAACGACTTGTGGAGTCAGTTGGAGTCTGGGCTGGAATCTGGGAATCAATCTGAAGAGCGTCTCGAATCCATTCGGCAAAAAATGTGGTCGAATCGCCGTCGCATTTCCACGCTGATCGAGGAGTGCTGCCTTCGAACTGGTCGCATTCAACCGCTCATGCGCAAACTGAATTCAGTCAATCGTAAGTGCATTGAATTGGCAACTCTTATCGAAAGAGCGGAGAAGAATCCAGAGCGATATGACATCGAAGATGCACAAGTGCAACGTGAGGAACTTGCAGGACTTCAGAATCTCGTGCTCGAATCACCAATCGATCTTGCCAAGCGCATTCGTGCAATCGGTCAGATTTTCGTCGAGCATGAATTGGCAAAGCGTGCTCTCTCTGGCGGGAATTTGCGTCTGGTTGTTTCGATCGCAAAGAAGTATCGCAATCGTGGTTTGCCATTCTTGGACATTATCCAAGAAGGCAATACTGGCCTGATGCGTGCCGTCGATAAGTATGAATACAAGCGTGGATATAAGTTCTCGACATATGCAACATGGTGGATTCGCCAGGCGATCACCCGCGCAATTGCCGATCATGCTCGCACGATTCGCGTTCCAGTTCACATGATCGAAACAATGTCGAAGCTTCGCAATATTCAGAAGCATCTTCTTCAAGAACTCGGACATGAGCCGAATCATGATGAAATCGCAGCAAAAGCGAAGATGCCCGTTGATGAAGTGAAGCGCGTATTGAAGATTTCACGCCATCCGATTTCACTCGATCGTCCAGTTGGCGAAAGCGAAGATTCGCATTTCGGTGACTTCATCGAAGACGAGCGCCAAGAAGCACCAAGTATTTCGGCCGCCAGCGAAATGTTGCGCACGCGCATCAATGACGTGCTGAAGACATTGACTTATCGCGAGCGCGAAATCTTGAAGCTTCGGTATGGAATCGGCGACGGATATACGTACACACTCGAAGAGGTTGGACGTATTTTCAAAGTCACTCGCGAACGAGTTCGTCAAGTGGAAAGCAAGGCCCTTCGCAAACTCCAGCACCCAGTGCGCCGACAACGGCTCACAAGCTTTATGCAGGGTGATGGCGAAAACGTAGACGTTGAGCTTCCAACAACGGCTGAGTGATTCCTAGCCATTCACTGCTGCGCAGACATACTTCCACGAGATGTATTCTTCGATCCCCCATCGACCGCCTTCGCGGCCGAAGCCGGACCAACCGCGGCCGCCGAATGGCGCATAGGCATCGCTGATCACACCGGTGTTCACACCGATGATCCCGCAGTTGAGTTGTCGACTCACGCGTTCAAGGAGGTTTGGATCGCGTGCGAATATGTATCCCGCCAAACCGTACGGTGTGGCGTTGGCCATTTCGATCGCTTGCGATTCGGTCTCGAACTTTGCAATTGGGGCGAGTGGACCGAAGGTTTCCTCTTGAAAGCAAAGCATCTCTGCAGTTGCATTTGCGAGAACCGTTGGTGCGAAGAATCGATCCAAGCATCCTTCGACTGGGACAGTCGCACCACCTGTAACGATCTTGGCACCCTTCGCCACAGCATCTTTGACTTGATTTCGAATGCGCACGATGGCTCGGTCATCGATGAGTGGACCGATGCGAACTCCAGCCTCTCGACCTCGTCCAACACGCAATCCGCTTGCCACCGCTGCGAATTGATCAACGAATTCTGAATAGACATTATCTGCAACGATAAATCTGTTCGGGCAAACGCATGTTTGTCCTGCGAGACGAAACTTTCCACTCACCGCTGCTGCAACAGCTGCAGGAATATCAGCATCGCTGAAAACAATGAATGGTGCATGGCCTCCAAGTTCCAATGAGAGCCGCACAACTTGATCCGCGGATGATTTCATTAAGAGTCGACCCACCGCAGTCGAACCCGTGAAAGACAATTTGCGAACACGGCCATCGCCGAGCCAAGCTTGTCCAATTGCCGCGGGGTCACCAGTAATCACATTGACAACTCCAGCGGGAAGTCCAACATCGATCAGCAACTGAGCAAATGCGAGTGCTGTCAGGGGAGTTGATTCGGCGGGTTTGACAACTTGTGTGCATCCAACTGCGAGGGCTGGCGCAGTTTTTCGCGCCAACATTGCAAGCGGAAAATTCCAAGGAGTGATCGCAGCGACAATGCCGATTGATTCTGGAATCGCACAGAGCGCGCGATCGGCTCTGCGTGAATGGATCGTTTCGCTTTGAAGTTGGTTCGCTTCGTCGGCTGCTGAGAGGAAATAATCAGCTGCATAATCGACTTCACCCTGTGCTTCATCGATTGGCTTTCCACTTTCCGCAGTGATGATTTGCGCAAATTCTTGCTTGCGTTCACGCATCGCCTGTGCGATTGCGGTGAGGACGGTCGCGCGCGTGGAAGCAGTCAATCCGCTCCATGCTTGGAGTGCTTTCCCCGCAGCTTCAATCGCGTCGCATGCTTCCAAGGCACCACATCGAGGAACGCGAGCCAACTCTTCACCTGTCGCAGCATCGCAGACAGCGAACGTTTCTCCACTGTGAGCCGATCGCCACTGACCGCCGATGAGATTTTTATCCTGCATTTGAACAGCCTAGCATCGCTACACTTCTTGCATGGCAAAGGCAGTCGTTGATCCCAATGAACTCCGTCGATTCGCAGCTGATTTGCGCAAGTTCAACCAAGACTTGCAATCTGGCATTTCCACCATCGGTGGTCGAATGAACACGCTCGCTCAAACATGGCGTGATCAGGAGCAGCAGAAATTCGCAGAAGAATTCGACCAGACATTGAAGGTCTTGCAAAGACTTATGAAATCGAGTGAGGAGCACATCCCGTTTTTGATGCGCAAGGCTGATCGAATCGACGAATATCTTCAGCAACGCTGAGCGAAAATTCAATGGACTCCGGCGCAAATCTTCAAGACGCGAAAACCCTGATGGCAGCCAAGGCGATGCTGATAAAAGCAGGTCAAGAGTTCGCAACTGCAATCGAAGAAGCGCAATCTGATGCTGAGAGGTTTGGAATGTGGCTCAATTCCGAGGGGCCTTCTCATTGGGAACGACAACGCCGCCTTCGAACTGAGAAACTGAACATGGATCGTTCTGCGCTTGTTCGCAAGGAAATGCAAATGACTGCCGATGGTCGTCCGCCATCAACGGTTGATGAGAGAAAGACTGTTCAGCGTTCCGAAGAAGCAGTTCGCCATGCAGAACATTGCCTGCGACAACTTCGAAAATGGGCGATCGAGTATCAGCGTGTGCTTGCACAATTCCGCGCTGGTTTTTCGCCACTCTCAACCTATGTTGATCAGATCGTTCCTGCTGCAGTGATTTCCTTGAATCGAATGGCTCAAGCGATCGACGCGTACATTTCGACGTCGCCAGTCAAAGGCGATTCCACATTTCAGATTTTGTCTGATGATGCGACACCCCTCAACTTGAACAATTCTGATTCGACTGCTCATATGCGGCGAGGTGGGTCAGATGCAGTTCCAGGAACGTCCACGAATGAGTGAAGGAACGAATAAAACGAAACTGAAGGACACCCTTCGAACTCTCAACGAACAATGGGCGTCTCTTCGCAACCAATGGAGAGATTCTGCAAGTGAGTCTCTTGATCGAGATGCCGTTCAACCAGCATCTGATGCTGTACGGGTGGCGATTCTCGCGGTCGAACAATTGGCCGAAGCAATTTCAAAGGCAAGGCGCGACTGCGATGCAGGCTGAGATGGTTCAAGACTTGCTATCAAGCATTTCTCTTATGATTTGACTATGACGTCCCTGAAACCATTTGAAGCGACCGCTCAAAGTCGGGACATTCCCAATTTGGGCGAGAGAATTATTCGGATACTGCTGACGGCGCCTGCGCGTCGAACAGAAATGGAACAAGCGCTTCTCAAATTTGAAGCCGAATCGACTGGTCCAGAATTCAAGCGTCATTCTGCGGAGATGACGAAATTGATGGAAGCCCGTACCGAAATGGTTGCGGCAATGACTGCTCGCCGAAACGAAGCAATTGGATCGGCAGAAGCTCGAGTTCAGCGTCAAAGTTCAAAAGTCAATGAAAACGAACAGATAAATTTGCTTGCTCTTGCGGAATATCGTGTAACGCAAATTGAAAAAATTGAGAAGAACACAGAAGAGTCACAGTGGACTGCCGATGCTGTCTATGAATCGCTCGAGCCCCAGCCCAGATTGAAGTACGAGCGAGCACGAGAAAAAATTAGTCAAGCTGTACGCGAAATCCTAGAGCAAGTCGACGATGCAGAGGAACTCTTTCGAAAAGCGCGGGTTGCATTGTCCCCTCTATCACTTCCAGAAGCTGAAGTGCTGAGTGCGATTCAAGATCCTGCGAAATGCCTTTCAGAACAAAGTATTTCTGCAATTGAGACACTTCAAGCCCTTCG
Source organism: Singulisphaera sp. GP187 (assembly GCA_945862215.1). GTDB lineage: Bacteria > Planctomycetota > Phycisphaerae > Phycisphaerales > SM1A02 > F1-60-MAGs104. Next base: position 30,731 of record CAMAXY010000014.1, on the reverse strand, counting down.
CCGTAACCCATTGAAACTTATCGCGCGTAATTGGGCTGCGCATCTTGCATTCTTCATTGTGTCTTTGGTTTTGGTTCTTGGCATCGTCGTTTCAATAGCAGGTTGGGAATTGGTTCGCGATCTCAAAATCATTCTTGGATGCTGTATTGGAATTGCGGTGATTCAATCTTTCGTTTGGATTTGGGCTGGTAAAAGTTTGCATATATTTGCAGGAGCTATTTCTCTTGTGCGATTGCGAACAAATGAGGCAAGCCGAATCGCACTTGCAGAAGCCCTTCATAGGCGCACCGAACAAGAATCTACTTTTCGCATCAAGCATCAGCAAGAACATGCTGATTCGCATTCATCTATGAATCCAAAGCGAACTGAGATTGAAGAGTTTTGTACACAGCGTCGCACGGATCTGAGAGAGGCGGCGGATCGTCTTCGTCGAAATTCTGTTGCTCAATACGAAGCGGCACTCCTCGAAATCGAACAAAAATCCACTGGTGAATTCGAACGAGTGCATCAGCAATTCGATGAGTTGCTTCGGAAAGAAAAAACCCGCCATGAGGATCGCAAGCTTGAAATTGCAGCAGTGATTTCCGTACGAGAACAGGCACTCAGAACAGAATGGAAAGTGAATCGAGATCAAGTATCTCAGGACACCCAACAAATAATAAGTCTAGATCGAAAGCTTTTTCCGAGCTGGTCGGATGAATCTTGGTCGAGTTTTCATGGGCGGTCATCTTCGATTGCTGCGGCGAAAGTTGGCGCATTGACGGTTTCACTTAACTCGATTGCAGGTGCGTTGCCAGTTGACCCAGACTTGGCTTGGCCTGCAGGGTCGCCAAGAATCATTCATATTCCGATTACGCTGACTTTTCCCACTCGTGCTTCTCTTCTCATCGAAACAAATCAAGAAGGTCGCTCCGCTGGAATTTCAGTTTTGCAAGAAACGATGCTGCAAATTTTGACTGCATTGCCTCCTGGACGAGCACGTTTCACAATCATAGATCCTGTTGGTCTGGGAGAAGGTTTCTCCACATTCATGCATCTTGCGGATGAGGCGGAGCATTTGATCGGGGAGAAAATATGGACTGATACTAGGCATATTGAGCAGAGATTGACTGATTTGTGCGATCATATGGAAACTGTCATACAGAAATTCCTGAGGAATGAGTTCTCGGATCTTGACCAGTACAACCAACAAGCAGGCGAGATTGCAGAGCCATACCGATTCCTTGTCATTGCCGACTTCCCAACTGGCTTTTCAGAGAATGCTGCACGACGATTGGCAAGTATTGTCAACAGCGGTGCGCGATGTGGTGTTTTCACAATCATGCTTCGGGACCTTCGGCAGTCGATGCCGCCCGAGATCGACATCGCAGATATTCGAAGTCATTCACTGTGCATTGATTGGAAAGAAGATCGGTTTATTGTCGCATCACAACCGTTTTGCAACTTCCCTTTCACTCCTGGTTTGATGCCAGAGAGCGAGAAGGCAATTGCACTCCTGCGAAAAATCGCAGTGACAGCAAAGAATTCCAAGAGAATCCAAGTCCCGTTCTCTGCAATTGCTCCTAAAGATGACGATCTGTGGTCAGAGTCCACTGCGCAATCAATCTCTATCCCGCTTGGGCGTTCTGGTGCGACTCGACTGCAAAACATCACGCTGGGTATAGGCACGAGTCAACACGCATTGATCGCAGGGAAGACTGGATCTGGAAAATCAACGCTTCTTCATGCCCTGATAACAAATCTTGCGCTGCGATATAGCCCCGATGAAGCCGAATTATGGCTCATCGACTTTAAGAAGGGTGTTGAATTCCGGACCTATGCGACAAATCGACTTCCACACGCACGGGCAGTTGCAGTGGAAAGTGATCGCGAGTTTGGTCTTTCTGTTCTTCGCGGACTTGATGCCGAACTTCGTCGACGTGGTGAAATTTTCCGTGATCGATCTGTCCAAGATCTTGGTGGCTATCGCCGGCTTGGTGCAAGTGAAAAGATCCCACGCACCCTGCTTGTGGTTGACGAATTCCAGGAACTTTTTACTGAGGACGACAAGGTCTCGGAGGAATCTGCGCTTCTCTTAGATCGTCTTGTGCGCCAAGGTCGAGCATTTGGAATACACATCATCCTTGGATCACAAACTCTTGGCGGTGCATATTCGATAGCTCGAGCAACGATGGGACAAATGGCGATCCGCATTGCATTGCAATGTAATGAGGCCGATTCGCAGCTCATTCTCTCAGACGACAATGTCGCCGCACGCTTGCTTTCGCGACCTGGCGAGGCAATTTATAACGATGCGGGCGGTTTGATTGAAGGGAATAATCCATTTCAAGTTGTGTGGCTTCCAGATGATGAACGAGATCGAATGCTTGCAAAAGTTCGTACGCGAAATGAAAGTCATCCGCCATCGTCTCGGCCTCCAATGATCGTCTTTGAAGGAAGTGCGCCTGCAGATCTGCAATCGAATCAAATTCTCCGAGCAGCAACAGGGAAGCGCGATCGTGGAGAATTTTCTGGTGCAGGTCTCTTATGGTTCGGCGATGCAATTTCCATCAAGGATCCCACTGCTGTCATTCTCCGCCGTCAGTCTGGAACGAACATTATGCTTGTTGGACAGCGTGAAGACGCTGCGATAGGAATTGCAGCAGGAGTGCTTGTGTCACTTGCATCGCAGTACAAATCAGATCAATGCAAACTCTTTCTGCTCGACGGTACTCCGCCAGATGACGAAAATTTCGGTCGACTATCAGGCCTGCAAGAGCGCCTTCAGATTTCTGGTGCCGCAGGTGGATTGCGGGACGCCGAGTCGATCCTTGAAAAAGTGACCTCGGAACTTCTTCGAAGGCAAGGTGATCACAGCGCACAATCTCCAACTTGCGTTGTTCTGGTGCACGCCATCCACCGCTTCCGTTCGCTGCGCCGAAACGAAGATGACTTTGGCTATTCAGCATCCGGCGATACAGCGCCCACTCCCGACAAATTGCTGGCTGCATTACTTCGCGATGGACCTGGCCTTGGAATACATGTCATGATTTCCTGTGATGGCGCTACAAATCTTGCGCGCTCCTTTGATCGAAATTCCATTCGGGAATTCGAGTGGCGTTTACTTTTCCAAGTGAGTGCGTCCGATTCGAGCACGCTGATTGATTCACCAATTGCAAGCCGGCTTGGGCCGCAGCGGGTCATTCTTCACAGCGAAGAGACAGGGACTCAAGAGAAGTTTCGTCCATATGCATGGCCATCGACTGATTGGCTCGATCGATTTTTTTCCCGCGATTCGCTATGATCTGATCCTTCGGGCGCTTAGCTCAGCTGGCTAGAGCACTGCCCTTACATGGCAGGTGTCACAGGTTCGAATCCTGTAGCGCTCATTGTTTCTTGTTACGCATTCTTGTTGTTTGAATCTCTTTTCAGTTTGTTATCCAGATTGCTTCGAGCCGAATCATGCGACTGATTTTTGCCACATTTTTTCTTGCGTTCCTGTGCGTATTCGGCATGGTTGCGTGCTCGAATATCGAGAAGGCCGATCCGAAACTTGCTCCAAAGCGATCTGCTCGACCACCCATTCCGTTGGATGTGGATCCGATTATGCGCGGAACTGTTGCAAGCGAAACAATTGTCATGGGATATCAGCCCGTTGTGGTTCGTGGTTATGGATTTGTGGTTGGGTTAAAAGGAACTGGAAGCCGGACGGCTCCTGCCGAAGTTCGACAATATATTTTGCGCGAGATGATGCGCTACGGCGTAGGAGAGATATCTGGAAATTCGCAAGTTCTGAATCCTGAAGCGTTGATTAATTCTGAAGATACTGCAATCGTCATCGTCGAAGCGTTGATTCCAGCTGGTGCGCCGCGCAATACATCCTTTGACGTTCGCGTTTTTGCCGCACCAGGAACCAGCACAACAAGCCTCGAGGGTGGAACCCTCTGGACCACAGAACTTCGCCCTGGCGTTTTGCTTGTCGGAAGCCGAGAGATTCGTTCTATGGCGCAAGCAAAAGGCCCAATCATCATCAACCCATTTTCGGATGATTCCAATCGAACCCAAACGATGGTCAATCAATTAAGTGGACGAATTCTCAATGGTGGAAAATCGCTCAAGCAACTGCCGATTAAATTAGTTATGGCAACGCCAAGTCATTCCCGTGCGCGCATGATTGGAAGTGCAATAAACTCGAACTATCCAAGAGAGCCTGGGCAGCGTGGAGAAACTGCAAGTGGTGTCTCTGGAGAATTGATAACAATTGACGTCCCGCCATCGTGGTACAAACGTTCTGATGAATTTGTCGAATTACTTCGGCATACATCCATCAATGTTGGACCCATAGATGCAACCGCCAATTCCATTGCGAAAGCATTGACGAATAATCCTGGTGCAGCGAATGCCGCAAGTCTTCGATGGCAAGCCCTTGGACCAAAGAGCATTGTTGCCACTCGAACTTTGTACGACTATGCAGAAGAGCAACCACGCTTTGCGGCATTGCAGGCAGGCGCTCGCCTGAATGATGCGTTGGTCGTTCCTCAACTTCTCGCAATGGCTCAAACAGGGAGTGCTGAATTGCGCGTCCCTGCAATTCGATTGCTTCAACGGATGAGTATCAATCCAGCGATCGACCTTGGCTTGCGCCCGCTGCTCGATGACAGCGACATCGATGTTCGCCTTGCGGCTTACGAAGTTTTACGAGAGCGAAGAGATCCGATTATTCAAAGCCAGATGGTTGGAACGAAGTTTCGAATAGATGTTGTTTCGAGCAAATTCCCCATGATCTATGTCAGCCAGTCTGGACAACCTGCGATTACCATTTTTGATAGTGAAATGAGTCTGAAATCTCCTATGAATTTGCGCGCATGGGATGGGGATTTGTTGTTCAAAGGTGAAGAGGGAGAATCAACTGTCAGTGTTTTTTACCGTAAAAGTTCTGGGATGAACCCGATTGTGGATCAGGTCAGTATCAAAGTCCCTGAACTTGTTCGATTTTTGGGGCACACGACTGATGCAGCTCATCCCGCTTCGGGAATGGGCATGACCTATAGCCAGACAATTGGTGCGATTTATGCCCTCTCTTCCAATGGGTTTTTGCCTGGGTCTTTCAAGGTCGAACAGGACCGAATTATCGCTGCGATCGCCAAAGCGGGAGCAGAAGCCGAGCGAACGGATCGTCCAGAATTCATTGAGGATGAATCGACGGGTGCCGATCAGCCTTCAATAGCGAGCACCAATGTTCCTGGGCTGACCCCAAAACTTGGAACTGGCACAAGTTTCGCTGAAAAAGATAATCCAAACGTTCCAAAAACAGATATCGTGCCCCGATAACGTTTTCGCCCGCTTCGGGCAAACCTTTCATGGAAGGAAGGTCGATCAGAGTTGCGACTGGAGGTCGGAGTGCGTCTTTCCAAACTCATACTCAACGGTTTTAAGAGCTTCGCAGATCACACCGAATTTCGATTTGATGAACCCATCATCGGAATCGTTGGTCCCAATGGTTGTGGCAAGAGCAACGTTGTCGATGCGATCAAATGGGTCCTCGGCGAACGAAGTGCGAAAAGTCTGCGTGGAAGCGCGATGGTTGATGTCATCTTTGCTGGAAGTGCGGTCCGCAAGCCAATGGGATGCGCTGCAGTATCACTCGTGTTTTCCAACCCGGTGCTTGAAGCGCCAATGAAAGTTCATGAAAAATCTGCGGATTCAACGGAATCCACAGAATCTGCTTCAGAGGAAGACGCGCAAGATTCAACAGTTGAAAATGAAGAGACGGTGGTTCGACGTGGCCTCGTTCGACATCGCGCATTACCAGTGGATTCTGACGAAGTCGATGTCACGCGAAAGTTGTACAGCGATGGACGATCGGAGTATTTGATCAATGGTCGGAAGGTTCGTCTGCGTGATATCAAAGAACTCTTTATGGATACTGGAATCGGAACCGATGCCTATTCAATTATTGAACAAGGAAAGGTTGCAGCCTTGCTCGAAGCGAATCCAGCAGAGCGTCGTGCGATTCTCGAAGAGGCAGCAGGCGTCGCGAAATTTCGTGCGCGAAAAGAAGAGGCCGCACGCAAGTTGGAGCTTGCAGAAAAGAACTTGGTTGTTCTGCGTGAGCAACTTTCTGGGGCCGAACGCCGATTGCGAATTGTGCGCGGCCAAGCCGAGAAAGCAAAGCGATTCGTCGAACTCGACTCTCGTCGTCGTGCGCTTCGATCTGCGCTCACACTTGATCAATACCACGAACAACGATCAAAGTTGACTGAGTGCGAACAAGCAGTCGTTGCTGCCGAAGCTGCTCGAGATGCGTTGACCCAAACACTCGAAGATGCAGAAAACTCGAAAAGAATGCGGGAAACCGAGCGTGATTTGGTTATGCAGAATCAGCAAGGTTTGGAACGAGATCGTTTCGAAGCCGCGTCGGCAGTCAAGCAAGCTCAACAACGCATCGAGTTCACTGAGCAAGCGCTTGGCGAGACTCGCAGCGCTCTCGAACAAGACGCTTCGGCGATCGGCGCTTTGGATGGGCGTGTTGCTCAACATGCGACGCAATTGGCGGAATTGATTCTTGTGGTTGATCTTGCAGCGAAGGCTGTTCTGGAAGCGGAAGAACAGAATGCCGTTGCCGCAGAAGCACGCGCTCAGTGTGCGGCCGATGCTTCTGCTGCTCGCGATGCCGATTTGCGCTGGCGTGAAGAACACATTGCTCTCGAACGCGAAAAATCTCGTCTGGCAGCTCGACGCCATGCGGCGGAAGAACGGCTCGCGTCTATTGATGCGGAATCAGTCCGAGTGACTGCTCGCTCGAACGAACAAGAGCGCGAACTTCAGACTCATTTTACTGCGCGCGATCTCGCGGCAACTCGGCGATCTGAGGCTCAGGCAATTGCCGAGAAGATTCAAGCTGAAGTGGTCAATGAACTTCGAAATGTCGAGTCGTATGGCGAAGAAGGCGTCGCAATCAATGAAAGATTGATGACCTTGCGCGACGAACGAACGCGCGGCGAAAGCAGGCGAGCGATTCTGGAAGAAATGGAATCGGCGCGAGAAGGATTGGGTGGCGCAGTTCGAACGGTCCTTGGAGATCAAGAAAAATTCCCTGGGATTCGTGGAGCTTTGGGCGATCTTGTTTCAACAGATCGAGTAAATGCGGTCGCAGTTGAAGCAGCTCTTGGAAGTTGGCTGGAATGCTTGGTTGTTGAGGGGACTGTGGAATCTTCCCCGCTGCTCACTCATGCATGTGAACTTGATGGCAGAGTGACATTTGCGCCAGCATCAATTGCAGACTCTCTGGATGCAACATCCCCTGCTTCTCCAGAAGCTTGTCCAGAAGGCGCTCGACCACTGAGTTCGATCATCCGCGTCTCTGGTGGAGCGCAAGGAATCATCGAAACTTTGCTTCGACGAACTTGGTTGGTCAATGATCTTGCGACAGCATTGCAACTTTCAACTGGAGATCAATCGAGTTCGCGGTTCGTCACACTTTCTGGTGAAGTGATCGATCACCTACGAACGGTCACTGTTGGAAAGCTTCGCGGCGGCAGCGGTGGTTCGGTCATTCGGCGTGCCGAATTGACAGAACTGACTTCATCGAATGAAATTCTTGGCGGACGTATTCGAGAAATCGAGGACGATGCATCTCGTGTTGCCGCACTGGGGAGTGCAGCGAAAGGTCGCCACGAGGAGCGTGATAGTGCGCTTCAGACAGCTCGCAGAACTGCCATCGAATGCGAATTCCAATCTGAACGAACCGATCAACTGATTACACGAATTGAACGCGATCAAGTCGCCGTGCGCTTTGAAGTGGCAGAGATTGCTCGACGAGCCCAAGCAGCTCAGCAAGAGCAGGCTTCGATCATCGAACGGCTAACGATTGCCGACGCCACACTTTCCACGGCAGATGCGAATGCGACAAGCGCTCGCGAACAAGCCCTTGAACGACAGAATATTCTCGATCAAGCGCAAGAATCTCTTTCCGCTGCGCGCTTGATGCTTGGAGAGACCACCAGTCGATCGCAAGTTGCTCGTCGAGAACAAATTCTCATCGAGACCGCATTGCAGGAATCTCGCAGGCAGCGTGTCACGGCAGAAGATCAGTTGCGACGACGCGAGGCTCATGTTGAAACACTTGAGGAATCGATTTCAGAATCCCGTTCGGTGACTCAGCGCGCTCAGCAGAAGCACGACGCAATTGCGGTTCGACTCGCGGACTTGGCTCAATCCCTTTCGATGGCGGTTCTGGCAAATGATGCTGCAGGCGAAGTGCTTCGATCTCTGCGCGAATCTGCATCTGATACTGAGCGCCAATGGAGCGAGTCCGAATTGGCTCGACGCGAATGCTCGATGCGTCTTGAGACTCTGACGACGCAAGCACGCGAAGAACTTGGCCTCGAACTTGAAACACTCTGGACTGCTCATCTCGAGGATCGAGAGTCTGGCGCGTTTGTGCTCACCGATCGAGCGATCGCCTCGCTTGAAGCGGATCAACTACGCGACGAGATTCGATCACTTGGAAATGTCAATCTTGATGCGATGGCGGAACTGACCGAACTGGAAAATCGAACTCAAGAACTCGCAAATCAGTTGACGGACATCGATTCTGCGAAGGAACACTTGGAGCGCCTTGTAGTCGAACTTGATGCGACAAGTCGCGTTCAGTTCGAGGAAACTTTCAACATGGTTCGCGAGAATTTCGGCGGAACAAACGGAATGTTCCGACGTTTATTCGGAGGCGGAAGTGCGGACATGTATTTGATTCCGATGGAAGACGGAACGATCGATTGGCTTGCATCAGGAATCGAAATCCGTGCCAAGCCGCCTGGGAAAGAGCCGAGAATCATCACGCAGCTTTCTGGTGGCGAGAAGTCCATGACAACGGTCGCACTTCTGTTGGCGATTTTCAAGAGTAAGCCAGCCCCCTTCTGCATTCTGGACGAAGTTGACGCAGCACTCGACGAAGCAAATGTCGAGCGGTTCTGCAATTCACTCAGTGGTTTCCTTGATGAAAGTCACTTCATTGTGATCACCCATCACAAGCGAACAATGCAAGCTTGCCACCGATTGCACGGTGTGACCATGCCTCAACGCGGCGTCTCCAAGCGCGTGACCGTTCGCTTTGAACAGGTTGGCGCTGGTGGTCGAATCGCCGAATCTGCAATCGCTGCAGAAGAATCTACAAGCGAAGAAAACTCCGAGTCAGTTGGACAGTCAGACAAATCTGCTCTGACCAACAATTAATCGATTTGGATTTGTACAAAACATGAAAACTTCTCCAAGTATGTCTCCAGCGTTGCATTCCAAGATGTGGTGGGTTCTGTGGATCAATGGAATACTGCTGGTTTTGGCAGGTTTGATCTTGGCGACTGTTCCAATGATGGCTGCCTTTGCATGGCTTTACATCTTTGGAATCATGCTCGCCATTGCTGGTGTGCTTGGATTGTTCGGAGCGTTCTTTGGACTCTCACACGGAATTCACAGCGTGACGGCATTTGTCGGACCAATTCTGGCACTGATTCTTGGAGTTCTATTCGTGGATGCGCCTCAGCAGTCCGCAATCACCATCACAGAATTTGCTGGTGCGCTTGCAATCATCGGTGGCGGTGCACTCATTGCAACGGCTCTAGGCCTTCGTGGTCACGATGGATGGATTGGCGTGCTCGGCAATGGAGTGATGACGACAATCGCAGGAATACTGATTGTCATGTGGCCAGATGCCGCGCTTTTCGTCTTTGCGATTTTCTTTGGAGTTCAGTTGATCTTCAGCGGATTTCGTATGTGCGCGATCGGATCACATATCAGACGGTTATCAGCTTCCCATCAATCCTGAATTTCAAGCAGCAGGTTGCTGCGTTGAAATCTTGACAAAAGTCCCGTTGTTCAAGTCTTTAGTGACACCAGGGAAAGCCAAGACTTTATTGTGCATGACTACGAATACGCCCGGCGGCAAAATCTGCGCTGCAATCAACGACTCTGTCAAATTCTGAACGGCATCTGTGCGACGCATTTCATACGGGCGCATTGCACCTGTCAACACGACGGGTTTATGTGGCGCATTTGGTTGCGACCAGCGCTTCCAAATTGTTTCGCCCGTGACAGCAAGACGATCCGTTCCATGCACAATCACGATGCCGTCTGAGTCTTGCGCCCCTTGGAATGCAGCTTCGGCAATGTCTTGATGATCCTGCGAAGTCATGTCCAAACTATCTTTGTTCATTAACGCTTGACGCGTGATGGTGACTCCGCGCAGATCAAGCGAACCAATCATCACATCAAGAACACTGACATGATTCGTCATAACACCTGCCAATTCGTCATAGGTTTTTTCAATCGTGCCGCCAGTTGAAATGAGCAGAAGTCGAAACATTGTGGAAGACTAATCTCCTTTGGAGAACTCGGTTTGAAGTTCGACTGACAGTTCCACGAATTGCGGCGCAGCGCAAACGCCTTTTCTGCAGACGCTCACAGTCACGAGAAGTTTGACCGCACTCGGAGCGGCAATCTTTCGTTGCCGCACTGGTATTCGAAACATACCAGTGAGATATCTCGCACCATCGTGCGTCACGATCGGCGTTGGATATTTCGTCTCAATTTCAATTTCACTTGGCGCGTGGACACGCACAAGAAGACCTCGAGGACTTCCATCGTGCGCGAGAACTTCTGCACCCGACTCGGCAATAATTTCGACGGCTCCATTTTTCCAGCGGATTTCGAGCCCTTCAATTTTGTTCGCTTTCGCAGTGATTGAAGTGGATTGCAAGGCGACTGCTCCAGCTGTAAATACCTCCGGGACAATCTGTTGCGCAAGTGGCAGAAGTGAAAGGGTATTCGCCATAGAAAGAGGCTGCTCGGCCAAATTGGTTGCAATCGCCTGCAACGAAATCGAAAGGTCGCTTCGAAGTGAATGGTCCGCGCCAGCTTGGATCAGCGAGGTCATCACTCGCAATATCGAAGAAGTTCCAGAAGGAACCGCACCGTCATTACAACTTCGAGGACGAACAAACAACATCGAGTCTCCTGCGCGCACATCACTCCATCTCCCATGCTCGCTTTCAAAGAATGTTTCGCGGGCATTTGAATAGAGATCGCCTGCGCGTGCCAGCCATTTCGGTTCCTTGGAATTGAGCCAAATGCTCATGCAGGCGTTGGCGATGCCAGCGATATCTTCGAGTGTTGCAGGTATAGACGCGCGGCCACTGCGCCAACATCGCATCCATCCATCAGTGGTTTGCAAATTGTCGAAAATCCAATTTGCAGATTCTTCTGCGCGCGCTTTCCATGCGTCGTTTTCCAGCCACCGCCCAGAGTCTGCAAATCCTTCGATCATCAATCCGTTCCATCCAAGCAAAACTTTGTCATCGCACAGAGGTTGTGGCCATGTCATTCGATTTTTGTGGAGCGCATCCAATGCGCGTTGGACTTTTTCATTGAGCGCATCTGCAGGATCACGCATTTGCAAAACCCAGGTTGGAGGATCGTTTGGATGATGCGGATCTCGAAAATTTGCTGCGCCGTCCATGCCTGTCACTGACAGCAAGAGTGCTTGATCTTCGCCAAGAATTCCCGCAGATTTCAGCACGGTTCGCATGCGATCGGGGCTCCACGCATGCCCTGTTCCTTCTTTGCCGCCGACATCTGCATCAAGGGCGCAATAAAAACCACCGCGAGGAACAGAGAGTTCGCGATTGACAAATTGCAGCGTTCTCTCGCAAATCTGTCGAAGAAACGGATCGTGATTTTCCGCTGCAACTTGCGCATACAAAGGTGCGAGCAACGCATTGTCATAGAGCATTTTTTCGAAGTGTGGAATCATCCATGCTTCGTCGACGGAATATCTGTGAAAACCACCAGCAACTTGATCGAAGACCCCACCGCATGCCATCTTGGTCAATGAAGAACGAACGACCTGGCCACCCTGCTCTCCTCCTGCAGCCAAGAGAAGCGAAAAATACGCAGGTTGCGGAAACTTTGGAGCTGTTCCAAATCCGCCATGTTCGCGATCTTCAATTTGCAATAATTGCAACGCCGCGCGTGCAGCAATTGTTGCGGAAATCTTTCCTGCTGGATGTTCAGTTGCGATCGCAGAAGTCACAGCATCTGCGATGCGTTTGGATTGTTCGATCATTGCAGCTTCACGCGTCGACCACGAATTGGAAATCGAATCAAGCAGTTGTTGGAAACTTGGTCTTCCCCATGCAGGTTGAGGTGGGTAATACGTCCCAACAAAAAACGGCATGCCATTCGAGGGTTCTAAGAACGCAGAAAGTGGCCAACCACCACTTGCTCGACCTTCTGTTGCTTGCGTATAAATCTGACAGGCCTGCATATAAATGTCATCAACGTCAGGCCGTTGCTCGCGGTCGACTTTGATGCAAACGAACGATGCATTCATTTGTGCGGCACACTCTGCATTTTCAAAGCTTTCGTGTTCCATCACGTGACACCAATGGCACGTTGCGTAACCAATGGAAAGAAAAATCGGGACATTCCGTTTCCGAGCGACTTCGAATGCCTCTGGGCACCACGGCCACCAATCGACAGGGTTCCCAGCGTGCTGAAGAAGGTATGGACTGTCCTCTCTTGCGAGCCGGTTTCCGCCAGACTGGCCCTGCAATCCACTACTCATAGGACGTTTCCGATTGTTTGGCAATGATCAAGAAAGAGGAAGGGGCTCATTGACCGATACTGTAACGACGATGTCCACGCTCATTCTTGCTCTCTTTGCTGCACTTGGTTTTTTTCTGCTGATTGCTGGCGTACAGCTCGTCGGCCTGATCGCTGCATTTACTGGCGGAGTTCTTGGTTGGTGCCTCGGTGGATTCATCCACGATTCGTTTGTTCCCGAGTGGTCTCCCGCAATCTGTGCTGCGACGGCAAGCGTTGGATGTGCGGCACTTGCAGCACTCTTCGTCAGGCCTGCTGTCGCTGTTGGATTCGCTGTAGCGGGAACAATCATCGGATTGCTTTTCGCTGGATTGCTCGTCGAGCGTGGGATTACTCCAACTGCTCCCTTGGCATCAGCGAAGTCTTCTGCAAATGCGACTCAAGAACCGACTCCTTCTGCCTCTGTTCGAGCTGCGAGAAGTGGATTGACCGATTCGATTCTGACGATTATTGGCGAGAGTCGTCATCAATCTGCGGGTGAAGATACAACTGGAAGTATTGCGCGTCTTGCAGGTGCGGGCGGACGAATCGCAGCACAAATCAAGAGTCGGTGGGATCTTCTACCCCCTGCGACACAGACATTTCTTTTCGCAGTGACTGCTGGTGGAGCAGTTATGGGATTTGGCTTAGGGATTTTCTTTGCGCGTTGGGCGCTTGCAGGCGCTGCGGCGACTCTTGGATCGCTGCTCTTACTCGGATGCGGAATGCCTTTGATGGAAACGATCGTTCCATCATTTCATTGCCCTGAGTCTCCAACCGCTTGGATGTTTCTTGGTGCAGCGACAACACTTGCAGGTTGGGCTTTCCAAATGAGAAGAGTGCAAGCACAAGAAGAAGCGCCATCGCCCGCATAAGAAGCGATACGACTATCGTGCTATACAAGAAAGTGTAATTTACGGACAAACACTATGGATGATTTTCGATATCTCGAAGGTTCACTCTCTTGCGAAGGCGTTTCGATGCGGGACATTTCCAAGTCCGTTGGAACTCCCTGCTATGTCTATTCGAGCGAGACATTTCGTCAACATTTCATGCGCCTTTGTGATGCATTCGCACCGATCAATCCGCTGATTTGTTTTTCAGTTAAATGCTGCTCAAATCTAGCCATTCTGCGCCTGCTGACTGAAATGGGTGCAGGGATGGATGTTGTGTCGGGTGGCGAACTCTTTCGTGCAATGAAAGCTGGTGGCGATCCAAAAAACTTCGTCTATGCCGGAGTAGGAAAGTCCGATGCGGAAATTCGATACGCACTCGAACAGCGGATTGGACTTTTCAATGTCGAAAGTGAAATGGAATTCGAGAATCTTGCTCGCATTGCAAGAGAAACTGGCATTCGGACAGGAGCTGCGCTTCGAGTCAATCCCGATGTCGACCCCAAGACGCATCGATACACATCCACTGGCAAGCGCGAGAGCAAATTTGGTGTTGACCTCGAACGTGCCGCGGCTTTTTTCCATTCGTACGGTCGTGATCCATTTGTTTCCCTTCGCGGAATTCACCTCCATATCGGCTCTCCCGTTTATACAACTGCGCCATATTTAGAGAGCGTTACGAAAGCGCTCGCGCTGATGGACGAACTCAATGCGGAAGGATTCCAAATTGACACGCTCGACCTCGGTGGCGGGTTCGGCGCGGATTATGAAAGTGATCAGTCTCCTCTTGCAGAGGAATATGCAAATGCGATTGTTCCTTTGCTTCGCGATCGTGTCGTAAATGGACTTCGCATAATTTTGGAGCCCGGCCGAACAATCGCCGCGAATGCAGGCGTGCTCTTGACTAAGGTCGAATATGTAAAAAAATCTGGTGATCGAAACTTTGCCATTTGTGATGCAGGTATGCACACGCTGCTACGGCCAAGTCACTATGGAGCATTTCACTTTGTATGGCCGACAGATGTGCCTGCTGCGCTTGTGCCTCCTCGGCGAGCCCGCGAACTTGTATTGCCAGGTCTTGAAAGAACGGAAGTCGTCGGTCCTCTGTGCGAAACCGGCGATTTTCTTGCAGAAGATCGCATGCTTCCACCTCTTCACCGTGGAGATTTGTTGGCTGTCTATACCGCGGGTGCATACGGCATGACGATGGCAAGCAGATACAACAGTCACCCACTTCCCGTTGAAGTCTTAGTGGAAGGTGATCAATTCCGCGTGATTCGCGAGCGTGAGACATACGACGATCTCATACACCACGAGAGCGCATAAGCCCTAGAATTCTGACCAATGGTTGTTCAAGATGAAAAAGGAGTTTGGACCGTCTTGCGAGAGACGATCGCAGCGCATCCTGAAGAAGTTTTCGCTGCGCTGACCACGGAGGCTGGATTGATCCGTTGGTTTCCTGTCGCAGCACAAGTTGATCTTCGCGCTGGTGGATCGATTGTGCTTGGATGGGATCGTAAATTCAAACGAACATTGACGATTGGCATCGAAGAATTTGATTCAGGCGGACGAATCACTTGGCATTGGCCTTCACGAGTCGATGACAAATTCGTTCGCATCGAATGGTCGGTTCATCCATCGGTCGAGAACGGAAGCGAAGTTGTTTTGCGCATGGGACCAATTGGAACTGGACCTGAAGCACTCATGGCAATGGCTGAAGATGCGGAGAGTTGGCGCTGGTATTTATGCAATTTGCGGACGGTCTTCGAAGCCCGCGTCGATATGCGCACGGTTCGTCCGCTGTGATGATTACGCCCAGTACTGCAGGGCAATAACAGCGGAAAGGATGGTTGGCGGCCACGCCCAAGCGCCCGCTGCAAGATCGTCCAAGACGATTCCCCAACCATGAGGTTGCGACTGCAAATCTCCGACATAGCCTGGTTTCCAAACATCAAAGAGTCGAAAGAAAAAGAATCCTGTCGCGCAGACAATCGCAGTGCGGACCAATGCATTTGAATCTCCTGTCGCAATCATCCACCATGGAACTGCGAGCAATGTCACTGCGCATCCCGCTGTTTCATCTGCCACAACTGATGATGGGTCTTTCGCGCCGAATGCTTCTTCAGCAAGCTTTCCAAACTTGACGCATGCAATCGTTCCGAACACGACTGTCAATGCCAGCGAGACATCCAGAACCCACCACGGAGCGCCGCTCCACACGATCAATAAAGCAAGAGCGACTGGAGGCAGTGATCCCCACGATCCAGACGCTGGACGAAGAAGCCCCAATCCACCGATTGTCACGGAGAACAGAGCCAATGGAGACAATCCCTTTGGCAAGCGTTGTCCACTGGTCATCGAGCGATTTCCTTTGATTTTCCCTTAAAAAATTGAACGGCGCGCATCATTGCGGGGACGGCGCTTGCAACACTCACAACGATCATTCCCCACAGCATAATTGCTGCGAAGAGATTGAAAGCAGATGATGTTCGTCGCGATTCGATCGCCGCATTTCCAAAGCACACAGGCACTGCAACGCACTGCACGAGCATCTTGATCTTGCCTCCCCAATCCGCGCCGAATGGAGTGCCCTCAGCTTCGATGACAGCGCGCACGCTGGTAACAAGCAGTTCGCGGCCGATGACCACGACAACCATCCACGGCAGAACGCCACTGCCATCAACAAATGGTGGCGACGCAAGAAAAACGAGTCCTCCGATGACCAAAATTTTGTCAACCACGGGATCAAGAATCCGACCGAACGGAGAAACCGTTTTCCATTTGCGGGCGAGATAGCCATCAAGCACGTCTGTCACCGCGGCGACAATAAAAATCCAAACGGCCCACCAAGCTCGCGATGGATCTTCGCCAGGAGTGCAAGCAACACCAGAAATCACGACAAAAAAGACCACGGAAAGCACAAGCCGTCCAACGGTAATTGTGTTTGGAATGATCCTTTGAAGGTCGTTCATCAGGCGCCGATAGTACCCCTTGAAAGAAGGTCGTTGCAGGCATTGCGATTCGCCATTATCTTCCCCACTCCCCCCGTCACACGGAAGTGACAGGTTTCGTTTGAGATTGGAGAACTGACGCGCAATGGTGCCGACAATTTTTTATGCCGCGTGTGCGATTGCCGCTGCAGGACTCACACTGCTGCTCATGCAGAGTGGGAGAAAATTTCGCATGGGCGCGACCATTCTTGGACTTGCTGGAATCGCTTGGATTCTCGTCATTGTTGTCCAAACGATTCCGACGCCTGCAAGTGACATTGGCCCGCTTGGGTTGATGATTCTCTGCGCATTTGTTTCTGTCGCTTCTGCGGTTCGAGTCATCACGCATCACCGTCCCGTCTTCTGCGCGCTCTACTTCGTGTTGGTAGTTGTCAGCGGCGCAGCGATTTATGTGCTTCTTTCCGCAGAATTTGTGGCGTTTTCGCTGGTCATCGTTTATGCCGGCGCAATTCTCATCACCTATTTATTTGTGCTGATGCTTGCACAGCAATCCCCTGCTGATATTGGTTCAGCCGATGCCGTGGATTACGACCGAATTGCACGAGAACCTGCAGGCGCAGTGATCGCAGGTTTCGTGTTGATCGCGGTTCTGGGCGGAAGCATTTTCTCGGTGAGCGAACAAAAAGCAGAATCTATTCTTGATCAGAATCGTGCAATCCGCCAAGGATGGGGCGATCTTTCCATGATGCCCAAGCTGTTGCTCGAACAAGCGCGCAGAACAGATTTAACCGTGACCGCAGTCGTTGCTCGAACAGACGGACAAATGATCGCTGTTCAAACTGATCACTCAGCAATCATTTCTGTCGAGCGTGCAGGCCAAATGACTCCAAGCGATCTGACCCTTGCCCCATCACTTCTTCCTGACAACACTTCACGCGTCGGGATGGCCCTCGTGACGAGATTTCCAGTGAGTTTGGAACTTGCAGGAATCATCCTTTTGATGGCAATGTTTGGTGCGGTTGTGCTTGCACGCAAGCAGACAGATATTGCAGACGATGATCGTCGCGCGCTCGCAGGATTGGGAAAAGTTATGGATGGAAGCCAGAGCAGCCAGGGAAAGGCGAACCGATGAATCAAGAACTTTCCAGCGGATTCACCATCGCCGCGAATGCTCCTATTGCCGTCGCACTTGCAATCAGCGCATTACTTTTCGTCATTGGACTTGTTGGGTTCCTCTGCCGACGCAACATGATCATTATGTTTCTCTGCACCGAACTGATGTTCCAAGGTGCTGCACTCGCCATGATCGCATTCGCTCGATTGCGAATGGATGTTTCTGGCCAAGTATTCGTTATTTTCATTCTCACCGTTGCCGCCGCGGAAGCTGCGCTCGCGCTCGCTCTCGTCGTTCTGCTCTATCGAAAGCGTGAAACATTGAGTGCGGACGCGTGGTCGGACCTTGGCGAATCATGACACAACTCACTTCCATCCCACAAGCAATCATTGCCCCCGAACTTTCGTGGGTCGGACTTGCCCTGCTTCTTCCTTTGCTTGCCGCCGTTGGATGTGCTCTTTGCTGCGCTCTGCGTGTGAAAGGCAAGGCTGCTGCAATCATCACGATTCTTGCACTCGCCGCATCATTCGGCATCATTGTCAAGGCATACTTTGCATACACAGGACCAGTGCAAGTTCCGATTTTTCAGTGGCTCTCTTTCCAATGGGGAACGGGTCAATTCCAATCGTTCACCGCAAATTGCGGGATGTACATCGATACGTTGACGCTCTACTGGATGCTCTTCGTCACAGGACTTGGAACCCTCATCTCCATCTATGCCAGTGAATATATGGAAGGCGATTGTGGCGCGGGATATTCGCGTTTCTTTTTCGGCATCTGCATTTTCCTTTTCTCCATGAGCGCGCTTGTCTTGGGCGACAACCTCATCATGCTCTATTTAGGATGGGAAGGCGTTGGTCTGGCGAGTTATTTGTTGATTGGTTATGACTACGCGCGCCCCGCTGCGGTTGCCGCGGGCAAGAAGGCGTTCATCATGAACCGCATTGGCGATCTTGGACTCGCCCTTGGAATTTTCATGTTGTGGGCAAATTATGGCACAGTGCAATATTCCGAGTTGTTCGCAGCGATGAACAAGGGCGGACAAACATCTGTGGACTGGGAACTTTCCGTGATTCCATTCCTGCTGATGCTTGGTGCCTTCGGAAAAAGTGCGCAGATTCCACTCTTCACTTGGCTGCCAGATGCGATGGAAGGTCCAACTCCAGTTTCTGCGCTCATTCATGCCGCGACGATGGTCACAGCAGGTGTCTATCTGATTGCGCGTATGTATCCATTCTTCGAACTTCATCCACAAGCGCTCGCCACTGTTGCGTGGGTTGGTGGATTGACCGCGCTGCTTGCTGCCACAATCGGCATGGCGCAGTACGACATCAAACGAGTCTTCGCATATTCCACAATTTCACAACTGGGTTATATGTTCCTTGGACTTGGAGTCGGAACAACATTTGGCGCGTGCTATCACACGCTGACTCACGCTTTCTTCAAGGCTCTTTTGTTCCTCACCGCTGGAGCAATCATGCACGGATTTGCAGGTCAACTTGACCTTCGAAAATTGAGCGGGCTTCGCCTCCTGCCTGGTTGGCGAATCGTTTCGTGGACGATGTTGGT
Source organism: Singulisphaera sp. GP187 (assembly GCA_945862215.1). GTDB lineage: Bacteria > Planctomycetota > Phycisphaerae > Phycisphaerales > SM1A02 > F1-60-MAGs104. The sequence goes on along the minus strand of CAMAXY010000014.1, from coordinate 11,589 downwards.
TGGCTGTTTATGGCTCTCAGCATTTCCATACACCGCAGCATTCTTTTCGAAGGATGCAATTCTGTTGAAAGCACTGACGAGTGTTCGCGCAGATTTCCGATTCCTTGGCTGGCTTGGTCTTTTCACTGCAGCGCTCACTGCGTATTACACATTCCGCGTTTGGTTTCGAGTCTGCGCAGGGCCACTTCATTTCGAACCTGGTGCTGAAGGACATCATGAACCGCATGATGACACGCATGACAAACATGACACGCATGGAAAACCTGCTCCCGCTTCCGCAGCTAAGTCAACTCACGCATTCCATCCTCATGCGCCCCGCTGGGCAATCAATGGCGTTCTCTTGATTCTTGCTCTTGGAGCTTTGGTTGTTGGAATTCCTGGATACAACGAAACTTTCGCTCACAAAGATAATTGGGCTCAGCAAATGATCGCAGGATCAAGCGCGATGGAAGGCGCTGGTCTTGCCGAAGATCACGGTGCTGAAGTTTCTGAGGCGCACCCCACAGTGCTTGGAATGGATGCGCACACGGGATTGACCGTCGTCGGTTGCACAGCGTCGATTGGTGGCATCCTGGTCGCGTGGTATCTCCATTTGCGTTCCCGAAAGTCGGCCGATCAATTGCGCGCTGCGCTTTTGCGACGATGGTGGATTCGCTGGGTTCCAATTTGTATGGAAAACAAGTGGTATGTGGACGAGATCTATCACGCATGCTTCCGCTTGCCAATGTGGCTTGGCGCACAAATTCTTTCTTTCGGCGATCGACATTTCCTTGACGGTGTGATGGTCGACGGGTTGGCAAAGCTTCCCATCGCAGTCGGGAAACTCTTCAAGCCACTCTATGGAGGAGCGCTTCAGGGTTATGCAGCAACAATGGCTGGTGGAATTGCGTTGGTTGTCGCGTGGTTAAGTTGGGTTTGGTTGCGGGGGTTCAACTGACATGCTCTTGATTTGGACCAGCATTCTCTTTCCAATTGTTGCGGCATTTGCTGTTGCAATCGGTCCCACCAAATCTGCGAAGTGGACTGCATTCGCAGGCACTTTGGCCTCGCTTGGAGCGCTCACAATCTTCGCGTGGAATTTTCCAGCGTGGCATAACGCAGAACATTTTCCAAAAACAACTGGACCAAGTTGGATTCCACATGCAGGCATCACATTCTCAGTTGGTTTCGATACGGTCTCGCTGTTGCTTGCCCTGCTCAGCGCATTCCTAATGCCGCTGTGCATTGTTGGATCATTCAGTGCAATCACTGAACGAACCAAGGAGTATTACGGGTGGTTCCTCGTGCTTGGATCATCGATCATCCTCGCATTCGCCGCTCGTGATGCAATACTGTTTTATATCGGTTATGAGTTCACACTTGTGCCGATGACTTTAATCATTGCGATTTATGGCGGAACCGAGCGACGCGTCGCTGCAGTCAAAATGTTTCTGTACACATTCTTGGGTTCGATGTTCATGCTTGCAACGCTGATTTACATAGGTTGGGAGCATCGTCTGGCAGTTGGTGCCTGGGACTTCGATATTGACACGCTCACCAAGACCGCAACGCGTCTGCCAAGTTCGACGCAGTATTGGGTCTTCGCTGCTTTTATGGTTGGATTTGCAGTGAAAGTTCCGCTTTTCCCTCTGCATACATGGCTTCCACTCGCTCATGATCAAGCGCCTACTGCGGGATCGGTCATCCTCGCATCGGCGATGTTGAAACTTGGAACATATGGAAATTATCGCTTCGCTCTACCGATGGCTCCTGCAGGTGGCGCGGACTTGATGAGTTTCGTTGCCGTGCTTGCGATCATCGCAATCATTTATGCATCGCTGATTTGTTGGGTCCAGACAGACGCAAAAAAGTTGATCGCCTATTCATCTGTTGCTCATCTTGGGCTTTGCATGCTCGGACTTTTCGCACTCAATCCAGTCGGCGCAGAAGGTGCAGTCTTTTATATGGTCAACCACGGACTTTCGACTGGTGCGCTCTTCTTGTGCATCGGAATGTTCTATGAGCGTTACCACACGAAGGACACGGATGTTGTTGGTGGTCTTGCAAAGCGAATGCCAGTGTGGGCTTCGTTCATGGTCTTGTTCACTCTGGCCAGTATTGGCTTGCCTGGATTGAACGGATTCGTCGGAGAATTCCTCTGCTTGGGTGGAACGTTCATTTCTGAACATGACGGACAAACTGGATATCCAGGAGTGCTTGGGCCTTGGTACGCAGTCGTCGCAGGACTTGGCTTGATCTTCGCAGCGATGTATTTGCTGATCCTTCTTGGAAAACTTGTTTGGGGTCCATTGCGCGAACCGCACGATGATGCTGCTCATGCAACTTCGGCAATTCGTCTTCCACAAGACCTCTGCTTCCGAGAGATCGCAATCTTGACACCACTTGCTGTCGCTTGCATTTGGCTTGGTTTTCAACCAAAGCCGATGCTTGATGCAATCGCGCCTTGCGCGGAAAGAATGCTGGCAAATTATCCAAAGGAAGTTGAACGATATATGTCTCAGTCTGCTGGGACTCCCCTGGCATCCATCAATGGCAAGACCAGCGAATCGAGAGGCGAATGATCGAAGCCATGTCACCACGCTTGATTCTCCTTGCTCCAGAGATGATTCTTTTTGTCGCTGCGGTCACTGTCGCAATCTTGGGTCTCTCGAAGAATCACGGAATTCGTGCATCTCTGCCATTTATCACTTGCGCTGCATTGATCGCTTCGATCGCCGCAGTCCCGCTGACTTGGACCAACGAGAATGCTCAAGCAGCCAACTTGCTGTTGCCGACGCTTGGAAGATTCGTCAAGCCACTCTTGGCTGGAGTCGGAGTATTGCTCGTTCTACTTTCGGTCGGTTCTGTCGATCGGAAAATGGAAGAATCTGTCGCACGCGGTCGGATGGCGTTCGATCCGCAGCGCGTCGTGCGTGGCGAGTTCTATGCATTCTTTCTGCTCAGCATTATGGGCGCAATGCTTTTATGTAATGCGCAGGACTTGATTTGGCTTTTCCTCGCCATTGAATTGGTCTCTCTCCCCACATACATCATGGTTGCCATCGGCGGTTCCGGAAATCGAAATCAAGAAGCTGCCGTCAAATATTTCTTTCTCGGAGCAATGAGTACCGCAGTCTTCTTGTATGGCTTCGCGCTCTTGTATGGCTCGACGGGTTCGCTGCAGTTCTTGGAAATTCGAAGTGCTTTGGCTGCTCAATCTGCAGGGAGCGGAATTGACACGCTGGCAACCATTGGAATTGTTCTGATTCTCTTGGGACTTTGCTTCAAGATCACCGCAGTTCCGATGCAGTTTTATGCTCCAGACGTCTATGAAGGCGCGCCAACGCATGTCACTGCATTCTTGGCGTTCGTTCCAAAGACTGCGGGATTCACAGCAATGGTGCTCATCTTGTCATGTGTTGGATGGAGCGGTCACACGCTGATTGATACAGATGGAATTCGCATTCCATACACCGGATTGCCAACACCAATCGCAGCGATTTTATGGATGATCGCAATTCTCACGATGACTCTTGGAAACATCGGCGCACTCTTGCAGTCATCTGTGAAGCGAATGTTGGCGTACAGCTCCGTGGCACACTCTGGATACTTGATCCTCGGATTGATCGCAGGTGCAACGGCTGGAATCGAAGCGCTTTATTTTTATCTCCTTGCATATGGCGTGATGACGACTGCATCATTCGCTGCACTGGCAGCAATTGAACGTCGCGGCGAAGAAATCAATTCATTCTCCGATCTTGCTGGACTGCGTTTGCGACATCCAGTCATGGCATGGATGCTTGCGATCTCGGCAGCATCTTTGGTTGGAATGCCGCCGTTCATCGGATTTTTCGGCAAGATATATCTTTTTATCGCCGCATTCGAAGCGGATCAATTTGGGTTGGTTCTTGCCGCGGTGCTCAACAGTGCAATCAGTGGTTTGTACTATTTGAAGTTGGCAATCGTTCCTTTGGTTGCTCCACCATCGGCTCGATCCGAAGAAGTGACATCTGTTCCAAGTCGCTGGCCTTTTATCGCTGCAGTCGTTTGCGGAGTGGGAACAATCTTCTTGTCGGCGATTGCGGGAACATTGATTGGGGCGGCAAAAAGTTCTGCGCAAGCTTCGCCGATGGTTCTGACTGCATCGCAGGAAGCGTTGCCCACAGCCTCAACGCATTGATATCATTCGATTTCAAGCGACCATAGCTCAATTGGATAGAGCACGAGCCTACGAAGCTCGGGGTTGCAGGTTCAAGTCCTGCTGGTCGCGCTATTTTTCGCTCGAATTCACAGGAGTCACCGTGGCGTCCAATCAAGAATGTGCGAATGTTTTTACGAAGATCGCAGATCTGCTCGAAATCACTGGAGCGAATGCTTTCAAGGTGAATGCATACCGCAAGGCTGCCCGATCGTGCGAGAATGAATCACGAGAACTTGGTCGGCTTGCACGCGAAAACCCTGCTGAACTTCGCACCGTCGAAGGAATCGGCGAGAGCACCGCCGCGAAGATTGTGGAACTGGAAACTCTTGGAAAAGTTGCTGAACTTGAGGCCTTGCAATCAAAAGTTCCATCCGGATTGCCTGCGCTTCTCACCTTGCAAGGCGTCGGTCCAAAGTCTGTAAAACTTCTATGGGATTCAGCCAAAGTCACCAACATCGATGATTTGCGCGCTGCGATTGCAAGTGGTGCCCTGCTCACCGTCGAGCGCATGGGCGAGAAAACAATTACAAATCTTCGTGATGCGGTCGCTGCGCATGATGCAGCGGGCGCAGGTCCTGTTCGTTATCGATTGGGCGAAGCCGTACCAGTCGCTGAATCGATGCTGAAAATCCTGCGCGCTGCTCGTGGCACTGTGCGGGTGGCGTTTGCAGGCAGCGCTCGACGAGGCCGAGAGACTGTTGGCGATCTTGACCTTCTCGTTTCAAGCGAAGATCCCGCTGCAGCGAAAGCCGCATTCTTGAATTGCGCAGGAATTGGAAAAGTTCTTGCGCAAGGCGATACAAAATGCTCAGTGCAATTGGCAACTGGAATTCAAGTCGATCTTCGCATTGTCAAAGACAATGCATTCGGCGCAGCGTTGATGTATTTCACTGGAAGCGTTGACCATAATGTTCTTCTGCGAGAACGCGCGATTGCACGCGGAATGCGGCTGAACGAATATGGCCTTTTTCGCGTGCCGAAAGAAAATTCAGAAGGCGCGGAACTTCCGCTTGTCGCCGCTGAAACCGAGGAGTCGATCTATCGCGCGCTTGAACTTCCCTACTGCCCACCCGAACTGCGAGAGATGCACGGTTGGGATTTGACGAAACCGTCACCGGCATTGATCGAACTTGCTGACATCAAAGCAGAACTTCATTCGCATACCACCGCGAGTGATGGCGATATGAGCATCATCGAACTCGCATCACTTGCGAAGGCTCGAGGTTTTCACACCGTCGCCGTGACGGATCACAGTCGAGCGAGCGCGCAAGCGAACGGACTCTCGGTCGAGCGTTTGCTGAAGCACATCGACGCGATCCGCGAAGCTGAAGCGAAACTTGGAGGCATTCGAATCCTCGCTGGAAGCGAAGTCGACATCATGGCAGACGGTCGATTGGATTATGACGATGACATCCTCGCGAAATTGGATGTCGTCGTGGCAAGTCCGCATACTGCACTCAAGCAAGCTCCTCAAGCTGCAACTGATCGGCTTCTCTGCGCGATTCGCCATCCGCTTGTTCATATTCTTGGCCATCCAACTGGACGAATCATTCAGGGTCGCGAGGGTCTCTCTCCCGACATGGAATTGCTTTGTCGGACAGCAAAGGAATGCAGTACTGCGATGGAGATCAACTGCCACTGGTCGCGGCTTGACTTGCGCGATCAGCATGTCCGCATCGCCGTTGCATCTGGTTGCATGATTGCCATCGACTGCGATATCCACTCCCCTGGCGATGCCGACAATCTTCGTTATGGCATCGCAACCGCTCGTCGTGGCGGGTTGACTGCGACGGGATGCGTCAACACATGGTCTGCAGCAAAATTGCACGAATGGCTGTCCAGCAAGCGCGCATCACTTCATTCATAAATTCCTACGCTAGGATCAGACTTCGATGTTTGAATCACTCACAGAGAATCTCTCGGGCGCACTTCGAAACCTGACCGGACGAGGACGCATTTCCGAATCGAATGTTCGCGAAGCGATGGTCACGATCGAGACTGCGCTCCTTGAAGCAGATGTCAATCGTGAAATTGTAAAAACTTTCTGTGCTGATGTTCTTCAGGATGCGCTTGGATCTGAAGTTCTTCGCAGTCTCCGACCCGATGAGCAGATGATCGGCATCGTTCACAAGCGCCTCGTTGCACTGATGGGCACGAGCGCATCACGAATTTCTTTCGTTGAACCTGGGCCGACTGTTCTGATGCTTTGCGGGTTGCAAGGCGCAGGAAAGACAACAACCTGCGGAAAACTTGCGGCTTGGCTTGGCCGTCGAGGCAAGAGCGTCTTGGTCGCAGCATGCGATTTACAGCGCCCCGCCGCTGTCGATCAACTTCGAATTGTTGTCGAAGGTGCGGCAAGTGCTGCAGGCGGCAGTCGCATCGCATTTCACGGCGAGCCAGATCAATGCGCAGATCAGCCCGGCGCGAAGCCTGGCAGCGCGGTCGGTGTGGCGAAGCGCGCGCTGCAGAAAGCACGTGCAGAGCGCTTCGATGTGATCATCATTGATACTGCAGGTCGACTGCATATCGACGATGCATTAATGCGAGAGCTGGAATCTGTTGATAGTGCAATCGAAGCGCATGAGATTCTTCTGGTCGTTGATTCGATGACTGGACAAGATGCTGTCAACAGTGCGAAGGCTTTTCATAAGCGTTTGAATATTGATGGCGTGATCCTGACCAAGCTCGATTCTGATACGCGTGGTGGCGCGGCACTTTCGGTTCGGCAAGTCACAGGCGCTCCAATCAAATTTGTTGGCGTCAGCGAACACTGGGATGGACTCGATGAATTTGATCCAGAAAGAATGGCTGGACGAATTTTAGGAATGGGCGATGTTGTCTCGCTCGTTGAAAAGGTTCAAGGCCAGGTCGATGAAAAAGAAGCCGAGAAACTTGCGGAAAAGATGTCGCGTGGTCAGTTGGACATGGATGATTTTTTGAGTCAACTGAAATCAATTCGACGCATGGGACCGCTGAAACAGATTCTTGGACTTCTTCCTGGAGTTGGTTCCATGATGAAGGACATTGACATCGACGAGAAGCAATTTGATCGAATCGAAGGAATGATTCGTTCGATGACCAAGAAAGAGAGATCCACGCCGACACTCATTGATCGCAGTCGCGTCAAACGCATTGCTGCTGGCAGCGGAACCAATACAGTCGAAGTTGGTCGACTGACAAAGCAATTCGAGATGATGCAGAAGGTGATGAAGCAAATGAGCGGCGGCGGCATGATGGGAAAGATGAATGCAATGCGCGAGATGGCAGCGGGCGGTGGAATGCCTGGTATACCTGGGGCCTCTGGAGCACGCCCCGACGCAGCGAAGAGCAAATTCAAGCAACGCCCTAGGCGCTAATTCACTCTTACAGGCTCAAGGAGTCAGCCAATCTAGTATCGATCAAGCGGCAATGGATCGGAAGATTTTCCCGCAGCCCAATTCCTCAGCGAAGGCATGATCGTTTCACGAATCAAGATCTTTGCGCATGCTGCGACGGGGATCGCCAACAACATTCCATACAGACCCGCAACACTTGCGCCTGCGAGTACCGCGACAAAGATTGAGACTGGTCCAAGATTGGTCGCACGGCCAGCAAAGACTGGCGTCAGGATGTAACCCTCGATTGACTGCACGATTGTAAAGACGAGTGGCGGTCCAGCAACGATCCAATACCACGCCATGCGGTCTACTTCTGGAATCGTCAGTTGGTTTGCAGCCAAGAGTGCGATCGCAGGAATGATCACGACCAATCCAAGATATGGAACGATCGAAAGAATTCCTGCGAGTAAGCCAAGAGTCAATGCGTATGGCACGCCATTGATCCACCAACCTCCAGCGAACATAACGCCCATTCCACCAGCGATCAGAATTCTTCCGCGGACAAAGCCTGCGACTGCCGCATCCATTTCACCTGCCAAATGAAAGATTTTCTCTTTGCGGGCAGCTGGGACAAGGCTCCCGAGGAATTTCACTGCAGTTGGAAACTCAACGCTGAAGAACCAGAAATAAAACGGGATAAGAACTGCAGCGAAAAGCATGCTGGAAAAATCAAGGATTTTCCACAGTGCTGACTGTGCTGTGGGACTCAGCAGCGCCTGAGTAATTGAAGTTGGTGAAGAATCTTGTAAGTCTGCGGCTGGGTCAGGTTGAGCAACTATCGGTTCTGCGACTGTAGTCACAAGATCTGCAGGTTTGCTATTGGATGCTGGAGGAGTCGATTCTGCAGCGGTTACAGCAGGCGGTATTAAAGTTGATTTGTCATTGATCCATGTGCGCACTCTGCCGATTTCACTTCGATACTGGGAAGGAAGAACCTCTTCGAATCGGTTGATCCATTGATCGAAGCGCCCTGCTCTTGCGCTCGCTACGAATTCAGATGCCTGAAAGACGATTGTTGGAATAAAAAGCAATCCAGCGAGGACAACTCCCAATCCTGCAGAAGCCAGAATCGCAGTCACGGCGACTGGTCGCGACATTTTTAAGACGCGGCAGAGCCAAGCCACTAAAGGCTCGACCAAATACGCGAGCGTAAAAGCAAGCAGCAAAGGAGTGGTCACAAACCGAAGCGCATATCCCGCCCATATTGCGCCGAAGATAACTGCGATGACAAGGAGATCTCGAAATGCTTGCACTTGCCAAATATGCAAACGTGCAAAGTTTGTATTTTCAGGCTCAGTTGTTGGTTTCTGCGGATCTTGGTCCATCAATAATCTCTGAACTTAATTCTTACCCCTATCCTTTATTTCCCATGATGTGTTTGCGCAGTCTGTCTTGCGCAAAGACTTCAGCAAAGTCATAGACAGATCGAAAGTCCTCAATGGAATCATTTGGTGATTTGCGAAAGATCCCCAGATCAATCAATGTGAAGACGATTCGACCGAAGTCGTCGGTGCGCTGCACGTTCCAACGTTGGAGGACAACGGGAGCCATCATTCCGTATTGCTCAATGGCGAATTCCAAGAGCCCCATACAAAGTTGCTGGCCACTGAGGTGTCGGTCATCGGTCGAAAGCTGGCTCGGGTCCGACAAGGCAGACTTTGCCGCATGCCCAAACCCAGTCTGGACAAAGTGCAAAGCCTGCACGGGATAGGGTCCCGCAGCGGCTCGAATCGTGGCCAAGTCCAATTCTGGTTTCTCCTTCGAAGGCATAGAGACAGTTTATCGGAAATCTGAGCTCAAACATGCACAATTCATGAATGAGAGATTGCGTGTCGATCACCGCCATCGGTGGCGCGTACCCCCCGGATGGGATCGATTGTTGCTCTGGCAAACTTTTTGCTAAATTGCAAAAGGACAAAGAAAAAATATTTTTTGCTTTACCCCCTTCCCAAATGTGACAATGTCACGCTACACTTTTCTTCAACACGGAGGTTACTACTATGAACGCATTGGAAGCGTCGTTTCGAACCACACTCATCGGACTTGTTGCTGTTGCTAGTGTTGGTTGCGTCCCACAAGAAAAATACAACGATCTCGATTTGGCCTATCGCTCTCAGCAGCAACAACTGCTTCGAACGCAAGGCGATCTCGAGACCACTCGAGCGAATGAATCGAGATTGAGATCGCAGTTGGCACAGTCAGCTGGCGATCTTGAAACTCTCGAAGCGCTGCGAAAAGGCCAGAATGTCGATGTAGACAAGCTGCTCGCAGATTACGAGTCGCTCTTGAAGAAAGTTGGCAACATGAATGGCGGTCCACTTCCAGCGGAAGTGAATGCTGCTCTTGCTGCTCTTGCTGCTCAATATCCTGATGTTTTGCAGTTTGATGAAAAGCGTGGAATGATTCGCTTTGCTGCAGACTTCACATTCGATCCAGGTTCAGTTGGATTGAAAGCAAGTGCGCTTTCAGTGCTTTCTCAACTTGCAACGATTCTTAATTCGAATGCGGCAAACCCATTTGAAGTTGTTGTCGTTGGCCACACAGACAATGTTCCGATCAAAAAGTCTGCGGCGCAGAATCCAACCAACATGCATTTATCTGCTCATCGTGCAATTGCTGTGCGAGATGCTCTGCATAAAGATGGCGTTCAAGCATCGCGCTTCCTCATTGCTGGTTATGGCGAATTCCGTCCCGCGGTCCCAAATGGTCCAAATGGCGCAGCTCAAAACCGACGTGTTGATGTCTATTTGATGCCATACTTCGTATCAATGGCCTCGGGAACTCCTGCTGTTGACGCTTTGCCCTCGGGTTCCGGCTCGGGTTCTGGCTCGGCTTCTTCCAAGGCTGCTGCACCCACGAAGGCCGACGACGAACCGACGAAATAAGTCGCAGACTCTTGATATTCTCTCTGAATGCTTTCCCAAGGGATCGCACGGAAAGCCCGTGAGATCCCTTTTTTCTTTGATCGCCACACATAAAAATCATAAAGATTGAACGGCAAATCTATTGATTGTGTAAATAACTCGTAAACTTAAAGATTTTATTGGAAATTTCCCAATCAGGGATTACAATTAAAATGTTCTCTCTTGTTTAACCGCTCTAACTCTACTTCAACAACGACTTTATGGAGAAAGAAATGACCCCCCGATCCACTCGGCTCTTCACCAACCTTTGCGCACTTTCCTTTTCAATCGCCTTTGGCTCGACTGCCTTGGCAATTGATCCGGTGATCAACGAAATCCGAGTGGACCAACCTGGCATTGATTTGAGCGAATACATCGAGTTCAAAGGCACGCCTGGTACCTCGCTCACAGGCTTGACACTTGTCGTAATCGGTGACAACGATGCTGCGTCACCTCCAAGCCAAAATGGAACTATCGAAGCTGTTGTTGCGCTCTCTGGAAATTTCTCTTCGACTGGATTCTTTGTTCTTGCAGAATCCACCTTTCAATTTGGAACGCCTGACCAAGTCGCAATTCTCAACTTCGAAAATCCGGACAATCTCACATTCCTCTTGGTGAGTGGATTTACTGGATCTGATGGACAGGACCTCGACACGAACAACGACGCCGTCCTCGATGTACTGCCATGGACTGCAATCATTAGTTCAGTTGCATTGGTTCAAGTTGCAACTCCAGATGGAAAAACAACAGACTTCGTCTATTCGTCGACTCGTGTTGGACCAGATGGAATTACATCGCCATCACAAGTCTGGCTCTGCGCTGACAGTAGTACTTGGCGAATTGGATCTTCAGACACGGCCTTAGGAACAGATTCCCCAGGCGCAGCAAATCCGACTTGCGGCAGTGGCGTTGCAATTCGACTTTCGGAGATCCGAATCGATCAGCCTGGAACAGACAATGATGAATATGTCGAAATTCAGGGACCAGTTGGATTCAATATGAATGGATTTTCGATCATCGTGATCGGTGACAACAACACCACTGGCGCAGTCGATCTTGCAGGTTCCATCGAAAGCATCACGCCGCTCGATGGTGCGATCATTCCCGCTTCTGGTTATCTCTTGGTCGC
>CAMAXY010000013.1 GCA_945862215.1 Singulisphaera sp. GP187 | reverse complement strand
CTCTGACAGGAGACCTCGATAAAGGACCACCGCTTATGAGAAACTAACCCAGGCCCAACAGGGCCAGAAGGAGTTTCGAATGAAGCGTGCAATGACTAGGAAACGCCACAGACCAGAAGAGATCGTGGCGAAGTTGAGAGAAGTTGACGAGGCGTTATCGCAGGGAAAGACGCTTGAAGATGTCGCAAAATCGCTTGGCGTGTCTTTGATGACACTGCATCGATGGCGAACGGAGTACGGATCCACCGACCGCGACGCGGTGAAGCGCTTGAAAGAATTGGAGCGCGAGAACGGCCGGCTTAAGCGTCTGGTTGCGGATCAAGCACTCGACATTCAGATCTTGAAAGAGGTGGCCAAGGGGGAATTCTAAGCCCGGCGCTACGGCGTCGGGCCATCCAACACGTCACAACTATTTTCGCGATCTCGCAACGACGAGCATGTCGCGTGGTTGGTCAACATCGAAGTGTGCAGCAGAGAAAACTTGTTGAGAACACATATCGAACGCGTCTTGCAACGCGCTTGCGCACACTCTCACGCAAGCATCCGCGACGTGGTTGGCGATACATGCAAGACTTGTTGGGTCGTGAAGGTTGGCGCGTAAATCACAAACCACTGCGCACTGTCTGGCGAGAAGAAGGTCTGAAAGTGCCGCAAATCCGCAGGAAAAAGCGAAGAATTGGATCCGCGGAATCTGGGATTCTTCGCAAGCAATCAACGCGCAAGAACGAAGTGTGGGGTCTGGATTTTATTTTTGATCGAACGGCGGATGGCAGGCCAATCAAGATGTTGGTGGTGTTGGATGAATACACGCGGGAAAATATTGCGCTTGAAGTCTCACGCAAATTGAAGTCGCACGATGTGATTATGGTGCTTGATGAACTGACGGCGATACGTGGCGCGCCAGAAAATATTCGCAGCGACAATGGAAGTGAGTTCATCGCGGATGTGATGAAAGAGTGGTGTAAAGAAAGCGGAACCAACACGCTGTATATCGAGCCAGGCGCGCCGTGGCAGAACGGAATCGTTGAAAGTTTCAACTCCAGATTGCGCGACGAGCTGTTGTCGAGCGAGATTTTTACGACACTCGCGGAGGCGCGATTCCTTTGCGCAAGGTGGCGTGCGGATTACAACCATCGACGACCACAGCGCGCGCTGGGCAAGCAAACACCGGCGGAATACGCGGCAAAGTGCGAAGTATCTGCGGCGCGAAGGTTGGTGCAACGGATGGAAATGACGGGAAACACACGAAAGGCGGCATCGATTATGATCGCCGAAACCTCATAAGGGGTGGCTCTGTAGTCGGGTACCTGTCAGCTCCATATCTTGACACTCGTTCGCCGCAATGCGCCGACTCTGGTGGACTTGTACTTTTAAAATACTTGGAATCCAGAATGCACCCAACCGCGCAACATGCGCGCTCGATCCGCTGGCAGCAATCCAACTTCGACCAAGAACTCGATCACGCGCGCACGGAACAGTTGCTCCAGCGCCGCGTGATTGCCGGCAAAAAACGCGTCTGTCGTGCCACGCTGTTCTTGAGTGAGTTCGCCAGTGAGTTCGTCAGTGCGCATCACATGAAACCGGCCCTCGCGGTCAAACAGACCGTCGGCAACCAGCGCGTGCAAGTGCGGATGGAAGTCGAGATATTCGCCGAAGGTGTGGATCGCCATAACGATGGCTGGGACGCCGTCCGTCTCGCCAAACGCATCCCGCAGAAAGTCACTCACTGATGCGCGATACGACAGAGTTGCTTGAGCAGTCCGCGGTGAAATCGAAAGTACGGCCGCAGCATCTTAGGAATCGTGAATGTGAAATGACGATGCGGCACGACCGCGAGGATCGACTCCGCAAGCATGGCGCCAAACACATGACGTCGCGGCATCTCTCGCAGTGTCTTTGCGAAATGAATATCACACAATCGCATTCACGGCCACGCACCAGCAACGACAACGCGTTCTCCCAATCACAATTCAAAACCTTGAAGTACGGACCCGCCTGGCCCGATCGGCGAATGACTTTCGACGAGTGGCAAGACTGGTGCCCGCTCGCTTTCGATTGGTACAACAATCGACATCACCACGAGGGCATCGCGTACTTCGCGCCATCGCAGGTCTACCGCGGAGAACACCTGCAACTTCAACGCGTCCGTCAGCGTGCGCTCGACCAGTTTTGGAAGCAACATCCCGAACGATTTGTTCGTGGGCAACCACGCGCGCCATCACTTCCTGACCAGGTCTGGATCAATCGACCGGAGTCGCCAGACCAAACCACGAACAAAACCGAGCAGAAAGTCGCGATTTCATAAACAAAAGTGTCTCAAAGGTATTGACACGTCCCTGGTCTGTTTTCTGCGATGCTGGCTCCAGAGCATGAGGTATTCACCCCAATCTACAGTCACCGTCTCAATCTCGATCTCTCGAGTGGCGAACACTACGGCATCACAGACCTGCTTCGAGACGACCCGGAAGTTCAGTCGGAGTTTCGCGTGTTCGTACTCACTGGAGAGCTCGCTCCGCAACCTGAAGTAGACATCGAGGCGTATCTCAAACACTATGCACTGGCCATCGACGGGTTGACGGCACAGTCTCGGTGCACGGTCGATCATGTTCAATGTATTGGATCACTCATCACGAGCGATGGGATGAAGGTCGTCCCGTTGCTTGTTCCAGACTCGCTGGCTGAAGCACCAACTGAATCCACCGAATCGGAAGTACCAGACATGGCTCCCGGCAAAGTGAGGTGCGTGTTGGAGTTCTTGCTGAGACGGTCGTTGCTGGGCTCGCAATGCATGAGAGACGGTGAGAACGGGGGGATCTACAGAAGAGGAGGATCTGCTGAACCAGACTTTGACTGTGATGACTTCGCAGATGCCGTTCTTCGCTTCATGCTCCGGCGGCTGACCGGCTGGAGCGGCAAGTATGGGCTCATTCTTGCATACTGTGGAGGGGATGTTCGTGGACATGCGATTGGGATTCTCATCGATCCCAACGGCAAGTACTGGTGGGTCGATCCTTTGAGATCCAAACATCCACCACTCCGTGGACCGTTCGACAACGCAGACGCCGCATTGGCCGATGCACATCGCTTCTGCTTCGAAGGTTGCAGTGGTCGAGTGGTTGATTCCGATGGCAATCCAGTACATGATCGGGTACGGGAACTTGCTCCCGAGGGTCTCTTTGGAGTTGAACCCACTGAGGGAAAGCCTTGGTACACGAATCCTGACCTTCGCCAAACATTCTGTGCGAGACTCGCTTTCTGCTGCGAGAGGCATGTGGGGTTCGGGAATTGCGTCTGGCCTGCTTGGGCACTCCCGCTCCGACAAGATGTTCTGGGTTGTGACATCGCCGACTATCTCCCAATCCCGTGGAATCCAGAGTGGGGAAAGTTGTTACCGTGCAATCCATGAGGCGCGGACTCGACAGATCGCAATGAAGCTGACCAGGTACATCGTCACATCAGTTTGTGTTGGGGCGCTCGCATCATTTGGTGTCAGCGCACTTGCCGCATGGGATGCGAGTTATCCCTCTGGTGCTGGTCATGGAGAGCTACTTCGTTTTCGTGACGATGAACGGCCGGTGATCCTCCAACTCTGGACCCTCGTGACTCCGACAAGTTGGGGGGCTGGAAGTGTGTTCTGGGGTCATGACCGCCTGCCCGAACGCACGCAAGGAGTTTTCCGCTGTGAAAACAACGCACTTGTCTGGAGGCTCGGCAGAGGACTGTTCGATTCGATCATTGTCGTTGAGTGCGCGTTTCGAGGCGACGAATCCTCAGACGTTGCGAAGGACTGGTCGTGGCGTTGCCTCAATGGCGGCGCATTCTTGAGCCGCGACGAGGATGTCGACGATCCTGCGCGTGCGCTCGTTGTGCCACGACCGCACTGGTTTACAAGACATCTGGGCAGTGAAGTCACTGGCGAGGTTCCCATTCATGCGCCGCTTGTCTCGGTGTGGTACGAGACCACTGCGCTCGACGAATCACGACTCGTTGCTCAATACACGCAGACGCCGGACGAGATTGCGAAGACGGTTTTCATGGAGGAACAGTGCATCGACGAGACTCGTGCATACGGGTGGCCGCTTCGCACGTTTGTCGTTCATGGCGTTCTTCGCCTTCGCTACTTCTCCTCAACCGAGCTCGCCACAGGCAGTTCGATGGAAGAATGGAGTGATGGGATAGGTGCGCTGCCTCGACCAGCGCGCATCGCTGGACTCGCACATCTGCCCGCGACGGGCATTGCGTGGCGTCCGATCTGGTTGCTCCTCGCGTTGAACTCGGTGATTCTCGGCGTACCACTGACAATCGCCGCGGTCGCCGCTCGACGGGTGATGTGGAGGCAGCTGACCACATGTTGGACCTCCCCAGATTTGGTGGACGCTAAGAATCGGTGAAGGCTGATGCCCTCGGATTTCGCTCAAGAACTCGGGCGTTCCAATAAACCTCAGAAATCTTTTGAAGTCCTGTCACAAAACTCCGTCTGCTCCGACTAGAGAAGGGCGGAAACACATGTTTGCGCATCTCGTTTGCGCCTCTGGGATACTGAAGCGAACCTCGCAACTCACCAAGGAGACTTTCATGAACCAACATAATGTGTGTCTTCGAAATGCGGGCAAGTCCATGGAGGACCTCCCCAGATTTGGTGGACACTAAGAATCGGCGAGTTTGATCTCGCATCAAGGAGCGTGTCGCTGGGAATTATTCTTGGTCACTCTGCGTCAATACACACCGGAGTTTCGTCAGTCCGCCAGGGCCGCAGTATCCCTGAGATGGGCGCCTCGTGTCGTTTTTCGACACTGGTTGCCCATTTCAAGCAGGCGAGCGCGGGTTTCATTTGATGCGCGCTGGCGAACTCGCTCAAGAACAGCGCGGCACAACCACCGCGCATCTTGCCGCGATGTGCGCTATTCGCGATGAGCTTCGCTTGTTGCCGGCGCCGGTGTGACTTGCGCAGGAGCGACTTGCGCAGGCGCAGCCTTCTTTGTCACAACATCATCAACTTTTCCGCCTGCAAGAAACGTCGCGATCGCTTGATCGAGATCCGCGGGGCGATCGTCCATTATAAAGTGACGCGAGTCCTCGAATGTCACAAGCTTCACACTTGGCGATGCTCCCTTGAACTCATCGCGCACCACCGCTCGAATATTTGCGGTCATCTCTGGCCCCCCATCATTTGACACAGCGCTGATGGTCAGCAGTGGAATCTGAATCTTTCCCATCTGTGGGCGCAGATCTGAACCGATCATCTCCAACATGTATTCCACTGTGTTTGATTTCGGCACTTCGGCGCAGATTTCTCCCAATGCTTTCGCGCGCGCCGGGTCTGTCACCAGCATCGCCACCGATCTCTTTTGCCCGTCTGCCCAGGATTCCACGGGCATCGAGTTCATCATGATTCCAAACTGTTTCACCATTGCGGCACGCGCCTCTGCCGTATCGGGTTGTCCCGGTGGTGGTGGAGGAAAGAGCGGCAGCCCATCGATCGAGATTGCACTCTTGATGTGCTCTCCATGCCCTGCTGCAAGTTGAATCGCCAAGTGCCCGCCAAGCGAATGTCCCACGATCACGGGCTTGTCTAGTTTGCGTTCCTGAATCAATTTCAGTATCGCAGCCTGCGCGTTGAGCAACCACTTCCCGTCCATCGGCGACGCGTCGGCCGCGATTGGTGGAGCAGTGCTTCCGCCAAATCCCGGAAGAGTCACCGCCAGCATGCGGTACTTCGAAGCGTTGCGAGTCATGAATGCGTCATAGATGCGCCAGTCGCACGAAAGTCCCGGAATCAGAATCATCGTGATCGGTCCGGTGCCACGCTCCTCCACATGAGCGAGCGGAGTCACCGTCGTGGGTGCAGGCGGTGGTGAGGGCGGTGGCGCAGCGCACGCACGACTTGAGTTCAATGCAAGCACTCCCGCGCCAATCGCACAAGTTACAAAACGCATTCGAGGATTCGTTTTGGTCAAAGCACTGTTCCTTTCAGATGAATTTTCGGATCCCGAGATTGCTTTATGTGTTCTGGTACATGGGTGACAGATTTTAGGTATCTCGCGCAAGATCATGCAACGCCCCTACAAATTTGCACCGGACTGATTGCGCTTCGCGGTGAGCATGTTGAAACCAAAAAAATAAATGACCTCAAGCCGCGCGGCCGCTCTTAGGTCGCCACTTCAAAGAAAGTGAACGCCCGCTCGAAGCGCAATCCCGCAAATAGAGATTGATCAAGCTCTGGTACGGCATGTCCAGCTCTTTCCCCAATTTCTTGAAATACCGTACGGTGGATTCGTCAAGTCGAATGGTCACGGGCTTTTTTAATTTACGCGCGTACGGATTTGGTTTTGATTTCGAAAAGTTGTATTCGCTTTTCATAATGATCCTTTCTTAGGCCTTCTTGGAATATTGAGATTGTTCATGGCGAGTGGCCTTTCTCGCCGAGATGATTCTGATCTTCTGATGCAATTCTCGAAAACAGTGCACCACAACTAAGACGCGGGGCAAGCGACTCATTCCAAGCAGCACGAATCGTTCTTCGAACTTCGAATGCTCAGGATCGTCAATCACCAGAGCTCGCTCATCTTCAAAGGCGGTCGCCGCCTCTTCAAAGGAAACTTTATGCTTGGTTCGATTGGAAGCAGCTTTGCGCGGTTCCCATTCGAATTCGATTCTTGGCATACATATATTGTATGTACAAAAAAAATCCAGTCAAATGGGAGATGCTGATACTGTTCTTGGACCGTACCAGTCTTGGCACCACTTCAAGGCATTGCCGAGCATGGTCCATACCGGTCACAAAGGTGACACTTCGTGGCATTTGGAAGCATTTCTGAAATGGCTTGGAGAGAAACTCTCGCCTCCACTTGCGAGATCCAGGTCGCGAGATTTTCCTGAGGAAGAATTTTCATCATCACTTCGCGAAGTGCCCCCTCGTCTGGGTTGTCCACCGAAAGTGGGGAGGTCCACTATCCTTCGTCCACTCGGGCACGCCAGCGTCTGTAAGGGAAAAGGTATTACGTGTGAAGCAAAATACACCAAGCGCCACGGCCTTATTGATTGCAAAATCTCAGCTTCTATTGGCAGACGACGCCTTGTTTGCAGGAATAGTCGATAGAACACGCGCAAATTTCTATCGCCGCTTTGTGGAAGCGGCGATTGGTACGCCTTGGCATCTCACTCTTGTAAATCGATATTGGCTCAAATTTATTCAGCGTATAAGCCTTCCCGGTTTGTATTTGCATTATGCCCTGCGAAAACGCTGCATTGAGCAGGTCACCAGAGAATTTTTAGAGGCTGCGCAGATACAGCAGGTGGTGGGGATCGCGAGTGGATTTGATCCGCTCTTAGCCATGCTCTGCGAGCACTTTAAAAAAGTAGAATTTTTTGAATTAGATCACCCGGCTACCCAACAGGCTAAGAGAGCGGTGTTGCAGAACATAAATAATCTCACGCTGCTTCCGATAGACCTTACAAATCAATCCGTTTTTGACGTGTTGCACGGCACGGCATTTTCACCGGAGAAGCCCACTCTCTTTATTGCAGAGGGCATCACCATGTATCTGGATGAACAAGAGATAAGGCGGTTTTTTGGGCATATCCAATCCTGTACGGTGGCGGATAATTGCTATTTTCTTTTTACCTATATGAACAAGCAGTCGTCAGGCTCTATCCAGTTTGAATCGGCTACAAAATGGGTGGAGTGGTGGCTTTGGCTAAAAAAGGAAGTATTCAAATGGGGCATCGCAACGGAGGATCTGCCGGATTTTCTCTCTGCCATGGGGTATCGCTTCGTACGTGTGTTCGATGCGGATTCTCTCACCAAGGAATATCTGGCGAGCCAAGGGGGTAAAAATAGAATCCTTGCACGGGGTGAGAATATTTGTTTAGCGCAAAGATTCTGTGGCTCCTTCTGAATCACGCGTCTTCGCAGAGTGTTGCGCGCAAGGCGCGATGCCAATCACTTGAGAACACATGCGCTGGGTCGTATGCGTCCTTTTTTGCGAGGAATGCAGGCAACATTGGATAGGCAGTGAGGAGTTGCGCGCGTGTTGCGTAGCGGTGATATGTGAGAAAGAAACTTCCACCGCGAACAAGCGCGAGGTCAATGAGCGCACGAAAACTGTCGGCTGCGTGCGTCAAACCTGTAGGGCTGTGATGGACATGGAGATTGAAGATCACGCACGCGTAATCAGCTTTCGCCCAAGGCAAGAAGCTCTCGCAATCGGCTTTGATGAGTCGAATCGTTCCGTAGATTACTTCGGCGCCGCGTTGGGTGAGCATCTGCGCGGCGGCGTGGAGCAAGTCGATGAGCCGTTCGTGCGGAACATAAATTTCCGTGATCATTTCACTCGCTTTGCACGGCGCATGCATGATCGCATCGAGGCGCTCGTGATAGCCATCGAGATAGACACCGAGTTGATGCGTGTCGGACCAGTAGAGTTGTCCATCAGTGGCGACATAATGCTGTGCATAGCGGCGAAAAGCCTCATTTTTGTCGATGTGCGCGAGCAGCAACAGACGCTCCCAATCTTCGGGAGCCAGTTCGTGCGCCGCGTCAGGCACCGTCGCGCCAACCACAGGCTGATAGCAACTGAAGACGCCTTTCGTGAGAAACTCAGGCGATTTCGGATCGATGTCGAACTGGAAGTCGCCGTATAGAAAGCCAGCCTCGACGCGACGACGCGCGGCGTTCGCAGCGTCATCGATATCAATCATGCGAACCACGCGGCGCACGGCAACGCGAGCGCACAATCGCAGCGTGATCGTCACGATCACGCCGAAGAGTCCGTATCCACCGATGGCGAGCGAGAAGAGTTCGGCATTGTCACTGCGACTGCACAGCACCGATGCGCCGCGCGCATCAATGAGCGTGAACGATTCCACGTCATGCACGATCGGCGGCATCGTCAGCCCGCGACCGTGCGCGTTGGCACTCAACGCGCCTCCAAGCGTGAGTGCATCGGCACCCGTTTGTTTCTGCGCGATTCCCCAGTGAGGCTCTTGCGTTGGAGCACGCGCGCGCTGCAACGCGTGCGCACCTTCGATCAACGCAGGCCATTGGATTCCTGCTTCAACCGTCAGCAAACCGCGCTCCATGTCGAGCGCAATCACACGCGAAAGACTTCGCATGTCGATCAGTTGTGCGTTGCTCAAGAACTGCTGTCCACCCATCGCATGACGCGATCCACACACCGCCACAGATTCACCACGCGACGCGGCGAGCATGATCACTTCACGTAGCGCATCAATCGAAATGGGTTGGTGGATGCCGCGCACATTTGTCGCGTTCAACCCTGAATGGACATCGTTGACGAGCGTGTTCGCTGGCACCATTGAGGCAAGCGTATCGCCGCGTGCGCGTTCCCTCGTGAGGCGATCGTTGCGCAGCCGTGGCATCGCGGGAAAGTCTTTTTTTTTAATGGTTTTGTGCATGTCTCAGGTCGACCGCACGCAGGCAGCATTTGGATTTCAGCACCGCGGTGATACAGGAAACGCACTGAATCGACGCTTGTCATTGCTCGCAAGCCACTTGCGAGTTGTCTTGCGCGAGATACCGAGCGATCGGGTCGCATGCGAAATTGCGATCCCATTGTGAACAACGCAATCAACCAAATGATGTCTCTCTGACACGGCGTGGTTGGGTGATACAGTTGTTGTGAATGCGTGAAAACATATTCAAACTTCCGCAGGGTGTGCAAGACGCTCTTGCCGCGCTTGCTACAAAGTGGAAGCCGCGAGGGATTGTGGTTTCTTTATTTGGCAGTTTCGCGCGTGAAACTGCTCGCATTGATTCAGATTTAGATATTGCCATTGAATGGACTGGCGCACGCAGCGAACATGCCTGGCAAGAGTTTCTGGCGGACATTGACGCGTTGCCAACCGTTCGACCAATCGATGTCGTTGATTTAGACACCGCCGACGCGCAATTTGCTTCAGCTATTCGACCTTTGTTGCGGCGGGTGGCCTGAGCAAATCATGCCCATGGATCGACTGCGATTATTGTTAGATGATTTTAGCCGCGTGCTGGAACGCTTTGAGGAAGCGTTATTGGCGGGTTCTGCGCCATTTGCGTGCGACTCGGCAATTCTTCATTTTGAATTGTGCTATGAAGTTGCGTGGAAGTCTTCGCGGGCTTACGCCGTGACGCAGGGATTGCAACCCGCAGGTCCGCGCGAGTCATTTGCCGCATTGGTTACGCTTGGTTTGGCGCATGACGAGCAAGTGCTCACGCAGATATTGCGGGCGCGCAATGACGCCGTGCATATCTACAGGTTGCCTCTGGCGGATGCACTGCGGGTAACGCTTCCAGCTTTTTCAGTGGAGTTTCGCAAGCTGCATGACGGCATTCGTAGCCGCAGTGGCTTGATGCGCTAAAGTGCGTGTCGCTTTAAACGTTTATCGTGGAACCCATAAATCCATAAGGCTTATCACTCGATGAATATGAGTAGTGACAATTTGCGCATTCCCAGCGCCTCGGCATCAACAAAAGCAACAACCCAATGGGAAAAAGCAAAACAATGAAAAGTGTTGGCAGACAACCCAAATGACATTTCCATGTCGATTGTCCGCACTTAGGGCAACAGCCCGTTATGGATGGATTTCCTACGATCGCTGGGGCCTGATGTAAATCCGAAGTTGCGGGTGGTGAAAATTTTGGTGGCAAACTGCTATCAAACGACACGTTTTCAGTACTTGCGACCTTGTGAGGAAACTTTAGGGGATCATTGGGAAACAATCCGCTGACTTTTCGAGCCTCTGCCCACTCTGCCAGACCTTCTTTCCACACCAAGTCATTTGGCCGAAGGCTGCCGCTTCCAGCGAGACTTCGCAATTCACCCGACCCACCGGTCCAAACTGCTTCCCATCCCTAGCCCAGTACCATTTGGTCGCCATACATGCACAATCTACTAGTCTTCGAAGCCGTTGGTCATGACTGAAGTGCCAATGAGTCTCGCGATCGGTGGAAAGTTGACCGAAGCATTTCGCATTCAGACCTGCCATACAAAGTGGATATTGTCGATTGGACGCAGACCAGCGAAGAATTGACGAAGATCATTGCGCAAGCCAAAGTCCCGCTGCGCCCGCAATTGATGAGTGCGCACACGCGTTGTGCTGTAAAGCGTTCACCCATCTCGACCAAAGATCTGACGCATGAGAAACGGCATGACATCGCAGGCGCGGACTTCTAGATCATCATTGTCGCCATCATCCACCATCATCAGCGGTCTGCGCGCATGAGCCATTTCGACTCGACCGTGCGATCCACGCACAAGTGATGCGTCGAGTGGAATGACATCAAGGAGCACGCGCATACCAAGCTTGCGCTGAAAAAGTCGCCATGCAATACGACCTTTGGCAAATCGAATTTTCGGATCAAGAAAAAGTTCACATGGGTCGTATCCAGGCTTGCGGTGAATGTCGACGGTGCGCGCGAAGTCTGGCGCGCGCGCATCATCATGCCACCATGGATATGCGAACCAGCGATCCGCTGTGCTGATTGCAACAAGATCTCCAGCGCGTGGATGATCAAGACCCGCAGCGTGTTTGCCTTGCGCGTCGAGAACCATTTCGACTCCAGCAGTCGCTTGAAGAATGCGTTGAACTTCGCTGCGGTCGCGTTCGTGCGCAACATAGATGTGCGCAACCTGATGATCGCACACAGCAAATGCGCGCGACGCACCAGCATCGAGCATCTCGCGGCCGAGTTCGTTGCGCAGAGTCAAGAATCCAGCATCGCGAAGCACTCGGTTGAGATGCACCGCACCCGCAACGGGAGAAATGCCGTATTCACTGATCACACTCACACGAATGCCACGGTCGTCGAAGAATTTCAAGAGCGCCGCAAAAACTCCATCGATCTCGCGCAATTCACTGCGAATGCGCGGGTCAGCCGGACCAAATTTTTGAAGGGCATAATCCAGGTGAGGCAGATAGACAAGCGTGAGTGTCGGATCGAACTTCGCAACAGTCATCATTGTGGCGCGTGCGATCCAATCAGTCGATTGAATATCTGCGGCGGGTCCCCAGAAATGAAAGAGCGGAAAGTCGCCGATCTCGCTGCGAAGTTCGTCGCGCCAATTGGATGGGTTTGTCCAGACATCGGGAAGTTTGCGACCGTCGGCGCAGTAGATCGGCCTCGGCGTGACTGTGATGTCTGCGGTTGAGTACATCGCATTCCACCAAAAAAGATTCGCAGTTGTCACCGATGGATCGCGCTTGCGTGCGAAATCCCAAATGCGTTCGCCGCCCACGAGCGCACTCGACTGCTTCCAGAATTGCACTTCATTCTGCGTGCGATCGAACCATCCATTGCCAACGATGCCGTGATGCGCAGGGGTCGTGCCAGTCAATATGCTCGATTGCACCGTGCATGTCACCGCAGGCAGATCTGGAATAAGCGATCGAATGCCGCCACAGCGTCTCGCGAAATCAACAAGGTTTGGCGTCGCATCTCCCAATAGATTTGGCGTCAGCCCGACGAAATTGAGTAGTGCAAGACGTTGTGGCACTTGAGAAGTTTAGTTGCAAAGCAAACTGACGGGCGCGGGTTATTCAGCTTCCAGCAATGCGGCGCTGAAGCCAGCGCGTGAAGAACCAAAGAAAAATGCATGCAATACTTATGAACGTCGCTTGCAACATTGCGGCGCTTACGGCGTCAAGCAGTGCGAGTGCGGCAATAAGAGCGGCGATTCCAGCTGGCCGGCGAGATGGATGCGACACAGCAGCACGAAACGCGCGCGTTGCGGCAATGATGAACCAGATTGAAAAAAGTATTGCAAGAAAAAGAGTGGCTGATGTCACCACCCAATATGGCAATGTCATGTATCCAGAAAGTACGGACACACTAAGAATCGGAAATGATTTCAAGAAACTGATGGAGTAAATTTGTTGAATGAGCATCAGCAATGCTGGCGTGATCGCTATCGCAGCAAGAAACGGCGAAGCACGACGCATGCGTTTCGAGAGAGGGCGATCGCCTATAGGTGGTACTTGAGTCAGGCTGCATCCGCATTCAGGGCAAACTTTTGGGGCGATCGTTTTCAGCGGATACGCACAACGACTGCAGCGATATTCAGCTCCTTCGCTTGACATCTCTTGGCGAGCAACGATCGAAAGCATGATTGTGTGAATCGCAATCATGAGTGGAGGGAGGAACAGAATGAGCGAACTCCCAATGAGTATTGGTACAAAGCGACTGCTTGTCCAAATCCTTCCCACTGTTCCACTTGGTTCCAAGATCGACATCGCAACCGCGATCGGAACAAGAAATCGACAGAGCGCAAGAAAGCCAATCGCAAAGGCAGTGCGTTTGTGAAGCAGGTTGTATGCAATGAGTGAAAGCGCGATAAGAAGAACAGGCGCATTCAGCGCAAAGTGTCCGATCCGGATGGACTCCTTGGTACTGGGATCGAATCCAGAAGCAGTCAGGTCGAATGGATCCTTGATCATCATGTCGACAGCCCACCAAAGTGCCGCGATGACTGAAATGACACACCAAATTTTGGCCAGCCTTTGCAGCATGAACGATCGCGTTGAATGGGCATAGGCCAGGAGCCAGATCCCGATGAGCGCTGCGACCGCGACGGGGATCGGAGTCGCAGCGAATGTGGGCCGTAAGAAAAATCCGAGCAGCATGAGAACAATGAACGCAGTCCACGCCCATGGCAAACGAATTCGGCCGGCAGCGATCGGGCGATTCGGGCGCTCGATTGCGTCAACATCGCGATCGACGATGCCGTTGAGAACCATGCCTGCGGTATAAAAAGCACACATGCCAAAAATGACCGCGATGGTGGCGCCCTGAAAGGTGAATGCCGTCGCTGCGGCAGTTTCCATTGAGAGACCAATCGCAATTCCAACCAGCGAATCAGTCACGATCGTTGGCAAGTTGGAGATGCGTGCAAGGTCGAGCCAGTCACGAACTGCAGAGTTTTTTTGGAGAAGGGTCATTTGTGCATTCCGTGAGCAATCATCTGAGCGCGTGTCCAGATCAGTTCATCGGCAATACCACGCGCCAAACTGTCGCGGCGAAGGTTCATTGGCAGAACATTCCATGCGTATGTTTCGACCTCGTAATGTCGGATGCCATCTTCGGGCTTGACCGCAGCGAGGAACTCAGCAATTTCACGGCGGGTTGTGCCGAGTGGCCCGAGAAATTCTGTATCGACTGGAACATGAAAGTGAACCCGCCAGACGCCATTTGGCGCTTCATCAAAGGCACGTTCAAGATCATCAAAGAAATGCACTTCGCCTGCTCCATCGAGGACACACGTTTGATGTAGAAACTTTGGTTCGTCGAAGGCGCGAAGTGCTCGGAAGGCGCGCTCTGATCCGTCACATGTGATCGCACTCGAAACCTGCACTTTGCCGATTCGCACTCCACCACGTCGATATGTTTCAAGCGCCTCTACCTGCGGCTCAAACATCACAGCACTGTGACAGATGTCGTGGCAGACGCGCAGATATCTGCGCGGATCTTGGAGAGCAGCACTTGGACGAATGCACTGATCAAAGAAATCGACCATCTGTTTCGCACGGTCGATCACGCATCCTGGTTCTGGTTCGAGGTCGAGATGGATGCACACGCCAGTTGAATCTTCAATCCTCTTTAAGTGTCGCGCGACTTGTTCTAATTGCGCAGATGCCAAGCCGACACTCGCGCCGCATCCTTCTTGTGTGAATGTCGATCTCCATCCAAGCGGCAATGTCGAGATCGAGCCTTCACCTGCGATGTCTGGAGCGATTGTCACATCAGGCAGAAGTCCTGCAAGAATGTCTGCGAGTGAGATGGTGTATAGCGCGCGGCGCACATCGGCCCAGTGCGGTTCATAGACGGCTTTCTTACCTCTGCCCGCGTGAAAATCGCCGTATGGAAATCCATTCATCGTGAAGACAACAAGCCCGCGATTGAAAAGCCAATCTCGCAATCGTGCAATTCCATCAGGATCATCGACAACTTCTTGCGCGGCGCGCGCGCTGAGCCACAATCCAATCGGCATCAGTCCAATTGGTTTTACGAATTGACGAACAGCCGTTGCATGACGATCGAGTGCTTCGAGCGTTGTGGCAAGCGTGGTGCCGCTGTGCACATTTGTGCAGTAACCAAGAACAAATGGATTCATCGGATAAGCGTCGTCAACTTATGTGCGCGGGCTGCTTCGATCAATCGCGCGATGATCGCATCTCCCATAATTGGGTCCTTCGTTCTTTCTGGGTGCCACTGCACACCAAGATAAAAAGGTTTGCTCGAATCTCGAATCGCTTCGAGTACGCCATCGTCACTCCATCCGATTGCCTCGAATGGTCCACAATCTTCGAGCGCTTGATGATGCCAACTTGCAACGGGACCGCAACCGATTTCGCTTTCGACCAAGTGTGGATTATCAAATTTGTGTCGATCTGCATCAGGTTTCAGATCATGAAGATGTTGGATGATTGGGCATCCTGCATGAACTCCCATCATCTGCATACCGAGACAAATGCCTAGGACTGGCTTTTCTGGTCGCATCTTCAATGCATCAAGCAGCGCAAATTCTGCAGCTTGTCGATCGCTTTCCATAATTTCTGACTTTGGGTGCATTGCAACACCAAATGGCCGAGTGTCGATGTCATCGCCACCAGTCATGATGATGCCATCAACAACATCAATCATCGCGGCGCGCAAACTGGCGATTGCCGGCAGCATGATTGGCGTACCTCCCACGCGTAAGACAGCATCGATATACGTTCCCTTGACCTCATGTCGAAGTCGACCCTTGTCGTCACGTACAAGATTTGCGGTCAAGCCAATGATTGGATTCGTCATAGACACATTATGATCGAAGGATGCTTGCTTTGGGAATCGTCCTCATGCTGCAATCCGCGGCGCCTGCTGGGGCGGCTGCAGTCACACAGAATGCAGCGGTAAAGTTGGTCGACGGTTTCTCTCAAGCCGAGCGGCAAAGCGGGTGTACAGAATTCGACGATCCTCGGCGGACTGCGTGGAATTATCTTCCAGGCGAGCGATTCGGGGTGAGACTGGACGAGCTTGATGAAGATTCGCGGTTGGATTTGGATGCGCTGCTACGTTCGGTGCTTTCCACGAAGGGAATCGCAAAGGTCGAGGGTATCTGTGCACTCGAAGCGTTCTTGGGCAAGAGCCAGCCTGAGCGATATAACGAAGGTGCGTACAAGTTGGCTATTTTTGGAACGCTAAGTGGGCGAAATTTGTGGGGATTTCGTTTGGAAGGTCACCACCTTTCTCTCAATTTTACGGCGCCAATAAATGCGTTTGTCGTGACGCCAATGTTTATGGGCTCTGCGCCATTTCAAGTTCCCAGTGGAGCGCGAGCAGGGGATCGGCCACTCGCAGAGGAGCGAGATCTTGCATTTGCTCTGTTGCGGTCGCTGACACCAGAACAAAAAGCAAAAGCGATTCTTGGGACGAATGTTCCAGCGGACATCATCGCAAATCCAGCAACTGCGAAGATGGATTCGCCGATGGGAATCACATTTGCCGACATGACTGTCGATCAACAGCAGCGTGGGTCGGCATTACTTCGAGTATTCGCTGATCGACTCCGTGGCGATTTCGCCGATGCAGAAATGAAACGCATCACTGACGCTGGCATCGAACAGATGCATTTTGCTTGGATTGGCGCTGACGATGAAACAAAGCCGCACTATTACCGACTTCAAGGACCAACAACGATTATCGAATTTGATTGCACAAGTGGAACTGCGGATCATGTCCACACAATTTGGCGTGATCCAGCAAATGATTTTGCTACAAATATTTTGCGCGCTCATTTGCAAGAGAGCAATCATTCGCATGCGCCTTCGCCAGTTCCCACAGCCGTGCCAGTCGCCACACCAGCTTCCGCAACAAAATAGTTTTTATTCCACTGGTCGCGCGTTGAGTGTGTAATACGCATCCGAGTGAAGCAAAATCTCCGCCTTCGCACTGCGAATTCCATCTGCGTGAAGTTCGTGAACGAAACCATCGCGCATTCCATCGACGGCGAGTTCCACAGTTCGTCCATCATCGCTGACAGAGAGTGGGCGTACGACAAGTTTTTCTGTATCAACTTCTGGACTTCCGTATGGCGCGTGCAGCAGATATGTGTACGAACTCATCCGATATGAATCTGGATTCATCGCTGTTGCGCGATCGACTGGCTCTGTGAATTCCAAATGAAAGCCCGCGGGGCGCGCACGCATTCGCAAGATCTCGAATGGAGTTTCTCCACTCCAACGCATGCGCTGAAGTCCTTGCGTTGATTCGCCAAGCGAAGCCCATCCACGATTCGTTTCGCCGCAGAGCAGCGATCCATCTTTGTCCCAGGCAAGTCGAATGATTCCGCAATCAAATCCACTACGAAATGGAAAGCATGCACCTTGCCATTGACCGCCGACTTTTTCCAGATCAACTCGCATGAGGCACGCAGAATATTGATCACAGATGATGATTTGATCCGCAAAGGGTCCGAATTTTCCGTTGGTTGTGTCCCACACGAATTGCCCTGCACTTCGGCCCATTTTGTCATATGGAAACCACACCGCAGGCAAGACAAGCGTTGGCATTTGTTTCTGCGCTTCGATGATGCGCTTTCCATCTGGATAATCATTTGGAGTATTTTCGTTTTTTGTTGGTCTCTGCGCGCCAAGTGTGTCAGGCGTTCCATCTGTTGTTGGCACTGGATATGCAACCTTGGATTTTGGATTGAATGTGTCAAGAATTCCAAAGGGGTGCCCATGCCAACTTCCTTCTTCGAGCACAGAAAGTTTATTCGTCGGACACCACTCTCCTTGATTATCGCTGTAGAAAAATTCGCCGCTTGGACTGCGCGCGATCCCACACGGTGAGCGCAATCCCGCCGCGATGGGAGTGAACGACCCATCGGGAGAAATCTTGAGTGTCCATCCGCGCCACGCAGGTGCACCGAAAGGTTGAGATCCAAAGGGACGATTGAGTGTGACCCACGCATTTCCATCGTCATCAAAGACCGGACCGAAGGTGTACTCGTGATAGTTGCCGGAGATACTCCACGCATCACAGATCGTCTCGATTTGATCTGCACGATCATCATTGTTCGCGTCGCGCATACGTGAAAGTTCTCCACGCTGGGTGATGTAAAGCCAACCATCACTGACACTATTATTTTTGTCCGTGAACTTCAGCGTCAGACCAAGCGGTTCCTGCAAGCCATCAACAAAGAGAGACCACTTTGGATCGGCAGTCGATGCACCAGCGATCAACCATACTTCGCCGTGGCGTGTACTGACCATGATTTGATCGCCGTCCATCGGAAGAATGCCAGTGACTTCAGCGACGATTCCTTTGGGAACTGGAATCGTTTCGATTTTCCAATATTGCGCTTCACGCTTTGGAAATCTTGCTGGAATAATGTCCATCTTTTTTTCTGTGGTCTTTGGCTCATCTTGAGCGCGAAGTGTTGGCGTGAGTGACAAAGACACGAGAGTCAATAAAAACAAAATGTGAGTTCGAATTTTTTTCACCAGGCATACTCCAAACGAATGCGCGCCTCATATGGACGCTCGGGATCTGAACCAGTTCGAAATCCAACAGGCACAAGTAATTCACTTGCGCTTGTTTGGTCACTCGTATCAACTGCCCGTACGAAAGCTGGACCACCCGTCACAAAAATTGTTGGACCGCTTTGAGCCTTCCAACTATTTTGAACAGCTGTACCCGCATTGCTTGCGCCAGCGATCCTCTCAATCTCTGGTGCGGTCCAAGCCCGAATGTTCACACCCATCGGCTCATTTTTTGCACGGATTATGAATTCTCGAACAAGATGTGCTCCGCCGATAGCCGGGGCGGGGGCGATGCGCTCCTCTATATATAGAGTGTTGTCTGCGGTGCGAAAGGTTGGAACGCCAGCCGAATCTCGGTCACTTCCCAAGAAACGCCAGCCTGCATCGCGCCCAGATTTTTCGGGCCAATTCGCTTGGGAGTTTGGCAAGATTGCAACCGCATCTCCCAGTGCAAAGTCAATCACATCGATGCCCGCAGGTTCGCACAAGAGTCCTGCGCGACCAAACCAAGTTCCTGCAGCGTCCATGAACTTTCCGCGCCAGGCTTTGGCGGTGCGACGATGGTCGCCGTCATAGACAAAGTGGACTTGCTCTGGAAATCCAACGGCGAAGCAGCGTGCAGAAAGTCCATTCATAAAAGTTCCAAGCACAATCGGTCGTTCCTGTGGCATCAAGTCAAATTCGTTGCCCGCAACCATGCCCTTTGGCAATGGCATCGAAGATCCCAGCGACAAATAAGTCCAGAGTGCATCAATTTGCTTGGTTGGATCGCCTGCGCACACTTCAGGCTGAATGCGTTGCCCCGCTTGCCAGAATGTTGGCATACGCGTTCCAGGATAAATCGCTGCTGGATTTCGCATGTACTTTTCAAACCAGGAATGGCGCAGTCGTGCGTAGGTGTATGAAAGATCGATCGCGGGCACGCCCAGTGATGGATAACCAGAAATTCCGTGACATGAAATGCATGCAAGTCCATCGAGTCCCGCCAGTCGAGTTCCAGCCTCAACTATTTCATCGGTGATGACAGAATCAACTTCTTCGCGGGGCGCGTGATCGGCGGCGGCAAGAAGGGCGGGAAATGGCTTGCTTGATGCCGCGCCAAAGAGTGGCATCCGAGTGAGAACATATGGTCGAACACTGCCATTTCCAGCGAGAATCTCGGTTATTGCACTCGTACGCAATTTCGCTCCAGCATTATTGAGAGTTGGTGGAACGCGACCTTGCTCGCCGAGGTCCGCAGTTCCCGCAAAGAGCGCCATCGATTCTGTTGTCGGCTGTCCAACATCTTGGCGAGAATGACATCCAGTGCAATTGAGTGCAAGCAAGTGAAGCGCTAGAGATTCCTCTGGAGGAAGCGGGGCGAGAAGCGACTTGGCATTTGCGACGAGCGCTCGAAGTGCATCACGTTCGCTTGCTGTGAATTTATAATCCGGCGCAGCAAGTGGCGGATCGTTCGCCAAGCAACCACGCGAAGGATCTAGGTTTTCAAGTGGCGTATAAATCTTTGGTGCGGCAGTTTCGGCCGAGAGCGCGACTTCAGGAGAACCGTGACACTGCACGCATCCAACTTGTATAAAGAGTTCGCGGCCTTGCGCAATATCAGCTTTCGTAAATTCTGTGTGATCGGCAACAGGCGGGCGCAGTTCGATTGCTTCGCGCGTATACGCACTCGCAGGAATTTGCCGTCGATCTTGATTTGGCCCACTCCAATCGACGCGAAGGCCGGCATTCCCCGCTCCCTGAAAGTACGTAACGAGAATTTCGTGAGGGCCAGCCGTAAGCGTCAATGTCCCTTTTTTCCAATCGGGTCCATGGACACCAGGATTTTCAACGAGCACATTGCCATCAATTGAAAGCGATGATCCATCATCGCTTCCAAGCCAGAGAGTCCACGATCCATCGGTTGGAATTGTCAGCGTCGCTTTGTATCGCGCACCCCACGCATCATCACGCGCAAACGAAGGAAGACCAACTTGATCAATGATTCCAGATCGCGTTGGAACATCATTTGCATTTGGTCCAACACCTTCAAATGCACCTTCGAAATAATCAACCGTGATTCCAGGGGCCTTGGTCAGCGCGCTCGATCCATCTGCGCGTTGTCCTTGGCTACGTAAGAGCCAAGATGCCAGTGCTTGCGTTTCTTCATCGGATAAATTCGTCTTTGGCATTTGTCCAGATGGCCAAACGGATGTCGGATTTTTTAAAAAAGAAACAAGCTCGCTCGCATTCCACTTTGCACCCAACCAATCATCGCTTGGGGCGGCTGGATGACATGCGGTGCATCCCACCGACAACCAAAGTTTTTCACCAGCTGAAATTTGAGATGGACGAGTTGTCAAAAAAGGAGTCGAAGTCGATCCAGTTTGCAGCGAAGAAAGATATGCGGTCAGCTGTCGAACAGTTTTCGCATTTGCATCTGAACCCATTCCATGCAAGAGGTTTGGCATTCGCATTCCAGTTGAACCTGTATGCGCGGGTGCGGAGAGATAGTTTGAAATCCAACTCGAACTCGCGCGCGATCCAATTCGATCGAGTTTCGGTGCGTCAAGCGAGCCAGTGCGGTTGGCAACAGATGCATCAGCAGAATGACACTCAACACAATTCGATCTTGCAAAAAGAAGATCGCCTGCGCGCTGGATCGCAGAAGCGGTGGCGGCCGCCACAGGAGCAGGGGCGACTGGCGTTTCTGAACCCTTTTCGCAGGCGATCAAAAAGAAGGCTGATAGAAGCGTGATTCGTCCAGTTCGCATGAACAAAGTGTATGGCGAACCATTGAAATCAAGCTGATCTATTGTTCAATTTGATACGCAAGAGTAACAACGGCTTTGACCGTCTTGTTGATTGTCGATGTATCGCTCACACCATAATCGCTGATATCAGTTGAACCAACAGGAACAATCTGAAAAACTCCCTGCGATGCACTTATCAAACCTCCTACTTCGCTTTTCGATCCTCGCGCAAGAAGCGAAGCGCGTTCGTAACCATTTTCCGTAGCTTTTTCTAGTAGAGTCAGCTTGATTGACTCAAGGACGCTGACGTAGTACGAGGGTGCACCCGAATCAATTTCGACACCTTCTTTGATCAAATCGGTAGCGCGAAACGCCAGGTCGCGAACTGACACGACATTCATTGTTCGAACTGTTGTGCCTTGCGACAAGACATATGACTCGATCACATTCGTATTTTCTGCCTTTGAATTCTTAGCGAAGACAATTGTTGTATCAACTTCGCACGCATTGATTTCCTCCGCTTTGAATTCGTGCGCCACGAGCATCGCTCGCAATTTGTTCGTACCCGTTTCGAGAATCTCAAATGCTTGCGAAAGTGTTTTTGCACGGGCACGAACCGTTCCACGCCATGTCGCACGATCTGAAACGACCTCAATTTCTGCGACACCCTTCACTTGAATGGGCGCGTCCTGCATTTTGATACGCACAATCGCGTTGCCGATCGACTGTGATGAGAGCACGACGCCGAGCGCAAGAGTTGCGCCGAGGCAGAACATGCCAAATCCGAAATTTTTGATGAGCGGGGGAATACGATTTACGAATGAATCATTCATGAGAAGCGTCCTTGCAAGTAATGAATTGTCCGAGAGATATTCGCGCGACATCCATATCGCACGGGGAGTCGAGCGTAGATTCGTTTGCGACAATGTAAAGTGATGAAATGAAATTTTTCAGAATCTTGTTTGGAGTCGTGCTTGGTTATGTGGCAGTTGCCTTGATGGTCTCGATTGGAATGACGCTTGGTGCATTTCTATTGGGAGCCGATCAGGTCTTTGTTGCAGACTCGTGGGTGACATCTAATACGTGGAATGTTTTCGCTCTAGTCCTCAGTGTTATCTGCGCATTCTTCGGAGGATTTACTGCCGCATGGTGGGGAGGTAGAAGCGCGTCAGGTTATGGACTTGCTGTGGCGATCTTGGTATTTGGATCGCTCCAAATTGTTATCGATAAAAATCGAGCGATAGATTTAAATCCCCCACCGCGCCCGCCGACGATGGCGCTGACTGATTGGTCGATGACAGGAAAATATGCGCGCCCACCTCTGTGGCTTGCGGTTTCTTCGATGTCACTTGGAGTTGTGGGAGTTGTTGCGGGAACTCGGCATCTCAATCGGCGAAAGGGTCGCTTGAATCAAAGTTCGCCATGACGATCCAAACCGATGTCATCATCGTTGGTGCAGGTCACAATGGGTTGGTCGCCGCTGCGATTTTGGCTAAGTCAGGACTGAAGGTGACGGTTGTGGAAGAGCGCGCAATGATCGGCGGAGCAACCAAGACCGAATATCCATTTCCAAAGGCACCTCAGTTGGGAACTTCGACGGCTTCGTACTTGTTGGGCGTGATGCCGCCGGAAATTATGCAGCGGACTGGAGCTCAATTTGAGCTTATTCGCCGCAATCCGCATTATTTTCTGCCAATGCTTGATGGTCGTTATTTGCTTTTTGGCACGGATCAGTCAGCAATGCGTGAACAGTTCTTGGCAATGTTCAGCGAACAAGATTGGCGTGCAAATGGCGCGCTTGCCGACGAAATCGGTCGCATTCGTGACGATCTCTCGCCGAGTTGGCTTGCGGAGCCGGTGTCGGTTGAGGCAACGGCTGAAAAATATATTCGCCCAGAGTTGCGGGACGTCTTTGTGAAACTTGTCACGGGTACGGTTGAGGATTATTTAGCGCGCTTCGACTTCAAGAGCGAGATGCTCGTGGCGATGTACGCGGTCACCGATGGATTTTCTGGCTTGACTGGTTCATTCGGCACGCCAGGAACTGGAATGAACTTTCTGGTCCACAACATGTGCCGGCTTCCCACTGCAGATGGGACATGGATGGTCGCCAAGGGTGGTATGGGTGCGGTCGCCAATGCGTTTGCGAATGCCGCGCGTTCGCACGGCGCCACGATATTGACCAGTGCATCTGTTGCGAAAATCATCACGACCCAAGGTCGAACAACCGGCGTTGTATTGGCGGATGATCGCGAGATTCATTCCAGAGTCGTCATTGCTAATGCGGATCCTTTTCGTTTGCGCGAAATGGTTGGCCCTGGTGTTTTGCCTGACACGCTCGATGCGCGTCTCGACAATTTCAAACGCACTGGGACGACGATGAAAATTAATATGGCGTTGCGCGGCTTGCCAAAGTTCAAATGTCTTCCAGAAAATCGGGGGCAGCACAATGGCACGATGCATCTGCTTCCGCAATCCGATCACCCCATTCGTGAAATCAAAGCGGGTTTCGAAAAAGTCATGCGGGGCGAACTTGCGGATTGTCCAACACTCGAGTGGTATATCCACACGCAAGTCGATCCATCACTTCGCGATCCGCAAGGAAATCATAATTCTGCATTCTTTGTTCAGTGGGTGCCATACGAACTTGCGGGAACTTCGTGGAAGGATCAAGAAGCGAAATATGTTGATCACATTTTTGGAATCGCAGAACAGTTCTGTCCTGGATTTCGAGATTTGGTTGTCGATACATATGTACTGACACCAAAGCGAATCGAAGAAGATATCGGCATTCGCTATGGCCACATTCATCATGTCGACAACACGTTTGGATTTGACCGCCGCATGCCGTATGCAACAGGAGTCGACGGTCTTTATTCATGCAGTGCGGGATGCCATCCTGCGGGAAGTGTGATTGGTGCTGCGGGGCACAATTGCGCAGTGCGTGTCATGCGCGATTTGGGAGTGCGTGGTTGAGATCCGCGGATTGGGAATTGAGTAGATTGGAATTAGAGCTCGCCGAGCAATTGTTCTGCCTGGAGGATTTTCTTCGTCAATTCTTCAGCGAAGTGCCGCTTATTGCTTGAGTTCGTCTTGGAGTCATTCACCGCTTGACGGAGTTTCTTAATTTCACCCAGCAACTTCTTAAATTTCTTTGGATTCATTTCCATGTAAGAATTTAATTTTTTGATCTCTGGGCTTCGTCGCATTCCGAGCGAATGAATCACGTCGTCGAGCGAAATTTTCTGCTTTGCAAGGCCAGTTTTTTCCATTGTTCCAGCTGTCAGGGTCAGGACAGTTTTTGGACCATCAATAAGTTCATCAGATTCTGTGCGCCTGGTTTCCGAAAATCCTCCTGCGCTCGACCACCAAAGTTCTTTGGACATATCTCGCATCGCATCAGCAATAGCGGGAGATCGTCCAGTTGCTTCAGCAGCAGATTTGTGAATCGCACTCTTCCACGATTCATATTTTGCAGCAAGCTCTGGATCTTTTTCTGTCAAGCTTTTTAATGATGCGGTTCCACTTTCACCGCTGACAATGGTGACGGCTGCGCCGACTCGTGCAGAAGGCATGACGCATATCTCTTTACACGCAAGCGTGATCAATGCAGCTGCGCTGCCAGCATCAAACACCCATGCAACGATTCGAGTTCCACGTCCTTGGCTATCAATGATCATTTGGATGATGCGTTCTTCGGTAGCGACAAGTCCACCGCCGCTGTTGATCTCAAGAATGATTGCAGCTGGGTTTAATTTTTCCGCCTTGTTGAGAGTTTTTTCAAAATCTGTTGCACTGAACCATTCATCATTATCAAGTGTTGGGCCAACAACCCCTTGAAGTGGAATGACAACGACAAGATTGGACGAACTTTCCGTCTTGATCGCCGCTGGCTTCGCCTCAGATTTTGTAGGCGTTGCTGGCGCATCACCCTTTGGAACAGTCTGTCCGAATGCCGCAAGCGAACATGCCGCACATACCGCGCCGGCGAAAATGAAATTACGCTTATTCACTGCACGCGAAATCGCCCAGACTGCGACAGAAACTTTTGCGGATTGTCGAAAGAGACTTTGCGAATGATCGCGTCCAAGTGACCGCGTCTGCGCATTTCGTCGCGACACTTCGGCACGGCGAGCGGATCGCTGATTCCCCAATCTGCGGCTGAGTTGATCCACATTCGATCTGTTCCGTGCATTTCGAAGATATCGGTTGCTCGTTGCGGAGTGCACTTCGTGTCTGGATAGAGCGTCATCCCCGCCCAGAATCCACGATCAAGAACGAGTCGAACGGTGTGCTCTTCAACATGATCGATGAGCACGCGACCAGGATCGACTCCATGATCTTTCATTGCATCCATAATCATTCGCGTGCCTTTCATCTTGTCTTCCAAGTGCGGAGTGTGCACCAAGATCAGCAGGTTGCGACTTTTTGCAAGTGCAATGTGCTCCTCTAGCACGATCAACTCATTGCGAGAATTTTTGTTCAGTCCGATTTCACCTATCCCAAGCACATTTGGTTGATCAAGAAAACTCGGGATCTCTGCAAGCACTTCGCGCGCGAGACCAATGTCTTCACTCTCCTTTGGATTAATGCAAAGCCATGTGTGGTGTTGGATCCCAAATTGCGCTGCGCGCTTTGGTTCGGTCTCGGTCAACTGCCGAAAATAATCCATGAAACCCTGCGCACACGAACGGTCGTATCCCGCCCAGAACGCTGGCTCGGTGATCGCAACGCAACCCGCCAGCGCCATGCGCTGATAGTCATCAGTTGTTCGCGAGACCATATGAATATGAGGATCGATGTACATGTTTTTTCTCGATATCAAGGAAGCGGCACAGCGCCAATTGCACCCTTCATTCCAGCTTTCGCAACTGGTTCTACAGAATGATCGCTCCACAATTCCAGTGCGCGTCGCGCGCGATCTGACTGTCCGTCGCGCAGAAGATCAAGCGCAGCGCACAATGCTCGCACTCGCACATCAGTTGTTGATGCGGATCCTGCAACTCCCTCCGCAGCGGCAGCTCGATCAAAGCGATCAAGAAATGCTGCAATATCAAGCACCTTTGCGCGGTGTTCTAAAAAATATTGGTCCACGATCTTGCTTGTCGTGAGAGAAGTTGCCATAAATCAGATTCTAGGGTGCAAGAGCCTTCGCCGATGCAGCAACAACGCCCGAATCCATTTGGTGAACTTCAGTGGATTCCCCAATTGCCCGCAGAAGAGTGATGTTCATTCGGCCACCAAGATGCTCTCGAAACTCTTCGAGTCCTCGCAGAAGTTGATCAGTATGTGAAAGCATGGGGTGCCATGTGGGAAGTCGCAGTGCTCGCAGGCAAGCGATGATGCGAGTGGAATCTTTTTGAGAGAGTATTTTCATTCGCACCGCATATTCGCAGTCAAGTGCAATGCCAATCGCAACAGCATCACCATGAGCGATCTCGTATGTGCTCATCGATTCCAATTTGTGCGCTGCCCAATGCCCAAAGTCCAGCGGCCGAGCTTCTTTGAGTTCGAAGGCGTCTCCGCCTTGCGTGATGTGATCCAAGTGCAATTCAGCACTGCGTCGAATAATCGGCATTGCTGCGACAAGATCACGCGCAACAATTCGTGCAGCGGATTGTTCGATCAGTTCGAACAGCGATGGATCTTTCAGACATCCGATCTTGACTGCTTCGCTGAAGCCAGACAAAAAATGTTGGTCGGTCAGCGTTGTCAGAAATTGTTCGTCAGCAATGACTGCCCACGGAACCGAAAAAGTCCCACAGAAATTTTTCTTCCCAAACTTATTGATGCCGTTCTTGACACCCATCGCGGCATCATCCATCGCCAGAGTTGTTGTCGGTATTCGAATGAGCCTTACTCCGCGATGAGCAAGCGTCGCGCCGAGTCCAACCGCATCAAGCACTGCACCTCCGCCAATCGCCAAGACAAAGCTTTTGCGGTCGATGCCATATCGATCTGCTGCGGCCATAACTTGCTCGCATACATCATTTGAATTTTTTGCTTCTTCGCCACCACTGACCACTTCGATCATCTTGAGTTCAGGAACTGGCTCGCCGATTTTCCCACGCGCTCCAAGATAATTCGCCAATCTCTCTCCAATATCGGGTCGAGCTTGGTGAACACCAGTATCGATAAACGCAATCATTCTTCGCGGGATTCCATCAGAACAAACGCTCGCCAGCGTTGCGTTGTCAGGAGCAAACACATCTTCAGTGAATCTCACTCGGTGACGAAAATCAACTTGCAATGAACGGTCGAGTGTCATGGTGGAACTTGAAGCATAGGTTCGATTGCAAAAAGAAAACCATGGCGGAGGGCGTTCCGCCATGGCTTGGTACCCGCGAATACGCTTCGCAGGAGTCCCGCATTTCAAGCGGGTGGTAGATGATTCATTTGGGATTGCGCCTGAGCATGGTGAAGCGCGATGCTCCTTCGCGTTCAAACAAGAGTCGAATGATTTGACCGGGCTTTGATTTCGCCAATGCGCTGCGGCAAGTTTCAACATCGATAATCGCTACTCCATTTACTTCACGGATGACATCTCCTGGAGCTAAACCTGCAGTTTCGGCTGATCCACCTTCGATCGTCGATGAGACATAGACACCCTTGCCCGTTGCGCCGAGGGCAGTTGCAGATTCTGTGTCGAGCGCTCGAATTTCGAGCCCGAGTGATTCTTCGATGTTCGGCGAAGCTGGTTCGGGTGCTGATGTGGTGCTAGAGGAATTTGGTCGCTCTCCAAGTGTCGCGTCGGTCGTCATTGACTTACCGCTTCGGATAAAACCAAGCGTGATCGGAGTGTTCGGCTCACTGTTGGCAATTATTCGCATCAACTGAGTAGGGGTCTGGGTCGACTTACCATCGAGTGTCACAATGATGTCACCAACCTTCAATCCTGCTTCTGCTGCTGGAGTTCCGGTGAGAATCCCAGAGACCAGAACCCCATCGGTCGAATCGTGCCCAAAGCTTTTCGCAAGTTCATGGTCGAGCCCTTGCATCGAAACTCCCAGCCAGCCTCTGCGCACAGAATTGCCTTGCGAAATTGAGTTGGCAATACGCTTTACGATGTGACTTGGAATTGCGAAGCCGATTCCCGCACTGCCGCCAGATTGTGAAGCAATGCCACTATTTATCCCAATCACATGACCATCAAGATCTATGAGTGGTCCACCAGAATTTCCAGGATTGATCGCAGCATCTGTTTGAATGTATTCCTCGAAAGTCGAGAGCCCAACTCCGTCGCGTCCCTTTGCGCTGACGATTCCTGCGGTCACAGAGTGCTCTAGTCCAAATGGACAACCGATCGCTAGAACCCAATCACCAATTTCTATTGCGTTGGAATCTCCAAATATTGCAGCATGAAGATCCGTTGCTTGAACTTGAACGATCGCAAGATCTGTTTCTGGATCGCTGCCCACTTGTTTCGCAGGCATCTCACGCCCATCCGACAATCGAACAATAATTTCATCGCCTCCTGCAATGACATGATTATTTGTAATAATCAATCCATCACTTGAATAAATGATGCCTGTTCCTTCGCCACGCTGTTCGCTTCCTGGTCGCATGCGCTGAGGCATATGCGGATTGCTTTGTGATTTCTTTAGATTATTGTGTCCGAAGTCGTTCGAAAAAGGAGCGCGGTCAATTGTCGTGATTGCAACGACGCTTGGACCAACACGCTTTGCCACTTCGCGGAAAGCGCGCGACAGACTTCTGGCATACTGGACTTCATCGGTCGAGTTCGAATTGGC
This sequence comes from Singulisphaera sp. GP187, assembly GCA_945862215.1. GTDB lineage: Bacteria > Planctomycetota > Phycisphaerae > Phycisphaerales > SM1A02 > F1-60-MAGs104. Next base: position 26,740 of record CAMAXY010000013.1, on the reverse strand, counting down.
ATTGCCCGAGGCGCTTTCCTTCGTCGCCTGATCATTTGCATTCGCGGGAGCTTCGCGTCCAGCGATGCTCATGATGACCGCAAATGCAGCCAACATATTTCGCGCTCGCAGAATTTCCTGCGCTTTTCGTGAGATTTTCTCGGCTGCGCGAGAGTTCTGAATCTTGTGTTGCCTTGTTTCGTCGCCCATATTCCCATCCTTTCGTACTGAACTGTTTGGTTCATTACGCACGAGTGTGGGAACAGTTCAGAAGTTTTTTTAGTGCCACCCTCCCATTGGATATTTAAATCCAAGGTGAAGCATGATTTTTAGAAAGTAATTTGGTACGTCAGCCCAATCGAAAAGTCGATTCCAGCAGTGTATGAGGACTGAAGGCCAGTTATTCCTTCTGTTGTTTGGTACTGGGTTTGAATTTCTGGATTCAAAATGTTCTTTGCTGCAACAGAAAAACGGAGACCTTCAATAATTTCCTGAGAACACGTGAAGTTGAGAGTGCCATAGGACAGCTGATAAATTGCTGGCGTCAGCAGAGTCGTATACGGATTCGCAGCTGCGATCAGGGATTGCCCCTGCAAATTATAAAAAATCCCTATCTGCGTTCCCCATGGTTCGTATTGATAAGTCGCATTGATGTTCCAAATAAAGTCTGGCGTTGCAGTCATTGGCTGTGTAGTTTCGTTGACGCCATAGATAGCCAATGCTTCCGCGTCAGCGTCAGAGAGAGTGACTTGCGAACTCATCACCGTGAGGTTTGTTCCAAGACCAAGACCCGCAAACTCTTCACCGAATAATGGATCGAGGGTGATGCGCGCTTCAAATTCAGCTCCGAACAATTGACCCTCTGGGAAATTGAGTGGGCTTGTGTATGAAAATCCTTCTGTGAATCGCTGCACATACTGAATTGGATCCTGAATATCTTTATAAAAAAGCGAGCCTGAGACGAGCCATTTCTCGTGCGGGGTCCAGTCCAATCGAATGTCATAATTATTCAGCGAACTCATCTGTAAATCAGGGTTGCCAATGAAGATTGGTCCACCGATGTATTCGTATTGAATCACTGGAACCAACTCGAAAAAATTAGGACGCGCCAAAGTCTGGGCGAATGCTGTTCGAAGAACGAGATCATCTTGGATGTCCCAGTTCCACCCAATCATTGGCAAGATGCGATCGTCTGTAAAATTCGCATCCCATTCATTTGGGCCGTCGAAGTTTTGTACTGTTTGATTTTGTACATTGATCCAGTTGGCGTTTTTATCAGGGATCACAGTTGTTGACATTTGTGTCGTTTCGTATCGGACCCCCGTCACAATGCTCATCGTTTCGTTGATCGGCATATCAACCATTCCGTAGTACGCCATAATATCTTGGGCACCGTCATAAGAAATATCGGTTGTTGATTGATAGATGGGGTGATCTTGGCTTGGGAAGACTGCGCTCCACGGTTGATTGAACGGGCTTGAGTATGACGAATTCGGATCGCCATTGTTGCTGAATGTGTCCTGTGTGTACGAACGACTGACAGAGTCCGCAAACGCACCAGCTTTGACATACCCCTCACGATCATTCCATTGTGTAAACGGTAACTTCAAATTCGTTGCGCCTTGCGTGCTGTTCTCTTCGTTGTAATAATTGATGTGCTGAACCCACCCGACAAACGCGCTTTGCGCTGGTGGATATTGAATCCATTGCTCGGGCAAAACAACTCCAGGAACGACTTCGAATGGCGGCACCCAATAGGCGGCAAACTGCGTTTGGTCTGGTTGATTTTCTGTTGCCTGACTGAGAGAGAATCTCCAATCAAAAACAGGCGCTCCAAAAACATCGGCTGAACCCTCTTCGCCATCACCAAATCCAAGAAACGCAAGCGAGTGTTCACCGCTCAAAATGATCGATTGAGTTCCTAATTGGCTGTAATCCAGAGTTTCAAGACGGTTGTATGGCGCCGCTTCCGGTTGATCATGACCGATTCCTGTTAGGTCATTTGGGTTGTATCCAGGGAAGTAAAAATCTTTTCCCCGTGTATCGACCAGTAAGACGGCTTGATTCTCAGAGAGTTGTGTGTACAAAAATTTTGCTGCGAGTTTATTGTTCTCGGTTTCAAGTCCCAAAATTCCCATTCCTCCCCATTGGACCGATTGTGTTCCTTGTGTCACGTCGAAGAGTTGAGTTTTGAAATTATCCCCAGTACCAAATTGCTCTGGAACGAGTGGAGTGCCTACTCCAGCTTGTTCGAGAGAGTTCAAGACCCCGTTGTCGAAGTATGAAGCATCTTGGTCATAGAAAAAATTTCCGAAAGCGCCAAACTTCGTGCCCTCGTCAAACTCCCAAGTGTTTCCACCTGCGACCGACCATTTATAGATGAGAGGCGCATCCCCAGTCGTCGTTCCTGTTGGGTTGTTTGGCCACGATTGTCCTTCCAATTCAGGATGCGATGAAAGAACATTATTTTCTCCGAATAACCCAAGTGATCCACCTGGGTATGTGAGAAAGCTTCCATTTTTCACCTGAGAATTAAAGCCGACCTGTGATTTGAATTGCAAGAAGCCTTCGTCGGGAATATCTTTCAAAATGATATTGACCGCTCCACCCGAAGCGTCTCCCTGCTGATCTGGAGTAAAAGTCTTGCTGACTTGAATGCTTTCAATGACCGCACTTGGAAATTGATCAAGCTTCACAGCTCGTTTGTTTGGATCGGCACTGGGAAGTCGAACACCGTCAAGAAGCGTGCTGACATATCGGTCCGGAAGCCCTCGGATAACTGCGTACTTTCCATCTTGGAGACTTGCTCCTGGAACCAACAGCAGAACTGCAGCAGCATCAGCTGCGCCAGAGCGATTTATCATTTCAACTCCGACGGAGTCAAGCATTTGCGGACTCTCGAGTCGAAGTTGAAGTTCAAGAGTTGGTATGAATGTGATGGCTTCCAGATCGATGGGCTCAACCATCTGCTGTTCTTCTTTTACATCACCTCCAAGTTCAATATCTTGAACTACGAATTCATCCATGTCTTCAAATTCACCAGCCATATACACATCGGTATCGATAAGTTCACCGGATTTAACTTGGACATTCGCCTTGACCTCTCGAACATAGCCCTCTTTCGTAATGACCAGCGTGTATGCCCCGACAGGAAGGTTCGGCAAGACATACGAGCCGTTTTCGTTGGTCGTTGCCCGTGACTTCAAGCCTAAAACCATGACGGCAACGCCGCGAATTGGAGTCTCAAATTCTTTGTCGTATACGACTCCGCGAATAGAGCCACTCGCTGTTGATTGCGCCTGAGCAAAGCACGTCAGAAGGCAAACAACAAGAAACAAAACGAAATTCGTTTGATTCGAATTCACCATGGATACGTCAACGAACTTCGAATGGTGTCAATTTGATGTTTTAGCTCTGGAGTCAGCGAAACTCCACACTCTGCCATCGAAATACATGTCGCGCCAAGATCTTCAGCACGGGGGCGAGCGTTGGGATTGATTGTCCCTTCTTCGAGTGCCCAGGTGTAGCACGCAATCGCATCGTCACGGTCGCCGAGTTCGCAAAACCCTTCAGCCAAAGCCCGAAGTGATGTTGCACGACGAAGATTCACGATTCCTTCGCGTCGAGTGGAATGTTCCGAATAAAAGCGCTGCAAAAACAGTCGAGCACTTTTTTCGTCTCCCATTCGTATACGCGCCCGAGCAATCATGGCTCCAAGTGGAGCAACATCTTCTGGTAAAAAAGTCGTTGCTGAAAATATTTCTGTTGCTTTATCTAACTTCAATATCGCAAGGTCACGCTTGAGGTTTTTATGCAGATGGTCTGCAAAATCGATTCCATATTTCACCTGAAGATCAACTGGAAGTCCAGGAAGCGCATCATCGATTACTTTCAAAGCACGAGTTGTTCGAATCTCATCTTCCGAAACGCGATCAAGCCACACCAGATAGCCCTCGATCGCACCACGGACAAGATCGAAATTCTTTGTGGCGAGAGCCTTGTCAAACATATCTGCCTGATTGTCAAGTTGCGATTGCAGCACGATGGCAGTTCGTGCGGTTTCGAGCTTGCCAAGTTCCGCTTGTGTTACTCCTTCCACCAGAGCAGAGGCCTTCCCGGAGTCACCAAGCTGTAAATAGATTTTGGCAGTCTCAATTACGATTCGCTCACGTCGCCAGTCAATTTCGTTTGTAGCGACTTCCATTGCTCTTGCTGCAAAGTCACGAGCACGTTGTGTCTCATTTGCAGTGGCGTATTGCTGCCCAATCAGTGCAAACAATTCTCCTTGGCGCCACCCTTCAATTCTTGATGCGTATTGAATTGCTTGAATCAGAGAACCATTCTTGATGCAGGCTTGTGACACCAGCGCTTGCATTCGCGCACGATCGCTGGCGAACGGTTCAATGGGGATGCTGGTTGATATCTGAAAAGCCAAATCGAGCAAATCATCTCGGGACAAATTCGCTAGAGGAGGCGACGCAGGGGTTTGTATTGCTGGCATCTCCGGCTGCTGCTTGAGAACGCTCTCGCTTTTCGGATTCGTACTTTCGTTGGCGCAACCTGATTGCCCAATGAAGATGATGAGCTGCGTGATCAGTGCGATAGTTGTTTGTTTCGAGGTAAATCTCATTGTGAATCCCTAAAAAAGAAAAGAGCGTCTGATGCCGAGAATGTCTCAAACACCAGACGCTCCGATTCAATCCAAACTTGTGACAGTATTCGAGTTGCACTCGACTGATGACTTAGATGCAGTTGCCCCAACCGCTGAGCAGGGTGGCCAGGTCTACGCCATTGGTTGTTCCGTCGGAGTTGATGTCTGATGAGCCACTTGATCCCCATCCACTCAAGATTCCAGCAAGATCGGTTCCGTTGACAATGCCGTCCAAGTTGATGTCAGCTGGGCAAGAAGAAGCGCAGCCAGTTGGAGGTGGAACGCTCATTCCGAATGCATCCGCTGCGGTCCATCCACAGAGCCAATTTTCGTTTGGTCCGAAGGCTCCTCGGTATTGGGCAGTGGTAAAAAAGGGATCGGAAATCGGGGCGGAGACGCTTGTTGCAGCTGCATTTGTTGCGCGAGGATCCAATGAAATCACTGGTTGCACAACGACAGTTCCAGAGATCACATTTGGCCCACGGGTGATACTTGCGATTGGAGACGAACCTGCGACTGCCAGCACATTGTTATTGGCAGCGGCAAATACACCACGAGCGTTTGCTTCGGTGTATGCAGCAGAATTCACATTGTTATAAAAAACACTGTCCGTGTACTGAATCAGTTTTCCTGCTCGCTGTGCTGTGTATGCGGACGCAGGATTTGAATACGGGTTGACTGTTGAATAGACGTTGTAATTCGTCGTCCACGTGTCAGCAAAAGTAAGGGTTCCGTTATAGCCATAACCAGTTTGACCGTCCGTTGCTTCTCCGTCAGTGTTGTCATTCTTGACCACTTCTTTTCCAATGTCCATGAAGATGCAATTGTTGAACTGTGCTCGAGCGTTGTCGCGCCATTTGGTTCCTGCCTTTCCACTCAGAGGTTGGCCAATGAGTGTCATGTTATAGAAGCAAGCCGTGGTGACTGGTTGTGCATCACTTTTCGCGGCGCCGTCCATTTCAACAAGCGAATCACAAAAACCGGATCCAGATGCAGCGCCTGCAATCGAATATCCAGCCACGATCAATCCGAACTGAATTTTACCGCGCCATCCATGATCGACGTCGAGTGAATCGTCTCCGATGTTCCAAATAGTGACATATTTCAAGTCAACACATCCACCCCAGATCTCGATGCCGTCATCGACATTGTTCATGATTTCGATGTGGTCGATTTTTGTTTCTTTGCCGATTCCTCCAAGCGAAAGGCCGTTGAGTTCATTTCCAAGTCCCACAACCTTGCCGCCATAGCGAAGAGATACGTATTCAAATCGACCGCTGTTGTCGAGATCGTTTCCACCACCATAGAACGTTCGAGTGTCACTGGATCCGCTTGCGGTCAGCCCTTCCATATTTGCATAGTTGCCCGAATTTGGAGAAGCCGTATTCGTGGTCACCGCACCAGCACCATACTTGCCGATGAATCCGTTACCCATGACTGTGACGTTTCCCCATTCATTCGCCACTGCGCGCCACGTTCCAGTCTTTGGATTTCCTGCAGTCCATGTCGCAACATCTTGCTTCGATGTGAAGATAACTGGTTCTAGTTTTGTTCCAACGCAATCGATTCTTGCGTCTCGGGTCACGGCGAGTGATCCACCAACATCGCTGGCGACGACGGTTCCTGCTTCGATCGTCAACGTGGCGCCTGGGAGGATGTAGCGCTGACCTTGCAGGTTGTATGTGTTGTTTTTGGTCCAAGTGGTTGATGTTGCGATATCAGCGGTAACTAAAATTTCCGCAGAATTCGCCGAGAGAGAAATCATAGATGCGCCTATGGTCGCGGCGACTGTTTTGCAAAGCGTGCGAGTCTTCATTGTGAGCAAACCTTTCTGGATTGAATTTCGAAGCCATGTACCAGCAGAATCGAACGACGATCTGCTCAGAACAAGTTGAGACAACTTGTTCTTTCAATGCTCAAAACATTCTTGAGTACTGATACAAACACACTACTTCTCAATTGCTTGAATACAAGTGTTTTTATGGTTAAGAGTGTGTGAACATGGTTCTGCCGCATGGACACAATTGTGATTGAACAAACATTGTCATGTGTTCAGTTTGTGCAAAGAAAGCGTTTAGAATTGATCAACGCTTGCTTTTAGACGCACGTTCGACTTGTTCGATGTATCTGGCAATGTCTTCGCGCGGTTTTAAAGATTGAGCTTCTCGAAGCAGGGGGAGCGCTTCGCTGAATCGGCTCTGACCAACAAATACTTGTGCGATTTTCACTTTCGCATTTGCTGCAAACGCATCAATTCGCGCCGCCCGTTCGTAGTACAAGATCGATTGATCGGGCTTGCCGGATCGGTTGTAGTGCTGTCCGAGCAACATAAGAGCTTCCCCATCGAGGGGATCGAGCTGAATAACTTCTTCGAGTGCGGCAGCCGTTTCATCATCACCTGCGCCGCTGCTCATCGCCAATCTGGCTTGCAATTTGAGCAATTTGCGTTTGTCGACATCATTGAGCGATTCGTTCCAATTGGATTTCACGTGAGCGAGAAGAGTTTTCGCTTGCAATAAGCCACCGCGAGCCGCAAGCATTTCTGTTGATCGCATTGGTCGCGACACGCTTTGTGCTGGATTTTTGGTGATTGCGCGATCGAAAGCGCTGAGAGCGAGATCATGAAGTCCTTCAGAAATATAAATGTCTCCAAGCGTGTAAAGACTGTCGACGGTTGACTTGCCGATGGAGTCAAGCGCTTCCAGATTGACCGCAGCTTTGATTGGTTGTTTGAGTCCCAAGTATGTATGGGCTTGCAAGAGCCAGAAGTCCGCTTTGTCCGGGAAGGTGGTGATCAGCACATCCAACAAACTTGCAGCGTCCTCATATTTCGCTTGCTTGAAGACAGAACGAGTGAGGCCGAGTCGCCATTCAACATTTTCCGGTTGTAGAAGCAGCGCGTTGCGATAAGCCGCCTCCGCAGGTTGATAGTCCTGTCGAGCAGAGTGACAATATCCCAGCAATCCGTATGTGTATGCATCTGCTCCGCCAAGTTCGATCATCTTGTTGAATGCCGAAATCGCACTTTCGAATTGACTCTTGCGAGTGCAGATCAAGCCAATGCTTCGATACGCACGGCGAAAATTTGGAAACTTTGCGACTGCGTTGCGATAATTGACCAACGCATCATCCATCTTGTCTTGTTGAAAAAGCGCGCCGCCGAGAGTGAGATCGAGCGTCGCAGATGAATCGAGCTTGACGGAATCTTTCAGTAATGCTTCGGCAGCGGGCAGTTCATCGGCCATCAGTTGCCGCACAAGTTCGAGCAACGCCATATCGTCTTGAGAAACACGAGGCTCGATGTCTGGATTGATTCCATATCCGCCAATAAATGATTTCTGAAAACCAGGATCATTCCAGATGATGGACAAGTCAGGTTGAGCAATCTGCATTGAAGGACCAGGTGCAGAATCTCCCTTCGTATGCGCCAAATTGGAAGAGGTGTTGATACAGAAGAGAGCCACGATAATGGTTGATGTGATTCGCATAACTTTATTTCGCTTGAAAACGAATGGGGACTCTCATACGGCAGCTGACGCGCTGTCCGCCTTTAATTGCAGGTTCAAACTTCCATTGACGGACAGCTTCTAGAGCTGGCGCATCAAATTCTGGGTGTGATGATTTTTCAACTCGAGGATTAATGACTCGGCCAGTTTCATCGACGATGAAGATCAAAGTGACGACGCCGTCGATATTCTTCGCACGCATATCTGCGGGAAATGCACCAGCAACTTGATGGATCGCGCGTGGCCTTTGATCAATTTCAGAGAGACTGAATGCTCCTTGAAATTCCTGATCATCTGCGCCGGCTTTTCCAGTTCCGCCGATTCGCCCACCTGATGCTAGGGAAAGTCCTCCACCGAAATCTCCGGCGCCACCTCCGCCAGTTCCGTTGAGTACTTGTTCGATTGCGCTCAGGCTCGCCGCATCGAGAGCAGGAGCATCATCACTTGCGACTGGAGAATCGACACTTTGGAGAGCTTGGTTTGGATCGGGCGGTGCTTCGGATTCCGCTTTGAGTTCTTCGACTTTTTCTTTGACTTCTTCTTCGACTTTTTCCTTCTCAACATCTTCGGACAAGAGCTCAATATTCTGATGACTCGCGTGGCTGTTCTCGTCGTCAAGAAAGAGAATGCCGCCGAAACAAATGACGGCGAGATGCACGAGCAATGCGCCGACGATGCACAGGATCACGCGCACCTTCATCATTTTTTGTCCGTATTGATGCCGACCTTGGCGATCCCTAACTTTCGAACCTCGTCCAAGATGCCGACGACATACTTGAAGTCCGCTGCGCCATCACTATTGATGATGACCTTGGGATCTTTCGATGTCAGTTTGAATGTCTGCAGTTTCATTGGCAACTGGGCCAGCGTGATCTTGTCTTTATTGAAGAAAATCTCACCCTTGTCATTGACGCTCAATGTGACGGCTTTTTCCATTTCCGACTGATCGCCGAGTGACTGGGCTGATGCCGCTCCAGGCAGCGCAACTTGCACACCTTGATTCTTCGACATGCTGAGAGAGACCATGATGAATGTCGCCAAAAGAAAAAAGATAATGTCGATCAATGGAATAATATCTATGCGAGCCTTTTTCTTTTTGCCGCGGGATAAGCCGCCTCCACCACCTGCCATGGTCAGGCGCCTCCAGCTATTGCAGCGGCTGCGGATGACTCGAGAATGGAATCAACGTCGAGATTGGAAGTTTCACCTATCCGCTTTTCGACGAGTAACTTGAGTTGTTCACCAGCGGCAAGCATTTCGTTTTCAATTCCCTCAATTCGATTGTTGAGATAGTTGAACGGCAAGAGCGAGCAGATTGCGATCACAAGTCCAAACGCTGTTGCGATGAGAGCTTCTGAGATACCGCCGGTGATTGCTCCGGGTGAACTCAAATCTCCGCCGATGACAGAGAAAGAAGCCATCATGCCTGTGACGGTTCCAAGAAGACCCAGAAGTGGAGCAAGCGTAATGACAGTGTCCAAAATTGCGATACCGCGTCGATACCGCTTGAAAGCACGCGTTTCTGCATACGCAAGTGCATGTCCGAGTGATTGATCTCGATGCTCGAGCGCATAGCCGAGCGTTGTCACCACTGCGTCCTTGGACTTGTTGGCGAGTTCGATCGCTGCGGCAAGATTTCCTTTTCCAACTTCGACAAAAAATTTCCCGAGGGTCTTTGGACTCCGTTTTCGTTGCTCGCTCAAAAGGAAGAGCAACCGTTCTAAGACGACTGCCACCGCGACAACAGATGCGAGCAGCAATGGCCACATGATTGGGCCGCCCTTCACGAAAACATGAACAATGTTTGTTTTTTGGACGAGAGCTTTGAGAGCGCCACCGCGAGATGGATCGAGTGGAAGAGTTCCTTCGCCCGACGCGAGCAAAGATCCGATCGCGCCAGAGAGTTCTCCTTCGAGAGGCCGCACAAGTGGGTTGGGCGAACCGACTTGCGGAACAGCGACTCCTGCCATTCCAGAATCGGCGCGAAAGAAAGTGATCGGTCCGATCATTGCGAATTGCCCATTCATTACGGTGCCAAGGGTGTCAACGCCAACTCCAGCGAATAGATTTCCACCAATCACATCGAAGAGCCGCTTGATTGTGAGACTGGTAAACAAAGTTTGTCGAGCAAATCGTTCCGTTGGAGTAAGTGTTTTATTTTCGACAGCCTGTTTCGCAGTCTCGACAGGCTCTCCGTAGATCTGCATTTCTCCAACACCGACTTTCGTTTCGAATGTTCGGGCATATTCGTCGAGCAAACTGCCGATATAACTCAATTCGTCTTGACGGACTTTCATTTCCGCTTTCATCGTTCCAATTTCAAGAGCGCCAGCATCCACAAGTCGTTGGACCTTTTCGTTGTCACGGCGCAGTTGGATGACGCTTTCTTCTAAAGTGGTCAACTCTTGTGCAAGTGGCAGCTTCTCGCCAGCAATTTGTGCACGCATCGCATTCAATTCAGTAATGCTCTTGCTCAATTCATTCCCTGCGCTGCGTGCAGCCTGACTGATTGTTGGATTTTCATCAGGAGAATCTTGGGGAGTTTGGCCGTGAGCGACAACAACTCCACAAGAAAGAGAGACGGCGGATACAAGCAAAAATGTTCGTAATAGGTTCATCATTGGATCTTCATTGGGAGTGGAACAAATGTGGGAGTCTCTTTTCCTTGGATAATTTCGAGAGCCTTCAGAATCGAATTTGATGTTGCCGGGGCTGGATCCCATTTCCAACCATCTTCTGTTGGTCGACCGATGCCACCCTCGCCTCGTGGACTGATGTAGTACGCCTGAGCGAGTCCGATGTAGAGCACCTGAACTTCGCTTGATGATCCATCTGCGAGCGTTTTAATTTCATACGTCACCGCGAGTTCGCTATTGACCTTGTTCAACTCAGTGAGAATTCCAAGAACATTCTGAAAGCGTTCTGCTGTTGAAACACGTGTGTTTGTTGGATCCGCGGGGATGCGCTGCAGGAGAGGAAGGAGTCTTGCCGCAACTGGCTCTGGCATTAATTTACAGAGTTTTCGTACTTGTTCTTCCATCACAGTCACGGCATTCGCCAATTGTGCGGTTGATGATTTCAGCAGATCATTTTCGGCAATGAGTTGGTCTCGCTTTGTATTTGATTCCACAACAGCAGCCTGTGACTGAGTAATTTTCTCGTTGAGAACTCCTACCTCTTTACCGACCAGTTCAATTCGACTTTGGAGAATCTCCTTTCCCTGCTGCCAATCGTTGCGCTCCTTCGAAATGATTTGTTGCGTTTCAATCCACTTGGAAAGTGTCAGTCGAGTTTCTTCTAGGGATGGTTTTGCTGCTTGGGGTGGAGTGGCATCAGGAGTCTTTGTGGCAGTTGTCGTCGTCGGCTTTGCGGCTGAAGGCTTCTTCGCAGTCGTAGTCGTAGTAGACGTTGGTGATTTCGCTGTCGCAGCAGGTTTTTTTGTAACAGGCTTTACTGCTGGAGCTTGGGAAGATTGCACAGGCATTGCGCGAGCTGGCAGCACGTTGAGTACAAAAGTTGCTGCGAGCAGCATCGGGCCGCTTGCAATCGCAAGCTTTAGGATTTTGTCGAAACAACGGCTTTGGTTCTGGAGATCTTTAATCATGTGTAAGGCTCTTTGCGTGATGCTTCAAATTGACTCGACTGGAGGCTTTCCATAGCCAAGAATTCAAGACGGAACAATACGGAACAAGACGGGACGAGGCGGGGCTAGAGAAGAAAGAGGAAAAATAATGGACTTACAAATGCGTTCTGTGAAGATTGCGTTCAGATTTGGCGAAGGCAGGCTGCCAATCAGCTTCGCTCGCAACTATTGAGCGGTTAAATAGGCTTTGCCGCCAACCGATGCAGGCAAATACTTGCCGCCACTGCAGCATTGAGCGAATCGACCGATGCCGCGATCTGAATTCGCACGCGGTCCGTGGATGCCTTCAGAACCAGAGGAGAGATTCCTTCGAATTCACTGCCGACGATCAGCATTGTTGGCGGAGTCTCGGCATGTGTTTGCGAATCGAAGTCGGCGATGTCCTTTGCAGAACGTGAACAATCAGCAGCAAGAACACGCAACAGAGGTCGGCGAGCACGCATTTCGCTGATTGTCGAAGCGAGATCGTTGCACCATGCATACGGAATCGTCAGCGCATATCCCATCGACACACGAAGGGCTTTTCGATAGAGCGGGTCATGCGAATCTTTGGAGAGCAAGACTCCGCTAACTCCAAACGCAGCAGCACCACGAAAAATTGCACCCACATTGTCCATATTGATAACGCCATCGAGAGCGACCAGCAGATTGGCAGCTTGAAACGCAGAATCGAATGGCGTTCGGCAATCAAGTGAAGCACGAAGCCCGATGGCGAGCGCGCCGCGGTGGACATCAAATCCCGCAGTTTGCTCGATGATCGCATCGGAGGCAATGAGTAGCGGAACATTGGGCGATGCAGATTGCGCAATCACTTGCGCAGCACGTTCTGCCATGCGCTGCGAGGCAAGAATGCTTCGAGTCACTCCTGGGATCGCAAGCATCTGCGTGAGAATTGGCAGTGTCTCGCCAACGAATAGTCCTTCGTTTCTTCGCGCACCAGACAAATCCCGATCGCGAAGAAAACGATAGTCGTCGAGTCTTGGATCGTTCAAATCTAGAATTGGCGAATCGCCAGAGCCAATCTGGTTCGTCGACTTTGTCACCTTTACACGGTGAATTCGTTGGGGTTTTCCAGCAATCGAATGACTTCACTGAGGAATCGAACCGCCTGCGCGCCGTCAACAACTCTGTGATCGCATGAGATCGAAAGGGGAAGAACAAGTCCAGCGTAGAACTTTCCATCTTTGACGAGCACACGTTCTCGTGCGCGTCCTGCGGCGAGAATCGCGACTTCTGGATAGTTGATAATCGGAGTCGCAAACATTCCACCGTACGAGCCCACATTCGAGATGGTAAATGTTCCACCCATCGATTCTTCGCGGGTGATCGAACGATCCTTGCACTTTGATGCGAGGGTTTTCACTGCTGTGGCAAGCTCTAAAGCCGACTTGCGATCCGCATCGCGAATAACCGGAACCATCAATCCAGATTCTGTATCGACCGCGACACCGATATTGATTACGCCCTTAATCAATATTTCGTTATTCGCATCATCAACATTCGCGTTGAGCGCTGGGAATGCACGAAGCGCCTTACAAACAGCAAGCATCACAAATGGAAGCATTGAAAGTTTCTGGCCAATGACGCGGGAATATTCTTTACGCTTGATGTCGAGTTGTGTGACATCAGCCTCGTCGACTGCTGTGAAATGCACTGCAGTTTGCACGGACTTTGCCAGTGCTTCTGCGATCTTTCGACGAACTCCACGGAATGGAATGCGCTGAGAAACACCATCTTTATCGACGGGCGGCAAGTTGATGGGAGCAGCGACGGCGCGCGCTGCAAATCCATTTCCTGCTGCAGCAGTTCTGGCTTTGTTCGCCGAAGGAGCTGCGCCCGCAAAGGATCCAACATCAGTTGCGGTGACTCGTCCACCGCGGCCAGTTCCATCGACTCGATTGATATCAATCGAAAGTTCTTTCGCAATTCGTCGCACTGCAGGAGTTGCGAGCGACTTGCCTTGCGGGGTTTTTGTTGATGTCGTTGTCGCAAGATGCTCATCATCTTTGCGCGCGAATCGGCTGGCAACATTCAATGTTCCTTGCATACTGCCGACAACAGTTCCTTGATCTTTGCTCAGGTCGTCGCCTGATCCCTTTACGCCTGCGGCAACTTGCGATGAGACACAGGCAGGTGCGGATTCTTTCGCAGCAGTCTTCGCTGGCGCAGTCGCAGGTTTCGTCGCGCTTGCAACGCCGACGCCATATCGCACGAGCACTGCTGCAACTTTAATAATGTCGCCTTCCTTGCCGCAGAGTTCGCTGATCGTTCCAGCCCACGGACTCGGGACTTCGACAAGTGCTTTGTCTGTTTGCATCTCAGCCATCGGCTGCGATTCCTTGACTGCTTCGCCTGGCTTGACCAGCCAACGAATGAGTTCTGCTTCAACCAAACCTTCACCCAAATCTGGAAGAAGGAAGTGGCTCTTGTCCGCGGGTTGTTTGAGTCCAGCCATATATGTGTTCAGGATACGGGGTGAAGTCGATCGAGATGTCAGTCGTGAAAGAATCGGGTGGGTCAGAATGAGAAGACATCCTCGATCGCTCCGCTGATGCGGTTGGCGTCGGGCATGTAACTCAATTCAAGCTTGTAATAAGGCATAATCGTGTCGAAACCAGTCACGCGTTGTACTGGAGCTTCGAGATACAGGAAGCAGCGCTCCATAATTTGAGCAGCGACTTCTGCACCCATGCCACCTGTGCGAGGCGCTTCGTGCACGACAACGCATCGACCTGTCTTGCGCACGCTCGCTTCGATTGCTTCGAGATCCATCGGAAAAATCGTGCGCAGGTCAATCAATTCGATCGAACGAGAAGATTTTTCGATGCTCTCCATGCACTGCAGAACGCTGGCGCCCCAACTGACGATGGTCAGTTCTGTTCCTTCGCACACAACGCGAGCCTTCCCGATTGGAATTGTGTATTCATCTTCTGGAACTTCTTCGCGAAATGCGCGATACACACGCTTGGGTTCGAAGAAAATCACTGGATCTGGATCGCGAATCGAACTGATTAGAAGTCCCTTCGCGTCATACGGCGAACTTGGCATCACAACTTTGAGGCCAGGTTGATGAGAATAAATTGCTTCGGGAGAATCGCTGTGCAATTCGGGTGCGTGAATGCCGCCACCGACAGGAACGCGAATCGTCAACGGCACGGTGAACGCTCCGCGCGTTCGTGTTCGCATACGAGCGGCGTGACTGCAAATCTGGTCATACGCTGGGCCCAAGAATCCATCGAATTGAATCTCGGGAATTGGTCGAAGTCCTGCCATCGCAAGTCCGATTGAAGTGCCGATGATTCCACTTTCAGCAAGCGGAGTATCGACAACGCGCCGCGCGCCGAAGCGTGCGTGAAGTCCCTCGGTGACTCGGAAAACACCACCATTGACGCCCACATCTTCACCGAGCAGCAGAACACGATCATCCTTTTCCATTTCTTGGATGAGTGCAAGGTTGATTGCTTGAACAAGATTGAGATTTGCCATTTTTTAGTGTCCTTCCGATCGAACTGTGGCTTCAGATGCCAACGAATGTGTTTGCATCGAATCGCGTTGCTGCGCCAAATCTGACGGCAGTTCTGCAAAGGTGTAATTGAAAACGTCAGAGATTTCTGGCGTCACGATCTGTTCGCTGCGCGCGACTGCGGCGTTCACTTCGACTTCGATGCGCTGTCGCATCGCGTCTTCTTTGGATGAATTCCACAGTTTCTTGCTTTCCATAAATTTACGAGTTCGAAGCAGAGGATCGCGCAACTTCCAAACATCAACTTCGGCTTGATCGCGGTATCGACGCGCGTCATCTGCGGTGGTGTGATCGCCAAGTCGATAGGTCACCATTTCGATGAAGGTCGGTCGGGATTCTTTGCGCGCTCGTTCTGCAGCTTCTTTGACTGCATAAACGCACGCGAAAATATCGTTGCCATCGACTTGCAGGCAAGGCATTCCATATGCGATGCCACGCTGCGCAACAGTTGGAGCGCTGCACTGAATTTTTCCAGGAACGCTGATCGCCCAGAAGTTGTTCTGGCAACAGAAAACGACAGGAATATCGAGATTCGCAGCAAAATTCGCAGCTTCGTGGAAGTCGCCTTCGCTTGTTGCGCCATCGCCAAAGAATGTGCACGCAATTTGTTTTTCCCCGCGATACTTTGATGCCCACGCCAATCCAGTCGCATGCAACATCTGTGTTCCGATCGGAACGGCGATCGGAGTCGCAAAGTGTGGACGAGGCATCGCATTGCCACGCTCGTCGCCCATCCAGTGCAGAAGAATTGCTTCCATCGGAACACCGCGCCAGAAGAGTCCGCAATTTTCGCGGTAGCAAGTGACCAACCAATCATCTTGGTTCAAGACATATGCCGCGGCCAAGCTTGTGGCTTCCTGACCCATGTTCTGCGGATAGGTTCCCATGCGTCCCGAGCGTTGCAATTTGAAAGCAACTTCATCGAGATAGCGACACGACGACATCGCTTCGTAAAGCTTGACGATATCGGCGTCTGGAATCAGACCGGCACCGAGTTTCTCGTCATAGTTTCCGTGTTCGTCGAGGATCGAGACGCGCTCGATTTCCAACTTCAAAATACTCTTTATGGGCATTGAAAAAGTGTATCGCAGAGGGGCGGTTTCGCAGAAACGGTCCTGAGTAGAGATGCGAACTTATCGCGCAGCAACAATTCCGTCGGCGCGCAAATCGCTGGCACCCATCCAACCATCGCTCATCCGAACAATCGCTTGCCCCCGGCCAAAAGTGACCGTTCTTGCGTCCGCAATTGTGATTTCGTGCCCGCGGCGGCGTAATTCTGCGATTGTTGCGTCCGAGAATCCTGGTTCCAACTGAATCGATTTCCCTTGCATCCATTGCCAACGAGGCGCATCAAGTGCTGCTTGAGGATTCTGCGCGAAGTCGATCATTCGCATCATTACTTGCACATGACCCTGAGGTTGCATGAATCCACCCATCACGCCAAACGCCATCGCCGGTTCTTCACCAGTCGACGTTGTGCGCGTGACGAATCCTGGAATGATCGTGTGGTATGGACGCTTCGATGGGCCGACACAGTTTGGATGACCCGTTTCAAGATTAAAACACGCTCCCCGATTTTGCATCGCGATGCCAGTACCAGGAATCACAACGCCAGAACCAAATCCTGCATAGTTGCTCTGAATGAATGAGATCATCATCCCTCGTGAATCCGCTGTGCAGAGATAAACCGTTCCGCCGGGCTTTGGAATGCCGCTGCTGAAATCTTGTGCTTGAGCAAGATCGATTCGCTTTGCAAGTTTGACAAGCCGCGAAGGTTCGAGCAACTCCGCAGATGTGATCCTCATGTTTGCAGGATCTGCAACATGCGCATGCGCATCTGCGAAGCCAAGCTTGATGGCTTCGATGGCGATATGCAGCGCATCTGGACAATCCACAGAGAGATTTGCGAAGTCTCTGGTTTCAAGAATGCCAAGTGCAGTTAATGCAGCAATTCCTTGGCCATTTGGCGCAATTTCGTGAAGTCGGTATCCGCGATATGGCACGGAAATCGTGGGGGCGAATTCAGTTTTATGTGCGGCAAGATCTGAGATTCGAAGATGGCCACCTTGATCTCGAGCTGCCGCATCAATGGCTTTGGCAAGTTCGCCTTCATACATTGCGCGACCACCACTTTGCGCAATCGATTCAAGCGTGCGCGCATGATCTGGCAACCGCATTCGCGATCCCGCACGAGGGGCATCACCATCTTTGAGAAATGTTGCGCGCCAAGCTTGGGTATTTGCACGCTTGGCATACACATCTGTCGCACGTTTCCATAATTGTGCCGTGAGCGGGGCAACTTGATATCCATCTCGCGCATATGCAATCGCAGGTGCGAGAAGCGCTGCAAATGGCAATCGACCAAATTTTTTATTGACATCCGCCCAGAGCGCAACTTGTCCAGGAACAGTAATCGGCAACCATCCATCCATTGGCATCTTGTTCATGCCTGCAAAGTGTTCCTGCGACAAAAGTGCAGGTGATCGACCGCTGCCGTTCACTCCGTGCAGTGATTTTCCATCCCACACGATTGCAAATGCATCGCCACCGATTCCGTTTGTTGTGGGCTCGGTCACCGTCAACACCGCAGCTGCTGCGATCGCCGCATCTGCAGCGCTTCCACCCTGACGCAACATTTCAAGTCCAGCTTGCGCTGCAAGTGGCTGGCTCGTTGCCACCATTTCGCAGCCGAAAACCAGCTGTCTTTGCGATGGATATGGCAGATCTTCCGAACATGGGATTGCCGCTTGAATCATTGGTGACGAGAGTACTCCGATCGCATTGCGCGAGTCCACGGTTGCCGATTCGAGTCTTCGAAAACCTTGGGATTACTTTGGGAAATCGCTGGAGCCTTGAGCCCCAACTTGACCACCAACTTGAGCGCCAATCTCGTCAGCAAATTGCACGATGACGGTCACGGGTCGCCCAAGCGATCTGGTGAAAAGTTCGCTAAAGAACTTTCTCGCAACTTGCCGCGCTTCGATTCGAACTTCTGCAAGTGCAGGCTTTGATTGCGCAGTTTCAATGACAGCCTGTCGAAGAAGTTTCTTCGCTTGGTCTATGTCGCCGCCACTTGGAATGAGATGCTCCATCCAATCGTTGTCGATATACACCTTTATCTTTCCAGGATCTGATTGAACTTCAACCACTTTGTCATTCACGATCGGCGCCGGAAGAGTCAGCATGATGACGCTTTCGCTGATGGGCTGAGCATCCCAATGTTCGTCGTTTGGTCCATTGGATGGAATGATGTACTGCGCACGATTGCCAGGAACATCCAGAAAAACATGTACGGAACCGACGGGGACTTTGTATCCAAACGCACCAACCGTTGTTTCGCGATCGAACTTCACGCGCGTATCGATTTCACGCCAGCCAACGAGCAGTCCACCTTGTGGTTGCAGATCCCCAAGTGCACTGGTCAATGTGCTGGTGATTGTGGTTTGTACGAAGGAGAAATTTTTGATGGCATCGCTGATCTTGTCACACGATCGAACTCCGAAATAAATCCCTGCAGCAAGAATGAGCAGCACAAAGATCGTTCCGCATCCCGAGCATCCGCAGCACCCGCCAGAATGACTTCGCGCGGCCGATGATGAATTGGAGTTTGAATATTCGTCGGCCATGCGCAGCGTGAAGATACTTTATGCATCGAAAAAATTAATCATCACCCAATGAACAAACTTGCAACACTTCCAGTCATCCAACATGCGAGTGCGCCCGCGACCATTGCGCGCAGACCAAGCGACGCGAAGTCGCCGCGTCGATTTGGTGCCATCGCGCTCAGTCCGCCGATTTGAATTGCAATTGACGGCAAATTCGCAAATCCGCAGAGCGCATACGTGGAAATTTGCGCTGCCCGAAAGCCAATTGTTCCGTCACGAAGCGACGCACTCAAATCGACGTATGCCACAAATTCGGTGGCAATAATTTGTTGACCCATGAGTGAACCAACTTTACGCGCGTCTTCCGTGCCAACGCCCATGCACCAAGCAAGGGGAGTGAAGACATAGCCAAGGATATTTTGAAATGTCAGCACTGGGATTCCGTGCGCGGCCCGCCACGCTGCGATTGAGTCAATTTCACTCAGTGCTGTCAACGGATAATTCAATAAGGCCAAGAGTGCAACGAAAGCGACAAGCATCGCTGCAACATTCAGCGCAAGTCGCAAACCATCTGTCGCCCCCTCGGCGGCTGCATCCATCACATTGCAGGTGGTCTTTGGAATCGTCTTGAGAGCATCAAGAGATTCATCTCGCGGAGTTTCGGTTTCTGGCAGCATCAGCTTCGCCATCACCAATCCAGCTGGCGCAGACATCACGCTGGCAGTCATTAAATGTTTCGCCATCAGAATGCGAGTTTCATCTGAATCGCCACCGAGCATCACGATGTATGCCGCCATGACACTGCCTGCAATTGTCGCAAATCCCACTGTCATAACAGCCATAATTTGCGATCGCGTCATCGTTGCAATGAACGGCTTCACGGTGAGTGGTGCTTCAGTCTGACCAACAAAAATATTCGCTGATGCAGAAAGAGCTTCAACACCAGTGACATTCAGTACGCGGCGAATGACCCATGCCAACACTGCCACAAGGCGCTGCATAATTCCCAAGTGATAAAGGACAGCCATCAACGATGCGAAGAAAATAATAATTGGCAGCACCTTGACAACAAATATGAACCCCCACGGTCCGCTTGGGTCTGCGGCTTTTCCAAAGATGAAGGACGTGCCGGAATCTGCAAATGAAATCACACGAGTCACACCAGCAGCGAAAAGATCAAAGACCCCAACAACAGGTGGAAATCGCAGGAAAAGAAATGCAAGCAACAGTTGGATTGCAACTCCAGAGACGATCGTTCGCACATTGATTCGTCGTCTGTTTGTAGAAAGCGCAAATCCAATTGCAAGGATGACGCAAATGCCAATCAAGCCAGTGAGTTGCTGCATGTGCGCATGAGAATACTGCTTTGTGAATCATCCTCGCGATGGCACGAAACACTTTTCGCAGCGGGGTTCGTAATCGCCAACACCACCAACGACGATCCGCTGAGAATTTGCGATCATGCGTTGCGTGTGTATTGCCTTGTTGCCACAGAGCGCGCAAACTCCCACAAGCCGAGTCGTGTCGTTTGAAAGCGGAAATAATGAGGGGAAAGGCTCAAAGACATCGCCGCGGTGATCAAATTCCAGTCCCACAACGATGACTCGTGTTCCCTCCGATACAAGCGTGACACACACTTGTGAAAGTTCTTCGCCAAAAAAATGCGCTTCGTCGATCGCAATGATTTGTATGCGATTCGAAATCCGCAGTTCGCCAACACGCGTGAGAATTTCTGCTGCGTTCAGTGCCGCAGATGCCTGAATGCGCTGGCCAGTGTGTGTGACCAATTCCTGTAGGGCATATCTCGTATCGGTTGTTGGCTTAATCGCAAGTGTGGTGAAACCCAATTCACGCGCGCTCTCAATGCGGCGAATCAACTCCGTTGTCTTTCCAGAGAACATCGGACCGCAAATTATTTCGAGGCGACCGAGACTTGGCTTTAACATCGAATGCGATCAGCCTGTCATGCTGTTGGAGCAGCTGTCGGAGCCAAATGCGCTTCCTTGACTTTGCGAGCCGCATCGATTCGTCGCTTTGCATAAGCGATCGCAGCATCAGAAACACTATCTGTATGAGCAGACTCTCGCATCACGGCAAGCGTTGTCTCTTCGATTGCCGCAACCTTCTGATCGATGGTCGCTTCAGTCATGCCAAGATGCAATCCGCCGAGCCGAATCAGACCACCAGCGTTGGCGATGAAATCTGGTGAATAGAGAATGCCGCGCTTCTTCAACAGTGCTCCATCAGTATGCGGATTCATCAGTTGGTTGTTCGCGGTTCCACAAATAATCTCGCAGTGAAGGTTGGTGATTGTCGCGTGATCGAGCATTCCACCCATCGCACAAGGTGCCAAAATGTCCAGTTTTTCGTGGAAAAGATTGCGGTCGTTGCCGATCGCAACGCAACCAAGCTCTTCAACGGCGCGCTTCATTGTTGGCACATGCACGTCGGTCACCATGACCGCAGCGCCGGCTGAGCGAAGCAACTTTGCCAACTTGTAACCCGTCGCGCCACATCCTTGAACGCCGACGGAAAGATTCGAGAAATCAACCTTGCGACCAAGATGTCGCAGGCATGCCTTCATCGAATTGAAGCAACCAAGTGCGGTCCAAGGACTTGGATCACCGCCATGTGAAACAGCTTCGCCGCCCATGATGTGGCGACATTCTTGTGCCATCCAATCACAGAACTGCGGACTGACTCCAACATCTTCTGCTGCGATGTACGAACCGCCATGACTTTCAACGAATCGACCCATCGAGCGTCCTTGAGCTTCGGTTGGTTGTTCGCCTTGCTTATTCAAGAGAATGACACTCTTGCCGCCGCCGAGAGCGAGGTCCGCAGCAGCAGCTTTGTATGTCATTCCTTCGGAGAGTCGCAGCACATCGAAAATCGCATCATTCTCATTTCCATAATGGAAGCGTCGCGTTCCACCAAGCGCGTTGCCAAGCACTGTCGAGTGGATCGCAATGATCGCCCTCAATCCCGTTGCCGGATCATTTGTGAAGGAGATGCGTTCGTGTCCGTGCTGAACCATGCTTTCAAGAATGTGCATTCAATGCTCCAAAGAAAATGAGTGTGAACTGATCTCGCTGCGATACACGAACGGAAAAGAATAGACGATGAGGGTCTTACTGACCAAACCGTCAGAAAAATGGGGGGAAACAGTGGAAATCTCGTGAGCGGTTATTCCACTTTTTGACCAGTGAACGCCGTTCCACTTCCGAACTGTGGAATGCCGTGGGTCGCAATTGGCAGCCCAGTTCCGCGAGCAGCCATCACTGGCGTGCGCTCTGGAATGGAAAACTCCGCATTGCTGAGACCATCCGCTTGGGCGAGAACCGAATCTGCGCATGTGCGAGTGATTGCGTCGATATTCCAGCGAAGACCGCGCGTCTCTTCATCGATCCCAGCATTTGCAAGTGCGCACAGTTGATCGACCACCAACATTTCATGTGCAAGCTTCGCACCTTCCAACCCTGATCGCAATCGTGCATCGCACTTACTGAGCGTGCATGAAACTGCATGAATCCACATCGCACATTTTGAAAGGCGCGCTTGGATGAATTGATTTCCGATCAATCCCTCTTCGTGTTCCTTGAACATCATTTTTACGTTGTATGAATGGTCCCGAATGCGGAACATCAGTTCTTGAGCGTGCCGCTGCAACTTTGGATGAATCTTTTCAAATCTTGGAACTGGCCGACGCATTCCCAAGAAGAGCTCTCCACCAATGCGCGCCGCCGCGCCGATTTGCTTGAATGGCTTCGCTTTGATTCCCAGCATCCATTCGCCGAGTTGCTTTGAGCCGTATGCAAATATGAATGAATGCATGACTTCGTTCGCGCCTTCGACGATCGTATTAATACGAGAATCACGCCAAATTCGTTCGACATTATTCTCGGTCATATACGATTCGCCGCCCAGAATTTGCATCGCATCATCCACCGTGCGAAATCCATATTCGCTGCAGAACACTTTGCACATCGCCGTTTCCAACATGATGTCTTCGTCGCCGCGGTCGAGGAATCCAGTAGTCATATAGAGCATCGCATCCATTGCGTACACGTATGCAGCACTGCGTGCGAGTCGCTCCTTCACAAGATCGAATTCGCCCAGCGGTCGATCGAATTGATATCGATATTTCGCCCACTTCGTCGCCTGCTCGAAGGCGTATTTCGCCCCGCCGAGCATTCCAGCAGACAAAGTGCACCGTCCATAATTCAGACACGTCAGAGCAACATTCAGTCCTCGGCCTTCTTTGGATAGCAAGTTGGTTCGCGGAACTTTGACATTGGTCAGTCGAATTCGCGCTTGCCATGTTCCTCGGATTCCACACTTCGATCGATTGCGACTGAAGATTTCGATGCCTTCCATATCTGGAGTGCAAATGAGCGCTGTCACTGAATCTTTCGTTTTTCCACTCTTTGGATCCGTGATTTTCTGCTTGCACATCACTGTGAAAAGTCCACTCAGCGCAGCAGAAGTTGCCCATTTCTTTTCGCCATTGAGAATGAAATGCGTTCCATCTTCGCTGACTTCGCAGCGTGTTTCTTGTCCTCCAGCATCGCATCCAACATTTGGTTCGCTGAGGCAGAAGGCACTCAATGTGTCTTTCGCCAAACGCGGAAGAAAATGACTTTTCTGTTCGGGAGTTCCAAAGAGCATCAAGGCTTTGCATCCGATTGATTGATGCGCCGAGACCATGACGGCAGTTGAACCACACGCACGCCCAATTCGTTCAAGCACTCGGTTGTAACTCGTGATTCCAAACCCACCACCATGGAATTCTTGCGAGATAGTCATACCGAGCACGCCAAGGTCAAAAAGCTTTTTCACAACCCATTCTGGAATGTGCTGTTGTTGATCAATTTCATGCGTTGGATGTTCGGTCTTGAGATATGTATCGAGTCTTGCAAGCAGTTCATTGCAGCGCTGAGTCTCCTCTTGCGCACTCTTGGGATATGGAAAGAGCAAGTCCTCTCGAAATGTTCCCCAAAAAGTATTCTTCATCACGCCCATCGTGGCAGGATCTGGTCCGAGCATTTCTTGCGCAGCTTCGATCTGCTTGCGATCGTTGGCGGAAATGTTCTTCAGGTTGTCGGCAAGATTTGTACTGTTTGTCGTTGTCATAAAAACTCCGTTCGTGTGTTTGAGAGAAACAGAACAATAGCCTATTTGACGATCAAAATGGGAAATGTTCTTATGCGAAGCGCCGAGCCGAAATTGACTCAGCCTGCAGGTTTAAGGAATTGCGATAGTTTTTCGCGGGCTACAGAGGTGTGACGAAGTGCAACAAGATGCTTTCGCTCTGCCGCAAGTGCTGCTTGCCAGCCGCCCTTGAGCCCAATATCGACACATTCCATGACCGCATTCGAAGCTTCCGTCGCGGTGACAACGCCGCGCGCGGTTTCAAGGGCGGCTTGAATGGTCGGTGCAAGAACAGCGTTGATCGATTTTGGTTGCGATTGCGGCTTCGAGCGGGGATTTGCCGCGAGCCAATCGAGCGCCACACGCAAGGCGTCTTCACCGGCATTCACAGCAACATCGAACAATCCAGCAGGGAGTGCGTTCACAGAATTTGTCTGCCCTATTGCAGTTTGTGTGATCGCAGTTGTGGGATCAATTCTCGCAGGCAACATCTGCGTGCCTCCCCAACCAGGACAAATTCCAAGGCCGCATTCGGGCAATCCAATTCTCCATGGCTTTTCCTCTGCTCTGGCAAGTGTTCCGATGATGCCGTCGCAGTGCATCGCAATTTCTAATCCGCCACCGAGCGCAGCGCGATGTACCAACGCAACAGTTGCACAAGGAACTTGAAAGAGGCGCGCAAATGCATCTGATCCTCGCCGCAAATAAGCATCAAGTGCGAGGTCATCGAGCGCATCGATCTCTGCTAAATCGGCGCCTGCAACAAAAACTCTTTCGCTTGCAGAACGCAGAACGATTCCATTGGGCGATGTTGCAGCGACTGCATCGAGTGTCGTAGCGATTTCTTCGATCAACCAAGAATCCAAGACAACAACACCACCGCGAAGCTTTGTTGGATTTGGGGTGAGCGAGATGATGGCGATTCCATCGGCAGTTCTTTCGACTGGGAGCATGTTTTATCTTTCTGAATTCGAGCGGGAATGTGCTGAAAAATGGCGCGAAAGATGGGCCTTCGCTTCTGCGCCCGCAATCACTTTCGCCGAAAGTTCTGCGGCTGCAATGGCAACTTGCTCGTCATTCGATCCATCAAGTTCGTTCAGCATGTTCTTGGTGCATGCCAATGCGTTTGGTCCGCCAGTCAGTAACCGTGCAACGAGTGTGGCGATCGTCGTATCGAGTTGATCGATCGGTGCGCAGTGCGTGACGAGTCCGCGCGAGAATCCTTCGTCGCCTTTCATCGTTCCACCGCAAAGCAACATCGCTCGCGCAGGTCCAGCGCCGATTTTCTTGATCAGCCAAGGCGCTACAACTGCAGGGCAGACGCCAAGATCGACTTCTGGATATCCAAGTTTGGCTTCAGGATGCGTAACGGCAAAGTCACAGACGACGACCAATCCGCAACCACCACCGATTGCAGCGCCTTGCACTCGTGCGATGGTTGGCACTGACAATTGTCGCAGCGCAAGCAGAGTCATAGAAAGTTGTCGGAGCATTCGTCCCATTTGAATGGGGTCATGCATCACGGCCTTCAAGTCCATACCAGCACAGAACGATTTTCCTTCGCCGGCGAGGACAACAACTCGAATGTCATTCGGCGTCTCTTTGATGTGCTGCGCAACGCGAGCGATAACATCGGCGAAAGCTTGGATCAGCGGAAGGTCCAGTGCATTGCGCGCATCTGGCCGGCGCATCGTGATCGTTGCACAACCGTGAGCAACTGCGAGTTGAACGAGATCTTCCATGGGTTCAAGCGTACGCAAAGTCAATCACCCGAAGAGATGTTTGCCGCATTCTGGGCAGCGAATGGCGAAAGGATTTCCTTTGAGTGAATACTTGCAGTTCGGGCAGATTCCCTGTGTTCTGAGCGTTTTTCGAACATTTTGAGAGTGTTGGGAGTGTGTGATCTTCCAAATGTAGAGAAAACCTGAGACGCCAAGCCCTCCTATATAGAAGAAGGGCCAGCTGAGGAGTGCATTGCGGAGGAAATCCCACCAGGTAAAAGGCGGTGAAAAGGACTTTGCAAGAAAGTGCATTGCGATCGAGCAGATGAATGCCAAGCACAAAGTCACCCAGAGATTTCGAATGAGCATCCTTGACCAGGTCGTGGTCGGACGCTTGATGGAGTAATAATCAAGATCCCGAAAAAAACGGCGAATGTCTTCGATCCACTTCATAAAGCACCTTTGCGTTTGCTCCAGAAATCCTGAAGCATCGAGACCGCTTCTTTTTGACCGCAGAGTTTTACTGTTGCATTGATCGTGTCATGAACACGGCTTCCTAGAAATCCTTCAGGACTCGTGCCGTCAATTTGATTCAGCCACATCTTTGTCGCACGCAATGCTTGTGGGCCTTTCAATAAGAGCGCATCAACAAGCGCCGTGACTCGACCTGCAAGCGCAGATTCGTCGCACTCGACAAATTGAACAAGTCCAAGCGCCTTCGCGCGTTGCGCGTCGATGATTTCTCCAGAGAGCGCAAGTGATCGCGCTCCACCGAATCCAATAGTCGCCATCAATGTGGGCAAACTGACTGCGGGAGTGACACCAATTCGGTGAACGGGATATCCGAAAGTTGCAGAGTCAGATGCGCACACAATGTCACATGCTGCAACGATCGCACAACCACCGGCAAGCGCGGGTCCTTGCACTTGCGCGATCACAATCGCAGGCATGGTTCGAAGTG